>CAKZSV010000036.1 GCA_937921485.1 uncultured bacterium
TACCATAATCGTTTTATGCATAGCATATCTCTCCTGTGCGCGTGAGCTTTCCCTTGCACCTCCTATGGGTGCGAAAATTTTATTTTTTGAACAGAATGTGCACGCGAAAAACCGCGCCATATATCAGGCAAATGCCGATGGTGAATTCAAAGGAAATGAAACCACCCATACCTGGTGGGGTGGAATTGTGACGCCTGAAGTTTCTCATCGCCTGCACGCAAATCTCATGGCGAACATACCGGAGATATATTTTATTCTGTCGTTTCCCAAAAGCGGGAAGAAGACATATTGTACTTCCGGCAAAGACAAAAATATGCCGGGATGTGCTATCCCCGCTTTGGAATTAAAAGAAAACGAATTTCTTATTGAAGTATTTGCGCCGAAAGGCCTTTCAAAAAGCAAAGACCTAATGTACCGGCTTTTTGTAGGAATCGAAGGCCAGAAAGAAATAAAATTTTTTAAAATGAAATAATATCGCTTTTGTTGCCTGTATTATGATAAAAAAAAGGTTGCTCCCGATTGTCCTCATTATGTGTACGCTTGCTGGTGTAGCGGCGAATTTCCTGCAGTGAGAAAAAAAGTCGCAATGGAACGCAATAAAAAAGGGGGCTTTTGCCCCCCTTTTGTGTCGAACATGAGCACGATATTACTGTTCGAGGGCACCGGTGAAAGTGTAGCTCGAGGCTTTGGTCACCGCGGTTTCCCCGGAGAGGATGTAGTCGCAGTGCGCAAAGAATTTCTGAAATTCCGCACCGAGCATAAATTGGCCGGAGAGCACTCTGCCAACGTAGAACGCAGCTTCGCTGTTTTCCGCCAGAAGCGCATCGAGTTCGGGGCCCTTTTTGCCGCCGGTGAGCTCTTTCATTTTAGGAATTGCCACTGTAAGACCCCAGAGCTGCATCCATGCATGCGTGAGCGCGGTAAACGCTCTCTGCAAGGGTGAGGCATTGGCGAAAATTTGCAGGAATTTTCCTTCCGCCATATCTTTTTTCATCTTTTCGACGGTTTCGTCCATCTTCGCGAGTCCCTTCTTCATGTTCTCAATGTACTTCTCATCGACAACGCCGGTAGCTTTTGCGATGGTTTCCTGGATGCGCTTTTTGTACACATTGTAATTATACAGGTCTTTGTTCATGAGGAGTTTGCGCATCGTGAGGTCCATCGATTGAATGCCGTTAGTTCCTTCATATATCTGAAGGATTTTTGCATCGCGGGCAAACTGTTCCACGGGATAATCAGAGCAGAAACCGTACCCTCCGTACACCTGTATCGCATCGCCGGTGACTTCCCACGCGGTGTCGGTATTTCCGGCCTTGCAGATGGGAATGAGGAAGTCTAAAAGGCCCTGCGCTTCGTTTTTCGCTTCTCCCTGCTCCACATGGGTAAGGTCTTCAAGCATTGCGCAGTAGTACGTGAGTGTCCGCATCGCTTCGACTTTCGATTTCATGGAGATGAGCATGCGCTTCACGTCGGGATGGTTGATGATAGTCACTTTAGGTGCGTCGGGATTGAGCATCTGGGTGACGTCAACGCCCTGGACGCGGTTGCGCGCATAGGTGACGGCGTGCATATAGGCCGCGCTGGATACTGACATTCCCTGGCTGCCCACATAGAGGCGCGCTTCGTTCATCATCTGGAACATGATTTTCATGCCCTGCCGCTCCTGCCCCATGAGTACGCCTTTGCATTTGCCTTCATCGCCGAAACTCATGGTGCATGTTGCGGATGCGGTGATGCCCATCTTGTGTTCGATGCCGCTGCAGACGACATCGTTCTTTGGACCTAAACTGCCGGGGGCTTTGGGATCGATGTGATATTTGGGAACTAAAAAAATCGAAATTCCTTTTGTTCCCGCGGGGTCGCCTTCAATGCGCGCAAGCACGGGGTGCATCATATTTTTATAAAAATTATTGTCGCCTGATGAGATGAAAATTTTCTGGCCGGTGATGTTGAACGTTCCATCAGCATTTTTCACCGCTTTAGTTTTGAGAGCCCCCACATCTGAACCGGCATCGGGCTCGGTGAGGCACATGGTTCCGCCCCATTCTCCTGAAAGCATTTTTTCAATGATGATTTTCTTTTCTTCGCTTTCGGGAAGAAAGTTGATATACATGTTGAGCGCACCGATTGAAAGCATGGGGTACATGGTAAACGCAACGCTTGCCGCAGTGAAATAGTCGGTGGCGCACTGATAGATAACTTTCGGCATGCCGGTGCCGCCGATTTCCTGGCTTGAGGCAAGACCGATAAAGCCCGCTTCGTAGTATGCCTTAAGGCCGGGGAAGTACTCTTCCGGAATGTAAACTTCTTTGGTATCGGGATTGTACCGGGCATGTTTTTTGTCCGCCGCCGCATTGATTGGATAGACCTGCTCAACCGCGATTTGCTCAGCCAGTTCAATAGTGGCTTCGAACGTGTCTTTGTCGAAGTCGGCGAACTTGCCGTATTTTGTGAGCTTTTCAACGTCGAGAAGTTCAAAAAGAATAAAACGTACGTCTCTGGAGTCAACTATTGGATTTAACGCCATAACCACCTCCTGAATATTGTGATGGAGTTTTATAGTCCGAATAATATTACCGATGAAAAGATTTCCCAAGGGTGCGTGTGCCATCCCTTGAAAAAAATCCTTGCATGATAATATTATTGAAGATGCGCCGGAAAAATCGCAATTCGCATCTATAATGATACTACGCGATTGACCACTGCATTTGTCAATCCAATAATATCATTCAAAAACCTATAAGATGTCATAAGTCATTTATTGACTATTATATTTTTATTTTTAAACATTAAAGGTATGTTTCGTGAAAAATATAGTCTGATTGGATATATCATAGAAAAAATTCAAAATCGATACCGTCTGTACGGTTTTTTTGTTGCCGAAAATAAGCTGGTATTGTATATTTAATCCATAATGATTTATATTAACGGGGGTACATCATGAAAAAAATAATAATCAGCATTATTGCGTTGTTGGTAGGAATGGCAGGCTGTTCTGAGAGCGATAATTTTCAAATTATCGACAATGGCAGCAATGGCATTGAAGGTTCGTATCAGTACGAGGATGTGACAGTATCGTATGCGGTGACATCCGCAAACGTCGGGAGCAATGATCAGTCATCGGTGATTGTAGTAGTCAATGATAAACGCCTTGAACTCGAAATTGATATGGCCTCTGAAAGTTTTTTGATTGAAGGGTATGGTGCGGTATTGACCAATGACGAAAAGGATGCGCTGCGCTTGCTTGCCGGGCACATTGCGGACTATGTAGCGCGGCGTGGTGCGCCTACCACACATGAATATGTGATTATTCGCATTCTTGAATACTGGGCGGAATCACCTGGCAATTATGCGATTGAACGGCAGGAGTATGGTTCACCCAATGTGCGTGAGGGAATCCATTACGGCATATCTGCCAACGAAGGCATTACGTGTATTCGAAAAGGAACTTGGGTCACCGCAAAGTATGATGATTCTAAAGGAGATCATTCAGAGTCTGTCCTTGTGGGAAGCACGGCGCGCGCCGGATATGAATGCATGGGACGCTGTGGCGCGGGTTGCGGCAGCTCATCAATACCCAGCGCATGGTGCAAGGACTGTCTTGATCATGATCAATGCAGCCATAAAAACTATAGTTCAGGTGGCTCTTCCGATCCCAACTGCGGCGATGAATACAGAGAAGCTTCGGATGACTGGATGTTTGGGGTGGCGCGCGGTTGCAATGGGAGATAATTAAACTTCATAAGGCACATAAGCGGCGGGTTTGTGAGCACTTGTATAATTCCCCGGCAGGAATACCTCCGAGGCCGGGGAGTCTTTATTACATGATATTTGAACGATAAAAAAAAAAGGGATGCCTGTACATGCATCCCTTTTCGCTTCCTGCATCCCCGAGGGGATTCGAACCCCTGTTGCTGGGATGAAAACCCAGTGTCCTAGACCCCTAGACGACGGGGACAACTGAGACGCCGGAGAATCGAACTCCGGACCCACTGCTTAAAAGGCAGTTGCTCTACCGACTGAGCTAGCGTCTCGGCCGGAACGAGCTTTACCATATAAAAAAACCATCCCTCAGTGTCAACAAAAAATGTAACAAAAAAAAGTGCGTATATAAATGGGATTATCACTAAAAAGTTTCAGGGCACCGAAAATGTACTTTTTCTATCTGCGCCGTTCGATATGATCGACAACTTGATGCCTGATTCCTTCTCAATATACCGCACATAGTTCTGTGCCTGTTTCGGCAAGGAAGCGAAGCTCGTGCACGCAGAAATATCTTCCTGCCATCCCGGCATTTCTGTATATACGGGCTCGACGCGGTGGAGCTGTGCGGATGGAAAATAGTCAATTTGCTTTCCGTCCAATCTATAGGCGGCAGCAATTTTTATCGTTTGTAAGCCGCTTAACACGTCGAGTTTGGTGAGTGCCATATCGGTGATGCCATTAATCCTGCGTGCCTGACGAATGAGCGGCAGGTCGAACCAGCCGCAGCGACGCGGACGACCTGTCGTTGCGCCGAATTCTCCGCCGCGTGTGCGGAGCATCTCGCCGATTTCACCTTTTTCTTCTGTTGGAAATGGACCCTCGCCCACGCGGGTAATGTAGGCTTTGGTGATGCCGTAAATTTTTTCGATGTCGAACGCATTGAGCCCGGATCCAAGAAGAGCTCCACCAATGGTGGGGTTGGACGACGTTACAAAAGGATAGGTTCCGTGATCAATATCAAGTGCGAATCCCTGCGCGCCTTCTAAAAGAACCTTTTTCCCTGCATCCAGCGCGGTATGGAGATAGTGTGGTGTGTTGATGACCATATCTTTTACTTTCCCGCGAAAATGCTCGACAATGGCGAAAATTTTTTCAGGTGGAAAAGGATTCCTGGAAAATACCTTTTCCAGATAGAGGTTTTTCAGCGTGATGTCAAACGTGAGACGTTCGTGAAGAATATCTTTATCAAACATGTCTCCCATTCGAAGACCGATCCGCAGGCATTTGTCGGAATACGCAGGGCCTATGCCGCGCCTGGTAGTTCCGATTTTATTAGAGCGGAATTCTTCCATCGCTTCATCGAAAGCTTTATGCAGTGGCAGGATGATATGCGCGGCGTCGGAGATATACAACCTACCCTTAAGATTGATGCCTTTGCTTTCAAGGAGTTCCATTTCCTCAAGCAGTACTTCGGGATCAATCACCACGCCGTTTCCGATGACACATACTTTTCCCTCGTGCAGAATGCCGGAGGGGATGAGGTGAAAAACATGCTTTACGCCGTCCACCACGACTGTGTGGCCGGCGTTAGCGCCCCCCTGGTAGCGGACGATGATATCGGTATCCTTCGAAAAAAAATCAATCATTTTGGCTTTGCCTTCATCGCCCCACTGGGCCCCGATTGCCACTATGCAACCCATGATTACCTCGATTAGAAAGGATATGCGCGGATATTTTACACATGTGCAATATCAGTTCATCGCGCACCGGGAGCAGTATGAAAAATTGAACGGAAAAAACAAGTTTTTTTTTATTTCGCCGTTATTTCGGTGTTATCGCTGCTATTTTCTCTTCCCTTCCACGCGGTACACCTGGCGGAAAAGCGGCGGATTGAGCTTGCCCTTGTCATCGGTGAGGTTTTTCGCGTCAAAAATAAGCAGGGTTACATGGTTGAAAAAGACATAATTCTTGCGATATTTGCTCACGTGGCGGGTTTTCACAAAGAGGGAGTCTTTGAGTTTGTAGGGGCCACCCGTAGTGGGGTCGATGCCAAGTTTCGGATCTCTTGGAAATTTTTGCAGCGTCCCGAGAGCGTCGCTGTCCTTGCCGGTTTTGTAGCGGAAATTTGCATGCTTCATTTTGCTATACGGTTTGTCGTTGTCCTCTGCCGCGATTGGATAAGGAACAAAATTGGTTATGGTGACTCCGCCTTCCCCGTGCCGTGGCATGGTGAAGCTCGATTTATTGAAATCTTCAATCTCATACGTGGCAATTGCGTAAATGTATAATTCGAGTTCATCATCTGTCTTGTTTTTCAGATTGAATTCGGTAGTGAGCACTTCCCCGAAACCGCGGTGTTCATAGCCAAACATAATGGAAAATTTTTCCACATCGAAAAGGTGCGTCCTTAACGATTGACTCGGCAGGTTTATGGTTTCATCAGTTTGATTGCCCGCCGTGTTCTGCGTATTCTGGGCGAAGATGGCAACCGACACAAGAAACATGAATATTGAAAAAACAATCTTCTTCATTGAATACTCCCTGCCGAAATAAAAGTTTATGATAGCTTATGCATATTATCGGCAGATTTCTTGGAAAAATCAAGATAAAATAATTCCTGGGCGGGGTATGTAAGGTGCTATCCGGAACCGGTGAGCCTGCGTATGCCGCTTTCCAGAATTATTCTGTGACGTCGTTTTGCGCGCAGGTATCATCGATGGCGTTCACATATATTGGTGCAGCATCTATGATGCCCTTGTGCCCGATAAATCCGCCATCATGTACCAGGGCCATCGCATTTTCGCCGAAGAGCGCATTCCAGCGCTTGTGAAATTTCGAGGCCATGGGTATGTATGACCAGTGCCATCGCTCTTCCATGTAGCCTGATGTTCTGCCGGCGGTATAGGGCTGGCAAAAGCCGAATTCTGCCGCGTGCTGTTTCAGCCAATTGTAAAGTTTAGCGCCATCGCCCTTCGCATAATAATTGTTTTTCAGCACATTGATATCGAAGTCGGTGCCCCAGTGATGACGCGAGGTGCCGGGCATTGAAGAGGAACGCAAAATGGATTGCGCAATCTTCTTCTCATTTTTCGATTTTTTTGAAAATTCTTTCCATCGGCGCTCCCAGATGGCTTTCTGTGAATTCCAGTTGCGCGTAGAACTCTGGACCCAGAATTTTACATCGGGAATATCTTTTTTTAAGGCTTCATACATTTTTTTCAGAGCGCTTGCGGCTTCTTTGCGAAGATACTGCGGTCTATCGCAGGGGATGCCAAAGTCGGAGAGCTTCGCGAAAAAGGGATGTTTCTCCGGCTCGAAGCGGCCGCGAAGATACTTCTCTTCTTGCGTTGGTCCGTATAATGAATCAGTATCATCAGAAGCGGTGCTGCTGCTCCGAATGAAAACGAAACAAAGTATGAGACATGGCAATGAGCTAAGGATGATGTGCGTGTATAATTTTCTCATAGACTTCCGCCATGGTGCGTACAGCTTTTTCCCAGGTGAAATGCGTCTGTACGCGTGCAATTCCAGCTTTCGACATTTTTGAAAGGAGCTTTTTGTCTCCAAGAACATTATTAATTGCATCGGCAAGCGCAAGATGATTGCGCGCCGGAACAATGATGCCCGCATCCCCCACCACTTCGGGAAGCGCCCCGCCGTCACTGGCGATTACCGGCGCGCCGCACGACATGGCCTCCGCGGCAGGAAAACCAAATCCTTCGTAGATGGAAGGCACAAGAACGAGTTCCGATTCGTTATAGTGGCGCACGAGCTCTTCTTCAGTGATTTTTCCCGTAAAGAACACCTTGTGCCCAATCCCTAAATTTTTCAGCAAAAGGTCGGTTTTCTGATGGTGCGGCGCGCCTCCATCAACTACCGTAAGAGTTGCTTCGCCTTTCACATGCGGCAACGCTTTTGCTGCGTACGCGAATCCTTTCTTGCCGTCTTCCACATTGCCAACGAAAAGAATTTTTCCTTTTCTTCGCTTGATGCCGGGGATGGGACGGAATATGGATCTGTCCAGACCGTTGTAGGCAACAGTCTGTTTATCAAGCGGCACGCCGAAATAGGTATGATTCATTCGCTTTGAGTCTTCAGAAACGGTGATGATGTGATCGAGTCGTCTGGAAACGATTTTTTGCATCATAATCGGATAAAACATCACCGCCTTTGCCTTGCTCACAAACGATGCGCCACGCTCAATGACATTTTCAAGATCAATCGACAGCGGATGATGGATGGTCGCGACGACGGGTATTCCCAGCGATTTCATCAACAAAAGGCCGTAGCCGAGACATTGGTTATCGTGAATGATGTCGAATGTGATGCGGTCCGAAATTTTCCGAAGATAAAGATACGCGCGAAGGCTGAATGCGTTTATTTCGGAAAAGGAATTGAGCCTGGTGCTCAGGTATTCGTATGCGTTGAGCGGAGAAAAAATGCTGAAAGGCTCTCTCTCCTCGATGATATTAAAACCTTTTCGAATGAAATATTGTTTGTTGTCCAAGCGATGAACCGTAACGCCTTTCATCGGCAATGGCCAGGGAGGTCCCACGAGTGCATGCACCTCATGGCCCTGGCGCGCCAGTTCCTCCGCGACGTATTTGAGATATATGCCCTGACCGCCGCAGTAGGGATTCGCCCGATAACAGAGCAGGCAGACGCGCATTACCGCGGGCCTCCGATTTTTTCGTAGAGCGAGCCAAGGTGCACCACTTTTTTGGGGTCTATGCGCTTTTTGATGCGCGCGGGATTGCCGGCAACGACAACATTCGGCGGAACGCTTTTTGTCACCACCGAACCTGCGGCTATGACGGAATTTTCACCCACGCGCACGCCTTTGGTAATAATCGCCGAATCGCCCACCCACACGCCGCGCTCCAGCACAATCGGCGCGGTCTTGCCTACGAGCATGGTGCGATCGTGTATGTCGTGCCAGTCCGCATCGGTGAGATAGCAGAAGTTGGCGAGCATGCAATCATCGCCAATCGACACATGCGAGGCGCTGGAGATGCGCACACCGTGCATCACAAGCACATTGTTTCCGATGTCGATACGACCGGTATGGCCGCCGAGCTTCACCGAAGTGATGGTGGTGCGGGAGCCGTTGCCGCAGATGAAGACGATATTTTTCCCGAGAGAGATATTCGGGCCGAAAATATCCACATTCCAGATTCCCCATACAAGGGGGCGCCCCTCAATGTGCGCGAATTTCTTCTTGAAGCGAAGATGATAGTGCAGCAGAGTACGGTATTTGAAAATCACCCTTTCAACGGCGGATGGTTTGAGTTCCTTTTCCATAAGAGAAATCCGGGTAAGAGTTTTGGCCTGAAAACCAGCCATCAGTGCACAGATAGCGAAAAGGCCTTTTCGTGTCCAATGAATTTTTGTTGACGTATCGGCAACAATAGTATGGAAACTGTTTTCTGTTGAGCGCTATTGCGAC
Source organism: uncultured bacterium (assembly GCA_937921485.1). Classification (GTDB taxonomy): domain Bacteria; phylum Spirochaetota; class UBA4802; order UBA4802; family JAGODF01; genus DYLV01. Next base: position 9,152 of record CAKZSV010000036.1, read on the forward strand.
TGCACGGTGCAGCGAAATGATGGAACATATACGGAAAATTCAGAACATCATCGACGGCATCTCTTCCGATGAGAAAAACAGGGAGGGCGGTATTTTTCTGAATACAATCAAAAACGAATTCATCACCTTCCCCGGGTCCATCACCGTGCCGAAAATACCCGTCAAAGAGCTTACCTGCGACATCGCAGCCGAAATGGTGAAAGAATTGCGTTCGTTTTTCCCGGAATTCTTCATTGGACACCGGATACTCATGAAGCGTAAACCGGAGGCAGATGTTCACAGTGTGCAATTCTACCGGCCGATTGGCGGGAAGGCACTTAGCTTTGTGCATTTTTTCAAAATTGACCTCCGCTTCGGCGGCGATTCGAGCAACATCGTTGAAAAAGGCGATACGGCAAGCTACCCTTCATACCTGACCAACAGAATGTATTATAAATCGCGGATTGTGCCGGCTGAAAAAATTGAAGAGAACGATTTCAGCGCATTTCGCCTTCTGGACTCAATTGAAGTCAGTTCGGATATGCGCAGGCATACCTTTGCCATGTTCGATGAGGTGAGCATGAAGGATGAAAATAAAAAGCTTCAGGAACTCATCGATCAGAGAATATTCGCCACTTCGCAGCAGCTCTATCCTTTTTTCGTGTTCGATTTTTTCACTTCCTGCCTGAATGTTCCGCATCCGACTGAACGGGAGATTGAAAAGGCGGTTGAGATTTTTGAACCGGTGTTTCTGTACTTCTCGGGACGATATCGAGGCGAAATTGCCGGCGGTGCGGAAAAGGCACTTGCGCTGCATCCGTCGGCTTTTGTTATTAACGGGAAGGATAGTGCGCTGTCGGCACAATTTTTAGATGAAATGAAGCGCTACTTCGCACGGTATAAAATCATTCGCGATGATGACCTCGCGCTTCGCGGCTGGTGGAAGCTTGCGGTTGCATCGCTATGACACGTGTGCGCATTTCCTTATCAGTTCATGCACCCGGGCGATTTCACTTTTCATCTTTTCCCATGTTTCGATGATGAACGGGTCATCCTTCGCGGCTCCGTGGGTATATTGGTAATCTGGAATAATGCGCGCTCCCCGGCCGTCATCCCTTTCTTTTGAAAGCTGTATGTTGTGGGCAACACGCTCGTGCATCTCCGCAAGGCGCTTGAGATTTTCAATCGGGTTTCGTGCCGCATGCCCCTCGTCGTGAAGGAGCTTTCGAACGTATTCCCAATCAGAATCTTCGGTTTCCCTTGAGTATATTTCAGAAAGTAGATTCCCTTCTCCCTGTAGTACGAGCCGATTGATTCTTTCGCACAGGCTTCGAAGCAGGTAATATTCGATATAGTAGTCATAGGCATCGATACCGGCTTTACGGTTTCTCTCAAGGAGATAATTTTTCCCCAAACCGTGTATATCCCCCGAGATATAGACCGGTTTGGTCTCATGCACGCCTTTCAGTCGGTTTCGCGCGATGACCATCCGATCGATGATTTCCGGGCGGAAAACTTCGAAAACTAACCCGGTGCGCCGCGCAAGGTTTCGGCGGCGAAATTTATTTTCATTGCGCATGATTGCATAAATACCGTGTGTCAGCACCCATCCCGGCAGAATTTCGTTATGTGCTGAAGAAAGCCCCGGATAGGTTATCGACGGTTTATTGATGAGCGAAAAAGGGAACTCCACGCGCTGGGGAAGCGCATTCACACCCGTGGCGATGATGGAATAAGGCGAGTCGGAGTAATCGGCAGGAAATTTTATGTTGACCCCGAGTCCGAAGAAAAGTCCTTCTCCGCAGATGATTTCCTGATCCGGCGCCTTGCCGGTGTGGTTGGAGCCGACGTTTGCACCATAGCCGACATTCCCCTTGCCCTCGGGCCACAGCGCCGCGATGAGAAGCGCCTGATGGTGAAAGCCCACGAAAGGCCCAACGAGCGACGAGGTGATCTCGCCTTCGGCCACTCCGGAATTGGGGCCAATGATGCTGTGTGCCGCTTTCCCGTGGCGCTCGACGTGGCTGTGTTCAAGCAGAAGCGAACTTTCCACAATGGCATGGGTGGTGACATGCCCGCCCCACTGAATGCAGGAATTGCGCACAATGGCGCCGTGGCTGATTTCAGCGGGTTCATCTTCCGAAGATAACACCGTAACGTTTTCCAAAAGGACGGCGCCGTCTATGCGTGCATGCTGCCCGATGAAGCAATCGCGCAATTGCTGTGTGTTTTTTACAATGGCGTTATTTTGCAGCACCGAAAAAGGCAAACGGCATTTCTCTAAATAGTCCCGCACAAAGAGTTCGTATTCGCCGAGAAATTCAGCGTCGTATCGTTCCATTGCAACGGCGATAGCGAGGGGCAATGAAAGTTCCGCATAGGATAATACTTCTCTGCCACCTGTTTCAATTCCCACGGCGATTTCAATTCCGTTTCCAAAAGATGCCTCTTCTCCAGTGGTGATTGAGCCACAGTTGATAATTGCAGAGCGTTCGCAGATGAGCGCATGCGAAACGATGTGTGCCGATGATATGAGGCATCCATTGCCAATTTCGGATGAAATGATGGTGCTGTTATGCATGCACGAGGGGAGAGCAACACCGGGTTCGATTTCAATTTCAGTGTCGCCAATTTTTCCGATCACGCATTTGCCGGAAAAGGCACAGTGGGAGATATTGTCAGGAATGAAATCATGGGTCACTAAAACGAGGCTCCAATCCTGACAGCGGTTGCCACGGCCTTCAAGCAAGGATATTTCACCAGCGTTAAGAGGTCGAACGCTTTGGCCGAAAAGCCTGCTCTGGTGAGCCGAATCGCGGCATCGGGCGCAGAAGCGCAGAAAATCCGATGCATTTCTCATCTGCTGCGCAAGCGTTAAAAGCTCATGGGGCATAGTCTGTCTCCAATTCGGGAGATGCGAGCAGTTTTTTTCCTGTTTGTCAATCGCAATATTTGCGGTGGGGGAAATATGCGTTGACGGTGGCGCAATTGCATGAATAACAGTGCAAGACTTCGAGAATGATGCGTGCAATGACAGGGAACCAATTTCTCATTAATATTTTATTTTCTTGCGAAAATGAATTGATTTTTTTGATTAGAAAGGTGCTGTGTATACGTACAGAATGTTGCAGATTATTTGCCGGGGTAATGGATAACGGATTATGAGCCTATGGGCGCTTGCGCATTTTTTCTCGTGTATCGTCAATCTATTCATGGCGATGTATATTCTCTGGAAAAACAGACGCAGAATACTCAACTGGCTGTGCGCCACGATCGTCTTTCTCTTCTCCCTCTGGAGCTTCGGCACCACCTTTATGCGCAATACAGCTATTGCGGAAAGCACTGCAAGTACTTTTAATAACATCGCGGCAATCGGCTGGATTGGTTTTAGCGCTTTCTTTCTGCTATTTGCGCTGCAGTTTCGGGATGATACCACACCGCGAAAAAATAGAAACACAAGTTGGTTATTCCGGCTTGCTTTCCTGATTATACCAGCTGTCTTTATCGCCCTGCAGTTTCATGGTTTGTTCATGCGCGATTACCGGTTCGAGCCGTACGGCTGGGTTGGCGTGTGGCCATCTTCGGTTGTAACAGTATATTTTTATTTGTATTATGCCGGTTTTATGATTGCCAGCCTGATTATCATACACCGCGTGCGCAGAAAAACACCACGCGCTTTAGTGCGGAAACAAGCCGGTTTGCTCATCATTTCGGTAGTGATTTCAATGATTTTAGGTTCTGTTGCAAGCATTGTTCTGCGCCATGCGGGAATTTACTCCGTGCCTCCTCTGGGCGATGTCTTTACAGTGATTTTCGCTGCGGGCCTTTTTTATGCAACAGTCCGCTACAGGCTGTTTGAATTCAGCCCGGCCTCGGTTGCGAATAGAATTTTGGATACCATGACCGACGGCCTTCTCCTCATCGACACCAGGGGAAAGATCGTTGAGTGCAACCCCGCGCTTTTAAACATGCTCGGGTACAGCCACGATGAATTGCTGCATAAAAAATTTACCACCATCATCCCCGAACGCATTTTTAATTCAAGCTATATAAAAGAGCTCTTGCGGAATGAATCTTTTGCAGACAGAAAAGGCAGCTTGCTTGCGAAAGACGGCAGAGAAGTACCTGTCCTCGCGTCCGCAGGAGTGATTAAAGATGAAGATGAGGTTGCCGGCTTTGTGCTGGTCGTCCACGATTACACGGAACTGGAAAAAGCGCAGGAGGAACTCATCTTCGCCCGGGATGCGGCTGAGGCGGCAAACCGCGCGAAAAGTGCGTTCCTCGCAAACATGAGCCATGAAATCCGTACCCCGCTGAATGCAATACTCGGTTTTGCCCAGCTTTTGATGACGGCTGAAAATGAACCGCAAAAAAAAGAAAAGCTTTCAATCATTATGCAGTCGGGAGAAAACCTGCTTCGAATCCTCAATGACATACTGGATTTTTCTCGCATAGAAGCAGGCAAAATTGACCTTTTCGAAATAGATTTTTCTATTGAAGAGATGTGCCGGCAACTCGTATCGATGTTTTCAATCCGCGCTGAAGAAAAAGGTATCACATTTGAAGCTATTAATATCAGCAGCGCATTTCCGCGTGTCCGCGGCGATAAGCAGCGCGTTATGCAAATTGTATCGAACCTGCTGGATAATTCCATCAAGTTCACGGAAAAAGGACACGTGAAGCTTGAATACGGGTTTGAAAATGGAAAGGTTATTTTCCGGGTCATCGATACGGGGATAGGGATACCCTCTGAAAAACAATTTGCGATTTTCCAGCCCTTCGACCAGGTGGACCCTTCAATCACGCGACGATATGGCGGTGCGGGGCTCGGATTGGCGATTGTGCGGCAGCTGGTCGAGATGATGCACGGAACAATTGAGTGCAAGAGTGTGGAAGGCAAAGGCACGAAATTTACTGTCATGCTGCCTCTGGCGGTAGGCCAGTCAGAAGAAGAGATTCCCCACGTCAATGCAACGCAACCGGATGCGAGGAGTCACGAGCAAAAACCTGTGAGCGCCTTAAAAGTGCTTGTGGTGGAAGATAATGATTTAAACCAGAAACTTTTATGCCGACTGTTAGAAATGCTTGAAATGGAGTTTGATGCTGCCTTTAATGGGAAGGAGGCACTTGAAAAGCTTGAAAGTGCGTGGAACGAAAATCGCCCCTTTGACCTGGTGTTGCTCGATATTCAGATGCCGGTGATGGATGGTCTGGAATGCATCGCAGAAATCAGGGCTCATCAAAAGTACAAGAGCCTTTTTGTGGTTGCGCTGACCGCTCATGCGCTTCTTGGGGATGCGGAAAGCCTGAAATCTTCTGGATTCGATGAGTATATGTTAAAACCCATCGATATCAATGATTTTTTCCAGCGGATGAAATCGTTCGCAGAAACAATACGTCAGAGTTAATAATAGCGAAGCTTACTAATTTCAAATGAATAAGATGTTCAGGGCGGAAACAGTTTGACCGATACATATTATAGTGCTATAATTATAGCATCAATATGTGTTGAAGAAATATACACATAATGAAAAAAAAAGAACACGCGATTGAAATAACATTCTGGGGAGTCCGAGGCTCTATTCCGACTCCCGGCAAGGAATTCATTAAATACGGCGGAAATACTCCCTGTGTTGAAGTGCGCTGCGGCGGCACCATTCTCATCTTTGATGCAGGCACCGGCATGCGGGCGCTTGGAAAATCCCTTCTTCGCCAGTTCGACGGGAAATCAATGGAGCTTCATCTCCTTTTCAGCCACACGCACTGGGACCATATTCAGGGCTTTCCGTTTTTCGAGCCGGCATACCACAGAGGAAATATCATCAATCTGTATGGAGGGAACAGCGTATCAGAACTTGAAAAGCTCATCCTTGGCCAGATGGACCGTGAATATTTTCCGGTTACGCTTTTTGAACTGGGGTCGCAGCTGAATTTCAAAACTCTTTCGCAAAACCCTTTCTACATCAACGACGTGAAAATCTACTATACCTATCTTTTTCATCCAGGGCTTTCGCTTGGGTACAGGGTTGAATACCACGGAAAAGTCTTCGTGTATGCAACCGACAATGAAATTCTCACCGAGCCTGAAATGGAAGGCTATAATGAAAAGAACATGGAAAACCTGATTAAAAACGCCGATATTTTAGTCGCGGAATGCCAGTACACCGAAGAAGAATACGTGAAAAAAGTCGGTTGGGGGCATTCTTCAATCGAACAGGTGGTGAGAATCGGGAAAATGTTCGGCGTGAAAAATCTCTTCACGTTTCATCACGACCCCATGCGCACCGACAAAGAACTTGAAGTGATGATAAAAAGGGCACGAAAAATTTCCGGGAAAAACCTCAAGGTGTATGCCGCGAAAGAAAGCATGACGTTTAAAGTATAACCGGCATGAAAATCCGTTTTCGAACCATCATCATCGCCCTTCTTTTGGTGCTTTTCATGGTGCCGTTTCTGTATTTTTCGATTGTGTATCACGAGGCATACGAGATTATCAGAAATCTTCCTGTTTATCAACCGAACCTTCCCACGCAGATTTTTGATGAAAAAGGCGAACGCATTTCTGAATTGTACGATGAACACCGGAGGGTGGTGTCAATACAAGAGCTCCCCGCGCATGTATATGAAGCTTTCGTAGTGGTGGAAGATCGGAACTTTTACCGGCATTTCGGCTTTGATGTTCTTTCAATAGCGCGTGCGCTTATCATTGACCTGATTACCGGTGAATTCCGGCAGGGAGGTTCCACCATCACGCAGCAGCTTGTGAAGCGGCTCTATACCGGGGGAGAAAAAACATTTCGCAGAAAAATCATCGAGCTTCTCATTGCGAGGGAATTTGAAAGGCGGTATAGCAAACTCGAAATTCTTGAGATGTACCTGAATATGATTTATTTCGGGCATGGGGCGTATGGCATAAATTCTGCAGCGCATTTTTTCTTCGGATGCGAAGCGAAAAGTCTCACGGCAATGCAGGCCTGCGTGCTGGCATCGCTCACCACTGCGCCAAACCGACTCTCGCCCATACGCAATCCCGAAGCGGCCTATGATCGGAGCAGACAGGTGCTGATAAAACTTGCTGCCGCGGGAATTATAGAAAGGCAAGAAGCGGCGCGGCAATTCGAATCATTCTGGACGGCATATCTCGAGGAACTGCGGGATCGATACCCGACTCTCACCGTCCGGCATAGAACTGATGACCGTGCGCCGTATTTCACCGAATATGTCCGAAGAGAGCTGGTAAAAAAATTCGGCGCAGACAAAGTGTATCGAGGCGGACTTAAAGTCTATACCACGCTTGATTTGCGCTGTCAGCATGCCGCCCATGACGTGATGGCGGCAGGGCTTTCCCTCCAGGATAAAATTTCAGTCGCCTATAACAGGAGCGTATTCAATCATTTCGAAAAGAACTACGCAAAAAAATACCTGAAGCTCAACCGCATTTCCAAAAAGGAACTCCCGTCGCTCATTTCGCTGTATCGAACCTTAAAAGATGAACTTATCGACGAACTGATGGTGTTTTCTGAGCTTTTTTCCGCAGACGAAGTTTCCGAAACTGTGAAAAGCTTCAATGAAGAATATGAATGGTTCAGATCATCCGGGAAAACGGAAGGTGCGCTTGTTGCCATAGACCCATTCACCGGCGGAATAATTGCAATGGTGGGCGGCAGCGGGTTTACTCCATCAAACCAGCTTAACCGTGCGGCACAGGCGCGAAGACAGCCCGGATCCGCGTTCAAGATTTTTGTATGGGGAGCGGGTATCGCGGAGCGCATCATCACCGCCGCGACGCCCTTTTTCGATATTTCCACCGAGGATATGGAGCCCTACATCGAATGGCATCCGCGCAATTACGATAAAAAAACCCGGGGACTTGTTCTGGCCAGAAAGGCTCTTGCGCTGTCGCTTAATATCATTTCTGTTCAAATATACGACAAGGTTGGCGGCGAACGTATATGGCAGTTTGCCTCGCGGCTCATGAATCTGCCGAAAAGCCGCTTTCAGATTGATCCGACACTTGCGATGGGCACATCCGAACTCACGCCTCTTGAACTCACGGTAGGGGTGAGCGCGTTCGCCAACGGAGGTTACCGGGTCACCCCATTTGCGATACAAAAAGTCATCGATAATGATGGCAAAGTGCTGTACGATAGGTCGAAAGACTTGCCGGAAAGTAAAAGAGTGACGTCCGCAGAAGCGGCATTTATCATGACCGAACTTCTAAAAGAGGTGGTGACCAGCGGTACGGCATCCTATGCAGTGCGTCGAGTAGCAGGCCTGGGAACACCGGCTGCCGGAAAGACCGGAACCAATACCGCCTTTCGCGACGCGTGGTTTACCGGTTTCACTCCTTTCCTTGCCGCGACGGTCTGGGTGGGTTGCGATGTTCCGCGGTTTTCGCTCGGATATCATCAGAGCGGTGCCGCGGTAGCAGCACCTCTGTGGGGTGATTTTATGCGCAGAGTATCGTCGTTTAGAAAATGGAGAAATTTTCCCGGAAAACCGGACGGTGTGATAATGGAACGCGTGTGCTCCCAGACAGGGCTTCTTCCCGCAGCCGGCTGTCCGGTAATTCAAGAGTATTTTATTCGAGGAACAGAACCAAAGGAGTCGTGTTCCGGAACTCACGATACCGAAGAAACAATCTGATAACCGCAAAAGAATATGAAAAAAATTCTCTTTTCCTGTGCCGGCTGCAACACCTCATACTCAATCTCGCGTCATGATGCCGAAACACTTCCCTCGGGTGTATTTATATGCAAAACATGCGGGAAAAAAATCAAACTTGCATTTTGCCCCCGGTGCGGCACATCCTATTCAATCGGTTTCAGCCGCCAGCTTCAGGGAAGTTATCCGTTAAAATGCCGGCGTTGCGGAAGAGAGTTCAGGATTTCATTTGAATCCACAATTGCTCAAAAAAGTCATAAGGTGATGCCGCTGGAAGGGGGGCATGCCGAAAGGAAAAAAAAGATTATTGATAGCATTTCTGATAATCATGCGCCGCAGGAAGAAAGTCGCAAAACAATTCCGGAAAAAAAAGTTTCCAGACAGAATCTGACGGAAGATTTTTTTTCTTTTGAAGCCGCAAAGTGTTATGGTATTTCAATATTTAAAATAAAAAAAATAGTGATCGCCGCGGTGGGTATTTTGGCTCTTTCAGTTATGCTGATGGCGTCATCATGGGCGGATAATTTTTTCCAGAGGCTGGAATTCGTGCGGCAAAATCATTTCATCCGGCATCTGTTGAATTTCATCGAAATTTTTATCACCTCTACGGTTATTCTTTCCGTTAATACGGTTATTGCTCGAATGGATGCCGAAAAAAATAAGGGAACTTCTAAAAACCATTATAAGGATGTTCCCTTGTGGGAACAATATATAGGGAAAAACCACTTTCTTTTGATACTATTTTTAAGGATGAAAGCGGTTGTTAGAGGTGCCCATAATGAATTCTTTACCGGTACAGGGCTCATTTCTTTTGCCGTATCGCGAGCGCTTACGCTAATGGCAGGTGTTGCTGGGATAATTCTGGCATTCAACGCGCTCATAGTGCTTTTCAGTTCAATTCCCGTAATAGGTCCTATTCTGTATTCGCTTTTGTTTCTGCCCGTCTATGCGCTGTCGATTTCGATTGTGCTTCTAAGCCTGATCGCATTCTGGTTTTATCCTCCTTTGCTGGCGTATGCCGGAGATGTGCGATCGAGCATTGCCGAATTTTTGAATTTTGTTCGGAAACACCATGTAACGCTCTTGCTTGTTGGCCTGGTACTTCTGGTGGTCACAACTGTTTTTGCAGGGCTGCTTTTGCTTTTTCACAATGCCACACTTGCAGTGGTGATTTCCCTTTCCGGAGCGTTTCTGGGTGATGAATTTTCAAAAATAATTCCTCCTGTTTCAGCGAGTATCGGCGAGGGACTCAATTTCATAGCCTTCTTTTCGCGATTGTCGTTGATGCATCATATCATGGGTGAACTACTTACGGCGCATCGTATTGGCGGCATCTTTTTTGGCGCAGTGATAGTGCTGATTTCAACGGCAATCTATTCCATTATTCTTTCGGCAGCGGGAACGCTTTCCGTGTGGGCGTATCGGGCGGTGGAAAGCGGACGGTATCCCGATGTTCGACAGATACGATTTTTTTTATTCACACTTTTTTTGATTCTTGCAATCCTGTATCTTTTTAAAAAAATGTTTGTATCATAGCTGCCAGCCATAAGAAAATAAAATTGTATTTGACGCAATACCGCTTTTAGCACTCGGTGTGGCGTAATCTATAAATATAAAGGATTAATGCATCAGATGAATTTCGAAGACTACAATCTTCATGAGTTGCTGCTGAAAGGCTTGCGCGATGCTGGTTTTGAGCATCCCCTGCAGGTTCAGGAAGCTTCGCTCACACACGCGCTTGACGGCAGAGACCTTTTCGTCCAATCTCAAACCGGTTCCGGGAAAACTGCCGCGTTTCTCATCCCGATTTTCCAGATTATGCTTACCCGTCCCGGGAAAAGAACCCGCGCGCTTGTGGTAGCGCCGACGCGTGAGCTTGCCTCGCAGATTGAGAAAGAGGCAAAACTCATCGGGAAATATCTTCCCTTCAAAGTCGGGGTTTTTTATGGAGGCGTTGGGTACACGCATCAGGAGCAATTGCTGAAACAGGGGATAGACATCATCGTCGGAACTCCGGGCAGGCTTATCGATTTCAATCGGTCCGGCAAGCTCGATTTTTCCGACGTGAACATTCTGGTTATTGATGAAGCCGATCGGCTTTTCGATATGGGTTTTTTCCCCGATTTAAAAAAGATTATCCATAAAATGCCGCCGAAAAGCGGGCGGCAGACGATGCTCTTCAGCGCGACTTTGAACTATGAGGTCCGTAAAATCGCGTATGAATACATGAATGAACCTGAGCTTGTTGAACTCAGTCCGGATAGAATTACCGTCGATACCATTGAGCAGAAGCTCTATCATGTCGGAAGCACCGAAAAGATGCGCCTGCTTCTTGGAATTTTGAAGAAAGAAAATCCCCGCAACGCAATTATTTTTACAAATACCAAGCGCATGGCGCATGAAGTCGCCATGCGACTCGAGAAAAACGGCATTGCATGCGAGTACATTATCGGCGATCTTCCGCAATCCAAACGGCTGAAAATCATTGAAAATATTAAGTCAGGGAAACTCCGCTTTCTGGTGGCAACGGATGTCGCCTCACGAGGGCTTCATATTGACGATCTTGAACTCGTGCTAAATTATGATTTGCCGGAAAATAGCGAGAGCTATGTGCACCGCATCGGCAGGACGGCGCGGGTTGGGAAAGGAGGAAAAGCAATATCCCTGGTTTGCGAAAAATATGTGTATGGACTGGAGGCCATCGAAGCATATACAAAGACGAAAATACCGGTGGCGTGGGCCGATGAGGAATTGTATGCTGACGATGCGAGCAGAGGAATGAGAATCGCCACGGAAAAGGATCATCGCCGCAGAAGCGATGAAAAAGGGAAAAGGAGAGAAAAGCGGCACGCGACAGCGCCTGCAGCTCGAGAAGGAGATGTCCGTAAACCCGGAAGAATGAAAGATCGTGAAATTTTACCGGAGAGAAATCAAGCAAAGACAACAGTAAAAAAATCGGCGCAGACTGCGGCAGGAAAGTCAGGAATGCGGCATGGAAATCAAAAAGAGCATGGAATAAAACATGCTGAGAGGAAGCAACGCGGAGGGAAGGCCGAGCGCTCTTCCAAAAATTCGCTTGACGCTCGGCTCGATTACTACAGGCAAAAATACGGGGATAATTTCAAAATCAAAGAAGAAACGGCAGCAAAGCAAAAGGAATCATTGATTTCGAGAATTATGGGTATTTTTACAAGGAAGAAAAAGCAGTGATTGAATGGCAGATACTATTTCTGGGCCTCTTCATAATTGTTTTGCTTGTAAGCAGGGTTATTTCAGAAAAAGCGTCTGCGATGCTCAGCGATAACCAGCGGGAAACCCTTGCCCGATCATTTTCTTCCTTTCGTAAAATTACGATTTTTCCTCTTCTGGGTGTGATCGTCCTGTATTATTTCGGATTGAAACTTTTCCCCGCGCATGAAAATGCCGTTTCAACCGTTTCCTTTATTCTTTTATTCTTGTATGTTCTCGTGGTAAATGCGGTGATATTCAGAAAAATGAGTATATTGCACTTGCCGCCCGCCTATGTACGGCGCATCATCCTTGCCCGCGTGCTTTTGTACGGGGCCGTCGGCTTTGTGATCTTTTTTTTGTGGATGACTGCCGGAGAATTGTAAGCTAATTATGAGCTTTTTTGCGCCGGTTCAGGATGCGAGCCGCTTTCGGACGGCGTATCTGCTCCTTCGGCAAGCACTTTCAAGTAGATGTGTTTGTGCTTCATCCCTACAAATATTCTCTTTGCGTTTTCAAACCTGCCTTTAAGCATTTCGGTTGCCAGGAGGTCTTCCACTTCGGTCTGAACCGTCCGGCGGAGATGTCGTGCTCCATAGGCGGGGTCAAAGCCTTTTTTCGCCAGATGCGATTTTGCGGCGTTTGAAAATACAAGCTCCAGCCCTTTTTCTTCCAGGCGTTCGTTAACTTCTTCGAGCAAAAGATCGACGATGAGGCGAATGTGGTGCTGATCTAAGGGATGAAAATAGATCACTTCATCAAGCCGGTTGATGAATTCCGGATTGAAGAGGCGTTTGAGTTCCTTAAAATGCGTCCCTCTGGAATCGCCGCCGGCGGGATCGGGTTCAATAAATCCCATTTTCACTGCCGAGGAAATGTCCTTGCTCCCGATGTTTGAGGTCATGATGATGATGGTATCGCGGAAACTCACGGCAGTGCCGCTGTTGTCGGTGAGTTCGCCCTCTTCGAGTATCTGTAAAAGGATATTAAAGACATCGGGATGCGCTTTTTCTATTTCATCAAAGAGCACCACTGAATAGGGTCGCCGCCGCACCTTTTCTGTAAGCTGTCCGCCATCATCGTATCCGATGTAGCCGGGAGGAGCGCCGATGATACGGGAAACCGCGTGCTTCTCCATGTATTCGGACATATCAAGCCGCACCAGAGCGGATTCATCGCCGAAGAGAAACTCCGCCAGCGCCTTGGCAAGTTCCGTTTTTCCCACGCCGGTGGGGCCGAGAAACACAAACGAACCGATGGGGCGATTCTCGTTTTTCAGGCCTGTTCGGGAACGGCGGATGGCGCGGCAAATGGTTTTGATGGCGTCATCCTGGCCGATGATGCGGCGGTGAAGTTCCTCTTCCATGCGCAAAAGCTTTTCAGCTTCCGATTCTTCCATGCTTTCAACGGGTATTCCCGTCCATTGTGACACAATCTGGGCAATCTGCGCGGAAGTGACCACGATTTCATATTCATTCACTTTCTGCTGCCAGTCGTTTACTTTCGATGCAAGGGCCTGACGAAGGTCGTTTATCCTGTCGCGCAGTGCCGCTGCCTGCTCATATTCCTGCAGTTTTACAAGTTCATTTTTTCGCTCATTTAAAAGGTCGATCTGGCTTTCAAGTTTCTGAATGTCCGCAGGTTTTTCATGGTTGTCGAACCGGGCTTTGGATGCTGCTTCGTCGATGATGTCGATTGCCTTGTCGGGGAAAAACCTGTCATGTATGTATCTGTCGGACAGAAACACCGCCTTATAAATTGCGTCATCTGAGAACCGTACTTTATGAAAACTTTCATAACGAGATTTTATGCCCTTAAGAATTTCAAGCGTTTCCTCAAAACTCGGTTCTTCGACGTAGACAGTCTGAAAACGGCGCTCAAGCGCGGCATCCTTTTCAACGTACATCCTGTATTCATTGAGCGTGGTTGCGCCGATGCACTGAAGCTCGCCTCGGGCAAGGGCGGGCTTCAGCATGTTCGCCGCGTCGATGGCGCCTTCTGCGGCGCCCGCGCCGATGATGGTGTGAAGCTCGTCAATGAAGATAATGACATCGTCGGCTTCCTTGATTTCCTTCATGATGCGTTTCAGACGGTCTTCGAATTCCCCGCGGTATTTGGTTCCTGCAACAATCGAAGGAAGATCCAAACACATGACTCGCTTGCTGGCAATCGATTCGGGCACATCTCCCGAGACTATTCGCTGCGCGAGCCCCTCAACGATGGCGGTTTTTCCCACGCCGGCTTCTCCGATGAGGATGGGGTTGTTTTTCGTTTTTCGCGTGAGAATCCGGATGACGCGTTCAATTTCTTTTTGCCGGCCGATTACCGGATCTATCTTTCCTTCCGCGGAAAGCTGAGTCAGATTGATTGAAAATTCCTCCAGTACCGCCGTTTTGCCTTTATCTTGAGGTTTTAAACCGAATGAAGGTTGAGGCGAAATGCCAAGTATTTTTATGATTTCGCTCTTGATGACCTTATAGTCAATGCCGGAATTGATTATCTGATCGATTCCCGCGCAGCTTGCGTCTCTGAAAATTGCAAGGAGGAGGTGCTCGGTTCCAATATAGGTGTTTTTCAGTTTCCTTGCTTCATCTTTTGCGATGTCGATGATTTTCGTAAAGCGCGTGCTTATGGGGACATTGCCGAGGATGATGGTGGTGCCGGGTTTTTTTATGGTATTCTCAATGCTTCGTCTCAGACTTTCGAAGTTGATGTTGAGCGATTTGCAGATACGGGCGGCGACGGAGTCCTCATCTTTCAAAAGGGCGAGCATGATATGCTCAGGTCCGAGAGAATCAGAAGAGAGCCTCCTGCCTTCGGATTGGGCATATATTTCAAGGACTTTCCTCGATCTTTTGGTGAATTCAAACATGTTTTCTTTCTCCTGATTGCTCCTCTGCCATACCAATTATCGGAGAAAAGGTTAATCGGCTCAAGGGCTCGCAGCATTCGATAAGAATCACAAACCTTTTCTCCGGCGTTATTCTGCCGCCTTTTCCTTCTGCTGTATATGACCTCGCAGGTAGTCCGCCCTGAATTCGTCCGCTTCCGAAATTGAGATAAAATTTCTTCCCGCGATTCGCTGCAGGTGCGACCACTGGATATTGATCATTAAATCATTAATTTTCTGCAAATCAATATTTTTTATCAGGGAAAGAAGAATCCCCAGGCGAAGATTCGAAAGATGTTCCATGGCTTCGGAGTAGGAAATGCTTCTGCTGTAGGCTAAAATTCCCCAGGAGCGCCATGTTCTGTCATCAATTTTTTTTCTGTTCTGGGAATAATACAGCTCTCTGCTTTTGCGTTCTTCACC
Organism: uncultured bacterium; assembly: GCA_937921485.1. Lineage (GTDB taxonomy): Bacteria > Spirochaetota > UBA4802 > UBA4802 > JAGODF01 > DYLV01. Next base: position 24,336 of record CAKZSV010000036.1, read on the forward strand.
GATGAGAAAATGCGTTGCGCTCTCCATTTGTTCTTCAATTTCTTTTTCCGAAAAGCCGAGCGAACCGGCATTGCTGAGCAGATACAGCGAACCAACCGTTTCTATGGTTTCGCCTATGATGCCGCGCATTGTGATATTTTTCGATTTGAATAATGAGATACTATCGCTAAGCGGATTGACAATTGTGTAGGTAGGAAGGAAAAGCATGAGAGAAATTTTCAAACCGCATCCTGCGTTTGCGGGCCGCGAGGTGAGATGACCGAACTGAGGGGAAAACGCGTATGGAATGACTTTATTCAGTTCTTCATCAATTTGTTTCGCTTCATCCAGACATTGCCATATCTCAAAGCCGGGGCGAATGAGGTGAATGCGGAAATGATCTTCCTCGTTGACCAGGATTGCGAATTTTTCGTCGTGATCGATTAAAGCAAATGAATGCGGAGAATGTTCCAACTCAATCGTGATAAGCCCGCGTTCGCGCAGATAGCGGCGGTCGATTTCATCGAGCTTTGGAATTTCGGCGATTATGATATTGTCTTTTATGCTTGAGCTTTCGGTGAAGTTTTTAATCACCGCTTCTAAAACGTGCAGATCATTCCTCTTGAGCATGTGCGGGAAAGGCAGAGAGGGAAAATTGCGGGCGAGACGTACCCTCGTGGATATTACAACATCCGAATCGGAGCCAGTGAGGGACCAGGAGCCGGTCCTGTTTAAAAGATTTTCGAGCATGGTTCAGCTTCTGCGGGATTTTTCCAGATCCCGTATTCTGTCGCGAATAAGTGCGGCTTCCTCGTATTGTTCACGGGAAACCGCGGCATCCAGCTTCTTCTGCAGTTCCGACAACTGAGATAGTTCTTCCAGTATTTCAGAATTTTCCGATTTAGGAGTCAGAAGTATGTTCTTCCTGCCGTTCGGTTCAATGTAGTGCGATGGGGTGCTGCCTGTATGATATTCAAAAACATGCGACGATTTCAGCGAGGCAAGCAGAGGAGTTTCCATGTCGAGATAACAGCGCGGACATCCGAGCATTCCGCTTTTTCTGTATTCAGAATATGACAAACCGCAATGTCCGCATGCAACATCCGTGGAATCATTTCTCATATCTTCCATGTTAATGAAGGAAAGCATATCGTGAAGTGATAAAGAAAAATTTGATATTCGTGAGTTGACGCCCGCACGGCGCGCGCATTGCTCGCAGAGATGCAGTTCCGTTTTTACATTTTTCACGATTTCCGTGAGGTGAATGGTCGCTTCGTTGTTATTGCATTTTTCGCATTTCATAGCTCAATAATTCGTTCAATTGACATTCTCTCGTATGCCGCTTACGGCGCAATCAAAAATCCGCCTCTAATTTTGAAAATCTTGCCTGCTTCAGAAGCCTTGATTTCCTTGATAGATATGCAATTATCTCTCAAGGAAAACATGGTGATTATATTATACAAAAAAAAATAATACATTTCCACAAAAAATATTTTTTTTGCATATTCCTGCTGCTGATAAAAGCGGGAGGAAACATCAATGATATATTTCTTTCTCGGATGTGTCGTACTAATTATGGTGAATGTATTGCCGGGGTAGCTGATTATAATAATCCGTCCGGAGTGATGGTGCTGCATGATAATTACGAATAGCATAAATAGTGCTTGATAATCTTACCCGCTTATTATTTATTGTTCTGTGATGGAGCGCAGATGCCCGTGAAATTCAGAACACTCAATATCTATGCCATTTTCGATATTCAGGGCGATATCACTTATGAGGTGGCTCAGAACCTTGAAAGAAGCGCGGTGGAAAATATCCCCCAGGGCTTTTCCAACGTAGTTATTAACATGGAAAATGTTCCCAGCATCGACAGTTCGTCTCTGGGCGTTCTTCTGCGCATCTCCGTGAAGCTGGCGCAGAAGGGGATTACGCTTTTTCTCATGGGTTTAAATGCGCAGATAAAAGGAATGATTAAAATAGCCGGCACACAGGGGTATTTTCGATTCATCCCCGACGAAGCGAGTTTGATGAAGATTCAGACAAAAAAAGAACTCGACGAATTTCTTGCGGGTGATTCCGAATAAACGCAAGAGGGTTCCTGAAATGCCTCATGAAGTGAATTGTACTGCAAGTTCGGCGCTTGCCCTGGCGGATTCCGATGCGTATTCTGCTGTATTTCCCGTTATCACGCGGTAAATTGCAATTTCCTTTTCAAGTTCTTCAGGTAGCAACGCATTTTCCAGAGCCGCGCGGGTATTATTCACAAGCTTTTCCATAGCGGGCTGAATTGAGTTTTCTGAGAAAATGAATGCGCCTGAAAAATCATACACCGGAACAGTTTCGCTGAGAACGAGTGGCAGCCCATCCGCGAGACAATAGATTTCGGCATGGTTCCACGCGCCATCGCAGTCGCGAATTTCCAGAATTCCTGTTTGCGCTTCATCAAGGCCAAGTTCCTCACGCAAAAAATTTTTTTCCTGTACAGCGATGGAACTATCGAGATGGGCGATGTAGATGCGCGCGCCGGTGAACCGTGCGTTATCACGCGGAATACTAAATTCCGATAATCGTTTTGCTTCAGCCGGATACACTTTCGCTTCAATAAGGCCGCCGCCGCTGGCGTAAAAGCCGAATCTGCGAAGCGTGCAGCTGGCATACATGCCCATCTGCTCGAGTGCCGCAAGAAAACTTTCTTTCATCCATGAAGTGCTAAACGAAAGCGGTGAATGCGTAACGCCGGAAAGGTATAGGCGGGAACGGAAGCTTTGCATGAAAAGCGCGGGCATCAAAAGCAGCATCAGCTCAATTGCCGATGAATAGGGATTTATTGAAATAGTGAAATTTCCAAAACGCACCGGTTCGGGATAAAAGAGCAGGTCATCGCCTTTTGTGGAGAAATGGCCGAATTGATATTTTTGAAAAAATTCTTCAAAGTCTGAAAGAAAGGCTGAAAAGGGCTGATTGTTGTTGATGAACATCAATCCGCCAACAATGCGGCATTCTTTACCGAACGCCAGGGAAAGAGAAATCGCCTGCCGTATGAGAACCCAGTCAAGATGCGGAAGCGATACTGGAATCATCATCGCTCCATGTAGGGCCTGAGCACGTCGGGAATATTGAACGTCCCGTCTTCCCGCTGGTAATTTTCCATCACCGCGGCAAGCGTTCTGCCTGCGGCAAGGCCGGATCCGTTCAACGTGTGCACAAGCGCGGGCCTTTCACCCTTTGCTTTTCTGTAGCGGATGCGGGCGCGGCGCGCCTGGTAATCTAAAAAGTTCGAGCAGGATGATATTTCCACATAGCGTTCAAGCCCCGGCATCCAGACTTCGATGTCGTAGGTTTTCGCGGAGGAGGCCGACGTATCGCCGCTGCATAGAAGCACCACGCGATAATGAAGATTGAGACGCTTGAGCACCTCTTCGGCATTGGCGGTGAGTTTTTCAAGTTCCTCCATCGATGTTTCAGGTTCTACGAATTTCACCAGTTCCACTTTCTGAAACTGATGCACCCGGATAAGCCCCCGTGTGTCTTTTCCCGCCGAACCGGCTTCGCGCCTGAAGCATGATGATTGCATCGTCACATAGAGGGGAAGTTTTTCACCGTCGATGATTTCATCGCGGTAGAGATTGGTGAGGGGCACTTCGGCGGTAGGGATGAGCGAAAGCCCGTCCCGCTCGATGCGGTAATATTCATCTTTAAATTTCGGGTACTGTCCCGTGCCGATCATGCTGTCGTCGTTTACGATGAAGGGGCCGAAAATTTCTGTATAGCCGTGTTCGCGGGTATGGAGGTCGAGCATGAAATTGATGATGGCGCGTTCAAGGCGGGCCGCAAGGCCGCGGTACACGTAAAAGCGCGTACCCGCGAGCTTCACCCCGCGTTCAAAATCTAAAATGTCGTGCTGGACGCCGATTTCGTAGTGAGGGCGGGGAGTGAAAGAAAACGATGGTTTTGCACCCCAGGTGCGTACAACGACGTTGTCGTTTTCATCGCGCCCAGGAGGAACCGATTCATCCAGGATGTTTGGAAGGGAAAGCGCCATCTCATCGAACTGCGCATTGATATCGGCGAGTTCATTTTCTGCTGTTTTGATAGTGTCTGATACTCCTTCCATTTCCGCAAGCAGATGGGAGGCATCTTCCTTCTTTGACTTTAAGATGCCGATTTCTTTTGAAACGCGGTTTCGTTTCTCGCGCATCTGATCGATCTGCATGATAAGCCCGCGGCGTTTTTCGTTGGTGGCTCGAAGGGCGCTTACATCAACCACGCCTTCCATATTTCGGAGTTTAAGGATTTTTTGAATGAGGTCCAGGTTGTCCCGTATGAGTTTGGGGTCTATCATGGCATAGTCCTTCAATGATATTTGCGCGCGATATAAAAAAGCGGTAGCCGTTTATGTGCAACGGCCGCTGCGGGCACATCGCCCATCTGGCAATGTATGGGGTTCAGTAGCGTTTTGTCAAGAACGACTGAGGAAAATCATCATTCCTCATGGATAATAGGTACATCGTGCGGTGGCGGATTCCCACACAGTTACGGACTCGAGGGAAATGTGTGAAAGATTTTTTCCCGCAAGCTGTGCGATGAATTGCTCTGCGATGTATTTCGCGATGTGCTCTGAACTGGGGTTATGCGCTGAAAAATACGGTATATCGTTCAGATTGGTATGATCGAGTTCTGAAATGATGCTTTTGAGCAGAACCTTTAAGTCGCCGAAATCAATGAGCAAACCAATTTCATTCAGTTGCTCCCCTTTAACCGAGAGCACCACCTTCCAGTTATGACCGTGGAGATTTTCGCATTTTCCCTTGTATCCTCGAAGCTGATGCGCGGATGAGAATTGTTCTTCTATGGTGAGAACAAACATGCTGTTACCTCAAATAAATGATGAAAGAGACCGAGCGATTTTTTCGATTTCTTTCTTTGTCAAAGTCGGATATATGGGAAGCGAGTAGAGCTTTTTTGCAAGCCTTTCGCTGTGGGGATAATCCATGATCTTTTCTCCAGTAAGCGTATGAAGAGGTGTTGAAATTGGGAGAAATATTTCAATACCCGCCTTCTTCCAGTATTTTTCCACGCGCTCAGCGGGCGCGTCAAACATAATCGGAAAAGATTGGTAGGTAAAGGTATCGCTGTATGCGAAAAACGTTTTATGGGATGTGACTTTCAGAGCATCATAGTACATTCGGGCGATTTCACGGCGCCTTTTCAATAGGTCAGGGAGGCGGTGAATTTGCGATATGCCCATTGCACCCTGGAAGTCGGTCATGATATAGTCGAATGTGATGCATGAGGAGCGGCCGCTGTTGCCGCGAAGGTCTTTCATCAGAGAATACATCCGCGAATTATTGGTCATAACCACCGCGCCGTTGCCCGTAGTCATGAGCATCGAAGGTGCGAACGATGCGATGGCTATATGGGCGCGACTATCGTGAGCGATGTCGTGATGCTCCGAACCGATGGAGTGCGAAATGTCTTCAATCACCGGTTTTTCCAGCGCAAGAAAATCGGCAATATCCCTCACAAATCCGAAAAGATGACCCAGCACGAGAGCTTTTGTGCGCTCGGATATTTTTTCGCGGTAGAGGGCGATATCAGGGGAAAAAGAACCGGCATCGATGTCGATAAGAACCGGCGTGCCGCCCGAAAGATGCAGCGCCGCAAGCGGTGCGGCATCGAAATATGACGGAATGATAATTTCATCGTCCGGTGAAATTTCAAGTGCTTTAAATGCAAGATGGTATGCGGAGGTCGCGGAGTTGACCGCGAGCACATATTTATAGCCGGTCAGTTCGGCAATTCTGCTTTCCAGTGTTTTGATTATTTCTCCACCCGCAAGATTGTCGTTGATGAGACAATCAAGCACCCCTTCGAGCTCTTTCCGCGTAATGGTAGGCCGTGATGATACAATTGCCATGGTCTTTTGCCCAACAATAAAATAATGAATCTTTGATGCAATGATGCGGTATGCATGGTTTACATGGGGAAATTCAATTTTCGCGTCAACAGCATTTTTTTTGTTTGCCCGCAAACGCGATAATTTCTTGAATAATGCTCATTTCATGATACATTATTAATAATTAATGTAATTTTAAGGAGGAAAAGCGATGAAAAAATTGCTTATAGGTGCGATAGTAATATTTTCATTTGTCGGATTTTTGATAAAAGACGCGCCGGCTTCCCTTGTAGTGGATTTCGAAGGCGGTAAAGTATATCCGGGCTATAATGACGTGCGCATCCCCGGCGATACGGGGACGAAGTTTTCTCTGTATGATGAAATTGAAACAGATCCGGCCTGGTACTGGCGTGCCCGGGCCGGATATCTGATTGAAGAACGCCATTTTTTATATCTTCTTGTGGCGCCTCTGAAAGTTGAAGGGAGTGGAAAGGTGGATAGGCCGGTGGTGTTTGAAAACGCAACCTTTTCCGCAAATGCGCCGCTTCGAGCAACCTTTCAGTTCAACACATATCGGCCTGGTTATCGATATAATTTTTTGGTACATGAGCGCGGAGTTGCGGGAGGGGGAATTTCGCTTCTGGTGCGGGATGCCTATATCGAAGTCGAAGGCGACGGGCAGTCGGCAAAATCATCGAATCTGGGATTTGTGCCCCTGCTGAATTTTCATGTAAGCGGGAAAATCACTCCGTTTTTTGGAGTTCTCTTTGAAGGTGAGGGGCTTGCATCCACTCAGGGAAGGGCCTTTGATATTTTGACCGCGCTGGTGTTGCATCTTTCCGATTCAGTGAGCGTCCGGGCGGGATACCGATTTATCGAAGGCGGTGCGGACAACGAGAAGGTCTATACCTTCTCGTTGTTTCACTTTGCTACGGCAGGTATTGAAGTACGATGGTAAAGCGGAATCAGCCTGCTTAATTGGGTCCGCTCAGAATCACAAGCGCATCAACCGCAACGGGCTGGCTGCCGTGCACTATCAGCGGGTTAATGTCGATTTCGGCGATTTCAGGATGCTGTAGCGCAAGATTGCCGAGCTGTACAAGCGATTGTATCAGCAATGACCGGTCAACTGCAGGGCTGCCGCGAAATTCGTCAAGGATGTCTTTCGCGCGAAGTTCTTCAAGCATTGATTCGGCATCCTGCGCGGAAAGAGGGGCGACCCGAAAAGAGGTGTCTTTCAGCACTTCGGTGTAGATGCCGCCAAGGCCGAACATCACGCAGGGGCCGAATTGCGCGTCGCGGATGAGGCCCATCACAAGTTCCCTGCTGCCAGGCACCTGCTCCTGTACAAGTATTCCATCCAATCCTATGTCGTCCTTTGACGTGATTTCATCGCAGGCATGCGCGACATCTGCTTGATTATTGCAATTAAGATATACCATCCCTTTTTCGGTCTTATGAAGCAGTTTGGGAGAACAGCCTTTCACTACAACAGGATAGCCCAACTCTTCGGCGAAGCGTATAGCTTCATCGCGCGTACGAGCCAGCTTCTCACGCACGGTGGGAATGCCCGCGTTTTTTAAGAGCAGCTTGCCGTCATACTCCGAGAGCGTGTTCAAATTTTGTTTCATCGCATTCGAGAGAATTTCTTTCATGATATTGCTCCTTCTTCAAAAGATAATGATATTGCTGATTGGAAACGACCAGAGCCCGCACCGCTTCTTCCGGAGATTCAAAAACCGGGATTTGGTATTTCGTGCGAATTGTCAGGATTTTTGCAATTGAGTTTGGAATGTACAGCGCTGCAGGCTTTTGATAATGTTTACACATTTGAATTAAATCAAGAATCGCTTCAATCACCACGTCCTGCCAGACGTTGGGGATGGGGAGAAGGCCGTCCACTTCACTTGAGGAGAGCAGAATATCGAAAATATCGATAAACATTTGCTTCGACATTGCGGGTCCCAGGTCAACCGGGTTTTTTGCGTTGAAAAGCTGACCGGTTTTCGCGAGGCGCTCCTGCGTTGCCGGTGAAAGACTGGCGAGTTTCATGCCCTGCTCCACGAGGATATCAGCGGCGATGCCGCCAAAAGCGCCTGAATTGGTAATCACAGCGATGTTCTTTCCGCGCAGGAGCGGCATGGTGGTAAACATTTTCGGAAGAGAATGCAATTCGCTGATTGCTTTCAAGCGGATGATGCCGGCCTGTTTGCAGGCGCTGTCGAAAATGACGTCGTTGTTCGCCATGCCGGCAGTATGCGACATCGCCGCGTGAGAACCTTCCGCAGTACGGCCGACTTTGAATGCGAGAATGGGCTTTTTCACTCTGCGCGCGGTTTCCATGAGCTTAACTCCATCGCGCACGCTTTCAAGATAAAGGCCAATCACTTCCGTGTTATCCTGATTGAAATATTCAATAAAATCGGCTTCATCGAGGTCGGATTTATTTCCGATGCTGACCATCTTATTGACCTTGCATACGTCGTTCGAAAAGGAGTCGAGTATGAGTACCCCGATTCCTCCGCTTTGAATGATGTATGAAATGGTGCCGGGGGTGATGAAGCCATCGCCGTATTTTTCCGGCACAAAGCCGTAAAAGCAGCAGAAGCGGTTTTGCGTGTTGAGCGTGCCAAGGCAGTTAGGGCCAAGAATGCGGATGCCGTATTGTTTCATGTGTGCTTCCATTTCGCGCTGCAGCCGATTGCCGTCTTCGTCCCCGGATTCAGAAAAGCCTGCGCTTTCGATGATGATGCGCGTGATACCCTTTTCGCCGCATTGGCGTACGATTTCAGGAACCTGCGCGGCAGAGAGTAAAACGACGGCAAGGTCCACCTTGCCGGGAATATCGAGTACGGAAGAGTAGCCCGGAAACCCATGGACGCCTTCACCCTTGCGATTGATTGCGTACACATCGCCGGGATAACAGTTGTGCCGCAGGAGGTTGAGAATAGTAGCAGCCAGGTTGAAGGGGGAATTGGAAGCGCCGATAATTGCAACCGACTGGGGATTAAAGAATTTTTCCATCGCGAAGCCTCCGAAACGTAACAATGTAAACGATTGCGAACAGTGTTTACAATTCGTAATATGACACGTTTTGTGTCAAGACATTTTGAGGAAAAATGTCAAGGTTTTGAGAAATAAGGGAACTTCTAAAAATCATTATAAGGATGTTCCCTTGTGGGCACAATATATAAATTATCGCACCGGAGACTGGTCTATTCGGGAAAAATGGACAGAAACGGCCGCCTGCATAAAAATCTGGTATGGCGTACCACCGAATTACATGGAAGAATACTTCGGCTGATACCTTTTTTCTGCCACATCAACCCTTTCTCTGGCTGGATGCGGCTTCCCGGGCGTGAAACCCACCAACGCACCATCGAGTATCACGCATAAACACTTGAACCAAGGTAACTTATCTGCGTAAATCTGTTAATGCTCATACAGGAAAAGCTTTCCCGGGGAAAAAGAGCATCATCGTGCTGGTTTGCTATGACCTGCAAAAGCCGCTTTTATTTCTCCGCCGCGCTTTTCAAAAGCGAGGAAAAAATGCGAGCAATCCGCTTGCGGTGCAACATAATCTGGGTATAACTTTTATCCGGCGTGGAGCGGAAAATTGCCACGATACCCGTCAGCGCGGCGAAAAGCGCGTGGGAATAATACCGAACGTTTTTGGTAATGCCCATTCTCATCAATACTTCATCGAACTGGCTTAGAAGCGCGCGCTCGATATCGCTGAGTTTTTGAAACATTTCAGGCTCAACCGGCCCTTCTAAAAAAAAATTGATCATCATGCGAAAATACTGGTCCTTTTCGGTGAAATATTCGATAAAACGCTCGGCAAATACATTGATAGATAGTTTTTTTTCACGGGCGAGCATTGCGTCGAATTCGTTTTTTAGCTGGATGGTGCCCCGGGAAAATGATTCAAGAAAAAGCGATTTCTGATCGGGGAAATGGCGATAGATTGCCGAGGCGGATATCCCCGCTTCTTTTGCTATATCGCGCATGCTGACTTCATGAAACGGTTTCGACGAGAAAAGCTTCTCCGCGGCATCGACGATGATTTGCTTGCGGATGTCCTTTTCCTGTTTTTTAAGCTGAGAAAAAGTGCTTTCGTTTCGTGTTTTTTTTCCGGCCATAATTAGATTATTGTGTTGAATAACGGGAGAGAATATCAAACTCCGAAAAAAAGCAAACATTTTTTATTGCGGTTATTGGGTTTTCAGTTTTTTTGAAATTCTGGTGCGGTATTCAACAATTTCATTTCGTAAAATGTTTAAATCTGCGATGCGGTCGTCAAGATTTTTCAGATGCCCGTCTAAAAGTTCAAGAAGCCGACCGAGTACCACTTCGTTTGATTTTTGAATCGACCATATTGCCTCAAGCTCGGCCATTTCCGAGAGCGTGAGGCCGAGCACCTTGAGGCGTTTGATGAGCTTGAGCCTGCGCAAATCTTCATTGGTATAGACACGCTTTCCACCTTCCATCCGCTTCACTGAATTGAGAAGGCCAATCTCCTCGTAGTAGCGAATCGTGCGCTGACTCATCTCAAGCTTTTTTGCAATATCGCCGATTGAAAGAAATTCTTCAGATTGGTCGTACATGGTTTATGCCGGAAAAATTAAAATAAAAAATCATCCCCCTTGCGGAAACAAAGGGGATGATCGCATAGAGCACCTGTATTATGCATTTGCGGGAACTTTCAAGTATTTTTCTTTGAAAATGTCGCGCAATTTGTACTTCTGAACCTTGCCGCTCGCGGTCATGGGGAATTCCTTCACAAATTCCCAGTATTTGGGAATTTTATGACGCGCGATTTTACCGGTGCAAAATTCAATGAATTCTTGCGGCGTGGCGCTTTCGTCTGCTTTAAGCTGAATGGCGGCAAGGACCTGCTCGCCGTATTTTTCATCGGGAATGCCAACTACATGGACATCATTTACTTTTGGATGTTTGTGCAGAAACTCTTCGATTTCGCGAGGATAGATGTTTTCGCCGCCGCGAATGATCATGTCTTTGATACGGCCGGTGACCTTGAAATAGCCGTTTTCATCGACCGTGCCTAAATCGCCGGTATGCAGCCATCCGTCTCCGTCAATCGCGGACGCGGTGGCATCGGGCATTTTATAATATCCTTTCATCACACATTCACTTCGAGTGACGATTTCGCCCTGCGTGTTCGCAGGAAGCTCTTCGTTGGTTTCAGGATCGACAATTTTCCCTTCAATGTCGGGAAGGAGACGCCCCACCGTGGAGACGCGAAGCTCAACGGGGTCGTCGCGGCGGGTCATGGTCATCACCGGGGAGCATTCGGTCTGTCCGAAGGCAATGACAACCTCCTTGCAGTGCATCTTTGTGCGTACCTGATTCATTGTTTCCACCGGACACGGAGCTCCGGCCATTATACCGGTACGAAGTGATGTCATGTCATATTTATTAAAATCCTGATGATTGAGCATGGCGATGAACATGGTGGGAACGCCGTTTATTGCGGTGCACTTTTCATTGCTTACTGCCTTGAGCGATTTGAGCGGATCGAAGGATTCGAGCACCACCATTGTCGAGCCATGAAAGACGCTGTTGAGGGTGCTCATCACGCATCCGAAGCAGTGAAAAAGCGGCACGTGTATGAGAAGCCTGTCGGCAGGAGTCATGCCCATTACATCGCCAACCATGCGGGCGTTGTTGACGATATTGTAATGCGTGAGCATTACCCCTTTCGGAAAACCCGTGGTTCCAGAAGTGTACTGCATGTTGATGACATCGTGCACATCGAGCGTCTTCATTCGTGCGTCGAGCTTTGAATCGGAAATCGTTTTACTCAGTTCGATTATGTCATTGAAGTGAAACATGCCCGGAGTATCAGCGCGTGTGCCGATGTAGATGACGTGTTTCAAGAAGGGCAATTTCGCCGATGAGAGTTGTCCGGGTTTTGATGTGGCGAGCTCCGGGATGACTTCGTTTGCTGTGTTGAAAAAATTGGTATCGCGATGGCCTTCCATGAGCACAAGCGCCGTGGAATCGGACTGGTTGAGGATGTATTCAAGTTCGTGTGATTTATAGTTGGTGTTGACTGTCACTAAAACTGCGCCGATCATGCCCAGCCCGAATTGCAGATACAGCCATTCGGGAAGATTGGTTGTCCACACTGAGATGTGATCGCCTTTTTCAACTCCCAGTGCCATGAACCCTTTCGCTACGTTTCGTGAAGTTTCATAAAATTCGCTGTAAGTTTGCCTGATGTTGAATTCAGGGCAGACGAGCGCTTCGTGGTCTGGCTGTTTTTCAGCCTGCTCTTTTAAAATCTCTCCGATGGTTTTTTTCACAAAAGATGACATATATACCTCCGTTGTATAATAATGCCACTTAACGTAAAGTGGCAACCATAGAAACAAAAAGGCATAATATGTCAATAAAATATTTTGTAGTAAAATAACTAAAAGATGAACAAATGGTTTGTTTGAATGGTTTTCAAAAATGAATAAGGTGTCCACAGCTACAGGGGAATACTTGCAATCAAAAATCCCATCCCCCTATTTAAGAAATTTCTAAAAAACAATAAAAATTTTTCATTCCCCTCTTGACGATTGAAAAAATCCTTTGTATATTACTATCGAAAGTTGTTAGCACTCACTTATAGTGAGTGCTAACAAAATCTCAGAAAAGGAGGTACACCACCATGAAACTTGCAGTAACTCGTAGAAATGATACCAACAATGGTCTGGGGATTTTTGGTCAAGAAATTGATCGTTTCTTCAATGATTTCTTTGCAATCGAACCAGCAAGGCTTTTTAATGAAGCCTGGTATCCTCAGATTGATGTGGTCGAAGACGAAAATGCAATTCATGTGAAGGCTGATATGCCGGGGCTTACCGACAAGGATATCGAAGTGACCATTGAAAACGGGGTCCTTACCATTGCCGGTGAGCGCAAGGAAGAACGGCGCGAAGAGGACGACAAGAAGCACTATATCCTTGCGGAAAGGTGCTATGGTTCGTTCAAACGCAGTTTCTCTCTTCCAGAAGGCATTAAGGCCGATGAAGTCAAGGCGAGCTTCAAGGATGGGGTTTTGAATATCGAAATTCCCAAATCCGAGGAAGTGAAGCCGAAGAAGATTACGGTAACCGTGAACTAATCAAAGGTGTATGCCGGAGATCGGGGGAAGCGGATTTGTCCGGTTCCCCATTTTTTTATGTAAAGGAGGCACAATATGAGCAGCAAAATAATAGGAATCGACCTTGGTACCACCAACTCGTGCGTGGCGGTGCTTTCTGGCGGTGATCCGGTGGTGATTCAGAATTCAGAAGGACAGCGCACTACCCCTTCGGTGGTTGCGTTTACCGAGCGCGGAGAGCGACTGGTGGGGCAGGTAGCGAAAAATCAGACCATCACCAATCCGGAAAATACCATCAGGTCCATCAAGCGGTTTATGGGACGAAAATATCACGAAGTGCGCGATGAAATGAACATGGTACCATACAAAGTTGAGGATGATGGTAAAGGCGGGGTCAGAGTACGTACCTGCCAGGGTTCGTTTACGCCGCAGGAAATTTCCGCACGTATCTTGCAGAAAATGAAGCAAACCGCGGAAGATTTCCTTGGCGAGAAAGTCACCCGTGCGGTCATCACCGTGCCGGCGTATTTCAATGATGAACAGCGTCAGGCGACAAAAGATGCAGGCCGCATTGCGGGGCTGGAAGTGGAACGCATTATCAACGAACCCACCGCAGCGGCGCTTGCGTATGGGCTTGATAAAAAGAAAAAAAACGAAAAGATCGCCGTGTACGATTTAGGTGGCGGGACATTCGATATATCGATCCTGGAGCTGGGTGATGGCGTCTTTGAGGTGCGATCAACCAACGGTGATACTCATCTTGGCGGCGATGATTTCGACCAGCGCGTTATAGGATGGATGATGGATGAATTCCGCAAGCAGACGGGCATCGATCTTTCAAAAGACGCGATGGCGCTGCAGAGGCTTAAGGAAGCCGCCGAAAAGGCGAAGATTGAGCTTTCGAGCAAGATGCAGGCCGATATCAACATCCCGTTCCTGACGGCCGATCATACCGGGCCGAAGCATCTGATGCTTTCGCTGACAAGGGCGAAGTTCGAACAGCTGGTGAGCGACTTAATCGAGCGCACCAAAGGCCCCTGCCGGCAGGCGCTTGATGATGCGGGATTGACCCCAGGCGATATCGATGAGGTGATACTTGTGGGCGGTTCGACCCGCATTCCCGCTGTGCAGGAAGTCGTGCGGCAGCTTTTCGGTAAAGAACCTCATAAGGGCGTCAACCCCGATGAAGTGGTCGCGGTTGGTGCGGCAATTCAGGGCGGAGTGCTTGCCGGTGAAGTGAAGGATGTCCTGCTTCTGGATGTCACACCGCTTTCACTTGGTGTTGAAACACTCGGCGGGGTAATGACAAAACTCATTGAGCGCAATACGACCATCCCCACAAAGAAAAGCCAGGTGTTCTCCACTGCCGAGGATAATCAGACCGCAGTGACAATTCATGTGCTGCAGGGCGAACGCGAAATGGCGGCGCAAAACAGAACATTGGGTCGTTTTGAGCTTACAGGTATTCCACCCGCACCGCGCGGTGTGCCGCAGATTGAGGTGACATTCGACATCGATGCGAACGGAATTGTGCACGTGTCGGCGAAAGACCTTGCTACCGGCAAGGAGCAAAAGATACGCATTGAATCGTCAGGAGGCATCTCCAAAGAAGAAATTGAGCGCATGGTGCGCGATGCCGAAACGCATGCCGCCGAGGACCGGCAGGCACGAGAACTCGTTGAGGCCAAAAATGAAGCTGATGCACTTGCCTATTCGGCTGAGAAAATGCTGCGGGAAAATGCTTCGATAAGTTCAGAGGCACGGGCGAAGGTTGAATCGGCAATCAATAATCTTCGCGCGGCAATGCAGGGAAGCAACATAGCGGCAATACGCAATGCCAGGTCGGTGCTCGAAAAAGAATTGCACGCAACGAGCGCAGGGATGTATTCCGGTGCTCAAACGAAGCAGCAAAACACTATGCACAACACTGCTGCATCACAGCCGTATACCAATGAACGCGGCGAGACAGTGTACGATGCGGAGTATCGGGTTGATGATGACGAGCAGAAGAAGGCAAGCTAATATATAAAAGGCCGGCAAAAAGCCGGCCTTTTTTTATTCTATAGACGAATTTTTTACTTGAAAATACTATACATATGTTTAATATAATACTGCGAATCATTTTTCAGCATGGAGGTCTGTGATGATACAAACAACTTATATGATGACACAACAGGTGTTGATGCTACTCAAAGAAGCCGAGAAGCGCACCGGATGGACAATGATTGATCTTGTTATTGCGGTGATGCGCTATGCAATGCGGCATCACGCAAAGTACGAAAGAGAGCACGGAAGAATTGCATACCAGAAGCGCCTGGATGACGAAGGCATGCCAATACCAAAATTCCGGATAAAGGTAAAAATTGATGAAAGGGAATATGATTATTTTAATGATATGCGGCGGTTTTTCCGGCGGTCGATTTCGCAT
>CAKZSV010000037.1 GCA_937921485.1 uncultured bacterium
GAGCGCACCGACCCAAGCTCCTGCGCAAACCCCATGAACGCACCAACGTCAGTGGGATAATTGCCGATAGCGCACCGACCCAAGAGAGAACGCAAAAATCACTTCGCCGGCACAGATTGCGTTTGTGGCACACCAGCTTTATCTTTTCCGCCTTCCACGGATTCAGCTCCGCCCTGCGGCATAAAGGGAGAGGGCGCCGCACCGCCTTTTGGCTGAAGCATCTTTTCGTATTCGGGATTGCGCTCGATGCGGGCGACATCTTTGAGTTCATCTACCATCTTTTTCATCTTCAAAAGAAGCTTTTGCGAGGAAAGGTACTGGCGTATTTTCTTTTCAGCCTGTTCGATAGGTTCCATTTTGAAATTTTCGCGATGCTCGTTGTAGAAGGCCTCAACTTCCTGATCGCTCACGCCGATTTCGTTTTTGAATTTTTCCCGGATGTAGTATTGCACCACCGCGGTGTCATTAGCCACCTTGATCATCGCCTTCACTTCGGGATTGTCCCGCACTCCCGCCTGTACCGCCTTATTATACATAATCCGCTGGTTGATGACTTCGTTCAGGAAAATTTCCTTGTTAAGAGTTGGGAGCTTTTTTACGAACGTAAAGTCTGACGCGAGCTTGTCGATATCGTCATTCGTGATATCGAACTTCATCTGCATCAGGGCATTCTTATGATGCGCATAATACAGATCATTGAGTTCATCGATGGTAATCGTTTCTCCGTCGATTTTTACAATCCAGTTGCCCTTTCCGCATGCAAATGCAGCAAGAATAACAAACGCAAGACACACTGCCGTTGAACATATAATCGCCTTTCTCATAGCTGTTCCCTTTTTATCCTAAAATAACACTTACCATGCAGGAATTAGCATGCAAAATAATCTCTTTGTTGAATCAAGACAAGAGAGAAGAAACGTAGCCAATCAGGCCAAAAGGCGCAACAATTTTTTTATTTCCTCAAGCTTTTTTTGTTCATCCACATCGCCGGCAATGAAAATCAGAGTATGTTTATCCCCTCGATCAATCGAAAGCCTTTTATCCTTTTTCAGGAGATTCACAAGCTTGCCTCGATCAATCGACGCCGATGCAGGAAATTTAAATCTTATGCGTTTCTTATCTTCAATTATTTTTTCAATGCCAAGCTCTGTTGCGGCAAGCCGTATTTTCTCCGCTGCGATAAGGCTTCCTACCACCGCCGGATATGTGCCAAATCGGTCTTCAATTTCGCTGACGAGATCATCAACCTCCTTTTCGTTCTGACACGATTCGAAGCGCTTGTACAATTCCATTTTCTGGCGCTCGTCGGGAATATAGTCATCGGGTATAAAGAAATCGCTTAAAAGCGATACTGATGTCCTTCGATCGAGCAGCGCCTTCGGCTTTTCGCCTTTCATAGCCGCAACAGCATCTTCGAGCATCTGGCAATAGAGATCGAAACCCACCTCAATGATATTACCCGACTGCTCTTTGCCGAGCACGTTTCCGGAGCCTCTGATTTCAAGGTCCTTCATGGCTATTTTAAAGCCGCTCCCCAGTTCGGTGTATTCCGATATCACCTGCAGGCGTTTCTGAGCGGCTTCGTTCAGCGCCCTGTTCATGGGATAAAAAAGATACGCGTACGCCTTTGTGATGGAGCGCCCCACTCTTCCTTTGAGCTGATAGAGCTGCGCAAGTCCGAAGGTGTCCGCCCGGTTAATGAGAATCGTATTCACATTCGGCATGTCCAGCCCCGACTCGATAATTGCGGTACTGACCAGCACGTCGTATTTTCCATCAAGAAAATCGATTATGACATCCTCAAGTTCATGCTCGCGCATCTGGCCGTGCGCCACGCAGAAGCGCGCCTCCGGCACAAGCTCCCGAAGCATCCTTGCCTGAATGGTGATTGTCTCCACGCGGTTGTGCACGTAGAACGCCTGCCCTCCGCGTTCAATCTCCCTTAAGATGGCGCTTCGCACGATATCGGGATTATCCTCAAGTACGAATGTTTCTATGGCCTGGCGGTTTTCCGGCGGCGTCTGTATTACTGAAATATCGCGTATTCCCGATATCGCCATGTGGAGCGTTCTCGGTATAGGCGTCGCCGAAAGCGTGAGCACATCAATGAGCGTTTTCATCTTTTTAATCTGTTCTTTGTGTTTCACGCCGAAGCGCTGCTCTTCGTCTATTACCAGAAGCCCCAAATTTTTAAAACTGATGTCTTTTGCCAGAAGCGCGTGAGTGCCGATGATGATGTCAATCGCGCCGGTTTGCAGTTTCTTTTTTATTTCCTTCGATTCGCCGGGGCTTCGGAATCGTGAAAGCATGTCGATGCTTATCGGATATCCTTCAAAGCGCCGCGTGAAGGTCGCATAGTGCTGCATGGCAAGGATGGTTGTCGGCACCAGCACCGCCACCTGCCGCCCCGCCATCACTGCTTTAAACGCAGCGCGGATGGCAACTTCAGTTTTTCCAAAACCGACATCGCCGCAAACAATTCTGTCCATGGGGCGCGGCGATTCCATATCGTCCTTCACGTCCTCAATGCAGGTAAGCTGATCGGGCGTTTCTTCGTATTCGAATTTTGACTCGAATTCCTCCTGCCATGCCGTATCGGGCGGAAACTGGTATCCTTCAAGCGCACTGCGCGCGGCGTAGATTTCGATGAGTTCCTTTGCAAGCTCTTCAACTGACTGCCGTACTTTTTCCCGAATGCGGTTCCATGCGGATTTTTTCCCGAGCGCATCAATCCGCGGCTGTTTTCCTTCCAGCCCCACATACTTTTGCAAAAGGTTCATCTGATCCAGCGGTACATACAGCATATCGCCTTCATCGTACTCCACTGCGATGAAATCTCTTTCCACGCCTCCTGCTTCCATCCGCTTTGTGCCGCGAAAAATCCCGATTCCATGATTGAGATGCACCACGTATTCGCCCGTTTTAAGGTCGAGTATCGACCCAAGGGCAAGCGATTGCTTTTTTTTGAATCGGGTCTTTTTTCTATATGCTTTTCCGAAAATCTCATGGTCGGTAATCACCAATGTCTTGAGCGCGGCAATCTCAAAACCCTCTTTCAGCGGCAAAAGCAAAATCTGAAACGGCACATCATTGTACTGTTCGAATTCACGCGGCGGAGTAAACTCTGAAAAAAGGTCCGCAAGCCTCCGTGCCTGGCCTTCAAACGCGGTGACGATGACAACGTTCCAGCCTTCTTCGAGCCTTCGGGATACATCGGCCCTCACATTTTTTATTCTGCCCAGATAATTGGCAATGCTGCGAAGTTTAAGATGCACCGCACCCGTTGAATGAACAATCGCAGATATTTCAATCGATCTGCTTCGAACCTCCTGCAAAAGATCGCCTCGAAACAGTATTTCCGGTGGAGCGGCAAGAGGATCATCCGAACGTTTTCGATACAGCTCCGCAAATGTCGTTTCAAGAATATCGCGCTGAGCTAAAAGTTCTTCGATATCTACCAGTATAATGCGAAATGTGCTGCTGATAAACGAGGCAAGATAATCATGTCCGAACAGCAACGGGAAAAAATCCACTATGCCCTTTATGCGGCCGCCGAATACGCCGTTTTCCTCAAGTTCGAGCGGCTCTCGAGATTCACCCGTCACTGCAGTTCTCGTCAGTTCGAGCAATCGCTGCCTGTCAGACACATCGAGCAGAATCTCTCTTCGCGGGTAAATTATAATCGAACCGACTTCATCGGTTGACCGCTGGCTTTCCGGATCAAATTCCCTGATGGAATCAACCGTATCGCCGAAAAAATCCAGCCGGCAGGGATCATCCCGCCCCGGAATGAAAACATCGATGATGCCACCCTTGACTGCAAACTGACCCGGCGTTTCAACTCTGTACTCGCGTGTGTAACCGTACTCCACAAGAAGGTCAACCAGATCTTCAAAAGGGCATTCTTCCCCTTTGGATATTTTAAATCCCCGGTTCACAAAACGGTCTTTACCCGGCATCGCGCGAAGCAATGCCTCGAGCGTGGTGATGGTAATACAGCATTCTTCTTTTATGAGGCGGTAAATCGCGGATATCCGCTCCGCCTCGATTTTTTCGGAAGGGTGGGCGTATTCATAGGGAAGCACTTCCCATGACGGCAGCACCGAAATCTTTTCCGGTGCAACGAAGCCGGCGACATCAAGCGAGAGTTCATGCATCCTTTGATAATGTCGAGAAACGACAACAGTCGGTCGTGGATCCGCAAGAAAAATGGAAGCAATTAGAAAGCCGTACGATGAAGGCGCAATACCCTCCACGCTCGTTCCCGGAGCGGCTTTGAGAATAGGAGAGAACTCTTCGATTCGGCGATATTTTTCTGCAAGTGTGCGAAGCAGCATTGTATTATAGTGAACGGCCGACGGAAAACCAGACGGTCTTTTCGTGCAAGGTTTTTTTCATCTCTTCAGCATTGTGTTTCTGAATTATTTTTTCAAGCTCTGATTTGCCTTCCAGGTACTGATATCCATAGTAGGAAGCGGCTCCATACCCCACCGCCGAAGACAGAACGCAGACTGCAGCAATGACGGTGCTGACGATGCCGAAATTCGTGTAGCGATACACCGCATAGCCGGCGGCAAGCGTAAAAGTTCCAGAACCGGCGAAAAAAAGCGCGTGGTAACCGTTTTCTCGCCTATTTTTTCTTTCGAGCATGAGATAATCGACAAGCTTGTCGTCTGAAAGCTTTTCGAATTGTTTGAGACGTAAAGGTTCCAGACCGAACTCGCCGGAAATAGGATACCGGCGGTAGTGATAATACCGCGAGTCCACTGAACTGCCATCCACCATTCTTTCTATGGTATAATAATAATATCCGGGCGCTAGCGTAAACAACGGATGTGCAATATACACGCTGCCGAGATATCGTTCCGGCATTATCAAAAACGATTGGGGTTTTGCGTCTTCCGCTTTCTTTTTTATCGTGATGCGATACTTTGCCTTATAGCGCAGGTCCTGTTCATTGTACAGGTCCTGCCACACAAAAGGAGGATTCGGATTCCCAATTTCGCCGAACGGATACTCAAGAGGATCGAACGCGCTTGACGCCAGAAGGGTTCCAGAAAGAGACACGGGAAAAAGCAGTGCCAGCATCAACAGTCGGAATGCCGGTTTGAAGATGGAGCGTTTATGTATCATCACCCGCCACCCCGAGCGATTCAATCATATCTATGAGCCCTTCAAGCAGAGCAATTCCCCTTACCCCAATCCCGAGGCGATGAAGCTTCACCCGCGAAAGGGAGATAAGCTCTTCGAGCCGGTGAACTGAATTTTCAAACGCACCGGCAGCTTTCATAATGCTGCGTATTTTGCGGATGTGCTGTGCGCTTTTTGGCGATGATGAAAGCAGCGCGATGAAGCGCCGTGCCTCCTTAGGCTTGAGCTCCTGCATTGCGTGTGCAACCAGCATGGTCAACTTCCCTTCTTCAATATCGGAATCGGACGATTTCCCGGTGGCTTCGCTTTTTCCATAGACTCCGATGATATCATCGCGTATCTGAAATGCCATTCCAAGCGGGAGCGCAAAATCATGAATGCGTTCGATTTCTTTTTTATCGACGCCTCCCGCAAGAACATAGCCCATGAGAAGCGGATAAACCACCGTATAATATGCCGTTTTTTCCGAACTTATTTCTCCCGCCACATCTGCCGGAGGCATCGATTTCGGCTTTGAATATATAACATCTAAAATCTGGCCGTATGCCGTACGCTCATAGGTTTCCGCAAACAGCCGGAGAAATGCGTCTTTTTCCGGGCTGGCGAATTGTACCTCCGCAACGAGTTCAAGCGCAAGCGCAAAGAGGATATCCGCCATCACAAGCGCCACATCGCCGCCGGTAGTGGAATTTTTGCTATACCGCGCGTACTTCTTTCCGGCCACCACATGGAGCGCGGGTTTCCCCCTGCGCAAAACCGCCCGGTCGATGATATCGTCCTGAATGAGCAAAAACGAATGCATGAGCTCAAGCGCCGCGGCGATTTTCACCGCCTGGCGCACGTTCTTCTTTTTTTTAGAATACTCATGATACGATGCCAAAAAAATAAGCGGACGGATTCTTTTGCCGGGGCGCGTGCAGTACTCTTTCAAATCACCATAGAGTTGCTCTCGCAGTCCCTTCGCACCGGATATTTTATTCTCAAAAAGGAGTACAATCTCATTGTCAATTTCCGGAATGAATTTTCTCGAAAATTCATCAAAGATATTTTTGCGTTTGCCCTTCATGTCGCGCACCGTATGTGAACATTATAAAATACCGAAAGATGTCAATAGTTTTATTTGCAAAAAAATGTTCACGACAGCGAGGTTGTGTGGCGGCGGTGTTCCTGTCCGGCCTTTTCGGCATATTTGTCTGAGCTGCACTTAAACAGAGTTCAGGGAACAGCTACAGTGAAAAGTTGCCTGCACCGATAACTATGTGCGCAACGTCCTATTTCATGAAAACTACTTGACGATTCATGAATTATTGATACATTGCCCATAGTACATATTAGAGGTGATAGTATGGCAATCCTGCAAGTTCGCAATATTGATGATAGATTATATACTTCATTAAAAGCTATTGCAAAAAGTCAAAACCGCTCCATCAGCCAGGAAGTAATATCTATTATAGAAAAATATCTTTCAAATCCGGCAGTCTACAAAAACAATCCAACAAGAGAATTCATATCCCTTTCCGGCGCCTGGGAAGATGACCGAAATGCAGATGAAATTATTGATTCGATAAAAAAATTCCGTAAAAATTCAGAAAGGCTTAAAAAAGATAATGTCGTATTTGATTGATACAAACATAATTATGGGCACTTCTAAAAACCGCTTTCATCCTTAAAATCAGCATCCAAGAAAGCGGTTTTTACTTATATATTATATTGTGCCCACAAGGGAACATCCTTATACATGGTTTTTAGGAATTCCCTTATTTTTATGAATTTGACATTTTTTTGACGGGGTGGGAAGATTGGACGGTTACGTTAAACTATTCCAATAACCCCGGATTATATTCATGCTTGCAAAACGAATCATCCCATGCCTTGATGTGGCAAATGGCCGCGTCGTCAAAGGCATAAACTTTGTGAACTTCCGCGATGCCGGCGATCCCGTTGAGCAGGGAAAATTCTACGACGAAGAAGGCGCGGATGAGCTTGTGTTTTTAGACATCACGGCGTCCTCCGACCGCCGCGCTATTGTTCTTGAAATGGTCAAACGCGTTGCCGAAACCGTGAACATCCCCTTCACGGTCGGCGGCGGCATCCGCACGGTGGAAGACGTGCGACTGATCTTAGAAAACGGCGCAGATAAAGTGTCCATCAACACCGCCGCAGTTCAGAATCCTGAAGTCATTTCAGAGTCCTCAAAGCGGTTCGGTTCACAATGCATCCTGCTGGCTATTGACGCCAAGCGAGACGGAAGAGGGAGCTGGAAAGTATATCTTCACGGCGGAAGAACCCCCACAGAGATCGACGCCGTCGAGTGGGCGTGCCGGGGATGTGAGCTTGGAGCGGGCGAGATACTTCTCACAAGCATGGATCGCGACGGCACAAAAATCGGTTACGACCTCGAGCTGACCCGGGCAATCGCGGATGCAGTGAACGTTCCTGTCATCGCGTCAGGCGGCGTCGGCACGCTTGAACACCTCTATGAAGGTCTCACTGCCGGAGGAGCTGACGCGGTTCTGGCCGCATCCATCTTTCATTTTAAGGAATACACCATCAGGGAAACCAAGGAATATCTTGCAAAAAAGGGCGTTCCCATTCGGATGGTATAATGCGTTACAAAAGCTTTATGAGGGCAATAATAACTGCCGTACATATTGCAATAATGAGTATAATGACAATCATGCCGGTGACATTAACCGGGTTTTTTTCTTCTTCCTCGGATTGCCACACGTAATTTGGGTCCATGGCCACTTTAATATTTTCTTCCTCTTCGATGATGTGCGCCAGGATGCCCTTTGCAAGAAGGGCGTATGCTTCAATGCCCTTGCCTTCGGCTTTTTCAATCTGCCGGATGCGCGCGTTGACAGGAAGAAATTTCTGGTTCTGTTCATCGTAGGCATTGAACGCTTTTGCAACGGCAACAGCTTTCGGATTTTTATCGATGATGTTGATTCGCACCCTGTCGCCCACCTGAAGCCTGGTGATATCCTTGCCCTTGATGGGAGAAAGAATGAAGCTGCTTTTTAAAATAAGTTTTACGCCGTCCACACCCACACGCGGCACATTGCCACTTGCGGCATCATCCAGGGGCCTCACCTGCCCTGCCGCATTCAGCTTCTGCGTTTCGAGGTTTTGGGGATCTATCTTTCGTGTGGTGATCGATTTCTGTTCCATTTCAAGCGAGGTGGTATTAACCGCCATCACCTTCATTTCCAGCCGCTGAAGGCCAAGCGCATCCTGCACCACTTTCTGCACCAGCCGGTTCAACGAGATATCATCTTCGTTTTCAAGAAAACGGTTCAGATCGGCGATAAACGATTTTGTAAACGAGCGAATAATACCGTCACGAAGCGTACGCACCAGTATGTGGTCCTGCTCTCCTTCCCGAATGAGCCTGGTAACGGTTTTTTCAAATTCCCACCACAGCACAGCAGGATCGGGTATTGGCGACATCACGCCGCTTGTCACATAGGCACAGACATCGACAAGCTTGAGGTGTTTAATATTGTAAAAAAGCAGAAATGCGCCTGCCAGTGAAGAAGACTGAAATGACGCTTTTATAATGAAGAGATCGCGATACCTCCCTTCAAGCATTTCTCTGGCGCATTGCTCATCGCCTCCCGTGTAATACAGCGCAATTGCGTAATTAATGTCCTTGCCATCTGAAGCCGCTTTGTTTTTTTGTTCCTCCATTGAATTCCCCTGTCCGCACTACATCATGAAATTAACAGCTCTAACTCCTCGCCTGCCTCAAAAGTTAAAGAGGTCATCTGCTAATCCGATAATTTAATGGCTTTAGCCATGAAGTAAAATCATTCACTTCTTCTGAAGCGCCAATTTCACCCGCTCGAGTATCCTTCCCCTCTGAATGGGTTTGAGAATGAAATCCTGCGCCCCCATTTTTAAGAGATCCTCAACCACGCCTTTTGTGGTTTCATCGCTGATGAATACCACTTTTGATTTTAAGCCCACATTCTTCAGTTCATAGAGCAGCGCATAGCCGTCCATCACCGGCATATCCAGGTCGGTGGTGATGAGGTCTATTTCGTTTTTATTGTTTTTATAAAACTTCAGCGCTTCTTCGCCGTTGGACACGGCCGCAATGATCTTGTATCCTTCCGATTCTAAAATCTGAACAATCTGCTTTCTGTGAAATTCTTTATCCTCCACCACTAATATTGTATACGGCCTTCCGCTCGGCTTGATGCCGTCGGGTGATTTTGGATTTATGCTCGGAAAATCGTGAGAACTTTTCATTACATTACTCCTCCGGAATACGTATGGTATAATATTATCCGCGCGGCATCAATCTGTCAATTAAAATTGTTTTTAGACTTCCACAAGCTCATACGCGCGTTCTCCCGCACCTGCTCTTTCACAGCATTCAAAAAGATATTCCCAGCCCTCACCGCCGATTTTATTGATGACATTATGTTCTCCATGGCAAGTGAAGAAACGGCTTCCGGGCAGAATCTCGGCTTTATTCACCAGATCGGCGCTTGCCCTATCAAGCGCCACCGGGTCGGATGACGCGGCGATGCCGATATTGGGAATCACCGGCGCATCATTCCAGGGAAAGCAATCGCAATCGGGCGAAACATTCATAATAAAATTGAAGAACATCCATTTCCCGGGTTTGGAATCGAGTATGCCTTTTACGTATTCTGAAGTCCTCTCGTGCAATGGCTTATGTGAAGTTTTCCACACCACCGGAATCGCCGCATAGGGACAGACCACCACACATTCTCCGCATCCGATGCAGATATTTTGATTAATCTGGGCTTTCTTGTTTGCGTTATACGCGATAGCATTCACGGGGCATTTCTCGATGCACTTCCCGCAGGCTTTACATTCCGCTTCTTTCACGCGCGGTTTGAATTCAGAATGAATGGTCTGTTTGCCGGAGGGCGGTACGCATCCCATCGCGATGTTTTTCAACGCCCCTCCGAAGCCATACAGCTCATGCCCCTTCACATGCGATACCACCATCACCGCATTCGCATCATTGATGGCAGATGCAATTTTCAATTCTTTATAATGCGTTCCATTAAACGAAATCGTCCGATAATCATTTCCCTTCAGACCGTCGGCTATAATCACCGGAGCTCCCACGCATTCCATCGTAAAGCCGTTGAGCGAGGCGTTTTTCAGATGATCCACCGCATTGCTGCGATAACCCCGATACAGAGTATTCGAGTCCGTGATGAAAGGCTTCGCGCCCAAACCGAGAACAATATCCACAAAAATGCGAACCACCGGAGCCGGGATGAATGCAATATTCCCCAGCTCGCCGAAATGCGTTTTAACCGCCACAAAGTCGTTTTTCTCAATGGCGCGTGCAAATCCGGCTTTGTCAAACAGCGCACGTATTTTCGTGGCAATATTGCCCTTGCTCCCGGTTCTGAAATCGGTGAAATATACCCTGCTCATCATCAATCCTCCAGAGATCAGATTGCATTTAGTGAAATATCTCAGAAAAAAAACATACAAGAAAGTTTCTGCATAAAAAAAATTGATTGCCACCAATTTCGTTCATACTATGCTTCACAACACCATGGATTCAACGTCAAGGCATAATTTTTCAATGCAGAAAAAATACATAAAAAACATGACGATTGCGGACGCGAAAGCTCACTTCGCTGCGATCGGCGAAAAGTCGTACCGCGCCGAGCAGCTGTTCAACTGGCTGTATGAAATAAACGTGGATTCATTTGACGCAATGACCAATTTTTCTAAAACACTGCGCTCGCGCCTGGACGATGAATTTGCGCTATCTGCACTCTCGCTCGAAGAACGGGCAATATCGAACGACGGCACGGAAAAATATCTCTTTCGGACGCACGACGGCCATTTTATTGAATCGGTGCTCATACGGAGGGACGGCTCTGATGATGGAAGGCTCACCATCTGTATTTCAAGCCAGGTCGGATGCGCCATGGGCTGCCGCTTCTGCGCTACCGCGCGGATTGGATTTAAACGCAACCTTGAAACCGCTGAAATCCTGGATCAGATTTGCCAGGTGCGCAGAACAAGCGGGGTAAAAAATGACAATATCGTATTCATGGGCATGGGCGAGCCCTTTTTAAATTACGACAATGTGATGCGCGCAGCGGAAATCATGAACTATAGCTTCGGATTTCACATTTCCGTGCGCCGCATCACCATCTCCACCTGCGGGCTCTTAGAAGGAATCGAACGCTACATCGATGAAAAGCGCCCCTTTAATCTTGCCATTTCCCTCAACGATACCATCCCCGAGCGGAGAGCCCGCCTCATGCCCGTCGAGAAGCGCAACCCGATTGAAGATATCGCGAAGCTTTTAGCGCACACGTTTCCCTCTTCGCGAAACAGGGTAACGCTCGAGTACGTCATGCGCGCGGATAATATCGCAAAAGAAGACGCAATCCGCTTAAAAAAACTCTTCCGCCATGGGAAAATCAAAATAAACCTCATAAAGCTCAACCCGGGAGTGCCCGGATTTGAACCTCCTACTGATAAAGCTATTGAAGATTTTCGAAAAAATCTTGAAATTATGAACGTTCCCATAACGCTTCGCAAAAGTTTCGGTGAGGATATCGACGCTGCCTGCGGACAGCTTTCAGGTCGGCGATACGATTCACATGTACATATTTCGCAAGAACAATTACCCATGCATTCCGATAAGTAATACAAGGGTATTCAGGGCATGAATCAACGAGAAATTGAAAACCTCATTAACCAGAACATAAAGCGCCTGAAAGACGAGTATGAGCTTTTAAATATCACCATGCTCAATGCGCTGCACCGCAACATCGACATCATGATTGAGAATTCTGATAAATGGTTCGGCAACAATGTGCCCCGCGAGTTTCGCGATGTTTTAAGCTCGCTGATGACACTCACCTACCTGTACTGCCAGGAAAAAGCGGAACTCACCAATTCGGCAACAGAAGTCCATTACGAGGAATTTAAGCCTGACGTCTTCATCAACAGCGTGATAACCGATATGGAATCCGTACTGGGCTTGAAAAACGTGCTTGTCGATCTGGAACTCAGCGATGCCACCATCCGCACTTCAAAAAAAATTCTCCGGGACTCGCTGCTCAATATTTTCCTTTCCATGACGCATTTCATGACATCGGGTTCCGCGATTCGGATATCACTCTCAGAAGAGCGTACAACGATTCGTTTGAAAATTGTCTTCGAGGGGCTTGCGGACAATGTCCCCGAAATGACCAAACTGTCCCGCGTTTTCTACTCATACTTCGACGGTTCCGACTACCGTATCAACATCGGCCTTTCCGTCGCGCTTGAAAACCTCAGAAATATCGGCGTCACGGTAAAAATCGCGCGTAATGCGCGTGACCTCATCGAAATGGACTTCTCCATTCCCACCACGCAGTTTCTGGAAACAGTACATCAGATTCAGAAACAGGAAGAACTAAAGCGCGCCTCTACCCGAAGAGAAACGGTTGTGCTCAGCATCGACGATGTGATACTCGAGATGGTCTTGAGTGAAGCACTCCGCGATGCGGGCTTCACACCGAGCAGAGGTTCGATTTCTTCTTTTCGTTCGACCGAGCACTCCACGGAATCGATGATTGCGGATTATGCTTTTTTGAAAAAAAACCTCATTACTCTTGAAGAATTAGCTGCACTAGCAAAGCACAAAAAACAATTGATTATCATACACAGCAATGACGAATCGCCCGAACTGCCCGTCAGACAGAACATCATGGCTGTCGAAAAACCATTCGAAGTTGATACCATCATCAAAGCTTTAAGTTAAAACCATGGTGCCGATAAGCTATATTCTTTCAGCCTTTCTTTTATCTATTTCCATTCTTACTGGAATTTTAGCGATGCCCTGCATACGCTCGTAGAATCAATTTTCGAGTATATTGACTATACCCCCACCGAAGACGATATATCCCTGGTCTGTTTCAAACTCCGCGGCTGATTACCGTAATGCAATTTCATCCGCATGTTTTCTCATCATTCCCAGGGGATCGGGAATCATGCGAAGTTCCGGATAGGCATCATAAAACGAAAAAGGAATTGGTGCTGCAATAGAAACAATCTCGTTTTTTGTGGGATGAGAAAAATTCAATAAAAGTGAATGCAGGCATATCGAGCCATCAGGGCAGGTAGTAACAGCACCGTATTTCACATCGCCCACAACCGGCATGCCGATGGCGGAAAGCTGCGCGCGTATCTGATGTTTTTTGCCGGTAATGAGATTTACAAGCAACAGAGCCTTTGAACCATGCCGATGCAGTATCCGATAGCGCAATTCACCGACCGACTCGGCTTCTCCTTCATCGCAAATAACCGTGACATCCCGTTCCCGCCGCATGCCGTTTTTCAGATAAAGCCAGCTTTCAGATGCCGTCACGTCGTATCGTTGCAATTCAACGATTGCGCAATAGATTTTGATGACGCTTCTTGCCTTGAATTGCTCGAAAAGCCTTGATGCCGCTTTAGAGGTGCGTGCCAGCACCAGCGCCCCCGAAACCTGCCGGTCCAGCCGGTGCACAATTCCCAGAAAGACATTCCCGGGCTTGTGATACTTCGCCTTGAGATACGATTTAACCACATCGAGAACGCACTCCTCCCCTGAAAAATCGCCCTGAGTCAGGAGCCCGGCAGGTTTATTGACCGCGATGAGGTGGTTGTCTTCATAAATAATCTGAATTTTCATATACGCATCCCAATTATTCATAAACGCGAGCGCAAGCAATAAAAATACTTTACAAAAAAACTCCCACTTTTTACGGTGAGTGACCCGGTTTTAACCCCGGCCCACACAGCAACCGCTGAAAACGGCATGGGTGTATACGTACCTCACAGAGGGCCGGAAATACCGCACCTTGCAATCATAAACGCACGCGCAGGAGGGCTACATTATGCTGAAAGAGTACAAAACCGACCAGATACGAAACATCGTCATCTTAGGACACGGCAGCACCGGCAAATCAACACTTTTTGATGCAATTCTTTTGATGGGAAAGCAAATAGAAAAAATCGGAAGCCCCACGCAGGGAACGCTTACTTCCGATTATGATGAAGAAGAAAAAGAGCGCCAGATGTCGATCCGCAGCGCGCTCGGCTTTATTGAATTCAACGACGTAAAAATCAATATCATCGATACACCGGGAATGTCGGATTTTATCGGCGAAGCGCGTGCGGCTACACAGGCCGCAGAAGCCGCAGTGCTGGTAGTTGATTCCGTGGACGGCATTCAGATAGAAACTGAAAAGGCATGGCGCTATCTCAGAGAACATTCAATACCCACAATTGTTTTCGTCAATAAAATGGACAAAGAACGCGCCAGTTTCGATATCATCGAAAAAATCCGTGCTGGAATGGGCAACAACGCCGTTCCGGTGAGCATCCCGATCGGCAGCGCGGATACCCTGAAAGGCGTTATCGATCTTGTCGAGATGAAGGCCAAAATGCCGAAACCCGACGGGAAGGACGTCACCACCACCGAAATACCCGCCGACATGAAAACGCAGGCTGAATCGGAACGCGCGAAACTCATTGAGCTTGCGGCGGAAGGCGACGATGCGCTCATCGAAAAATTTTTAGACGGCGGCGAGCTTTCCGACGATGAAATCAAGCAGGGAATGAAAAGTCAGCTTTCTTCCGCAAAACTGATTCCTGTGGTTTTCGGAGCTGCATTGAAATCGGTGGGCATTAAGACCCTTCTCAACATGATTAAAGATTTCGTACCCTCACCGCCTGCCGGCAAAGAAATAAAAGGCGTCAATCCAAACGACGAATCCAGGGAAGTAATGGTGAAAGCATACGCTCCCGGCCCTTTCTCGGCAGTAGTCTGGAAGACCTACATTGACCAGTATGCCGGGCGATTCAACTACATAAAAGTAATTTCGGGCGAGCTTCTCCCTGATTCTGAAATGCTCAACTCCACCCGCAACTCGAAAGAGCGTGCCTCCAAGCTTTTCACGATGGTGGGCAACAAGCAGCATGAAGTACCCAAACTATGTGCGGGAGACATCGGCGTCATTGTAAAGCTCGAAAGGACCTGCACCTTAGACACCCTGTGCGATCCGAAATCGCCGGTCAAGCTTCCCATCATCAAGGTGCCCCAGCCCGTCTTTTCTCTCGCAATTGAATCGGCAAAAAAGGGCGAAGAAGATAAAATCGGACAGGTATTCGCAAAGATCACCGATGAAAACCCAACCATTACCTATATGTACAATGCCGAAACAAAGCAGACGGTACTTTCCGGCATGGGCGAAATGCAATTGAACATCATCTTAAAAACCCTGAAAGAAAAATACAAATTCGATGTAGTGACACACGAGCCGAGGGTTGCCTACCGCGAAACAATAACCAAGAAGGCGGAAGCACAGTACAAACACAAAAAACAGACCGGAGGACATGGCCAGTATGGAGAAGTGTATCTGCGTGCATGGCCGCTTGAACGGGGAGCCGGCTACGAGTTTAAAGACAGCATCGTGGGCGGCGTCGTTCCCAAGCAATACATACCAGGCGTGGAAAAAGGCATTAAAGACGGGCTTGAAGAAGGGGTATTGGCACGTTTCCCGGTCGTCGATGTTGCGGTGGAACTCTTCTTCGGCTCGTATCATGATGTTGACTCCTCTGAAATGTCCTTCCGAATAGCGGCAAGAAGCTGTTTGAAGAAAGTGTTTGAAGCGGCAGGGCCGATTCTTCTTGAACCGATCATGGAAGTAGATATCCACGTGGACAAAGAATTCATGGGCGATATTTTAAACGATATTACCAGCCGCCGCGGGCGCGTGCTCGGCATGGGCGGTTCTGATGAAAGCGGAAGCGGAATTTCCGTGGTCAAGGCCCAGGCTCCCCTTGCCGAAATGCTCCGCTATGCGATTGACCTGCGGGCAATGACCAGCGGCAAGGCGACATTCGAAATGCGCTTCTCCCACTACGATCCGATCAGCGGCAAGATCGCTGAAAAGGTCATCGAAGAACGGAAAAAATTCTTCGAAGAGGAAGCAAATAAATGATGGGCTCCGAATTGAATATCAATTACGGGCTTGAGGGAACATAACGCGATTGCGCAAGGAATTTGACTTTGCAGAAATATCGGGTGTGGTACACCCGATATTTTTTTCGCACAGCGCTGATAACATCACCGGGCAAGTGCTTTTAATAAACGGCAGTATCATCACCCATGCTTAATTTTCAGCACAAGAATAACCGCTCCCAGAATAAACGCAACCGCGTTTGCGGCAATAATCGGCAAAGAATGCAGTAGTATTCCATACACCATCCAGAGAAATACTCCCACGCAGAATGCGATGAACATCAAAAGAGAGATATCCTTCGTGGAGCGCGTCTTCCACGTTTTTACCACCTGCGGCACAAATGAGAGTGTCGTAAGCACCGCCGCGGCGTAACCGATGATTTCTTCAGGTTTCATATTGAATAAATGATTTAGCTTCGTAGCACACGCATCACGGCTGCGGGACTGGCGCTTGCATTGATAAGCACTCTGGTGCCACTCTCTGAAAGCAATTTATCTTTCGTGAGGGCAACATATTCTTCGGCTACATCGGCATCCCGAATGAGGCTTGACGCAAGTTGAATATTCGTATGGGTATTCATGATACCCCGTGCTGCTTCCTCAAGCCTTCTCTGCGCGGCACCAAGTTCCGCTCTCTGGCGGATGAGCCTTTCAAGGGCATCATCAAGCAAGCCAATTGAATTATTTGCGTTTTCAGATGTTCGAACATCTATGGCAATAGCATCCGTCCGCTCCTTTATTTTGAGTGCGCGAGAAGTCATCGTGCCAATATAAATGCGTTCTTTTTGATGCATGTTTGCGCCCAGATGAAACCACATGCTGGCGCGTGGATTGTTATGCGATAGATCACCTGCAAGTATCCGAATTCCGTTGTATTCTGCCTGCGATGCAATTCTGTCTATTTCATCGACAAGCTGCGACACCTCTGCCTGAATCAACACTCTGTCATTATATGAATAAACACCGTTTGATGCCTGAATCGCAAGCGTGCGAAGTCTTGTCAAAATAACCGACACCTCTTCAAGATATCCTTCTCCAGTTTGAACCAGCGATAGTCCGTCTTCTGCATTTCTTTCTGCCTGGCGCAAACCCTGAATCTGGCCGATCATCTTTTCCGAAAGCGCAAGGCCGGCTGCATCGTCGTTTGCACGATTTATCCTAAGTCCGGAAGCAACCTTTTCTGCGGTTTTTTCAATATCGAGATTTTTGAATTTTAAAATGCGATGTAAGCTGAGGCTATTGACATTCGTATTGATAATCATTCCTGACTCCTATTGTCGTTAAAAAATATTTATTTTTGAAAATCAAATTATTTAACAAATTCGCATAACACCTCCAATCAATATATCGGTAATAGTTCATTAAAAGTTTAATATTTTTAAAAATTTCTTCTTGCTATAATACCTGCAATAATGCGATACTATCCACAGAGTGCGATCATGGAAACATATTATCGAAATCTCATCTATTTTCTCCCCGACATTGTCTATCAGCTCAATGCCGAAGGGAAGTTCGTGTATCTCAACAGTTCCGTAAAAAAATTGGGCTACGCACCTGAAGAGCTCATCGGGGAAGACTTCACACTCATCATCGACGAGAAGGACCGCGAGGCCACAAACCTAATACATTTTATGTCGGCTTCATCGCCGAAGGATGCACCCGAGGCACCAAAATTCATCAATGAGCGCCGAACAGGCGATCGAATTACCCGAAACCTCACCGTCGGCCTCATCAGCAAATCACCGGAACACGAAACACATAAAATTCTGAAAGGCGAAGTTTTCGCTACAGGACTGTGGGATACCATGCCCGATGGATCGCGCATCCATTCCGGCACCATAGGCATCATCCGGATTGCCGACAGCGAGGGCACGTCCCTTTCAAACCTTCTCAGACTTGAACGGCACTATAGAATTTTAATTGAAAACTCATTTGAAATAATCAGCATCATCGCCCATGACGGCACGATTCTCTACATCAGCAATTCGGTTGAAAGAAATCTCGGATTTTCCATCATGGACCTTATCGGTGAAAATATCGATTCCGTTCTTCATGAAAACGATATTCCGATGCTGAAGACGATCTTTAAAAACATCATTTCCGGGGTTTCCCCGCGGCAGAAAACGGAATTTCGCCTCAAACAGCGCCACGGCGATTTCAAATACTATGAAACCATGATCACCCCCATCATCAACAGGGAAGAAGATATGACCATGTGTTTTGTCTTCCACATGAATGATATCTCGCAAAGAAAACTCATAGAATTATCCGCTTTGAAGCGCGAGCAGATGTACAAGCTTTTGCTTAAAACATCGCCCGACGCGATTGTGCTCATCGACGGAACGGGCGATATCATCATGGCTAACGACCGCGCCGTTGCGCTCACCAGGCGTCAGAAGGTTGAACTCATCGCCACGAAGTTTTTCGATATCGCAGTCGACATGCCGGAACATATCGATCAGGCTTCCTTTCTTCGCACCATTCAGGAAAAAGGTACGCTCGAGGATGTTCCTTTTTCAGTCATCTCAGGAAACAAAAAAGTTCCCGTGGAAGCCAGCTTTTCCGTAATAAAAGACGGCGATAAAGTCATTGGGTATCTTGCCATCATTAAAGACGTCACCGAGCGAAAGAAAATCGAGCGCGCACGCGAACTGCTCGAACAGGAACTTCTTACGATTATAATAAAAAAACTTTCAAAGCGGGAAGTGGAACTGCTGCACCATCTCTTCCAGGGCAACCGATGGCCCAAAGACAAGAGGAAGATCGGCAAACTCATGGACGTGCTCCCCAGCACGCTCGACCAGTTCGCCCACCGCATCAAGAAAAAGATGCAGATCGACGACATCACCCGAGCCATGGAAATCGTTTCGCACTACTACAAATGGAAGCCGAACAAACCGCTGCGGTGAAAAGGTGTTTAATTCGGTCCATGACATTGTTTGTCATACTTTTTTTTCAGGCGCCTGTATATCAGCCTTATTGACAATACCGCCGATTATGTACTATGTAGCACAATATCTGTTCCGATACACACAATAAGGGTATTCTGAAAAAAATTTTTCGGAATCGGAGGAGTGGATGCAAATCGCCATTACGCAAAAAGATTCATGTTCCATTATTGAGCCCAGGGAAGATATCCTGCTGCACAACAGCAGCGAGTTTAAAAACCACATAAACAGCGTACTGGAAAAAAATTCATCGGACATCATCATTAACCTTTCAAATGTCCGCTTCGCCGATTCAGCTCTCATCGCTTCTCTTATATTCGCATCCAAAAAGGCTCAGCTGCTCGGAAAAGAATGCTGTTTGATTAATGTATCCTACCACGTGCTCAAAGTTATGCAGATATCGCAAATTGACAGCTTTTTTAAAATCTGCAAAGATGAGCAGGAATTTACAAAAAATTCCTTTAGCCAATTGAGCATGTAATGCAGCATACTCTCATCGTCGCAATATCACCTACAACGGCATTTTACACCATCCTTCGTGCTCTTCGATCAAAAGCATGCATGTGTAAAACAGCATTCATCAGAAATCGGCTTATGCACGTGCTTTGGCCGATCACTTGAGCGAATCTGCGCGCTCCTCAAGAATTTTTCGCAAGCGCGCTTCATCCTTCGGAAACGTCGCCATCATCACAAGAAGCAGAATACCGCACACCAGCCAGAAGAGATTGGCGATATTGAATGCGGCAAGCCTTCCGAATGCAACAATGAGAAGGCTGATGATGACCGGCCCGAATCCTTTGCCTAAATCATCGGTTAAATTGAAAAGCGAAAAAATTGAGCCGCGGGTTTCGGGTGTATTGACGTTGAGCAAAATCGCCTTCACGTTCGGCCCGGTGATGGTTACAATAAAGCCGGTGAAAAAGCCGATGAGGATCGGGACCATCACCGTCCCGGTCTGCTGATAGGGAGGAAAATTCAAAAGTACCGCCATGGGTATAATGCCGATGATTGTGGTACTCCCGCAAAGAAGCGGCAGATAGCGCGGATTGATGTTGTACACTTTATTGCCAATGAGGCCTCCGATGAATCCGCCGAGTATGGCCCCCGCCCCCACCGCCATCACAATGGTAGTGGCATCGAGCACGGTATAACCTTTTTCAATATGATAGAAATCGTTGAGATAGATAAAAAACACGCCCCAGGGAACAGTGCCGGGAATTCCCTGCAGAAATACCATGATATTCGTTTTGATTTTGAAAAGGTCTCGATAGTATTTCCAGTTGATGCGCGCCGTGTACACCTTTCCTTCCTGTATGAGTTCGCTCAAGCTCTCTTCGGAAATTCCGCGCGGAGGTTCCTTGACGGTGAGCGCAAAAAGGAGGATGAGCAGAAAATTGGGGATACCGACAATGATGAACGGCAGCCGCCACCCGTGCGACTGTCCGATAGCTCCCGCAAGAAGCTGACCCATGGCAACACCAAGTCCCTGCGCAAGGCCGATGTATCCGGCCGCCGCAGCCCTGCTTTTATGCGAAAAATAATCGCCGATAAATGAATACGTGAGCGGAAGCGCGCCGCCGATTGCGATTCCAGTGGCAGCACGAAGCCAGAAAAGCTCTTCATAAGTACGTGCGAACCCCGTGAGCACGCAGGGAATTTCGCCTAAAATAATTACAATAATGAAAAGCGTCTTTCTTGATATTAAATCGGTAAGATAGCCGATCCCGAGCGTCACCAGTCCTCCGAGCACCCAGAATACCAGCGAGATATTTCCTCCGAGTTTGACATCCCTTTCCTCGGGCGTGAAGCCGAATTCATTGCCAATCTGGGTGAGGTTCGGCGCCATAAGGTTCTGGTCGGCAAAGAGGAAAAAGCTGATTATGGCGAGAAGTAGTACCGCATAGAGTTCTTTTTTCCCGAAATACGATTTTGTTTCAGCCATCGCGCGTTACCCCGTTTTTGTATTTTTTATGGGCACATCTAAAAACCGCTTTCATCCTTAAAATTAGTATCAAAAGAAAGCGGTTTTTACCTAATATATTGCGCCCACAAGGGAACATCCTTATAAATGGTTTTTAGAAGTTCCCTTATTATTGGATAAAGCAAACGAGTGGAATTCATGCCAAAGCTGGATGAATAATTCAAGTATTTTTCGCGCTTTTAACAGAAATTCTTTTCAAGAATGCTCTTTAGGCAAGAAAAATTGTTGAAATATTCGCAGATGTTGCACATATATGGCGTATGCGCCTGTAGCTCAGCTGGATAGAGCAATGGCCTCCGGAGCCATGTGTCGCACGTTCGAATCGTGTCAGGCGCACATTCAATACTGCGCAGCAGTTGCTCATTAGCGCAACACATTGCCGCCATTACAATGATGGAAAATACCGCGAATATCAAATTTTCCCTTGAAAGCAACGAACGCTGGATGGTGCCCCTTGCGGATAGCGGATACTGGCGGCTTGGCATCTACAACCCCGAATTCACCTCGCCCGATGAAATCACCACCCTCGAAAAACACTCATGTCCGGAGCTTTTTATCTGCCGCGGAGGCCGCATGGGGCTGGTGCTCGGAAATGCCGATGATGAAAAAATCATAGAGCTTTCTGACGGCGAAGCAATACTTGTGACGGAGTATCATAACGGATTCCGCATCGACCAGGGCGCTGATTTTTTGGTGGTGGAGCGAACATCGTTTACCACAGAATACATTGAAAGAAAAACACGATAAGTTCACCAATCACATAAACAACAAGACAATGGACATCCGGCCATCTTCTGAGATGGTATAATTTTGATGTGCTATGATGATATTCGAGTTGGGTTTTTATGTAAATAATAGCTCTACTGTCCAGGGTATTCCCCACCAGATCTTAAACGTAGGGACATTTTCTATACATTTTATAATTTTTGCACGGTTTTCATATGGATAAAAAGACTCGTGCAAGTCAGTATTATCGCTATTTAGAATTTCCTCAATTACTTCATCAAGGTAGCGAAAAACAGCAATGGCCATCACGAGCGAAACCGACCGCCGGAAAAAATACCGCATCTCATACCACAAGCCGTATGAGGCCTTTTTCGTATAAATCGAGCGCTATTTGAACGCATCTTGCCCGCGCTTCCCGTATCTGCAATTCATCATGGAGAATGTTGGGATTGAGTACGCCTCGAAGCACATCTTCAATCAGATATCGCGCCGCTTTCGGCAATGCCACCAGTACAGGCATCACGATTTCGCGTCGCATATTTTTAAGCGCGGTCGAGAGAGTGAACCATCCGGTTTCAAGCAAAAGCCTCCTGAATGATGCAGCATCATTCATCCCTCTGATGATATATTCGAAGCTTTCTGCGCCCCAATTTCTTCTTTTCAGGCACATCGTTCTGTAGGCCGAAACAATTTTTGAGCGTGCCTGCACTACATCATTCAGCGCGATATCGTCATTCCTGAAGCTTCGTATATCTTCGAGCTTTCTTATTGTAAAAATTCTTCCGCATGCTCTTTCAAAGAGATCACTTTCATTATGAAACGCACATGCAATCGTTTTATCCTGAATTTGTATCAGCACCTGATACAAAAGCCCGTCTCGTTCAATCGCCTCAACCCATTCCGTGAAGCTTTTGGCCAGAAATATCTCCCGCATCTGAATTTCTGAAATAAAGTTTTGCAGTTCCCGCATATATGTCGAATATTTCACCTCGGCACCCGCACTGATTAAACGGTACATCGCATCTTCAACCGAATACACTCCGACGGCAAGATCGCGCTTGCTGAAGGTCAGATCGCTTCGAATGCGGCGCATCATATCGGACACTTCCGTAATGGTGTTTTTTGAAAGAGCATGCTTGATTTTTATCGCATTTTCAGGAAAGGCAAGACAAAGCAGGGATAGCTGATACACCGTCAGCATTTTTTTCATCCGAAGTTGTGAAATAAGCCTTTGCAGTTGCACTTCGCTTAAAAGATCAAGAAGCAATGATATTTTCGGGAAAAGCGCCAGTCCATCGCGCAGGAATACTGCAAGCCTTTGCTCCACTGCATCTGCATCAGCTTCAAGAGAGATTCCGGTAAGATGCGAAAAAAGATCAAGCGGGATATAGAGATCTACTGCGTCGGCATCATCTCGCCTATCAACAGCACGCGAAAGCACAAAAGCCATATGCTCTTTCGGAAACTGCGCTGGATACAAGACATCCACATCAACTTTTACCCTGAAAGTCAAAGCGATTCGAAGTGAAACTTCTTTACTCCATTTCCGTAAATCGCGATTCTGCATGCGCGATGAGTTATTATTCCGAAAAATGGCGTAGCCACTCCAAAAAAACCTTTCCGTCATAAAATGCATGCACACCCCCTCACCTGAGGGGATATCGCTTGCTATCTGAAGAGGAGCATACGCAGGCTTGTTGAGGATTTCTTCAGTCAGACACTCCCCTTCGCCTTCTGGCAAAAAAATTCGATGCAAAAGCTTACCGGCGATCGCGAACACATTTTCACCTTTTAGGCAACTCGCATTTCGCCATACGTTACATCGGGCAGCTTGCTTTTGCAACACAAATTACGCCAGAGAACCGCCATCCACCACAATCGTTGCACCAGTCACATAGCTTGCCGCATCGCTTGCCAGATAAAGCGCCGCTCCTGCCATTTCATCAGGTTTCGCTGCGCGGCGCATCGGAATGGTAGGCAGGATCACCTTCTCCATCAGCTCTTCGTTCGAGACCATCACCGCCGAAAATTTTGTGTCGGTGAGCCCTGGCAGAATGGCATTGACGCGGACGCCGAAGGGCGCGAGTTCCTTTGCAAACGCTTTTGTCATCGACACCACGCCCGCCTTCGTGATGGAATAGATCCCCTGCATGGGTGCCGGACGTATTGCATTGATCGACGAAACATTGATGATGCACCCACCGCCTTTCTCCACCATCATCTTCGCCGCATACTGGCTCATGAAAAAATAACCTTTGAGATTCACTTCCATGGTCTTATCCCAGGCCGCTTCGGTGGCGTTCAAAACATCGCCGAAATAAAAGTTCGTAGCGGCATTGT
Source organism: uncultured bacterium (assembly GCA_937921485.1). Taxonomy (GTDB): domain Bacteria; phylum Spirochaetota; class UBA4802; order UBA4802; family JAGODF01; genus DYLV01. Next base: position 24,158 of record CAKZSV010000037.1, read on the forward strand.
TCACCAAAATGTCAATCCTTCCATAACGCGTTTTTATTTCATCAAATAGTTTCGCGATGTCGCCCATGTTTCCGTTATGGCAGGCAATTGAACACGCTTTGCCGCCGGCAGAATTAATTTTCTCCTCAACAGCTTTCAAACCTTCAATCTTTCTGCTGGTGAGCACCACCTCAGCTCCGTGCCCGGCAAATGTTTCGGCTATCGACTGACCAATACCTCTGCTTGCGCCACTGATTACTGCGATTTTTCCTTGTAAACTGAAATCCATTGTTTTCCCCTTTAATTAAATTTACGCGCAGATTTATCTGTGCTTGTCATATTTCAAAAACCGCCGTTTCCCTGAATAATCCTGTTGAATTCTTCAAGAAAATACGGCTGATACCATGAACGAAGCTTTGCGCTGTCAATATATCCGCAATGTCCGCCGTTTTTTTGAATAATACATCTCACATTATCGGATGATGCCATCGAAAAATAATCATCAAGCGAAATAAAGGGATCATCCATCGACATCACTATCGCCACCGGTACGGAAATCTCCTCAAGCCAACCTTTCACGAGAGTATAGCGCCCGAAATAATCTTTCGCTCCGGAAAAATCGGAAAATCTTCTTAAAAGCGATTCCGTAATTGCCATGCAGCTTTTCATTTCAAGTTCCGGGGTGAAATCGTATTTTCGAGGAAATATTTTCTGCTTTTTCGCAAGCGACCTTTTCCACTTTTTGAGAAAATATTTTCTGATGGGCGCGATTCGGTCAATGCTGATTGTAGCTTTATACGGATCGAGAGGAGGATTTATCGCGCATAGTAGTTTCACATTCGATATCGGTTTTTTTTCGTGAATCGACGCCATGCGCAGCGTAAAACTTCCGCCCAGAGAAAATCCAAGAATGAATACCGGTTTTCCGCTTGATAATTTCGCTACCTTTTGCACCGCCATGTGGGTCTCATCAATGAGCGTACCGAAAAAAATTCCTTCATTGAGATGATGCGTTTCGCCATGATCGCGAAGATTCAAACGAAACACATCAAAACCCTCATCAAAAAAATATCTCGCGGTCTGTACCAGATACGCGGAATGCGCACTCCCTTCCCATCCGTGCAGAAGCACGATAAGCCCTTTCGATTCACTCCGGCAGGAATGAAACCCCTGTAAACGCACTCCTTTTTCCGTTTCAATGATAATTTCCCGCGCATGTGCATCCATCGCACTGTTCCCGAATGTGCGAAGATGCGCCGACGATAGAAACGTCTGCAGCATTGGATGTCTCAAATACCACGGCGGTTCAAAAATGTATTTCATCATACGCTGATACAATCATTTCGAATTTTTATCGCTGTATTCCCCTTTTACGAAGCCGGGACGGGTGAATTCGGGATTCGGATAGGTATAAAATCCTTTGCCGGTTTTCTGCCCGAGTTCCCCTCGATCCACATACAGTTTCATGAACGCTGCATTTTTCAGCGCCTGCGGCTCATTGAGTTTTTTCGCCCAGTAGTCGGTGATCTTCCACACGGTATCCAATCCCACACTATCCATCATGCCGAAGGGACCAATCGGCGCATGCAGCACACCCATCCACGCCCGGTCAACATCAAAGACGCTTGCCACTTCATTTGCAGCCAGTGTTTGGGCCGTTTTAAAAAGTTCCGAAAGCATAAAATTAAACACATAGCCAGGGCTCTGCCGGTGCATCACAATCGGGTTTTGTCCGATTCGAAGGGCAAAATCGCGCACCAGTTCCACCGTTTCTTTCGCACTTCCGGGATGCGGCATTACATCAACCACATCGGTCATGCGGATGTCATGAAAATGCAGCGCAACGAGTTTTTCCGGACGTCCCGATGCGTCTGCAAACATCGACGGCAGAAGCGTTGAGGTGTTTGTGGTGAAAATGGCATGTTCGGGGCAGAGCTTGTTGAATTTTGCGAACACTTCTCCTTTCAGTTTCGGGTCTTCCGGCACATTTTCGCTTACGAGGTCCACACCTTCCGCCGCCTCAGCCGGATCAGCAGTAAACGACATCTTTAAGAAAGCCTGCTCATCCTCGCCCGGTTTCAGTTTCCCGATTTTCACAAGATACCCTAAAAGTTTTCTGGTGCGCTCTTTTGATGTTACAAGCACCTCATCGGCGACATCGTACATATTCACCGCAATACCCGAAATTGCGCAAGCGGCGCCAATCTGCTGTCCCATGCTACCGCTGCCGATAATCAGTACTTTTTTAATTTCATCAGCTTTCATAATTACCTCATGTTGTATTATAAATCCGACTGAGCAATGAGCTCGCACGCGGCTTTTTCAAGGAGCGCCACCGCGAATATGAGCATCTCGAAGCGCCTGTCCTTCGTTTGCCCGTGATAGAACCGATAGTAAATCTGCTGTGCAATCACTGCAAGGCGGAAAAATCCGAAGCAGAGATAAAAATCAAACTTCGCCACTTCAATGCCCATCAGCTTCGCGTAGCGTTCCACCACCTGTTTTCGAGTGAGCATTCCCGGTTCAGTGGTGGGCAGCATGCGCATATGATGATATTCTTCTGGATCATCGCGGTCGATCCAGTACGCAAGCGACGAACCGAGATCCATCAGCGGATCGCCCACCGTTGCCATCTCCCAATCGAGCACGCCGATGATCTCGAGCGGATTTGCGGGATTGATCACCACATTATCAAACTTGTAGTCGTTGTGAATCACCGAAACGATGGGACTTTCCGGGGGCATTTTTTCAGCCAGCCAGGCCATCACCCTTTCAAAATCAGGCGCATCGGGGGTGCGCGCATCTCGATAGCGTGCACTCCAGCCTTCCACCTGACGGCGCACATATCCCTCCGGCTTTCCGAAATCGGCCATTCCCGCTTTTTTATAGTCGATTGAATGTAGTTCAACAAGCACTTCAATAAATCGATCGCAGAGGGCCCCGGCATCCTTTTCTGAAAGAATGAAGCCTTTCGGATAATTTTTACGAAGGATGATGCCCTTCAGCCGATCCATCACATAAAAGGGTGCGCCCATGACGGTTTCATCATCACAATAGGCAAGCGGCTCGGGACAATACGGAAAATACGGCCGAAGATTTGAAAGCACGCGAAATTCGCGCGACATATCGTGCGCGGTTTTCGCCTTTTTTCCGAAAGGCGGACGCCGTAAAATCATCTCCCGATTGCCGATCTTCACACTGTAGGTGAGATTTGAAAACCCGCTTGGGAACTGCCGAATTTCAATATCGCCGGAAAGTCCGGGAATGTTCAAGAGCATGTACGTTTTCACTTTCTCCGCATCGAGTTCTTCTCCGCTTCTCACCGCAACCGGTTCATCAATTGATGACATCTTCGCTCCTCCTTCACACAGCTTCAGCGACACGAATGATTTTCGAAATTGCGTTTACCACAAAATCGGCATATTCTTCCACAGAAATTCCACGCTTCCGATATTTCCAGCGCTTCAGATACCAGTCCTGCAGCATCGCTTTGATGAGCGATGCGGTCATTACGGGATTTTCAATCTTAAAAATCCCTTCTGCGCTTCCGGCATCGAGCAGATCAATGAAAATCTTTTCAGTAAAAAGCTCGCTTGCGATGGCCGCTTTTTGTTCCTCTTTGCCGAGGTTTTTCGCCTCCATAAACGAAAAGAAAAACCATTCGTGCAGGACTTCGCTCACATAGATGTGCGTCCGTACCGCCGCGCTGATCTTTTCCCACGAAGTATTTTCTGAGGCAAGCGCTTCATCGAGGATTTTCTTCACCATTCTCCTTCCCTGCAGAAGGATGATCTCCAGCAGCATTTCCTTGCCAGGGAAGTATGCATACAGCGCCCCCATGCTCAGCCCGGTTTCCCTGCACAGATCGCGCAGACTCATTGCCTGAAATCCTTTTTTCGCACTCAGAGCAAGCGTGGCATTGAAAATTTTTACCAGGTTTTTCACCGCCACGGTTTCTTTTTTTATGCGAATTCTGTCGCGGTTTTCCTGGTAAATCTCACGGCAGATTTCCTCCATTGAGAGAGCCGCACTTTTCTTAAACGATTCGAAATTACCTTGCTTGCATCGGTTCATTTCGCCCCATCACGATATCGTTTGAGAATCCTCGTTGCAAGCGCGGCCTTGTGCACTTCATCCGCGCCGTCATAGATGCGCGCCGCGCGCTCGTGCCGATAAAAAAACGCAAGCACCGTATCATCCGTCATTCCAAGACCCCCATGCACCTGCAACGCGCGGTCCACCACCCGCTGCATGGTGTTTGCCACAACGTATTTAATCATGGAGACATCATCGCGCGCTTCCTTGTGCCCCACAGTTTCCATGCACCACGCCGCGTACAGCGTCATAAGACGCGCCGCCTGTATCTCCGCCGCGCTGTCGGCCACCCACTGCTGAACGATCTGCCGGCTTGCAAGCGTCTTTCCATCGGGTGTAATTTTCCGCTCGTTTGCCCTTCTGCACATCATGTCGAATGCACGGCTGCAAATGCCAAGCCATCGCATGCAGTGATGAATCCGCCCGGGACCAAGCCGCTCCTGGGCAATCACAAAGCCCTGACCTTCCTGGCCAAGCAGATTTTTTTTCGGCACGCGGCAGTTCTGAAAGAGTATTTCTCCGTGGCTGAAATAATCGCTGCCGGCATGGCCCATCACCGGAATATTGCGCACAAGGTTAAAACCTGGCGTGTCGGTCGGCACAATAATCATACTCGCCTGCAGATACTGCGGCGCCTCGGGATTGGTCACCGCCATGCAGATAGCAAACTTCGCGCCGTCCGCCGCGGTCGTGTACCACTTATGGCCGTTGATAACATAATAATCGCCGTCCTTCACTGCGGTTGTTTCGAGCATCACGGGGTTGGAGCCGGGCATATCAACTTCGGTCATGGCAAAACAGCTCCGGATCTCGCCCCGCGCCAGCGGCGAAAGATATTCCTTCTTTTGCTCTTCGGTGCCGTGAAGATGCAAAATCTCAATATTGCCCGCATCCGGCGCCTGACACCCAAACACATAGTGCCCAAGAGGAGAGCGGCCGAGCGCTTCGGACACAAGCGCGTGGTCCATGAGATCAAGGCCCATCCCGCCAAGCTCTTTCGGGATATTCGGCCCCCACAGTTCCATCTTTTTCACCATTTCACGTTTCTTCGCAAGCTCCGGCAAAAGATCGCGGAAATCCTTATTGCGAAACTCATGTTCCATAGGGATAAGCTCTTTATCCACAAACTCATTGACCAGTTCGAGCACCGCCTTCATTGTATCTGAAATCGTGAAATCCATAAAAATCTCCTTTTGCGCAATTAAGATATTAGGCATTGCATCAATACACAATTTTTATTTATCTATAGATAATCATTTCCCTCCCCGCTTCCTCTAAGTGCGGTACCTCATTGAACGATTCGAGCATGCGTACTCATTCATGCAACCTCATGATGTCATCATATAATAGCATGCAATTCCGTCAACAAAAATAATATAGCGAGCGCTCGTTTTTTTATTGATTTTTTACATGGTCGCTGCGATAAGGTATAAAATGATTGAGGCTAAAACAGTATGCATATTCTGGTTTTCATAAAGCAGGTTCCGCATGGCGAAAGCCCTTTTGAGATTTCCAAAGACGGGCACACGATACAATTCCCTTCAAACACCTCGTACGCCATCAACAGCTACGATGAATATGCGCTCGAAGAAGCGCTTATTCTTGCAGAGATTATACCCGACACGGTAATTTCAGTTGCTACGATTGGTCCGAAAAAAGCGGAAACAGCGCTTCGGCGGGCACTTGCAATTGGAGCTCACCATGCATATCACTATATTGCCGAAAACGCCAGCGTCGTATCTACTTTCGAAAAAGCGGAAATCCTCGCAGAACATGCAAAATCTCACCCTTTCGACATTATTCTTGCCGGGAGCATGTCGGAAGATAGTGCGCATGCGGCGCTGGGGCCAATGCTTGCTGCCTTGCTTGATATTCCATGGGCAACGCATATCATGAAACTGGAGGTCAATCCTGCCGAAAAGAGCATACGAGCGCAGCGCGAAATCGATGTTTCCACACGCCAATCAATCACGCTGCCCATGCCTGCGCTTATTGCCGTGCAATCGGGAATCAACCGTCCGCGCTACCCTTCTCTTTCCAATACCCTTCGCGCAAAAAAACAGGAAATCGTGGAAATACTACTGCATCGGACATCACAATCGAATGCAAAAAGTCGCTTTCATTTGCCCCACAGGACAAAAGAAACGCACATGCTCACCGGAAGTTGCGAAGAAAACGCGCGCGCACTATATGAATATCTTCACACAAAATCGCTTCTGTGAGAAATGATATGAAACCAAAAGCCTGCATCATTATTGAGCACATCGAGGGAAACATCAGGGAATGCGCGTTTGAGCTCGCATCCCTTGCGCGCATGGATCACCTGATCGACAGATACGACTGGAGTGCGGCGATTGCAGGAAACGACATCGAAAACGCTGCAGCGCTTTTTGCAGAAAAAACGGGCATTCATGTGATTGCGCTGCGCAATGATTCGCTCGAACGCTTCAGCGGCGAAGGGTATCTGCGCGCGTATGAATGTGCGGCACGTGAGGTTGTGCCGGAAATTGTATTCGCAAGCCACACGCCGCTTGGTTGCGATATCGCTCCGGCTCTTGCAGTGAAACGCGGCATGAGCTTCGTGTCATCGGTGCAGAAGATTGCTTTTTCCAATGAGAGAATCATGGCAACGCGCGAGCGATGCAATGGCAAAATCAGAGAAGATATTGTCTTACCAGTGCCGACCGTCTGCACCATCATGCCGGGAGCGCTGCCGGCATGTAAACATGCTGAAACATCAGGCAGAGTATCAGTGCGCAACATTGACATTGGAAAACTACAATCACTGCCCGGTACAATCACGCACTCGCTAACATCCGGCGCTGAACTTACCAATGCCGAAGTAATCGTATCGGCCGGCCGCGGGGTTGGAACACCGCAGCACATGGAACACCTCCGAAACCTCGCCTCGCTTTTCCCGCGCTCGGCAATCGGCGGCTCGCGCGCGGCGTGCGACATGGGGCTGGTAGATTATGGCTTTCAGATCGGCATGACCGGCAGAAGCGTTTCGCCGAAGCTCTACTTTGCCTGCGGTATTTCCGGTTCGGCGCAGCACATTGCAGGCATGAAAAATGCGCGCGCCATTGTGGCCATCAACCGCGATAAAAACGCGCCTATTTTCCAGATTGCCGACGTTGGGGTGGTTGATGCGATTGAGAGGTTTGTGCCGGTATTTGTAGATCTGGTCGGCGATAAGAAGGATTTATAAAACATGCATTGAAAATTATTACCTTAAAACCCCATGCTCATTCCTGCTAAAATAATAAATCTCTCATACAGCGCTTCAAGATTTTTGCGATCACCCTTTTCCTGCTCAAAGCTCCCTCGCACGTATCCTGCCGTTACTGTTGCAAGATACCTATCAGCCAAACGATACGAACCGCCGCAGACGAGTCCAATGAACCTGATATTTTCACTTTCCACATTCGGCCCGTCATTGTCTTCTTTGTGAAACATTGGTGCTTTCTCTTTTTGTTCAAAAGAAACCAGTATTCCAGCCGACAACCTGAGATTTACTATCCCCGACCACTCAATTCCGCTTTTAAATTGAAACCTGCTGCCGAGCGTCATCATATATGGCCTCTCTACAATCCGGCCTTCATCTTGATCCAATGTATTATCGCGATATTCAACAGGGAAGCGGTATTCTGTTTCAAATGCAAAGCCAAATTGATGCATGAGCTGCGTATAAAACCCCATGGCAAGGCTCATTCCGCTGATGTATCGTAAAGGGTTTGCTGCACTTTTGCTATCCGGCACGGAGAAGTTTGCCGAATAATCCGCATCCGTCTTCGATGTGTACAGCTTTCCGCTTCGCAGAAGTAATCCGGTCTGTCCCCGATCGAGCTTTTTCACAAAACCTGCACCCGCTTCAAAGACATATGCGTTTGTCTGAGTGTGCAAATCCGAATTAAGATTCTGAGGAAAAGGAATAATGAAAATCGTTCCATCTACATTCGTCTTCATATCGGAGATCATTAGGCCAAGGCTTCCCTGCATGCCGAAAAAAATCGTATGAGAAAGCGGAAAAGCCGCAGAACACATTAGCGCGGGGGCGTATTTTTTTTCTTTCTGGTACATTTTTGCTTCGATTTCAGCGTTCACGTCCTGGTTAAAGGCACGCATTGATATTTCCGTCTTTGAATTTTTGTAGAATTCCTCATCGGAAATACTGGTGAGCGCGAATCCGAGTACACTATTCCCCGCCTTCCATGTAAACACAGCACCAGTCTTCAAAGCAAACTCCTCGGCGGATTCGAAGCTCATCCCCTCCGCGAATACCTCAACATCCATCGCAGAAGGAGGGCCTGAACTTACCATCACGCCAGCCGCATATTTCGATGTTTGCAAGGCGAGCAGTGCCGGATTTCGGACTGTATCAAATGCGCCATCAGAAACTATCGTCGACAAAAACCCCATCGATGTGCTATTGCCTTCAGCAAAAAGCGATGATGGCAGCGATACATACAGCAGCACCAAAAAAGCGGGAAGAATGCGCTTAGTCCTCATTGAAAATGGCTGAAGCATCAACCCCCTCCCTGGTTTTCATGAGCGTTATGGGAAGCACATGCGAATTTCCAAGATTAAAGTTTCCTGCAACACGCAGCGAAAGGCCGACTTCGGCATCTTCCAGGGAAGGGTGCGTGAAGCGGAGAAGAAATTCAACCGGCCCGCCGTCATTCATTTCACCTTCAATGAATTTCGGCCAGAAATGATAAAAACCCCGGGTGGCTTTGACCGTTCGGTAGGGATTCGGCCAATGCGGTTCTATCATCGGGGCGAGTTTACCTTTGTACAGAAGTGAAACCTCAATTCCGCTTACCGCACCGAATGTGGTTTCTTCAAGCACCTCGCCAAGAAGGTGCGGAAAAAAACGCACGCCTTCATCGCCCGCGCTCCTGGCCGGCGGAGACTGAGAAGAACGCCTGGACTTCACATAACCAAGCGCTTCATGCGCCAGAAAAAGAATATCGCTTTTTTGCTGTGCGGACCGCGTAAAATCGATTCTGTCATGGAGAATACCCCTCTCGCTGGTTACATAGCGTGGAGCGATGCGATTGAGCACATAGGCGACAATATCGTCGAAGTATATCTCCAGATGCTCAACACCCTGCTCCTTGGAAAGCACTTCGTGAACCACCGAGGTAACCAGGTCTTCCATAATGTTCCGAATCGCCATCCCCTACCTCCAAATATGTTATCTATGCCGATTAAACGACGACGTTTGCTTTTCGGCCGGGCGATCTCATCAGCCCGTTCTTTTGCCCTGCTTTTTCGCGGTATTCTTCACGGATAAGCTTTTCGCTTTTCGCAAGCTAAACGCAATATCCAGCACCTCTTCCATTTCTTTTACAAAATAGAAGGTCATTCCTTTGCGGATATATGCCGGAATATCCGAAAGGTCTTTTTTATTTTCATCCGGCATGATGACGGTTTTGAGGCCGGCTCTTCGCGCGGCAATCACTTTCTCTTTCACGCCGCCTACCGGCAACACCCGCCCGCTTAATGTAAGCTCACCCGTCATCGCCAACCCCGCTTTCACTACATTACCTGTTGCAAGCGAGTAAATGGATGATGCCATGGTGATACCTGCCGACGGGCCGTCTTTCGGGGTGGCACCTGAAGGAACATGGAGATGCACAGTATGATCCTTAAAGAGCGCAACCGCCTTCTCGTCATTGCTTACATAATGCCGTATAAAGCTATACGCAATATTGGCTGACTCGCTCATCACCTCGCCGAGCTGGCCGGTGAGCTTCAATCCCCCATCTTTCATGCCGGCAATCGCAATCGATTCGACTGTAAGGGTGGCCCCTCCCAGCTCCGTCCACGCAAGGCCGATAGCTATCCCGGGACGAAGCATTTTCTCGAGCTCTTCATCAAAATAGATTTCCGGCCCAAGATACGTTTTTATTTTTTCCTTCGAGAGACAGTCTCCCGCGAATTTTTGTTTCTTAAGCTTCATCGTTGCGGTTTTGCGGCATATCCTTTCGATCTGTCGCTCTAAATTCCGGACTCCCGCTTCCCTCGCATAGCTGTGAATAATGTACATGATGCCGGCTTTATCAATCTGCACATCATTTTTACCCAGGCCGTGCCGATCGATCTGCCGCGGAATCAGATAGCGGCGCGCGATGTGATATTTTTCTTCCGCAATATACCCCGAAAGGCGGATCACCTCCATGCGGTCGGCAAGCACCCTCGGTATTGCATCCAGAGTATTTGCCGTGGTGATAAACAGCACGTCGGAAAGATCGAAAGGAAGGTCAAGATAATGATCCCTGAATTCCTTGTTCTGTTCGGGATCCAACACCTCAAGAAGCGCTGAAGCGGGGTCTCCCTGAAAGCTTGCGCCAAGCTTGTCGATTTCATCGAGCATGAAAACCGGATTTCTCGACTTGCAGATTTTCAGGCCCTGAATGATCTTCCCGGGCATCGCGCCCACATACGTTCTTCGATGGCCCTTAATCTCGGCCTCATCGCGCATCCCGCCCAACGACGCCCGGAAAAATTTTTTTCCCAGTGCGCGCGCGATGGAACGGCCGAGCGAAGTTTTACCCACGCCGGGAGGTCCAACAAGACAAATGATTGAACCGCGCGCGTCGGGCTTGAGTTTGCGTACGGCAAGAAATTCTAAGATCCTTTTTTTCACATCTTCCAGCGCGTAGTGGTCCTTTTCGAGTATCCGTTCGGCGCGGACCAAATCGATTGTGTCTTCGGTCTTTATGTTCCATGGAAGAGAAAGGACCGTTTCCACATAATTTCGCGTGATGGCGTATTCCGAAGAATTCGGGTCAATCATTCCAAGTTTTTCAATTTCTTCGGATACCTTCTCCTTCACTTCACCGGCAAGCTCCAGCGCTTCCGCGCGTTTTTTCATGTCCCGGATTTCCCTGCTTCTGTCGTCCTCATCAAGGCCCAATTCGCTGCGGATTGCCTTCAACTGCTCCCGCAAAAAAAATTCTCTTTGCTGTTTGTCAATCTTGTCGTTTATCTGGCTTTGAATTTTCTTCTGTACGTTCAGCACTTCCATTTCTTTATTGAGAAGCCGGAGCACCTTTTCGAGCCGCTTTTTCACTGAAAGTGTTTCGAGCACTTCCTGATATTCCTGTTTTTCAAGATTCAAAATCGAAGTCACGAAATCCGCAATCTTTCCGGGTTCTTCGACATTGACCATGGTAAGCTTCATCTCTTCGGTGAAGAGAGGATTATTTTCCGAAAGCATTTTGAGCTGGCTTAATACCGCGCGGGTGAGGGCTTTGAGCTCCACATTTCGCCGCATCTCCAGATCGTCGAGATATTCGACGCCTGCAATCAAATGTTTTTTTTCTGAGACAGTGTTTACGATTCGAAAGCGCTTGACGCTGTTGATGAGCACATTGACCCCGCCGTCGGGAAGATTTATCTTCTTTAAGATCTTTGCCGCCGTGCCATAGGAATACAGGTCGGACATCCGAATCTCTTCCGCATCGTCATCCCTCAGAAGCACGAGCCCCACCGTCATACTCGAGGTGAGGATCTTCTCGATTGAGTCGGCGAATCTGCCCGCAGAGATAATCAGCGGGGTCACAATTCCCGGGAAAATCGGACGGAAGCGGATTGGTATGATATACAATTGCCCCGGAAGCGCCTGATCGATTGAAATCAGATCGCTTTCGAGGAAATCGGTTTCAATCTGTATGTCGGTTTCAAACGTCTCGTCTGGAAACATATATATGCCGTTTTCTCCTTCTTGATAAAGCAATATCAATATAGTTCAAATTGCTTTTTATGTCAAAATAAAAAAATGCTCTCATTTGAATACATTTTTTTCTTCGGGAAATGAGCGGGCAACAATTTCTTCGTGATAGTTCTGAAGCGCTGATTTCACGATTGTGTGCATGTTCGCATATTTTTTTAAAAATTTCGGATTGAATGCATTGTCCATTCCCAGAAGATCGGTGATGACCAGCACCTGACCGTCGCAGTATCTCCCCGCGCCAATGCCGATGGTGGGAATTGTAAGCATCCCGGTTATCTCCGCAGCGAGCTGTTCGGGAACCATTTCGAGGACCAAAAGAAATGCTCCGGATTCCTCCAAGATTTTCGCGTCTTCCATCATGATTTTCTTTTTCTCCTCATCCCTTCCCTGAACGGTATAGCCGCCGAGTTTGTGTATCGACTGCGGAGTAAGGCCAAGATGCCCCACCACCGGAATGGAAGCTTTTACCAGCGCTTCCACCACCCCTGCAAAATCGCGCCCTCCTTCGAGCTTCACTGCATTTGCGCCGGTTTCTTTCATGATGCGGCCGCAATTCCGCAGTGTGTCCTCCACTGAAACATGATAGCTCATAAAGGGAAGATCCGCGATGATGAACATATTCGGCGCGCCGCGCCTCACAATTTCCGCGTGATAAATAATCTGCTCAACGGTCACCGGCAATGTGCTCGAATATCCGGCAAAAGCCATGCCCACCGAATCGCCCACTAAAATACAGTCAATATCGGTTTCGGCAATAATGCGGGCAAACTGATAATCGTAGCAGGTGATCATGGAAATAGGGCGTTTTTCGGCTTTCGCTTTTTTGAAATCATGAATGTTTGCGATTCTGGGCATTGCGATATACCTCCCTGTATTTTTCTCCCGTTTTCGGGTCTGCGAGCGTATCATCGAGTTCGAGTAACTGCTTCAATATGAATAAACGGCGTTTTATCCCCGGATGAGGAAGCGATAAAAAATCATCCCTGTACACAATGTTTCCATACAAAAGAAGATCCAGATCAATCGCTCGTGGTCCTTTGGGTATCTCTCTTTTCCTGCCCAGTTTATGTTCGATATCAAGGAGTTTGGCAAGAAAATCCCCCGGCGGAAGATTCGTTTCGCCCTCCACCACCTGATTGAGAAAGCGGGGCTGATCGAGATATTCAACCGGATCTGTTTCATCAATTCCGCTGCATGCATGCAGAATAAAACCCGGCAGATGCGCAAGCGCATCGCGCGCCTGCTCAAGATACGCCGCGCGATCACCCACGTTCGATCCTAAACCAATAAACACCCGTGCCACGGCTATAATGTATCCCGAAAGTCCGGACCGGAAATTTCCATAATGCGGCACATTTCCTTGATCCGCGAAAGTATCCGCCCTCCCGCAATATCGGTGAGCGATTTAAACGGATTGTTGTTCGAAGTGAACACGGTAAACTTTTCCGCTTCATAGCGGGCATCCACCAGATTGTAGAGGGTTTCCTGCTCCCAGGGTGAATCTCTCTGGGTTCCGAAATCATCAACCACCAGCACATCTACTTCGGCAAATTCTTTCTCGATGGCACTGGAGGTACCGTAGGTTTCCGATGACTCGACGAACGTGGAACGCAGACGGTTGAAGAATCCTCTCGAAATTTTGATATATCGACCCTCAACGGCATAGCGCGTGATGAGTTCCGTCAGTATGATAGTCGAAAGAAATGTTTTCCCCGTTCCGGGATTGCCCCACAGGAAAAGCCCCTTATCAACATCCGGAAAATTACGAATGATATCATACGCAGCCGTTTTTGCGGCTTCGCCCAGTTTGTTGCGCGACTGATACTCGTTGATAAAACGCCATCGGTATTTTTTATCGATGCCGCTTCGGCGATAGATCTGCTCGATCAAATCTATTTTCATGCGGATGGGCCGGCAGGAACATTCCCTGATTCCATCCTCGAAATAATAATACGGGTCCTCGCCCCCGCAGCGGCAGTGCGGCACCACGCATTTCGGGCATGGCGTCATTGCCGGTTCCCCCGTCTGTTCATAATACGGATTTCGGATGATGCCCGTATAATCGCAAAAGGAGCAAAACTTTTTTTCTGTTGGTTTCGCGCTTTTCTTCTGCATCGGTTTCAGAGTGCAATCTCCTTTTTCGCTTCAGCCATTACCACTACGGGAAGGCGAAGTTTTCCAGCCCCTAAAAGATCGTCCACAAGTTTTTGCGATGCGCTGCGATAGAGAAGCCGTGCGTGCACATGAAATTTTTTCGGCAGATTCGCAGGAAGGGCAATGGCCTCCTCCAGAGTCCCTTTCGGAGGCACGCGGTGATCGCGCAGCACTTCCCTTGCCTTCGCAATATTGGCAACGGGATTGCCTTTGCCGTCACCAAACACCGTGTTAAAAATGATCGTACCCTGAGGCAAATATCCCTTTGCATCCGCTACTCCACTTGAAAACACAATCTTTCCCGCGCGGTCTTTCACCACCACCTCCAGCCACATCTGCCGCACGTCGGTAAGCCCGGTGGGAAGATAGTGCCCTGCGCCGATATTCTTCACCGAGATGATGATGTTCCCGGATGAAATTTTACCATCATCTATTGTCAACACTGCCGCGTGTTTCAAACGCTCCTGTGCCATTTTCGCCTTTGTGGTATCGCCGTGAAGCGAAGGCAGTGCCATATTTCCGCCCACGAAATAGTGCGTGAAGATATGTTCGCGCTTCGGACCCCCGATTGCCGCCGCACCGGGATTGGCTGGCCTTTCGGTGGAACCTGTCGCCGGAACGCCGGGACGATGATACATGTGACAGCCCTGGCAGGTGATTCTCTTCGTCTGGTCGGAGGAATTGTAGGGGCTTTTCGTCCATTCCTCATACGTCGTTTCGAGTTTCGTGCCGAACGCGACATGCCGCACATCGTGGCAGACGCCGCAGATTTCAGATGAGGTGTGAAATGCTGAATATTCGCTTGTATGGAAATCGGATTTGGAATCTTTAAAAGGTCCACGCTTGATGCCGGGATTTGCTTCACCGAATCCGGGATCGAGTTTCATTTGATTATTGTACACCGCATACGCACCCGTGGCTGAATGGCAAAAATCGCATTGAATGCCCTGTTTGGCAATTTCAGGAATCTTTGCCTCACCATCGCGCTCCTCGGAGACTTTTTTCGGGAAACCGGTAAAATAGCCCACCGGCGTGTGGCAGACCACGCAGTGCTCGGCTTCTTTTATTTCACCTGAATCTGTGAGTCCCTTCAGATAGTAGAACGCCGCCGCCCGGTATAGTTCATCAACATGCGAGAGATTGTGCATCGATGCTTTCCATTGCTCGTATATTTCATCATGGCAGCCGCCGCAGGTTTCAGGTGAGATGAAGCGCGAAAGCTCAAAATGCTGCACCTTTGAGCATGAAAACATTATGATCGGATACGTACAAAACAGCGCAATGACAGTCATAATAATTTTTTTCATTGGAGACTCCCATCATAATAATATTACACGTGGAATAGCACTATACACTATTTTACTCAAGTATTTTTTCTCGCAATGGAGATACAAAAAAAGAGACTGCTGGATTGGCAGTCTCTTTTAAGGGTCAATTTAAAAGTGAAATTATATCACGGAAACCCTGGCGGCTCTTAAGCCCTTTTCGCTTTTTTCGATATCAAACTGCACTCTCGCACCTTCAGCGAGGGTTTTGAAGCCGTCGGCTTGAATGCTTGAATGATGGACGAAAATTTCCCGTCCGTCTTCGGCGGTAATGAAACCGAAACCTTTCTGGTCGCTGAACCACTTTACTGTACCCTGTGCCATACTGCAAACTCCTGAAATTGTAATTGGGCATATGCCCGTTTTAGAATACGCTAATAATGTCAATGAGGTTTTTCCGGATGGGACTTAAGGAAAACGCCAGAGAGGGATTACTAAGGTATTCACTTGAAGCCATACTAATTATCGGATAATTTTTGTCAATACAATAAATCATATTATTTTTTTATTTACAAAAAAATGACCATCCGCTTATGTGCTTTCGTTTTAAACTTTACTATTTGCTCTTTAGGCTATGAAATTTACCGTCAACCCATCGAAACTACAGGGGAAAGTGCCCATACCGGGTTCGAAATCTCATACCATTCGCGCCCTCATCATCGGCCTCCTTGCTGAAGGAGATAGTATTCTGCGCGAACCTCTCGAATCATCTGACACGCTCTCATGTGTACGCATGATAGAAGCTTTCGGCGGACAGGTAACACGCGAAAAAAATCTCTGGAAGGTAAAGGGAACCGGCGGAAGGTTGCCCATACCCGATGATGTCATCGACACCGGAAATTCCGGCACCACGCTGTATATCGGCATGGGTACTGCTTCGCTTGTCCAAGGGATCACCGTGCTCACCGGAGACCACCAGATCCGCTCGCGCCCTGCCGATGGCCTCATCGATGCCCTCAACGCCCTCGGAGCGCATGCACGCTCCACAAGAAATAATGGCAAACCGCCGCTTGTCATCGAGGGGCCCATCACCGGAGGCAAAACGTCAGTCAAAGCCATAACCTCACAATACCTCACCTCACTTCTGCTGGCTACACCGCTTGCGATAAGCGACACCATCATCGACGTTCCCCTGCTCTATGAAGCTCCGTATGTCACAATGACATTGCGATGGCTCGAACGCTGCGGGATTCGATATACCGCTGATGAATCATATACAAAATTCATCATCCCCGGAGGGCAATGCTACAAACCCTTCGATGCGCATATTCCGGCGGATTTTTCATCCTCGGCGTTTTTTCTTGTCGCGGCAGCCATCACCGGGAGCGAACTAAAACTCACCGGCCTGGATTTCACCGATTCGCAGGGCGATAAAGAAGTCGTTTCCATTCTACAGAAAATGGGTGTTCGTATCGACATAGACGGAACTTCACTTCGCATTCGCGGCGGGAAACTCACAGGGGGAACTTTCGACCTCAACGCGATACCCGATGCTCTCCCATCGCTTGCAGTGGCAGCATGTTTTGCCGGGGGCGAGACAAAGCTTATCAATGTCCCTCAGGCGCGATTAAAAGAAACCGACCGGATTGCGGTGATGTGCCGCGAGCTGAAGAAAATGGGCGCCAATATCGAAGAAATGCCCGACGGGCTTATCATACGAAGAAGCACTCTCCGGGGGACGGAGGTACATGGCCACGGCGATCATCGGGTCGTGATGTCGCTGGCGGTTGCGGGACTTGCTTCCGACGGCATCACCACTGTTGATACGGCAGAATCGGTTTCGGTTACATTCCCGTCATTTCCGGAACTCATGCACAACATCGGTGCTTCACTAACTATTGAAGGGAGAGAATAATGCCGGTACGAGGAATACGGGGCGCCACAACCGTTGAGGAAAACACCCGCGACCATATCATCATGCGAACGACAGAGCTTTTAGAACAGCTTGTTGCAAGAAACAGCATCGATGTCGAAGATATTGCATCAGCCGTTTTTTCCGTCACCGAAGACCTCGACGCCGAATTTCCAGCCGTCGCCGCGCGCAGGCTCGGATGGATTTACACCCCGCTTTTCTGCACCAGAGAAATTCCGGTGCCGCACTCCCTCGGAAAATGCATCAGAGTGTTATTGCACGTCAATTCTGAAAAAAGACAGGAAGAGATGATACATCTGTATTTGCACGATGCAACAAAACTTCGCCCGGATCTCGAACATCACGAAAAAGACCGGTATTATAAATCCACCTGACTGTAATATTATTTCTTGACATGCTTTCGGCTTTTTGTAATCTGTTGCCGCCTTTTTGAGAAATAACATCCTGACTAAACCTTTTGGAGAACTTCACAATGCGAAAAATCTATGTTCTATCCCTCGGTCTTTTTCTTATTTCAGGTCTCGGCTATTGCCGCAACGCCGAAGATGACCGCACACCAGACGTGGTCTGGGTGCCCACACCACAGGAAGTCGTCGACAAAATGCTCGAAATGGCACGCGTAAAAACGGGCGATGTGGTGTACGACCTCGGCTGCGGTGACGGAAGGATTGTGGTGACTGCGGCTAAGCGTTTTGGAGTGAAAGCATACGGATTCGACATTGATCCTCAGCGCATAAAAGATTCGCTTGAGAATGTCGAGAAAAACGGCGTGGGCCATCTCGTGACCATTCAGCGGAAGGATATCTTCACCATAGACCTCACCCCCGCAAATGTCATCACCCTCTATCTTTTGCCGAGCCTCAACGTGAAACTCATTCCACAGCTAAAAAAATTGCCTCCCGGCTGCAGAATTGTATCGCACGATTTCGACATGGCGGGCGTTCGCCCGAAGCAGGTCGTGGAGCTTGGAAGTCATACAATTTATTTGTGGGAAACGCCGCTTCAGTTTGAGAAGTAGTGCTCATTAAAATTTTAATTGAGAAATTTCAAAGCAGCTTCCTCGGAAGCTGCTTTTTTTATGCAGTATACATCAATATCCGCCCTGATCTTTTTTCGGCTTCAGAAGCCTCTTCGGTGGCGTGCTCGAATCAACTTTTCCGATGTAGATTCGCGGAAAAACTTTTATCATCATAAAACAGTCTAAGACGCGTTTGAAGGTATTGACGTTTTTACGCTCTATCGATAGTTCACCATAATCATTGAAAAGAATTTCTCCTTCTTTTCGATTTTTCTCGAATGAAAAATCTTTGAATTCCGAAATAAAAGTTACAACAAATTCCTGTTGAAGGTTGTAAATTTTATTTTCTGTTATTTTAATGTCAAAAATTTTTTTAAACAGCATGATACGCATCTCAACAGGATATCGAAATGACATGGAGAGCAGCACGAGTACCATTTCTGATTGCATATTTAACTTCGTTTTCAATTCAGAAATTGTTTCATCCGTCAGAATGGATCGCGAAAAATCGACGGAATCTAAGAAACAAATATGATTCTGGATATCGGGATCAGAGAGAATATTTTTGCTTTCACACCGACTTCGCAACATCGCAAGTGCCCCGGGACTTATATATTTTTCCATGTGGATTCCTCCTCACGAAAATTTATCAATCATTAAAATCATTTTCGATGAATCTCGCCAGTTCATCGAGTTCCCCCGCGTACTTGTTTTCGGCATGAAGCACGATTACATCGCCTTTCTGCAAACAAAGCCCCAATATCGACATGATTGACGGACCATCGATCATCATTCCCTTAGCTTCAAGGACGATTGGTATGCCGATTTTTTTAATTTTTTTAAAAAAAGATGTTGCTGGTTTCGCATGAATCCCGACATTTGAATTTATGATCACTGATTTTGATAGCATTATCATGCCTCCATCTCCAATAATTATGATTAAATTTATAAAATTTTGTAAGATTTGTCATTAATTTTTTTAATTAAAAGCACTATTTTTTATAATAAATTGAATAATTTTTATGAAAATATTTTATTTTGCTCATTTTTTTCATAATTATGTAAAAAATACTTGATTTCTCCGTAACTTATTGCAAATTTTGTTTCATACTTTTTGGAGGCAAAATATGTCATCTATGTGACTTACAATGATAAAAATTTGATAATTTCAAAAATGAGGCGATTTTCCTTATCATTCACCGATATGATTATTATAATAAGTTTTTAATATTTATTGAAAAGAATAAAAATATTTATGAAAAAAGAAAAAAAAGAAATATTTGAAGCGCAAAATATCTTTGGCCTTAACGATGATTTCATTCGCGGCTATCTTAAAAATCTTTCCTCCTATGATGATACCATCAGCAGGGAAGAGTTCTTTACTATTTTAAAAATTTTAGGGCTTGCGCATCATCAAACGGCGATACTTGCCGCAATGGGGAAAAATTATAATTCTTTCGACCAACTGAAAAAAAAGGTCAAAAAAGCTCAGGAATCTTCCGCAAGAGAAAAAAACAAAGCTAGGGCTGAATCAATAAAAGAAACACAGGAGGAAGATGGCGATAACGAAGACATCACTCTCGACATCGGCGAAGCCTATTCGTTCAAAAACATTCTTCGCGGATTGGCAATGGAAGCACTTCGTTCTTCGATTCAAAAACATCTCATCAAAGCTTTCGAAAAAGTTCCAAGCGAGGTAATTTGCATCTGGATATACAGCAAAAAGAGAATCCCCTATGAAACATCAGAAACAAAAGATATATTCGTGCAGCAATGCGTGCTCATAGATGGGACCATGCTCAACTTTGACGAAAAATCACTTTCTCCAAAATTTGTATCATATCGCGACGATATTAGAAAATTCCACAAACACCAGACATCGCTGATTTCATTCCCGCTTTCCAAAAATACCATCGTCAGAAGAACAGGATGCGATATCATTAAACATCCTTTTAAGCGATTCAAAGATCACCGCAATGCCGATTACATGCAAAAAGGGAAAATGCACAGCCTCATGAGGGTTCCACTGGTCTGCGACGATCACATTTCAGATGTTAACGAATATCGCCGGTACTTTTTTATTTCATTCGAAAATAAGCTTAATCCTGAACGCACCGCCATTCTGGAAACTGATGACGCCATGCAGTCGGTAAATTTCTTTACAGCAGAAGATGAAAAAATCGCGCTCGAACTGAGGAAAGAACTTTTTTTGGAAATCTTCCCCTGGCTCGTCATCGCATTCCACGATGATGTCCCGATGAAAAAATATATCGAACTTTTCGGAAAATCTCAAAAGATAGAGGAAGATATTCCGCTGGAAATGAGGATCGTTTCTCCGCATCCTGATAATATCGGGAATCTGGAAAGCAATGATCACAACACCACTTCTCCTGAATGAAGAAATGTCATTCGGCTGCGCGCAACCGGTTCATCGCAATAATGAAGGTGCTTATTCCCCTTCCCGCTTGATGTGCATGATTCCCACATTTCAATGAATTTATCAAAGTCATTTGACTCAATGCGATCAGCCAGAAAATCAACTTTATAATACTTTATTCCTTCCTCATAGTATCTTCGCGCCAGTTTCTTTTGCCACTGTCCTTGATTATCCTTGCTGCAATCATAGCGCCACAGTCCTGAAGGCGTTGCAAGATACACGCGCAAGTCTTCCCCGCTTTCAATAATATCCATACCGGTGACATTTTCCGGAACACTGAATGCGAGGATATGCTGGAATGCCCAAGGCGATGATGCACCGCCATTCTGCTTCAGCATGAGTACCGCACCGCGGTTTTCTCCCCACGCTAAACAATAGTTTCGCCGAAGGGCAAGTCCCCAGACATCAAAATCAAGCACGTGTTCGAACAAACTGGATTTACCACCGCCAGTCGTTTGCACAGCATTTTTTTCATCGCAATCGATTTTTACTACATCCGCCAGGTATACAATTTCGGTATGAGAGCCTGTCTTCACTCTCTTCTTTTTTTGCTTGATGGGCGAAGCAGATGGGTGAATGGAAGAAGGAAAGCGCATCACGCGATTCGAACCTGCAACATACCATTCGTCGCCGGTGTAGAGGGCTGCGCTCAGATATGCCACCCCTGGCAGTTCGTCAAGCGAAAGTGACGTGACAACCACCCATACTCCATTGTTCTCGGTATATACGATGACTCGATTCAGATAGCAAAAAGAAATGAAATCGCCGAAAACCGCAACACTTACGTAATCAATTTTCTCAGGTAAAAAGGTGCCAACAAACTCCCCTTCGTGATCTGCAAGAACAATGCGATTTTTTATATTCAAAACACAGTACTTTTCTCCTGAAGCCACCACTTCCGGAATACATTCATCAAATTGATAATGATGTATTTCCCTTGTTTGAATCCCATCCTCAATGGAAAATCGCAGTCTGCGGCTGTTTTCTGAAATGATGCTGAAGCGTTCATCAACATAGACGCTCCTCTTCAAGAAATGTGCGGACGTGATTTCGATGTCGTTCTGAGTATACTCATCGCACAGTGGTACGATATGGCCATTCGAAAGCACGGCGTGCATGTCGTTTGTTACGTAGACAACCGAACCGGGAGCATGATACTCTCTCACGCATGTGCATGCGCTATTTTTAAATTCATACGACCGGCAGACATAATTGCTGCAAAGTGCGATGCATTTTTCTTTTGCAAAAAACCGAATGTTTCGTATCAGAGTAGCTTCTTTCTCTGTTTTACCACATTCAATAATTTTTCCTTTGTCAATGTCGTACAATGCCCACGATATGCTTTCTTCATCCGGGAAGATTATTCTGCAGATATTTTTTTCTTCTTTTTTCCAATCAAAATTTTGCAAATTTGAAATTGGAAGATTTTGATGATCGATTTCTTTCTTTAAAAAATTATCGATTCTTAAATACCACATTTGATATAAAGCTAAAGCAATTATTTCATTCTGATGGATAATTCCAGCTTGAAGAGGCATTGGAAGGCTATGTTCCTTTTCAAGTATCAATTTGTTCGATTTTCTTTTGAAAATAATAATCTCCCTCGAGGCAAGCACCACGATTCGCTGTGTATCAACCCAGAGATCGAGTATCCATCGCGTGTTAGAAAATTTGCGGGGCAGCTTTTTTATCGTAAACTGCATTTTGCCGCTGCCATATTCTTTATAATTCAGTATTCCTTTCACAAGCATTCCATCTTTTGCGATATAAAACAGCTCCTGGCCATCTGTGGCAATTCGCGAAATCGGCGTCAAAGGCAGTTCAGATATATCATACGGGTAATATCGCCCATCATTGCACTTTTTAAAGGTTTTCACGGAATATCTTGAAAAAAGAAATACAAAACCTTCCATTTCTGTCACATGCTGAATTAATATTTTTTCATCGTATGAGAATACGGGTTTTGACTCGTCAACTTTCACAATATCACGAATTATTGTATCATCGGCGCTAATCAAATTGAGCGAAGTTTCTTCACAAAGTTTTATTAATTCATTTTTTTTCATGGTGTTCACTCCATTTTCATTTTAGTATTGCTTCAATGCGATTAATTATTATTTTAGTTTCTTCACTTCCCAGTTGTTTCTTTAATAGCTGTACATACGAAATGATTTTGTCGTACTTTTTTGATATCCTTTGTTCAAATTCTTTATTAATCCTTTCAACTTCGTTTTCATCGAAAAGATTCAGTTGAGTAAATTTATTTTGTTCGAGTTCTTTCACTTTTTTTTGTATGAATTGATTTGAATTCATTATATCTCTTAAACGCTTCCTCAATCGTTCTACTTCATCGCAATGCGTTTTTTCTTCTGCTTCACCCAAAATATACGCTTCTATTGCTTGTGATGCAATCAATAATATGTTCAATTCTTGAATCTGATGAGGGCTACAAGGTTTTGATGCCTTTATCATTTCTACGCTTTTCATGACATTCGTGATATTTTGTTTTTTTTCTTCATATCGTTTCCGGACATTTTCATCTTCAGTTCCTGCATATCTGTCTTCGTGTATGCAAAAGTAAATCTTGCGAATGATGCGCGCAGCCTCAGCTTCGCGGATAATTATCTGTTTAATTTCTTCATGATCGATATTTCCTCGGCTTAGCTCTATCCCTGTAGAATCATCATCCAAATTATTTTCTTTTTCTTCATTTTCATAATCTTTCAATTGTTCATTTATTTCTTTTTTTAATTTATTAATTTCTTTCCGATGTTTTTTATCTATCATACTGATTATTTCAGCAGAGCTTTTACGATTCTCAGATTTTTTTATTTCATCAGAAATGCTTTTATATATCTTTTTGATAATTTTCAATCGCTCGATAGTAGTGACTTTTTTCCCAAAAAGGGTTGCATATCTGAAACTATTTTTTTTCAGTTTATCTTCCAGATCGTAGTATCGGAGCATCCCTGCCTCGAGATTTTTTGCTTCCCGCGCTATTTTTCCTTTTAAATCATCGATTTGATTGATTTCGCATTCAAAACCTTTACTCTTTTCCAGTTCTGCAACCGGCATCACTATATGTTCCATATTTCTCCTCCATTACTATTTAATTATTAAAATTATTCATAAAATTACTAGTTTGATTTTCAATGACATCATTAAATACTTTTATATTAAAATCTGTAATTACGTTGTTTTTGTTGGGCAAAATTTTCATTAACCTGTTTATAATTTTAATTTTTATATTTTTCATCAAACTAGTGATATCATCCTTATGATATCTATGAAGGTTCTCGATTGCCCATATGCAGTGCTTATATTCCCGTTTATAATAGCTTTCCCAATTTTCATCATTTCTCAGAAGCCTTTGATAGTGTACAAATTCCGCGAACCCGCATTCACCGACTCCTTCAACAATATATGCCGCGTTTCGCAAGTAATCGAATATCTCACACATCGCATTCGCATATTCCTCAGCCAAAAATTTCAAAATTATTTGAAGATTCAAAAGCATCGAATCGAGTAAAGATTTTTCATCTTGTACGTCATCGTTTATTGCAAGAATGCTGATTATACATAGTGTTACTATTGGAAAGTTATGAAACTGAAAGCAGTTATCGTACACCGTTGCTAACAAAATAGCAATTTTAATATTCTGTTCAGGCAAACTAAAATTATATTCCCCCCGTTCACAGCTTTCAATTACAGAAAGTACGGCATTCAGGTTATCCCATACATCCCTCAGAGAATTAAGAATATCATATTGCTGCGTAAAATATTTCAAAGCATTTTCGTGTTCAACGTATGGCGTGTTATTGATTTTTACTTTCTTGGTATGGTAAAATTCAATATTCATGGCATACATATTGAATAAATCGCGTATTGCGGGGCTATCAGCATCAATCGAAATCTCTTCTATGTCCAATAAGCGTACGACCATTTTCGCCAGAGCATATTCCAGTTTTTCGAGATTACTTCCGAAATAGAAGGAGTAATGGCTGCTTTCAAAATATTTATTTTTTAAAACTCTTCTTAATGTCTTAAAGCGTAAAATAGATTGTTTTCGACCGAACGAATTAGAATTAGAAAGGCATGTAACTGCATATAAGTGAAAGTTCGAAATAAATTCATCGACGACAGTAATAGTTTTTGCTGCATCGAGTTCTTTTACAACTCCAAAGAGGAATTCTGCCGGAAAAACTGGTTTTTCATACTGGTCATTAATTCTATAAAAATATTTATCTCTCCTCGGATCAAGTTTTATAAATCGTAAAATGATTTCGTCGCTGCGAATTTCTATTTTCTTGTTATTTAGATTGATGGCATCTCTCCTGTATATTTCATACAACTCACCGAATGAATACATCGACAATAAGCCAAATATATCTTCGAGAAAAACCACTATCTTGCCGTATAAATCAGTATCCAGATCAGCATTGGGATATAGGACTCTAATAACCATTTTCACATAACTTTCTATTCCCCAGGGATCAAAATCATCAGCAATTTTTTTCAACGTGTATTCAACTGTCAGGAGAAAAAGAAGGTGAAGATATAGCTCATACGTGACTTTCGCACTTAGCACACGCCGAAGCTTATATGAATATATATTCATTACTTCGGTTTCAGAATAACTTTCGCCTGAAACGTACTCTATTAATTCTTCAATTTCATTATTTGAAAGTTCTCTATTATATTTTCTCAAAATTTCTTTTGATTTGCGTATTTCAAGAGGATACACAATTTCTGATTCGATTTTTTCACGAATTTCGCTTCCTTCGTCCATAAGATTTTCAATTGAGTTGCGAAGCACTATTAAATTCATACATTCCTCCAAAATACATATTTTTCTTCATCCAGCAGAGCATCCGGTAAAATTATTCTTTTCCCGAATGAACAGGCTGCATCAAGCGCTTGAAGACCAATTCGTTTTGTAAGCACCCAGATCGTTTCATAATTAATCTTTTTATTTTCAAGTTTTTCAATAAAACCGTCGGTAAAAATGACAATAATCGGATCATGCTTCTTATTTTTATCTTTGTATGAAAAAATATCTTCCAGATTTGTGTTGCCTCTACCATACACGGACGAAAGCGTTCCTTCAAAATCGTATGTCCTTCTGATGGCTGAATCGCATTCTACAATTGTAATATTTTTCGTTACATTCTGCATCCATTGAAGTTCCCGCTCAATCATTGCAAATTCATTTTCCGTCATGCTCCCACTCGTATCTATTCCGACCAATAAATGATAATTTCTTGACATATACTTTTTTCCAGGTATTATTCCCACCATGTCGGGAAAACGCCTGTTCGGTCTTTTCAATGTCGTTGTAAGATATGATTTTTTTATTGAAGAAGTTAAATAATGCTTTAGTTCATAGCAATAATTATGATGTAAGCTTGAACGATCATTAATTCGATACTCCTCCACTTGGCTTTCGCTATTTATCGATCTTTTTTTTCGCAGATCATCTTCAATGATACCTTTTTCTTCATTGGGCAAATTGATTTTATTTATTACATCTTTTAAAATTTTTAATAGTGATTCTTCGCTTTTTCCAAGAGCTGAAATAATTTCATCACTACGAGTTATTTCTTCAAGCTTTTCAGCTATCGCTGGGGGCAACAACCTGGCGTTGTGCTTGTACCATTTTGAAATGATCTCATACCGTTCGATGGTTGACTGATATCTTTCAAGGCCGGGAATAATCTTTTGATATTCTTGCAGGAATATCCCTTCTTTCGGCAATGGATCTTTTATTAATTCATTGACCGTCAAATCCGCTGCAAGATTGCGTACTACGACATCGAGCCTTCTATAACGCAAATCGCAATGTCCGAGCATCACATGCAATATTTCGTGCAGGAGCAAGCCGCAAAAACAATTGCGGTACTCATCGTTATTTTCAATAGCGCGCTTATTAATTAAAAGATGATATTTGCCGCTTTCTTTCTCTTCAGGACCAACTGCCATGACTGCAACTGCATCGGATTCCTGCGGGAAAATAAATGGCAATATTTCCCTGAACAGCGAGTAGCGCTTAAGAAAATTCGATTTCATTAGCATTTCTTGAAACCATATAGTAAAATTTCTGTTCTTTTTCATATCAGGCCTCTTTCAATTCCTGAGCCGATTTACTGATCCCTTCATATTTTTCCGCGATTTCATCGGGCATGTAGGCGGTAAGACGATCAATTTCTTTGCGCACAATGGGTTTTTTTAGCATATTCAACAGCAAATCCGGGGTATGACATAATGCAAATACAGCCGCGAGAGCGTAATGCAGATTCACTTTTTTTCGAAAGGTGCTTTTAAAAAGTTTTTCTAATTTTCCAACATCGCTGACATTTATTCCAAGAATTTTCAGCGCGTGCGGATTTCGCGCAAATGCAATCTGCAGCTGTTCCCGATAATCTCCAGGCAGCAATTTTAAAAATGATTCGAATGCCGCGAGATTAAACCATCCCTGCCGCATCAGCCGAGGCAAATCATTTTCCTGAATTATTTTCTTTATGCTATCAACAATGTGCGAAAGTTGATCCTGCGCACCGAGTTCCAGCAGAAGCTGCAATTTTTTCCTGAGGACAGGATCTTTATGCAACTTCACAACAATATCTTCATGAGGAACATCACCCATTTCCGAACGCATAACTCTATGAATTCGTTTAATCCATTTGTCTTCCAGCATTGACGAAAAAAACAATTGCAACACGCTTAAATCTTTTATCTTTTCCTCAGGTAGTGTTTTAAGAATATTCGAAATCATGTGCCATCCCCTCGGCGATATTGCGCCGAAGAATTCTTCTATGTTGAACGATTCCGCCATTGAAACGATTGTTTCGTGTAAATCATTAGTTTTCGCCCATTGTAGCCACGCGTCTTTTTCGGGAAAACCCGTCCGCACAAATAAAAAACGGTCTCGAAATGCCGGATCCAATTCATCCACAAAATACCTCTTTCCGCTTGAGTCCTCAGCCGGGTTCATTGTGCAAATGAAAATATATCCTTCCGGCAAAATATATCCGCTTTCAGTAATCTTTTTATGTGTAAGCAAACTCAAAAGCAGCGCGCGTATTAATTCAGGTGCACGATTAATTTCTTCGAAAAGAATTATGCCATTTCCGGATTGCGGTAAAAACGCCGGAGCGGCATATCCGGTTGTGTTTTCAGCAGTTCGATATGGAAGTCCGAGTATATCCTGCGGTTCAAGCTCGAGGCAATTGATAACGATTATATCAATTTCTCGATGATATATCTCTTCAAGTTTTTGCTTCGTTTCCATAATAATGCATGTCTTGCCTGTACCGGTTGAGCCTTCAAAGATTACATTTGTTCTGGCAGCATAGGCTGTTATGATGATATCTGATATTCTATTAGAAGGAACAATTATATTTGCTTTATCGTTCATTGCCCAATCTCCAAAGATTATTTTTATAAAGCGAATAATGGAATAATGTAATTATATCGAATTTCTCTTCATGCGTCATGATAGAGCATCGAAAACCATCAAAAAGCATGCGAATGTCAGATGATCAACACAAGGCAGGATGAGCATCCAAAAACGCGATGATCGTTGAATGTTTCTGATTTGCCATGCGGTAATGAGAATCAGTCCATCATTTGCAGTTTAATACAAAACGCCCGATCGAGCCAATAGCTGCCGGGCGTTCACGTTTTTACAAAATATTACAGGGTGATTACTACTTTGCAAGCTCTGCTTTCAGTTCCCTCTTGAGAATTTTTCCCGAAGGATTTTTGGGAAGCTTATCAACCAC
>CAKZSV010000038.1 GCA_937921485.1 uncultured bacterium
GCACCGGCTGGTCGATGATTGATCTTGTCATTGCTGTGATGCGCTTTGCAATGCGGCATCACGCAAAGTATGAAAGAGAGCAGGGAAGAATCGAATACCAGAAGCGCTTCGATAATAATACGTTGCCAATACCAAAATTACAGGTGAAGATACTATTGGGTATCATTCAATCAGAAGGAAAGTTCTTGAATTTATTATCACCAAAGCGACATGTGGTATTGTCAGGTTATATGTGGTACATGAAAAATCATATCAAAACAATATAATAAACGACGATATTATATCCTGATGCGGTAATTTTTTTCAGGCTGGTAGGTATGAAAAAACGTATTGCCTTTATTGCTATTTCAATAATGCTTATTGTATTTCCATACACTTCATGCCCCGTGCGGCGCATGCACCGGGAGGCGTCGAATGTGGTGAAAAATATGACGATTGACCAAAAACTCGGCATGCTCCTTATGATAGGCGTTCCAACAAATTCGATGAGCCGTTCTGTCCGGTCGATAATTTACGACTACCAGCCCGGCGGCATTATCCTGTTTCGCTATAATATCAGCGATAAGAATTCAACTGCGAAATTCATTGAGGATATGCAAGATGCTTCAATGAAGGCAACAGGCTTTCCCCTTTTCATCTCGCTCGATCAGGAAAGCGGCCGTGTCATTCGGGTGGTTGATGGAGCAACCCAGTTCCCTGGTGCGATGGCGATGGGCGTTTGCGATGATGAAGATTTAGTGAAGATTTCCGCGCGAATTTTAGGTTTACAACTCAGGCAGATCGGCATTAACATGAATCTTGCGCCTGTGCTTGATGTAAATAACAATCCTAAAAATCCCGTCATCAACACGCGTTCGTTCGGTTCTTCGCCGGTGGTGGTGTCGCGCATGGGAGTAGCGTACGTTGTCGGCCTGCAGGGCGCCCTTTGTATCGCAATAGGCAAGCACTTCCCCGGCCATGGCGATACCAGCGACGATTCACATTTTACTCTGCCGATTATCCCCTATCCGCTCGCCCGATTGATGGAAATCGAACTGGTGCCGTTTATACGAACGATTGAAAGGGGTATGGACGGCATTATGACCGCGCATATCGCATATCCTGAAATACTGCATGATTCCACGCCCGCGACACTCTCGCCGTTTTTTCTCACCGAGCTTTTGCGCAAAAAGCTCGGCTTTGAAGGCATCGTGATGACCGACGATATGGAGATGCACGCGATTTCCAAAAATTATGATATCGGCGAAGCTGCCGTGAAAGCTGTTCAGGCCGGTGCCGATATCATTCTCATTTCGAGCTACGGCAATGCTCTTAAAAAAATTAGAAATTCTCTGCGCGAAGCTGTCAAGCGCGGCGATATCACCGTGGATCGGCTTGACGCATCTGTAAACCGGATAATTGAACTCAAGCTTCGGTATAAGATAATGGAAGCGGTGGACGGCAAAATCGTCAGAAAAAACCATGAGCTTTCAAAAGAAGATCTCGAAATGCTTGAACATGCTGAAAGCGTCAACAGAAAGATGTCCCGCATGGCGATCTATGCGCACGGTTTTGCCGAGGACGATAATATTTTTATGGATCCGAAAGTTCCTCTGTATATCATTACCGACAATGCCTATCTTCGTTCGGGTATCGCGACGCTGTGTGGCCAGCGCGCGCGTTTTATTGGAAGCAGTGAAATAAGCACGATACCCGTACCGGAGGTGAAAAAAGAAGAAAGAACTAATAGTAACAAAAAGAAGGAAAAGACTGATGTAACACTGCCGATGGTGCTTTTCCATGTGCATGATCCAAACGAATCGGCAATCCGACAGGTAGCAAAGCTCTGCGCTGATCGAAATCTCCGGCTGTGCGTGCTTTCGACAGGCAATCCGTTTCCGCTTGCGGCCATGGAAGATCTGCCGCCGACGATATTCACTTTCTCTGCAACAAAAGCTTCGCTGGATGAACTTGCGGAGTGCATCAGCGGATCCTTTGAGCCAAAAAGAAAAATTAACTTTGAGCTTGGCTTTCCTTCAGCGAAGAAGTGAACTTTGGTGTCTATATTCATATCCCCTTCTGCCGCGGCAAGTGCGAGTACTGCTCGTTTTATTCCATCCCATGCCCTGAGGATTGGGATCAAGCGAGTCGCATTTTTGATGCCTATCTCCAGTTGCTTTTAAAAGATATCGCTGCGAGCAATCATTTGCACGGTGCGGTGGTGGATACAATATATTTCGGCGGCGGTACTCCTTCACTGTTCGGTGCAGATCGCATTTCTGCCATAATGCGCACATTACAAGATTGTTTCCAGATAACTCCTGACGCAGAAATTAGCATTGAGTGCAATCCTTCCGACATCGCGGATGACGCGCTTCTGCCGTTGATTAATGCCGGCATCAACAGGGTAACCGTAGGCATCCAGACATTTAGCGATCAATTGAGAAAGCGCATCGGCCGTTTCCCTTCACATACCACAGTTGAGCAGCTTGCACAATTTATGGCACTTCCCCATATCGTGCATGGTATTGATCTTATGGCTGGTATTCCCGGCGCAACCGAGGAAGAGCTTTTCAATGATCTCGTTTCTGCAACTTCTTTAAAGCCAGAACATATTTCAGTGTATTTGCTTACAATTGAAAATAATACAATGCTTGCGAATCGTTTCGAAAACAATGAAGAATTCCAAAATTTTCAGCGACATCAATTTGCGACTGTAATGGATTTTTTAAAAAAAGCGCAATACTGCCACTATGAAATTTCAAATTACTGCCTTCCAGGATACCAATCGCGCCATAATCTGAAGTACTGGACATTTCAGCCCTATTTTGGATTCGGAGCAGGAGCACATGGTTTTACAGGAGAAAAACGATATTATAATTCGCAAAGCGTCGATGAATATATCCGCATGCCTCGCTACAATGAGGATGTCCGCCCGGCGAGTGCCGCAATGGCCGAGTATGTGATGACCGCCCTGAGATTGATGGAGGGATTTTCAGAACATTCTTTTTTTGAAGTGTTCGGCGTAAAAATTCCCCATCGGGTCGAGTCATCCCTGCTAAAACTTGCAGATGAAAAATTATTACATGTTTTTAATGAAGGCTCTTCACGGCGGTATGCATTAACCGAAGAAGGAATTTTCATTTCGGATTACGTAATCTACCGCTGTGTGGAATCGCTTTTGTGAACGGTGGCGCAAAATGCTTTCATTTTGTAATGAAGTATTTTTTGTAATTATTGTGAATCCTGCCGTAGTGCGCGCCCGCCTGAGCGTTGCCAGCTGCGGTATAGTAGAAGCTCAAAAGTTCCGATGCGTTTATGATGAATGCGTTGATGTCCTTGCCTCGAAGCCCCTGTACGATTTCGAAATTACCGGTTTTAACCATATCTATTGCAAGTTGCACGTGTCCGAGAAGTGCGTTCATGTCGCTCAACAGTTCCCGGTCCCTGCTTTCGATGAGGTGCGTAATTTTATCCTTGTCGAGCCCCCCGGAAATAAGGAAATATTTTTTTATCATTTTGGAAGAACTGCTTATGGTCGCCTTGTTCTTCGCATTTTCGAAAAGCAGTCTGAATTTTTCGAAGGCTATGATTTTTTCGGAATTGTCGTCGGGAGCACGTCCGAAGATTTTTTTAAAGAGATTAAATACCGTGTTTTCCACGCGCTGGCAATCGATATCGGTATCGATAATGGTTTTAAGCTTATTGTAGTTAACGGGATTTCTGTCGATTATTTTAATATAGAGATCAACGCCCTTGAGCGCCTCAAGGTAGATTGGCAGTGTCTGAGGAGAAAAATCTTTTTCGGAGTAACATTTTATTCCTTCGATTATCATGGACGATTGCGCGGTGAGAAGAATCGCGTCCATGTTGAGTTCGAAATCTTTGGAAGTGCGGCGGCGTTCCTCTTCCCTGTCATGGGAGGGAGTTTGGCCATCGAAGTCAAACGCGTCTTTCGAAACATTATGCGAAACATCATGCCCATCGGCTTCAGGAAACAACGGTTCTTTCGCCGGCTTTGACGAAACCGAATCACCTTGCTTCTTTTCGGATGATGAATCGGAAAAAAGCGCATCAATGCTTGAGTCGTCGTTGAAGGCGCTTTCAAGATCGAAGTCATCATGTGTTCTGCCGGCCATATTCACTTGCCCTGGGGATTATCTATGCTACAAATAATATTATGGCAAAAAGTCGTTCAATTGTCAATATCTTTATCGATCGCAATGCCGGACATGGCTTTCACCGGGCAGGCGACGATGCAAAGCCCGCATGCCACGCATTTTTCGGGGTTGAAAACCACCTCCATGGTTGCGCGGTCGATTGCCAGCGCGTCGGTGCGGCACACCGCAGTACATGCGCCACAGTGAATGCATCGCTCTTCATCGCGGTGCATTTTATCGGCTAGTACTTCTACCTGCACCTGCTCTTTCTTCAAATAATCAACGCAGCGGGCCAGATTTTCTTCTGCGCCCCGAAGCTCAAGAATAATTCGCCCCTCCTGCTTGGGGAGTATCTTGGCCTCAAGTACGTTAAAAATAATATTGAAATCTCCGGCCAGGCGGTAAATGATCGGCTTGTACATAATTCTTTGATTGAAAATCAAAAGTACATTTGTTGATACTATTGTTTTTTCAGCCATTGGCTCACCTCATTTGCTTGTTGTAATCAGTCAGGATATATCCACGAGTTCAACTTCCCCTTTGACGGCAATTGTATCATCTAAAATTGCAATCGCACCGGTCACCCCTTTAATGGAAAGAGCGAAATCAACCGCCCCTTGCAGATCATCTTCTACTCGGATTCTGTTGCATGTTTCAGTCGCGACGGCATCCGCAAGGGCAGCATCTTTTGCGCAGATTGTGACCGCGTCAGCTTTCCCGAAGCTGAGCGAATGACCGACCTTCCCCGAGGAAGTGCATATCCCCATAGGCGTTTGATCCGGTTGTACCATGAGCCCTATTTTCAATGAAAACGATGATCTTCCCGCGTACAATCCGATGATTCCTTGCTCTTTCAGCGCGAGCCAGATATCGCCGCCGTTTTCAATAATCATCTCTTCGCTTTTTGCAAGAAATGCTCGTCCAACGCTTTCGGCAATGGCTCCAGCAACGGCAGCCATTGGTCCTACTTGCGCCAGTTCCGACGCCCGCTGCATTTTTTCCACAATTGCGGGTATCCCGTCAAGCCTTTTGACGGGGGTAAGCGAGGTGAGGAATTCATCCTGGATGGCGATGTGCTCGCGCAGCTCCCGGCGGAATTGCTGTACCAGCGATTTTGCTTCCTGTGAGATATCGCACAATGCGTGAATGCACATGTCGGTCGTTTCCACTTTCACCCGAAACGTGTGCCAGCGGGATGTGGTATAACAGTCGCGGTAGAATGGCCTTTCAAATCTGTTCAATATTGATGCTGCATGTTACTGTTGGAATTGGTGCCTGAGGAATCCCCAGAGTAAATTTTTGATGCTGAACCCAGTCTTTCAATTGCTGAGCTATGGTGCGTGCCATCGGATAGCTGGAAAGCGGAGCAGCAGGAATCGATTTTCCGTTTATTTCAATCCTCCCGGTCTTGAGCTGGGCATAGCTCACCTCAGCAAGGCTTTTTGCCTGCCCCAGGGGATAATCGTTGCCGTAATCGATGACCTGGCAGAAGAGTTCTTCGTCGGAAATTCCTGTGAAATATGCTAGCTCTTCATTGAGAATGGGGATGGGAATGCCGATGCCCACAAAAAGAGAACAGCCATAGCCGGTAATGGATGCTCCGCGTATGAAGCGCGCATTCATCTGTTTCATGTCGCCGGTGACCGCAATGGTGCCTGCACCTTCTTTCGGAACGCCATTTTCTCCGCGAAGACAATCGGGTGCGTGCTGGGTCCCCTGCCATGTCACCACGCCGGGCGCGCCGGCAAGGAAGATTTTTGTACCGGTGCCGATGGTCCAGTAGTACGGGTCTTTCAATAGAGGACTGAGCTGTCCGGCGCTGGAGTAGGTAGCGTTTGCCATGTGGGGTCGTAAAATTCCCATATAGGTATAGATTGTTTTTTTCGTGCAATTGACCGCGCAGTTGTAATTCTGATAGCAATTCCGTGGATTGTACAGAAAGGCATTGCGCAGATCGCGTATGGTAATTGTCTTTTCAAAATCACGAAGAGGATAGCAATCGGTACCGTAAGCTTTTGCTTTCAATCTCACCGGTTTTCCCGCGATGAGGTCTTCGATGACATGGCCGCCGCCGTAGAGAAATTTTCCGGGATGTACTCTGTTCAGCGGGTCATCCTCCTGTACCTGTGTCGCTCCGAGATAACAATCGACCGCTGCCAGACCGCCGTATGCTTCCACGTCGTTCAGCCAGACTTTCGTGGCTTTCATGCGCGGCGTGGTGTGCCCGAAGTTTATAAATGCTCCCGAAGAACACATTGCGCCGAAAGTTCCTGTGGTTACCACATCGACCTTTTTGAATGCCGATTTTGCTCCCTCGCTTTTTACAATACCGACCATTTCCTCGGCGGTGACAACCACTGCTTCGCCTTTTTGAATCCGGGCGTTAATTTCTTCGTAGCTTTTCTTGATGGGGATATTGTCCATTTCTTTATGCGTTACCAGAATCTTTTAAGTAGCGTACGCGTCAACAGATGGAAGCAAAAGCAATTTTGTCAAGGAATCTATTAACTCATAGAGCCGGGGTTTTAATTCGATTTCCTATTTGCTTCCATGAGTTCAATAAATCCCTCGATGCGGGTCTTTATAGGACCTTCCGCGTATGCACGCGGATCGTTCATGTCGCACTGAAGAATGAGAACCGGAATGCCGCAATCGCGCTGAATCGCTTCCTTGAGATCCATCATGCCGCTGGACGAAGGACGGCACGACATGTTCTCGTGCAGAATAACGCCGTCGATTTTATAGTCGGCAACGCACCGTTTAAAATATTCAATCCGCTTTTCCAAATTGTAGCTGTAGGGAACATCAAGCATCATTCGCGCGACATGCCGAAGCGTTTCATCCAGGCTCAGGTTGAGCGGTTTTCTTGGGCCGAAGGAATATGTATAGGGCTCATAGACCACGACTGCTTCGTATGCGGCTAATTCATACATGAATTTCATCTTGTACCAGAAAGGTATGCCCTCGAAAAGCAGGCGGTATTTTTCCCTGCCCGAAGTGAGCGTGCCTTCGCCACGTGCAACGCGCGCTTTAAGGTCTGCCAATATTTTTTCGAAGAATTTGATGCCGACATCCACTCCGCAGAGTATCACCAGCGGGAAAAAAGATGCGGATGTTTCGGCCGAGCTATAAGGGGCCGGAATAGCTTTGCGAAGCTCATAAATTTCCTGCCACAATTCACACAGCCTATCCGATTTTTCGAGGACCCGCCGCATCTTTTTTTCAGTGAGTTTCTTGCCGAAATGTTTTTCCATGAACACGGAAAAATCGAAGAACTGCTCAACTAAATAATCGATATAGCCTTCAAGCGTTTCGTCGCTTGTGCCGCTGACATAGCTCGGGCAGTCGAATACGTAGGCAGGTACCTTGAAATGCCGAGCCTGAATCTGGAACCATTTCCAGTGCGTGTCGCAGATAGTATTTGTGATGGCGATAAAATCGGGCTTCGCGATGCCGCCAAGAGAGGTTTTAATTCTGGTGTCCACCGCGCCGAAATTCGTTTTGCAGTAGGAACACAGATCGCGGGAATATCCCATGCCTTCGGCGTGTTCAATGAGGCGCTGGGATTGTTTTCGCGCAGCTGCCACTGTTGCCATATTTTCCGGATGCAGCGGGAACACATCGTAGGCCCATAAAAGCTCAATGGGAAAACCAGCGCCCGTCCATGCGGTCTTTTTCCATGGAAGCTTTGGGTAGATGATGCTTCGCAGGAAATAATACATCATCGGGTCTTTGAGGTCCTTCGCGTGCGGAAGCGTATTAATGCGTATCTGCGTTTTGTTGGCGGTATTTTGTGTCATATCATTCCTCACAGCATTTCAGTAAAGGCAGCGATGCGATTCATTACCTGCTGGTCGAACGCGGGTGAAAATTCGCGTTCCAGATGCAGCACTTTGTAGCCATGCGAGCGGAGTTCGTTGTTCACCGTGACGGCGTCGTAGGCATACGGCTCGCAAAATTTCAGGTTTTGCGAAAGCACGCCGTCAATATGCGTCTGTTTAAGCGATTGCACAATAAAATCGATTCGGCCATCCAGGGAAATCTTGGTGGCGGGACGGGGAATCGTGAGGTAATACTCGGCGATAGCTTCGAGAGGGTCTTCGAGCTCGGGGAAACCGTTCGCAAAATACCTTTCGCCGATGGAAAGGTCATCCCGTACCACGCGGATGCCGCATTCGTCTAAAAGGTCCATCCATTCGGCATAGGTGATGTCCGAGCCGGTGAGATAGAAGCGCTTTTTGTGCGATGGAAATTCAGGACGGCTTTCCCAATCGGACTTTGCTTGTTGTAAAAGAGATATACATTCTTCCTTTGGTTTTGTCATACATGCGGAAACAAGGGTAAAATATTCTCTGTTTGAAATGTCTTTCTCCGAGCGCAGTGTAGCAAGTTTGCGCAGGCGCCTTTTAATGTCGTTTGATTGTGCAATTGAATTTTTCAGTGAGTCGTTTGAAATCGAAATTCCATAATGCCGCTGCAGCGCAGCGATGAGGCGCTTCAACTCTTCGATATAAAATCGCTTCGCAACCGCATCATTGCGTATGGGGCTGTTGAACCAGTAGAGAAATGGAGTTTTGACATGAAGCTTCCATACATCGTAGTGGCGGTTGGTGGCATCGCAGCCATGTGCGACGATAATGCCTGCCCATTGGTGCGATTGCGCGAGCGCCTGCGTGAGAAAACTTCGGGCCGCGGGGCAGAAGAATTTCTGGAGATACTGGTCAGCCGGATCATTTGACGCGTGGACGTCGCCCATGATTTTCATAGGGGAAAAGCCGGCGGCGGTTATCACCTCCTCCGGCATATCGTGCGAGGAATCGAAATATGCGATTGTGTGCACTCTGTACCTCCATTCGTTTCTTGAATAAGAGCACTCTCGTAGAGCAGTGGAAAAAATGCAACAATAAAATGAGCAACTGCTCACTTTTCAAAAGTCTTTCAGGTATAATGTGCATGTAGGTGATAGCGCGCAGAATGTGTGATTGACATAAAAACTTGTATTGAAGAAAGTGTGGATAACAGGATAACTGCATGAAGAGCTATATTCTCATATCCTTCGCGCTGTATTATGCTGTGCTGCTTGCAATTGGTTTCTTTTTTTATCGGCGCGCATCGCATATCAACGACTATTTTTTGGGGGGGCGAAAGCTCGGCAAATGGGTGGCCGCCATCTCGGCTCAGGCAAGTGATATGAGCGGCTGGCTTTTGATGGGGCTTCCGGGTGCGGTCTATCTGAAGGGAGGCTCTGCCATCTGGATTGCGCTTGGGCTTTTCGCGGGAACGTACGCGAACTGGAAATTGGTGGCGCCGCGGCTGCGCGTCTATACCGAGAAACTCGAATCGATAACACTGCCGATTTTCTTCGAAAAAAGGTTCGAGGATTCAACAGGACTTTTGCGGATCATTTCGGCGCTCATTACCCTGTTCTTTTTTTCAGTCTATGTTTCTTCCGGCTTTGTTGCCTCTGGCAAGCTTTTTCAGGAGGTATTGGGAATTGAATATGTGTGGGCGGTTGCGCTGGGCGGGGGCATAATTGTGCTATACACGTTTCTTGGAGGGTTTCTGGCAGTTTCATGGACAGACCTTGTTCAGGGCATGATTATGATCTGCGGCATCATCATAACAGTTGTGTTTTCGTTTTTCACGATGCGGGAAAGTGGAAGCATCGGGGGCGCGCTATCTACCTCGCCGCCATCATCCTCAATCATACCTGATGACGGCATGCCATTTCTTTCTGTGCTTTCGCTGTACGCGTGGGGGCTGGGCTATTTTGGTCAGCCGCATATTCTGGTGAGGTTTATGGCAATCGACAAAGTGGAGAATATTTCACGGGCAGGAAATATCTCGCTCAACTGGCTTGTTTTCTCGCTAGCAGGTTCAGTCGCAATCGGATTTATTGCCATGGCCATATTTCCCGGGCTTTCGGGTGGACAGGAAGAAAAAGTATTTCTTTTTCTTGTGCAAAAACTTTTTCATCCCCTTGTTGCAGGCATTTTGCTTTCTGCGCTTCTTTCGGCGATCATGTCCACGGTTGATTCACAATTGCTCGTCTGTTCATCAAATATCACCGAGGATATGTATGTGAAATTTTGGGGATCCCATTCTTCCGAGAAAAGCCAGGTTTTGATGGGCAGAATTTCCGTCGTCGTGATTTCTCTCATCGCGGCGTATCTCGCGCTTGATCCTTCACATACCGTTCTCGGGGTGGTCGCATACGCGTGGGGCGGTTTCGGCGCAGCGTTTGGGCCGGTGGTGCTTTTCGCGCTTTTTTCCGAAAAGACGACGAATATTTCGGCAATTGCGGGCATGATTACCGGGACGTTGGTGGTGGTACTCTGGAAACAACTTGGATGTAGCGATGTAATGTATGAAATAGTTCCCGGTTTTATCGCCAATGGTATGGTGATCGCGCTTGTTAATCGTATCTGGCCGCAAAAAAGCGAAACGCTGAGAAAGTTTTACCGAAGCGTAAGGGAGGAAATGCGCAGGGATTAAAGTGTTGTTTATGAAGTTCCAGTAATAATCTTGATATAATTCCGAGAAGCCATACTTGTAATATTACAGTTTATTCGTATCCAGTGAAAATAAAATTTTTTAAAAAAATTTTTTTCGAATTCCGCCATCAGCATCGTATTAATAAAGAGAAGCACGAATTATTATGAAAAGGAGATAATTGCCATGTTCATCCGCACCACCTATGTCATGCGTACGGAAGTACTGCAGCTTCTTTTGAAAGCACAGGAAAAAACAAAGCTATCTATGGAGCAGCTACTTTCACACGTGATGCGAAAAATGCGGAACCACTATACCGCATATCTTCAGGATGATGGACGCATCCAGTACCAGAAACGATATGATGAAACGACACAATTGCCCATACCGAAAGTTCGTGTGAAAGTGAAGTTTATTGAAAGCGAATATAATTACTTTCAGGAAATGCGGTATTTTTTCAGACGGTCGATTTCGCTCGTGATGGCCATTGCGGTGTTTCGGTATTTAGATGAAGTACTTGAGGAAATTCTAAATAGCGATAATACCGACTTGCACGAGTATTTTTATCCATATGAAAACCGAGCAAAATCCATAAAATGTACAGAAAATGTCCCTACGTTTAAGATCTGGTGGGGAATACCCTGGAATTTGGAGCTCTTATTTACATAACAGCACCACTATTCACATGCATCATCCTCTTCATCGCGCCATCTTAAACCTGATGGAAGAGTCTCCTATGTCTTTTATAGCATGCAGATTGACTTTTTCTTGACGCAATAGCAATGCGTTCGTTTATTATCATCATCATGCGATATAGTACTTTCTTACGAGATAATTATGAAAGGCAATAACAAAAAACCTCTGGCGCTTATTCTTGCCGGGTACGACAAACCCGACAGGAAAACCATGATAAAGCGCAAAAAGCAGATTATCGAAGCGTATGACGGCGATGAGATTTATATCGGCAAAAATAAATTCTTGCAGGATCTCGCCGGAAAACCTGTCATTCAGCATGTGCTCGATGCGGTATATGGAGCAAGGAAAAACGGCAGGCCGTTATACGAGCACATCTACGTATACAACGACGTAAAAAATTTTACCAGCGCTATCGATACCCGCAAGTACGATAATCTCATCGTGAAGCAGATGAAAAAATCGGTAGCGGGTCACCTGAAGGATTTCTATTATAACTATCTTGAGTATGGGAGGCGAGTTGATCTCTTCTTTGGGGATACCCCGCGCATCACCAGCGAGGATGTGGAGTGGATTAATGCTGAGTACGATCGCATTCTTGGAAAAGAAAAAGATTTTCGGGGTGTTCCGGTTTATGTTGCCTTCGGAATCGTGGAATATGAAGACATGAAAGATGATAACTGGCTCCTGCACCGTCCTAAGTATATCAAGCGAGGTTATAAGAAAGGAAAGTTAAAAAATTTCGTAGGTTTTTCACATTTTGAAGGAAGGGTGGGGAATTCGGCGGCCATCATCAAACATGAATCGCTTGATAGAATTATTGACCTCGAGATCGTAAATTTCTTTTATAATTTAAGAAAAGCGCTCACGCCAAACACGTTTTCAAAAATCATCTATTTTCTCTGGAAAACAAAAAATTTTGATGTCATAAGCCAGATTAAACGGCGTTGTCTCGAAGAAGAGAAATTTTACCGCGCGGTTATTGATGTGGTCGAGCGCGTGTATAAAATAGACCTTTCGCATTTTGGAGGATATATCTTCCATATAAAGAAAAACGCCGCGCGCTGGGAAAACGATATCGATGGCCCGAAGGACCTTGAAGCGTTTCGCGAGCGGATATCCAGGTAGCTATTGGTCGAGGGCTTTTGCAAGCAATGAGACGGGATGAATCACTTCATAGGGGGTGTTCATCTCAATCTGCATTTTGCAGGTTTCGCAGTCGGTAATGACAATTTCAGCTTCAGCGCGTTCAATAGAGCGGAAGAGTTCCTGGCCAATCTTTTGTGAAATATCATAGTATTCTTTCTTGAAGCCGTAGGTACCCGCTATGCCGCAGCATTCCGAATGGAGAATGACCAGATCCAGCCCCGGAATTTTTTTGAGAAGGTCGATAGTGTAAATCACTCCCCCCATGCGCTCCAGGTGGCACGGAGCATGATAGGCGGCGCGCAGGTTGACCGGCTTCATCTTCGGTGCCATGCCTTCCTGAAAGCGGTTGTACAGATATTTCGTGATGTATTCGACTCGGTTGAATATTTTTGTGTTATCCATCCCGAGGAGATGTGCGTATTCATATTTTAAGGCAAACGAACAGCTTGATGATGTTGAAATAATCGTCGTATCATCCGAAAGGATTGTCTGCAGAGAACTGATGTTAAATGCGGCATTCTTTCTGGCTTTTTTAAGATAGCCGTTTGCAATGAGCGGCACGCCGCAGCATTTTTCATCGGGCACTTCAATACCTATCCCCATCGCGTTGAGCACACGCACCATGTCCTTCCCCAGGGACGAGTTGTTGTAATTCACATAACAACCATGGAAATAAACCGCCTTTTTGGAAAACGAGCTCTGGGATTTTTTTATGCCGCGAAACCAGCTTTGAAATGTTCTGCTGTTGTATTTCGGAAATACCCGGCGCATGGGAATGCGCAAAAACATTTCCATGAAAAAGCGCACAATTGAAAGGCTCATGAAAAAATTTATCAGCGCGCTCACCTTTGTGGCAATTGAGCCGACCAGGTCGGTGTGGCTCATGAAATAATCTCGGAAGCGGAATTTCTTTTTCAGATAGCGCCATTTTGCATCCTGAATGAGATCGGCGATTTTAACGTTCGATGGGCAGGCGATTTCGCACCGCTTGCAGTTTGAACAATATTTCAAAGATTCATCGACGAGTTCCGGATTTTTAATTCTGAGGCGCTCGGTATCCGGGCCGGATTGTTTGGGGCCGGGGAAGAGATGGGTTGCGCGCGCGACCGGGCAGTAGATGGTGCAGACGGTACATTTAATGCAGTAGTCGAAGCTTATGTTTTCCAGTTTAATCATTGGCTGCTTGTCCTGCATGCATCGATGATTTTTTTCGCCGCGGCATATCCTGTTGAAACGGCAACTCCTCCTCCGCACCCTTCGACAATTGGACGGTAATGTCCAAGAACCGCTCCGGCGCAAAAGAGATTTTCCACTGTTTTTCCATCCTGCGTGAAAGGATGGAGATTGTCATCGGTTTCAACGCCGAAGGCAAGGAAGGGATGCCCACCTGTGGATAGAAAGCGCGGCGAATACCATGTGTTACGCTCCTGCTGACAGAATAACTTTAGATTGAACACGCTCTCGCGTAGTATATTGAAGCCGCTTGTGAGTCCTCCGCTGAAAAAACTTCCTGTTGCAAGGACGTAGCTCCGTGCTCTCAGACGGGTCGTGCCGTGATTTTCCGTGTGCACGTGGTCGAGCGAGCCGTCGATAATTTCTCCGCCAACGATACGGTCCCCGGCGATGAATTCGCCGCCGAGTTCCGCGAATCGTCGCTTCAGCGCGTCGTCGATGCGCATTCCCAGTATTGAAGGCGGGAGGGTAGGAATTTCATAGACAAAAATGCCGGTAAGCTCGCGAAGGCGGCGGTAAATCTTA
This sequence comes from uncultured bacterium, assembly GCA_937921485.1. Classification (GTDB taxonomy): domain Bacteria; phylum Spirochaetota; class UBA4802; order UBA4802; family JAGODF01; genus DYLV01. Next base: position 14,232 of record CAKZSV010000038.1, read on the forward strand.
TTGTAGTTCGTGATGCCGATGAAGGCGGGCATCCCTGCGAACACGGCACCCTGCGATGCTTTTTTTATCTGTTCGGCGATATTGGTGATGTAGCGTTCGGAATCGAAAATCCGCGCAATATCGATCGAGCGGAATTCATGGGGGTTGCGGGCAGTTTTGCTGTACATCGGCAGTATCACCTCGCCCGTGATAATTTCAAGATGGCGAAAGAGCGAGCTTTTCTGAAGATTTGCCGCAGCGAGCTTCGGAAAAAAGTCGCGGAAACCGGCGAAAGAGAGAAGCGCGATTTTCGGGCGCTGCCGAAATGCTTCTTTTATATCTTCATTGAACACGCTTCGCTGTGAAAAATAGGTAGGTTTGATGGTCCCCAGGGTTGAAACGTGAAAATGATTCGATTCTTCGTTATGGTACAATTCGAGACCGCCGCAGGAAGCTTCGTTTTTAAAGAAACGCATAGCTTCCTGGATTATTGCCATTCCGCAGCGCGCATAAGGATGCAGGGGATTCTGGCTGATGATCTTTTCGATTTTTTCAAACGGCTGATATACGATTGTCCTATCGTCCTCATATCCGTACAGGTCAATTGAGCCGGATGAAAAGTGCAGGGCGCTCATGCCGCCGGAAATAATGCCGGTGCGAAGGCCGCTTCCTGCGCACTTTATTCCACACGTGAGAGCCGCAAGCCCACCGCCGATGATCAGGCAATCGTAATTCATTCGTCCTCCGACCGCTCGGCAATATCGCCCAGGCCAAATAGCCCCTGATATATCCAGTAGGTAAATTCCATCTCGCGCAGCGCATCGCCCCAGAGAATGGGTTTAATGCCTTTCCAGCGCTCTTCTAAAAAATCAATAAGAAGTTGTGATGCTTCAATGGGTGAGGCCGCACCGAGTTCATTAAAAAGGCCGGCTGCGCGGTAGGAGCAGAGTTCGCCCTGGCACGGCCCCATGCCGATGCGGGTGCGCCTGCGAAGGTCGATGATGTTTTTTACATTGAGTTTTTTCAGTGCGTATTCTACTTCGCCAACGGTGACCATTTCGCATTCGCACACAAGGCTGAAATTCCGATTCTGGCGGCTGAGAATGGAACTGACGCGGTTGCCGTGCCGGTAGAGCGTGGAACCGATGATGGAATTCGGCATGCCGGTGAACTGGCGTATCTGAGGTTTTTTTACCTTTTGCTCGGAACCTGGAAGCGGTGTATGGAAGGTGGAGCATTTTTTTGAAAGCCCCAGCTTTTTCACTGCCAGGTCGGTGGTCCATTGCGCCATGAGACGGTAGGTCATGAGCTTTCCGCCCGCGATGGTGATGAGGCCTTTGATGCCGTCGCGCGATTCGTGGTCTATGAGCACAATGCCGCGGCTGATTTCCCTGCCGTCAACATTTCCCGACACCGCCACAAGCGGACGGACGCCGCAGTAGGCGCGAAGCACTCTGGCTTTCGCCACGTTCGGTATGAGTTTCTCACCATCGGAAATCAGCACGTCGATTTCGTCGTCATCAACAGTCAGCTTTTCAATGTCGGAGTAATCAATGGTGCGGGATGTTGTTCCGATGATGGATACCGTATCGCCTGGAACAATGATATCGCCGTCGGAGGGAACGCGGCACCGATTGACGACGACATTGTTGATGCGGTAGTCGATTATCACCATGGAGCCCTTTGAAGGAAGCATGGTGAGATTTATCCCGGCGGTGGAAAGTACGCGCTGACCCCACACGCCGGATGCGTTGATGATGATTTCGCCGCGTATCTCGAAAGGCTCGCTGCTGACTTCATCGATACACCGCACGCCCTTTGCGGTGCCGCCTTCGGCGATGATGGCATCGACGCGGGTATGCGTGAATACTTTGCCCCCGCGCTCCATGGAATCTAGGATATTCGCCGAGCAGAGCCTGAAGGGGTCAATGGTCCCGTCGGGGACCCGAAGCGCGGAAAGGATGTAGGGATTGAGGTGCGGCTCTATCCTGAACGCTTCTTCAAGCTTCAGTTCTTCGCACTCAATGCCAGCGTATTTACAGTGCTCGATGAGGCGGTTATGATATTCGGGGTCATCGTCGGGGAGTGTGACAAAAAGTCCGCCGGTATCTTCAATGCAGTGGCGCGCGATTTTTTTCAGGATTTTGTTTTCCGCGATGCATTCACGCGCAGATTCAAGGTCCTTCACCGCGTACCGCGCGCCGGAATGCAAAAGTCCGTGGTTTCTTCCCGTGGTTCCCGAGGAGATGTCATTTTGCTCAACAAGTGCGGCCTCAATACCGCGCAGCGTCAGATCGCGCAGGGTGCCGCAGCCGGTGGCACCGCCTCCTATTACAATTGCCTTCGTCTCAATGGATTTCATCAATAATGGACCGAAAGGTTAAATGGAAACGCATAATAGCAAAATAGCGCATTTCGTGTCAAATACAAAAAAGAATATCGCTCCAGCACATATTTTCAACTGAGCCTATTGTCATTGTAATTGTTATTGACATTGTTGATGCAATAAGCCCTACTGTACACAGAAGTTGAAAAAGTACAGTATTCTGCGGATTGAAGTTGCCGTTATCCATCAGTGCTGATTGAAGAGTGGTATGGATAAAAATCGAAAGATTTTAGTTGCGATTATGGCGATGCTGGGGCTTTCCGCGATTCTTGCGGTATTCGAAATCAGCATGACCATTCAGGCATCGCGACCCGGGGTGTACCGGCTCTCGTCACCGGTTATCGGCGACGGCATCGGCGTGGTGCGCATCAACGGTCCCATTACCATGACAGGTACCGCAGACGGTTTTATGACCCTGGGAGCATCCGCGGAAACAATCCTTCGGCGGCTGGATGAGCTTTCAAAAGACAGCCGCATAAAGGCGGTTATCGTGCGCATCAACTCACCCGGGGGAACGGTGGCAGCCACGCAGGAAATCTTTCAAAAGCTTATGGCGATGCGGCGTAAGAATATTAAAATAATTGCTTCCCTCGGTGATATCGCCGCCTCAGGCGGTTACTACATTGCTGCGGCCTGCGAGTATATCATCGCCAATCCCGGCACGGTGACCGGCTCCATCGGTGTCATCGCGGTATCGCCCAATTTGCAGGGGCTATTTGAGAAACTCGGCATTAAAATGAACGTCATCAAAAGCGGGGCGTACAAGGATATTTTAGCGTCGTACCGAAATCTCACCGAAGAGGAGCGCGCGCTGATTCAGGCAATGATTGACTCATCCTACAATCAGTTTCTGCGCGATGTTTCCCTCGGCAGGAATATTCCCATCGATGAAATCCGACCTCTGGCTGACGGGCGCGTGATGAGCGGCACCCAGGCGGTTGAAGCGAAGCTGGTAAGCGAAACAGGCGGGTTTGAGGCCGCGCTTGAAAAAGCGCGAAAGCTGGCGGGACTATCAGACGATTGTCCCGTATTCGATGAGGAAACAAATCCTTTCGAACGATTTTTTTCGGGAATTGCGGGTGCGCTCTTTAGAGGAAATCACCTCGAGGAGAGGCTTGCCGGACATAGCAACGGCATTTCAATGATAGAATATCGGTATCGGCCATGATGCGTCAAAGCCTTGCGACAGTGCGTTCATTGAAATGGGTGGATTATGTGTACTTTGCATTGCTCGAGCCGAGAAGGCTGGTGACAAGAATTTCCGATGAAGCGTCAAAACCCTATTGGGGCGCTTTGCTTGTTGTGTTTTTTGCGTCTTTTGCTGAAATTTTAGCTGCATCGCTGGTAACCGTGAATACGCATTTTTTTTATCATAAGATTACGTATGGTTTGCTGCTTGTCTTTCTCATCAATCTGATGAAAATTGCCGTCGTCGCGCTTTTAATCGACGCACTCTGTCAGTGTATGGGATTTGACGGGATGGTAAAAACTATTTTTGCGGTTGCAGGCTATGCATTTTTTCCGCAGATGTTCGTGCTTCCGCTGGTGTATATTGTAAAGGTTTTTTCTTTCGCGCCGGTTTTTTTCCTGTCCGTGTTTTCAATAGTGCTGGGAATATGGTCGGCTATTATTGTCATAGTTGGTGTTTCAGAAATCCATTCGATGCAGTTTTCAAAAGCGGCGCTGGTTTTTTTATTTCCTTATGCCGCGGTGGGTTTGTACGCATTTTTAGTTGTAGTGCTGGTGGTGATGAATCTTTTGGGGTATGTGGCGGCAATCTGAGATGCGCATACGTCGGGTAGATATCCCGGCACAATATAGGGAGTAGAGTCCCGAAACACAATAAAGAGGAGGGAGTTTCTCATGAAAAAAATTGTTGGTTTGACTGCAGTGGTCATCGTCTTTGCGGTTGTGGCGGTTGCGTTTGCGATCGGCGTAGGCTCCGCAGTGAGCAATGTGCAGGTTCGAAATTCGAACAATCAGCCTGCATGGATTCCGGATTTAGGCAACAAGGTGGTAACGGTTTTTTACAATGATACCACCGCTGCCGACTTCACCGACCCAATTGCCACCGCCATCAAGAACAAGAACTATCCTGAATCGAAGTACAGAGGGCAGGGTATCGCGAATTTGGCCGACTCGAGAGGTATTCCGGATTTTCTCATTCGCAGCATTGTGCGCAAGAAAGAAAAGCAGTACGATACGAAAATTCTCACCGACCCTGATTATCTCCTGAAAAACGCGTGGAATCTGGGCGATTGCAATGACAAGGGCGTGGTGATTGTCATCGGCAAAGACCGCGTGGTGAGATATTTCAACAAAATCACGAGCGTTGCACAGGGTCAGGCGGAAGTTTCAAAAGTGCTTGCGGTTATTGAAGCGGAAATCGAGAAAATTAAATAACAATTATTTCTGTTCGTTTTACTAATAATTCCAACGGGGTTGTTCCATTCCGGAGCCAGCCCCGTTGTTTTTTCATCACGAATTTCTGAATACACGCCAATTAGCGCATAAGTAGGGCAAACTCTATCAGGCGTGATTATCTCTGATATTCCGCAATGCCGGTTGTACCATAGCGGCGGGATTTTGCAAGATGAAATATTCCGGCGCCTTCAGGCAACTCGTTTGCATAATAATGCTGCACAAGCATGCGTGCGCCTTCGCTGAAGATTACGGTGGTACCGATTATCTCCAGTATGCGCGCTAATGTTTGGTTTTTGCCTTTTCTTTTCTCATAGGGAGGGTCTATGTACGCGACATCAAACAGCATCTGATGTTTTTCGCAATACCGCAGGCATTGCGTTGCCGGCATGTGCAGAACCATCGCTTGTTTGTCAATTTCCCATGCACGAAGCGTATCACCGATGAAGCGGGCGTGTGCTGCTTCAATGTCGTTAAAAAGAACAAATGACGCCCCGCGGCTTATAGCTTCGAATCCCATTTGCCCTGAACATGCGAAAAGGTCCAGAAAGCGCATCCCGGAAAGGTCTTCTCCAAGGATGGAAAATACTGCTTCTTTTACTTTTGATGTCGTTATCTGTGCTTCGGGGAATCTTTTAAGCGGGAAGGGGATTTTTCTTCCTTTCAGTGAGCCGGTGATGATGTTCATTGGTTGTGTTTCGGCGATGCAGCTTTAAGGCTTTCATTCAGTTCCTGAAGGAAAGTTTCAAGGTCGATATTGTTTTCAAGCGCGACGATCTCAATAGTATCCTGTGATGAGCCCTTGCATCCGGGGCAGTACAGATGATATTTGCGGAACACTTCAAGTACCTCCCGCGATTTTTTCAGGGCTTCCTGAACGGTTGTATTCTTTGTGATCTTCATAAAAAAATTCTTGCAAATAATCGTGCTTTTTTTTAGGACGTTCAAGTCATTGGCGATCCGGTATGTTTGTCATGTGTATCGGGTGCAATGACTATTGTCAACGAAAAACTGTGAATGTTCGGTTTGTGAACAGTTCGTTTATTCGTCAACAGGTACAATGAGAGGAATAAAAATATGGCAAAATGTGAAATCTGCAATAAATCCATCCAGTTCGGCAATAATGTCAGCCATTCCAACAAAAAAACGCCCAGGATATGGAGGGCGAACATCCGTCGCGTGCGCGTCATGGAAGGCGGTCGCGCTGTCAGGCGCTATGTGTGCACGCGCTGCATCCGTTCCGGAAAGGTAGTAAAAGCAGTCTAATTTTCAATATTACAGCATGTAATTAGTTGCTGGGCACGGCTATTATCTGAAATGAGCAAGGACTCGGAAGCGGCCAAAAAAACGGCGGTGGTGATTTTGTATATTGCCGCTCTTCTGCTTTCGGTTCCTTTTATGTGGAAGCTCGAAGTCTTTCTGCGTGCGAACCATCTGCTCATGCTCACGGTGTATGCGCTTCTGGCGGTGTATCTGGCGATAGTGGTTTTTTTGTTTTTCAGATATACCGAGAAAAAAATCACCCCTACAATTGTTCTGATTGCCTATTCAATCCTGTATGCGCTGGTAATCATTCAAAGCAGAGGATTCGATAAAAAAATTCATTTCATCGAATACGGCATATTGACATTCCTCGTATTCAATGCGATGGCACAGAGCGCTTCCAGATGGAGGAGATACGCGCTAACATTTCTCATCGCTGCGCTGGTGGGTTTTGCCGACGAAGCGCTGCAGCACTTCTTTCCGGGCAGGAGTTTCGATCCGGGAGATTTCATAAGCAATGTGGAGGCCGCTGCGCTGATGCTTTTGTTTTTGGGTATTGTGGAGAAGTATCGGCGGGTGCGGGAGTAGCTTCACTCCTTTTCCGCAACCAGATCCCCAATCCTGTTGAAGCACAATATCGATGCGGAAAGAAACACCGAGGGCGGTATGAGCATCCACGGTGCATCGAAAATTACGCGTGCGCCTTCCTGAATCATCACCCCCCAGGAAGGGAGATCGTGCAGCGCGCCCACGCCGCCGAGCCCCAAAAAGGAGAGTGTGGATTCGAGCATGATGCTGGTGGCGATTCCCGTGCTCATGAGCGGAATGAGTGATGGCATAAGCGAGGGAATGATGTGCACGAGTGCGATGCGCAATCTGGAAGCGCCAAGCGCTTTTGCCGCAAGGATGAAATCAGATTCTTCGAGCTGAGCAACTCGTGTTGAAAAGAATCGCGCAACCGGTGCCCATGTGCCGATTATTATCGCGACAAATATTGTGATGCTGCTTTCACCCATCACCATGGCCAGCGCCAGTGCAAGTAAGAGAGCGGGAATAGCAAGAAACACTTCGATGAAGAAGTTCATAGTGCGCCGTAAAAATCGCCCGCTTAAACCTGCGGCAAGCCCGATTGCAAGGCCGAGTCCCATGCTTGTGATTCGGGAAATCACCCCGATGACAATTGAAAGGCGCCCTCCTGCAAGCGTTCGGGAGAGCACATCCCTTCCAAGATAATCCGTTCCGCATGGATGTTCGAATGAAGGGGGAGTTGCACCGGTAAAGGAGATGCGGTATGGCGATGAGGGAGCGAAGCATTCCGGCGCAAACGAGAGCAAAAATATGATAAGTGCAGCACCCGAATATATCCCAAGAGATACTCGTTTCTTCCTTCGTGATGTGAATGATGTTCCGTTCATTAATTATGAGATGCTCAGAGTGTGTGTGGATTGCAAGAATTTTTAATTGTATTTGACGAATTTAATTGCATAACCTTTCTGATGTGCGGGAGTGTAATTATTTCTTTGAAAGATGCCTATGACAATGATGAAAACTTTTTTTAATGACGATTCCAAATGTGGCGTTGACCGCCGTAAAACCCGCGAAAAGATTTCCCGCCTCGACTGCGATGCTGGACTCAGAGAAAAAATCCTTCAGTATTGCCGGCTATCGCATGGTGAGATCTGGCAGGATCCCCAAAGCGGGCATCGGGTGGGCGTGTTCAATGCCGCAAACCCGGATGACGTTTCACGCATTATGGCGGGAGAAAAGGCGGCGCTTGCGGTCAATGACCCCCCCTACAATTTTATACTGGCGGGAAAAACATCGAAAAGTCTGGGGAAATGCAATCTTGATGAGTATCTCGAATTTTCAAGAAAGTGGATTTCTAATGCAATTGCTCATCTTGCGAGTGATGCGCATTTCTATCTCTGGATCGGTGCCGATGTCAACGACGGGTTCCAGCCGTTTGCTGATCTCATCATCCTCCTTCGAAATTTCAGTGAGCTTCGGCCCCGCAATCTCATCACAATGCGCAATCAGCGCGGCTATGGCACGCAGAAAAACTGGATGTGGGTACGGCAGGAATTGCTGTATTATGTGAGGGGCAATCCCGCGTTCAATGTTGAAGCGGAATATACCGATATTCCCAAAATTCTTCGAGGGTACTATAAAGAAGTGAAGGGTGAGCGCACTGAAAATATGCAGCGCAGCCGTTCGGACTACATCCGCGCCGGGAACGTATGGGTCGATGTGCAGCAGGTGTTTTATCGCAAGGAGGAAAATGTGCCGGGGTGCTATGCGCAAAAACCGCTCAAGGCGATTGAACGGATTATTGCATCATCAAGCCAGAAGGGCGACCTGGTTACTGATTTTTTCGCGCATTCCGGTACCACGCTCATCGCGGGAGAGCGCCTCGGAAGAAAAGTCTATACATTCGATCACGATCCCGTATTTGCCGAGATTGCCATCAGGCGGCTGGAGCGCTACCGTCAGACGGGTAAAACCGGCTGGCAATGGGAAAGCCCTTTCCCTGAATTATCATGAATCTTGTTTTTTTTCAAATACCGTATGAGCAAAACTTGATTGCCTTTTTTGTTGTAGCGGATTTCATCGAACACCTGTTTGGTCATCAAGATTCCCCGTCCGTGGGAACCGATGTGCATTGCTTCTGATTCATTCACATTGAGATATGCCTGTGCATCGAAACCATTGCCGTCGTCAGTGATTCGGAAAACGGCTCTATCAGCAGAAATGATGCTGTCGATTCTGACTTTCCGGTTGAGATACCGCGCATTTGTTCTTCGTTTTGAAAGAAGCTCGAAGTAATTGTTTTCTTCCAGTGCGCGGGTTTTTTCCTGATAAGATATTTCTAAATTTCCATGTTCGATTGCGTTGATGATCATCTCTCTGATTCCAATTCTCACGAGAATGAGTTCATTAGCATCCAGATATTTTGAAAGCAGGCCGGTTAGTCGAAAAGAAATCTCTTCAGCATCTCCTAAGTAATTGTCGCAGTAAAGACAGAGCCGTTCATAGACCATGAACTTTGTTAAATGCGTATCCATGACAGGCGTGCCCTTGCCCAGAATCTCGACGGTATCTTCGCCGCCGATGTATTCAAACTGAACATTCAAAGTTTTTGGTTCGAGTATCAAAGGCGATTTGAAGTCGGCGATGAAATTGACAGGCGTCTTTTCCATGATGAAATCATTGATCTTTTCAATTATTATTTGCTTCGACATGCCTCTGCCATCGCTTCCCTCATAGAGCAAATCAGTTAAGTTGCGGCCGATCAAGTCTTCGGGCTTAATGCCGAAAAATTTTTTTACTGCAGAGTTCGCGCCGTCGATTATCAAATCGCTGTTGAGCGTGAAGATGATATCGCCTGTACCTTCAATGAGCCGGCGGTATCGCTTTTCGGATTGTGCAAGCAACCGATTCGCGTTTTGAATATCCCGGGTGCGCCGCGCAATTTTCCTCTCAAGATATTTTTGCGATCGAATTATGAATCTGCCAATGAAAATTCCCATCACAATTGCGCTGGTAGCTAGAATTGCAATAGAAAAAGCGATTAATCGCAGATAGAACTCAACAAGATCTCTGATCTCCCTTGAGCTTTCGTCTCTGATGCGTTCGACAATTCGATTCATGGTATCAAGAAGCCTGATTTCTTTTTCACGGAAAATATGTATACTCTGATGCCTTTCCTGAAAATTTGAATCTTTCAGCGTCAGAATTACATTCGAGTATTCTTCGCTCAGGCTGGCATGAAGGTCGCACAGTTCCGTAATTTCTTTAACGATGGGTTTTTCAAGCAGCATAAGCTTCAAATTGAAGAGCATGTCGTTCACATGCACCAGGTGATAGGAATACTCGTGATATTGTGATTTATACACCGAAAAATCATCGCCTTCCAGCATGATTTTTTTCCATGAATGATATTGTTTATCGAGTTCAAGCTGTGTCTGCCGCGCCAGATCGATTGCTTCTATGTGGGAACGATAATGATCGGAAGCTCTGGATAAAAGAAATATGCCGAGTATTCCGATGACAAGTACGGAAACCACTGCGACGCCAATGCCCAGGGGCATTAAGATTTCAGATTTGATGCGATTAAGGAATTTCATATTTGCTCAGTTTGATCTTGTGGTGTGAACTTTAATCCGCGATATTCAAAAAGCAAGATGCTGATATCGTCGTCCTGGGGCTGGTTTTGACGGAAATCCTTGATGTCGGAAAAAACGAATTGCAGTATTTCCGCAAAATCCGATTTTCGTTTGTGATTCACGAAATGAAGAAAGCGTTCCAGGCCGTACTTTTCGCCTGCCGGATTTTTTTGATCTTCAATGCCATCGGTGCAGACAACTACGATGTCTCCGGGCATAAGAGAAACAATCCCTGTGTTTGACGGAAAATCACTGCTTATCCCGAGAGGTGGATTTTCTTCCTTCGTGCGAAAACGCCTGATTTTTCCCCCACGCAGAAGGTAGAGCATTGAGTGACCTGCATCGCAGATTTCAATTTTGCCTGAAGCTTTATCAAAATCCAGAAATATGCCGGTTACGAATTGTTCACCTTCAAATGTGCGATAGAAATATTCATTGAGCGAAGCAGCAAAATTTTTGATACCGCGAGAAAAATTGTACAGGTGCACCATCCCCCCGATTGCAACCGACATGAGTGCTGCAGACATCCCTTTGCCGGAAACATCACATAGAGCAAACAGCCATCTGTCTTCTGCGTACTGTTTTATGGTGTAAAAATCGCCGCCGATTTCTTTGGCCATTTTTACCTGTGCAATAAACCGAAATGAGTTTTCTTCATGTGACTTTTCCTTCGGGACAACGCAGGCCTGAACTCTTGATGCAAGGTTAATATCTTTGTTGGTGATATCCGAAAGGTAGACCAGTACGTCATGAGTCGAGAAAATGCCAGTGAATCTCCCTGTCTGGTCGGTGAGCAAAAAATACGTTGGTTCGGGATTCATGAGGCTTGATGAAATTTCCGAAGCTATACCGAAAATGTTCTCGGTATAATTGAATGTTTGTGTATCGCGGACGATTGCGTCCAAAGTTTTGCCGAAATGAAGCTCCCGCCCGAATTTTGTGCTCAGTATATTGAAAAGCTCATTTGCAACAATAACTCCTTTTGCCTGTCCGCTGCCGTCGATGACACCCACCGCTTTTATTGAAAGATTGTTTACAAGCCATTCTGCAAGATCGTGGATTTTGGTTTCCATCTTTGCGCAATAAAAACTGCTCGCAATGCTTCCGACTACTCTTCCATGAATTGTTGCCGGGCGCATCTCGAAAACAATCGGTGCATTTTCAGAAATGGGCACAGACTTTTCTTCGAAATTTTCAATCGGGTAGGGTTGATATGTGCCTGCCTTGTCGGTTGTGCTATTCATCATCATACCGCCTCTCTGCACGAAAAATCTTTGATGACGAGATAAACTTGCAGGGCGGCTGTATTTTTCGCATAAAGAGGATATTATTTTTTTGTGAAAAATCGAACTGCTAATTTACGTTGAAAATGTGATTACAATTATTGCCTATTATTAATTCGATTAACGCTTCTTTATTGCATAAGATGCATTTGTATTTGCTGTATAAAATATTCAGCATTTTTTATTATTTCTTTTGCTCTTTCAGATGTAATTGAAAACATCTCGGTATAATCAGCCCTTTGACGAAAATCGTAGGCTTGGTGGAACCATCTGGAAAGATCTTTATTAAATATGCCTTTTTTTACAAATTCTCTATCAAAATACGATATTACCCCGGAACGACGTGAAAGTGAATCGCTGGTCTTAACTAAAAGAGCAAGAACAGCATAAAACATGCCATAATAAGCCCTATTGACAGAAGAACGGTATTTCTCATTATCAAAGAGAATCCACGCTGATTCGATGGATTCGTATGCCTGTTCTAATCGGTATTTGATAAGATCGTTTTCTCTTTCATTCAAGCGGCAACACCCGATTGTCGGATAGACTTAACAAAAGGACTGCAGGATACAGGTCCATTTTCGAAATCATCTTTTGAATAAGTTATAGTCGAAATAACAATATCGTTCTTGAAACCTGTTTCCCATGCGATATTCATAATGTCTTTATCGATATTCTCATCGAGATATTTTAAAACGATACAAATGTCAAAATCGGAAAATTCGGATGCATTACCGCGAACACGAGAACCAAAACCAATAACTTCCGCATCAGGGTATTTCTCGCGAATTGATGCCGCTAATTCTCTGAGAATGATGTAATCCTTTTCCTGCATAATACTATAATAATAATATACGATATATAAAATGTCAATTTGATTTTTTCAAGATTTTCATTTGCCGCTGATTATCCAAAAAACTCAATCCTGCAGGATGCTTTTCGCCAATTCAGTAACTGTCATATTATTGTATCACGGTCATATTTTATCGTACCATTGCTGAAAATGTTGTTGACCGCATACTGTGCAGGGATTGCCATATTATCAGTGCTGAAAAATCTCTTGAAATCTGGAATGCGACTGCATGCCCTATAAAAATATACAGGAATTCATCATTCATCTTGAAAAAGAGGGTGAACTGAAGCGCATTCATGCTGAAGTGGACCCGTATCTTGAAATCACCGAAATCGCGGATCGAATGAGCAAAACCGGCGGGCCGGCGCTTTTGTTCGAACACGTCAAGAATTCCAAATTTCCATTGCTCATCAATGCGTTCGGAAGCTATCGCCGGATGCAGATGGCGCTGAATTGCACATCGTTCGACGATATTGCCGGAAAAATCGCATCGCTGATAAAAATCCAGCCGCCTTCCGGTTTATCCGAAAAAGTGAAGCTGCTTTTCACGCTGAAAGATATTGCCGCACTTTTGCCAAAAAAAGTGAAGCGCGCGCCGTGTCAGGATTGGGCGGTTACAGAAGGCGCGCTTCTGGATGCGCTTCCCATCATGACCTGCTGGCCGGCTGACGGCGGGCCTTTCATCACCCTGCCGATCGTGATTACGAAGGATCCCGAAACCGGCATGCAGAACGCGGGTATGTACCGCATGCAAAAATTCGATAACGCATCAACCGGCATGCACTGGCAATACAACAAGGACGGCGCGCGGCACTATCGAAAATACAAAGAAGCGGGGAAGCGCATGGACGTCGCGGTTGCGCTCGGTGGGTCTCCGGCAGTGACCTATGCGGCGACATCTCCCCTGCCGCCGGATGTGGATGAGATGATGTTTGCGGGGTTTCTTGAGGGCAGGGCCATCGAGCTGGTGAAAGCGAAAACCGTCGATCTCTTTGTTCCTGCCGAATCGGATTTTATCATCGAGGGCTATATCGATCCGGGCGATGAGCGCGTGGAAGGCCCATTTGGCGATCATACGGGCTTTTATTCGGCGGCGGACATCTATCCGGTGTTTCATGTTACCTGTATCACCGGGAGAAACGATGCCGTGTATCCGTCAACAATTGTGGGCAAGCCGCCGATGGAGGACTGCTACATGGCGAAAGCGACGGAGCGGATATTTTTGCCGTTCATAAAATTGCTTGTCAATGAAATCGTGGATATAGACCTTCCCCTTGAAGGCGTGTTTCACAATTGCGCGCTCGTTTCAATCGACAAGCGCTACGCAGGGCAGGGCAAGAAGGTCATTCACGCGCTGTGGGGATTGGGGCAGATGGCGTCCACAAAATTTATCGCGGTGTTCGATAAAGATGTTGATGTGCACGACTATTCATCGGTAGTGTGGAAACTTCTGAACAATGTCGATCCCGGGCGAGATATCATTCTATCAGAAGGGCCGCTAGATGCCCTCGACCATTCCGCTCCCTATGCGAACTTCGGAGGCAAAATGGGGATTGACGCCACGCGCAAGTCAAGGGAGGAAGGCATGGGGCGCGACTGGCCGGAAGAGATTGTGATGTCTGATGAGATACAACATCTTGTAGATACAAAATGGAAAGAGTATGGTTTCGATGATTAAAAAATACTACAGGCTTCTGATGTTCGAGCAGACGTTATTTGCGCTTCCTTTTGCGTATCTGGGCGTGCTTTTCGCGGGAGGCGGCACTATTGAAATCTGGATATGGGTTACCATCGCGCTCGTTTTCGCGCGGACAGCCGGCATGTCGTTTAACCGTATTATCGATGCTGATATTGACGCGCTCAATCCGCGCACAAAGGACCGGGCAATTCCCTCGGGTCAGCTTACCATACAACAGGTATGGATTCTGGCAGCGGTATCGTGCGTTATTTTCGTGCTTTCCGCGTACATGCTGAACCGCCTGTGCTTTCAGCTTTCTTTTGTGGCCATTGCCCTTATGTTTTTTTATTCCTATTTTAAACGATTTACCGCCGCATCGCATCTGTATTTAGGCTTTATAGAAGCTGCCGCGCCTATCGGCGGATACGTAGCTGTCACGGGCATATTCTACACGCCGAGCCACTTCGATGTCATTCCTTTCATTCTGGGCGGTGCAATCATGTGCTGGATTGCCGGGCTTGATGTGGTGTATGCGATTCTGGATATCGATTTTGACAGAAAAGAAGGGCTCAAATCCATTCCCGCAAAATACGGCAAGGAGCGTGCGATGACGATTTCCCTTACCCTGTACGTGTGTGCCGTTGCCTGCCTTATTGGCGCAGGCGTGCTTGCGCGCAGAAAAGAAGCATACTGGGTAGCGCTTGCCTGTGCGGCAGTGATTTTTTTCTATCAGCAGAAGCTTGCGCGTCGTCCCGACCAGGCTGCGGCTATCAAAGAGCTTTTTCAAATCAACGCATTCATCTCGCCGGTGCTTTTCGTGGGGACATTCATCGATGTGGTGGTGAAATACTCATGATTGTGGTTGCCATCACCGGAGCAAGCGGCGTGATCTATGGGGTTCGCCTTGCAGAGGAATTGCTTGCAACCGGCAGGCAAACAGCAGTGATTGCTTCTAAGACTGCACTGTTGCTTTTTGGGCAGGAACTCTATCCCGGCGAACAATTTCAATCTGTTGGTCAACTCCTTTTCCGGAGGGGGTTTGATGTACCCGGAGGCCTTTTTGTTGAATATTCCAATCATGATGTATTCGCCCCTATTGCCAGCGGAAGCGTTCGGTTTGATGCAATTGTTGTAGCGCCATGTTCCATGAAAACGCTCGCACAGCTTTCCTCTGGCATTGCCGACAGCCTCATTGCGCGTGCGTTCGATGTTGCGCTCAAAGAACGACGTAAGGCGATAGTTGTACCGCGGGAAACGCCATTTTCCGATATTCATCTTGAAAACATGATACGGCTTTCCCGCGCGGGAGCAGTCATTCTGCCGCCGGCCCCCGCATTTTATTTTTACCCCAAAACCGTTGATGATTTGATCAATTTTGTTGTGGGGAAAATACTGCACACGCTCGGCATCGATCATACGCTTTTTACGCCGTGGGGGAACACATGACCGATCCAGCCGCTCTCATGAAAAGGGTTCATGAGCCACGCCTTTCGAAAATCGCGGAAGCGGTGATTGCTGGCGAACCGGCGAGAGAGAACGATCTGGAATATCTACTTTCCACGAATGCCATTCTTGAACTTGGAGCCATCGCAGACTTCGTGCGGCGAAGATTGCACCAGAATCGCGCATACTACGGCGTCAATATGAATCTCAATTACACCAATGTGTGCGAATTGCGCTGTCCGCTGTGCGCGTATTCAAAAGATGAGGGCGAAGAAGGGGCGTTCACGCTTTCGCTTGATGAAATCGATGAAAAGGTAAAAACCGCGGTTGCGCGGGGCATTGATGAGATGCACATCGTCGGGGGACTCAATCCGGCGATTCCCTTCGAATACTATGTCGAAATGCTTTCGCGAATAAAAAAAATAAAGGCCGATCTGCACATCGTGGCATTTACCGCGGTTGAATACGATTATTTTTCACAAAAAAGCGGCCTTCCTCTTGAAGAAGTTTTTTGCCGGCTCATCGATGCGGGGCTGGGCGCGATTCCCGGGGGCGGCGCGGAAATTTTCGATGAAAACGTGCGAAGCGTCATCGCGCCGAAAAAAATTTCCGGCGAACGCTGGCTTGAAGTGATGCGCACCGCGCATAAGCTTGGCCTTAAAACCAATGCCACCATGCTCTATAATCATATTGAATCAATTGAAGATATCGCGGATCATCTGAGTACAATACGCGCGCTTCAGAACGAAACCGGCGGATTTAAAACGTTTGTGCCGCTTGCCTTTCATCAGGAACATACGAAAATTTCATCAAAACGCCGCGACAGCACCGGCTGCGACGATATTCGCATCTTCGCATCGGCCCGGATTTTTCTGCACAATGTGCCGCACATTAAAGCGCTCTGGATGTATGTGGGCGAAAAGATGGCCCAGGCGCTGCTTTCTTTCGGCGTTGATGATTTCGGCGGCACGTATGTGCATGAAAAAGTAGTGCACGCGGCGGGTGCGCGAACGCCTGATTATGGCACCGAGGCGCATCTGGTCAGGCTGATTAAGGATGCAGGTTTCATTCCTGTGCGCGTCAACGCATCATACGAGGTGCAGCATGCGTCTGGGGTATATTGATTACCTGAATTGCTATCCTTTTTATTATTCGATGTTCGAAAAAGAGCCTCTTGACGGTATTTCTGTTATTCCTGCCTATCCGAGTGCGCTGAATGCTATGATCGCAAAAGGCGATCTCGACATAAGCCCCATCTCTGCCGCCGCGTTTGCAAGCATTCAAGGCGATGTGCATCTTCTCGAAGAATTCTGCCTTTCATCCATCGGCTATGTGCGCTCGGTGGTTCTGGTGAGCAATCGTCCCATTGAAGATTTAGGCGGCAGAAAAGTCGGTCTTTCATCAGCGTCACAGACATCGGTGGTGTTGCTGAAACTGCTCTTGCAAAAATATTATCGGGTACTCCCGGTGTATGTGCCATCGCCGCCGCTTCCGGACCTGAGCGCGGTGGATGCCGCTTTGGTGATTGGCAATGAAGCCATGAATGATTCCATCGCGCGCGTTAAATTCATGTACGATATCGGGGAACTCTGGCTTTTGAAAACAGGGCATCCGGTGGTATTTGCGGTATTTGCGCTGAGAGATGAAGCGCTTGCCCGGGAAAGGCGAAATGCTGATGCGGTAATTGCATCATTCCGGAAGTCGCTACAATGCCTTGAACGCGACCGCGCATCTCTCATCGCAGCGGCATCAGCACGGTATCCTGATTTTGATGCGAAGTTTATCGATGAATATTATCGCCTTCTGAAGTTTTCCTTTGCCGAACAATTGCGAAGCGCGCTTACGTTTTATTTCGACCTCGCGGCAGAAGAAGGTTTGCTCGAGAAGGTGCGTGATATCCGCTGGTATTCCTGATTGCCTGGTAATTATTATCGCCTAGTATCGTTGTTGGTAATGAATTCGTATCGCGGGGTGAATGCATGAAAATAATAAAAAGTGTCACGATGATAGTGGTCATGACGTTGTTGCTATCAGCGACGTTTGGCGCGCATGAACTGCACGCGGATACAATAAAGGAAGCTCACCCTTCCGCGAAAGTTGCCGTATTTCGGTTTTATAATTACACCAACTCATCAGCGGCCTATCTTGAAACGTATCTGCCTGAACTCATTGTGAAACATCTTCCTGCAGGGAAGTACCTCCACGTTCTTTCACGTTCAGACATCGATGCTGCTATGAAACGGCATGAGTTCACTCCAGAAAAACTGTATGCTTCAGAGAGCGCGTTCAACCTCGCACGCGAACTGGGAGCGGATGTGGCGGTAGCAGGGCGGTTTCTTCTTGAAGGAAAAACGTTCATATTACAGTGCAAAGTCTTTCAGATTTCAAGCGGCAGGGTGTTTTCGAGCGATGAATATCGTTCAACAATTGCAGAAGATAATATTCTGGATGTGGGTGCACAGTCATCTGCAAAAGCTGCGGAATGGATAAAACATGAATTCCTTTCCGATGTGGTAGTGCAGCTTGAAGCGGAAAAAATTTCGCTTTTGCGCAATTTTTTCATCAAAGTGCGCGATTCCCATATCGGAATTGTTTTCACCAACAAATGGCTTTTCGCACTTGTAATTGCCATCGGCTTTTCCCTGCTCGCGCTTGTTGTGAAAATCTTTCTTGAAAAAGTTATCATGCGGCTCACACAAAAAACGGAAACCGCTGTGGATGACCAGATTGTCATGATCGCGCGCGCTCCGCTTCGTTGGATTATCGTGGCGTTCGGTTTAAAAGTCGCTCTTCTGCCGCTTAAGCTTTCGGCATCAATCTATTCAGTGCTCAACCATATGATTACCGCAATGATTATTATACTTGCAGGATATATCATTCTGCGCATATCGGATATTCTAATTCGTGAATGGGGAAAAAAAGTTGCTGGCAAGATTGATTCAAGAATAAACGATGACCTTGTTCCGCTTTTCACGAAAATCAGCAGAATTTTTATCATCATCATCACCGCGCTTCTTGTCCTTGCGCAGTTCGGCATTGAAATTGCGCCGCTGGTTGCATCGCTCGGAATCGCGGGGTTTGCGATCGGCTTTGCCATCAAGGACACGCTTGCGAACATCATCGGCGGCATTATCCTCACGCTCGATCGAAGCTTTGCGGTAGGCGATAAGGTGAGCATAGACGGCGAGGTGGGAGTTGTGATGGAAGTGGGCTTGCGCAACACGCTCATTCAGACATACGACAACGAAGTCATCGTCATCCCCAATGGCGAGCTGATGAGCAAGAAGTTTAAAAACTATGCGCTTCCCAATCCTGAAATCCGCGTGGTGGTCGATTTCAGCGTGGTGTACGGCAGCGATATCGCGCGCGTGCAGGAAGTGGTGCTTGAGGCGGTTACAACCGTGAGCGAAGCGAAAACTAAACCCGCTCCCGAAGTGCTCTTCGTTTCCATGGGAGATTTTTCGCTTAACTTCCAGGCGCGCTTCTGGATTCCCATGTTCGGCAATCAGTTGATGAAAAAAGTCGAAGCCACCACCAAAATATACAACGCGCTCAATGCGGCCGGCATCGGCATTCCTTTCCCCACGCATACGGTGTACGTGAAGAATGACTGAAGGCCGGGATATTATCTTCCATGAATTTTTCCCGAATCGAGATCGCGGATCTGTGCGATGATATCGTCCAGTTTTTTTATCTTCTGAGCAATTGTGTCCTTCCTTGCGGTAGAGGAAAAATCACGCTTTCTGGGTTCAAAAGAGTGTGCGAAGTTAAACGCGAAAATCTTTATATCTTCAAGCGCTTCGCGAATTTTACGGTTTGCCAGAGTATAAGTGTACACCAGTGATGATTCTTTCGCTAAAATAATGTGTGATGCGAACGGAATGCGGGTTTTCCCGATGTTTCTTTCATTTATGAAGGTCTCTGAGATTTTTTCTTCTTTGAGCGACGTTTCGTCATTGCCCTTGATGATGCGAAACATCTTCTCTCCGATTGAATAATAGGAATCGCAAATTTCTGAAAGTGTTTTCAGAAAGAAGGCTTCTTCGCCTTCACGCGGGTCTGAATACAGAATATGCGGTGTGTAGCGCTTGCGATCGTAGCTGATGAGAGAGCGCCTGCTGGTTCTGATGGCATCGATCTCGTGCTGGAAAAGGGATTTTTCGAATAATCTCACCGCTTTCACGTCACTTGCTATTTTAATGCTGATCCCTTCCGATAGGATGGCTTCATAACTCAGGGTAAAAATGTCGCACAAATCGCCCGCGATGATTGCCAGATTGCTGTCTTTTTGAGGTGCGGGTAAATTCTTTGTGTGATAATAATAGAATAATAGATATTCAAGGAAATTGCCTGAATGGTCGCCTGGCAGTGTGTAGGATGCTTCAATGGACGCTTTCAGGTCGAGCACAAACTCAAGCTCTTCTTCCAGTTCGAAAATGCTTTTTTTCAGCGCTTCATTGAAAAGGCGCTTGCGCTCGTCCATCACCTCGATGAGCCTTGTATCAGCGCGGTAGCAGGTTTCATCGACCTCATCGAGGGAGACCAGATTCAAAACATCTTCAGTGGTCATCGGTTTCATAAAGGCGCATTCAAAGAGCGGAATGATGAACCGGTTCAGCGTGTCCTCGGAAATGAACTTTTCTATCCGAAATACGATATTGTCGATAGACACGGTGTCGCGTATGTCTGGAGACGTTATTTTATGGAGTGATTTCCGTGCGGCGTTGTACAGCTTCGAACGATGCTGCGGACTTCTGGTGAGCGAAAGGAAGTAGCCCAGAAATGGATTTATTTTCTGAATGGCGATTTGCGGCTTTTTGCGGTGAATGAGAAAGTTGAAAATGGAAGGGTCGGCCGTCAAGCGTTCGAGTTCGCTTATGAGATTGAATTCGAGGGGTGTGAGCACGTCCGCCCCGATTTTATCAAGCCATCCGGATGTGTACATCCTTCTGACAGGCTCTCGAAGCTCTTCCTGCAAGATGAGAATTTCCTGCACGAAAGAGCATATTTTTTCGGAAGGGTAGAGCGGCGCGCCATGTATAAGGAAGTTAAAGATGCTTGATGTAACAGGTGAGTTTTTTCTGTATTTTTCTTTGAAACTGCGTTTCAGTTCAAAATAGTTGGTCAATCGCCCAAAAAAGCCTCGCGGGCGCGCTTTTAATACTGAATGGTCGTAATACCGGTTTCTGAACTTTGGGATTTCTTCCTCGCTTTTGAACATCTCTTTCTGAAATGAAAGCGACTCCTCGCTTGCTTCCAGGTCGTCTTTCATCTCTTTGAGCTTTTTGCGGATGGATATGATTTCTTCGTATCGGCTGCTGAATGCACGCAGACGTCTGGATTGAGCCCTTTCAAATTCGCCTTCGGGAGATTCCATGACTTTTTTGAGATATTTTCGCTCGTCCATTGACTCAACACCTGAGATGAATTCGTCTTTTCGTTTGCAATACTAACACATCGGCATTTGTTTTCAATTATTATTTTTTTGGTGCGCGATTTCTGTAAAAAAGCAGTTTGCCGCTGACCAATATGCCGTAAAAAAGTCCTTATTCATTTTAAAGTTTCTTCCGATACCAATAATTGAGACAGAATGAGGATTTTTCCCAAGGAGGGGTGCGCATGGATACCGTCCATAATATAGAAAATATTCTTCGCCGTGAATTACAATTATACGAACAGGTATGTGATCTTGAAGAAAGGAAGGGCGAAGCCATCATTTCCAGGGACGGGACTCTTCTTGAGGCGCTCTCGCACGAGCAGGAAAGCGTGCTCAACGAGATTCTGAAGCTTGAATCCCGCAGAAGCGAGCTCATCGAAGCCTATCGAAAAGAGAAAAAGCTCGATGATCTTTCCAGGGAAATCACCCTGCGGGATATCATTAACTCGCTGAATGAAGATCTGGGAAACAGAATTTTTCAGCTTGGTGTCGATCTGAAGGTATTGCTGTATAAAATACAGGCACTGGCCCAAACCAACGAGAAGCTGGCCCGCGACCATATTGAAGTTTTTACCCTGCTTTTGAAAGAAATCAAAGGAAGGCTTTCCCTTCGCACCGGGTACAATAAAGAAGCCGTGGAAAATTGTTCAATCGACAATCCGCTCGTCATCAACAGAACTGCATAGCGAGGTATTTGTATGAGTTCATCGTTCATGGGCATCGAAATCGGAAGGCGGGGGCTTTCCTCGCATCAGCAAGCACTGCATACAACCGGCCACAACATTTCGAATGCGGAAAACCGCGAATATTCGCGCCAGCGGGTAGTCATAACATCGGCCGATCCGCTGTATGTACCTGCGCTGAATAGAGCCGAGCGCCCCGGCAACATCGGACAGGGATCGGTGGTGGCGATTGTCGAGCGTATCCGAAATTCTTTCATAGATGACCGCATTGTCGCGGAAACCGAGGTGGGAGGGTACTGGGAAACCAGAAACGAATTCATCCGGCAGATCGAGCAGATTTATAATGAACCTTCGGCGGATTCGCTTCGCTCAAGGCTCGATGAACTGTGGAGATCGTGGGAGGAGCTTTCGCGGTATCCCGAGCAGCGGGCAACCCGCGAAGTGGTGAAGGAAAAGGCGGTAAACCTTGCGAATGAAGTACGAAATATATTTCGTCAGCTCTACGATCTGCAGCAGAACGTAAATAGTCAGGTTCGGGCCCGCGTGGAAGAAATCAATTCCATCGGAAGGAATATCCGCGACCTTAATGTGCGCATCATGAAGGCGGAGGCGCTGGGCGATAATCCGAACGACCTCCGCGACAGAAGAGATGCGCTCATCGAGCAGCTTTCCCATCTGGTCAATATTTCCGTGGGCAGAAGCGACCGCGACGAGACCATCGTGTACATCGGCGGTGAAAACTTCATTCAGGGAGAAATCTTCCGTCCGCTTGCGGCAGTACCCGACAGCGACAATCACGGATTTTTCAGGGTAGTCTGGGAAGAAACCGGTCGCGATATCACGCTTGAAGGCGGCGTTTTGAAAGGCCTCATCGAAATTCGCGATGTGGTTCTTCGGGAAAATATCAACGACATTAACGCTTTTGCCGTCAATATGATCGACCTGACCAATGAGGTGCATCGGGACGGCTTCGGAAGGCGAGGCGAAACAAATAACAACTTCTTTCGACATATTCCCATAAGCGGCGATAATGTGGACGGGAATCACGATCTGAACAATGACGGCGTTGCGGATGTAACCGCGATTTTCAAAGTGGCTGGAAATAACCGGGTCGATGCCTCGGCGCCGATTGGCATCACCGGGACCATCACGCTCATGACCAATGACGGGCGCGATATGCCCGTTCAGATCACCTATAACGCGAACGACACGGTCCTTTCAGTGATTCGAAAGATCAATGATGCCCGCACAGGAATCGTCGCGTATCTGGATCACAACGGCCATTTAGCCCTCAAAGCAACGGTGGCGCGCGATGATGACCGGCGCAACTTCATGATTCGCTATCTCGAAGACTCGGGGCAGTTCCTTGTGGGCCTTACGGGAATTCTTCGCGAAAGCGGCGCGGCCGGATCATTTGATTACCGCCGGGTGAACGACATCATGAAATTTTTGCCCGACCGCGAGCACATCACTATCACACCGCAGTACAATCCGGCGGCAAGCATGGCCGTGGACGATGCAATTCTTGCCGACGTTGACCGGATTGCGGCGGCCGAGGGAAGGGATGTGGGAGGGACCGGCGATTTCAATACCTCAAACGGCGTTGGTGATGGCAGCAATGCGCTTCGCATCGCGCGCCTCAGACAGAAAAACGCGATGATCGATTCAAACACCACGTTCAATGAATTCTACAACGGCCTCATCGCGCGAATCGGAACCCAGGGCCAGCAGGCGCAGGACAGAGTGCGCAATCAAACGACGCTGCTTACCAATCTGCGCAATCTCCGCGAATCCATATCGGGAATAAACCTCGATGAGGAGATGTCGAACATGGTGATGTTCCAGCACGGGTATAATGCATCCGCGAGAGTCGTGTCGATGTTCGATAAGATGCTTGAGACAATTATTCGGTTAGGAGCGTAAACCATGCAGCGCATAACAAACCGTATGCTCAATGATACCATGATGTTCAACCTGATGCGGCACCAGAATGACATGGACCGCACGCAGGAGGCACTCGCCACGGGCCGCAATGTGCGACTTCCCCGCGATAATCCAATCGCCGCCGCGAACCAGATGCTGTACCGCACGCGTCTGACGGAAGTGGACCAGTATGCCAGCAATATCGATGAGAGCCGCTCCAGGCTCGATGAAGTGGATTCAGCTCTGCAGTCTGCTCTTCGCATTTTTCAGAGGCTTCGAGTCCTTGCGGTGCAGGGTGCGCACGGAATTTATACTGCTTTCGAACGAAAGGAAGCGGCAGCTGCGGAAATTAATGAACTGCTCGAAGAGCTTGTGGCGATTGCCAATACCAGAAGCGCGACCGGCCGCCCGATTTTCGGCGGGTTTCAGACAGGAACCGAAGATATTCCCGACCCGTTTGTCGCAATCTATCAGACGCTGACGGCGGGAAATCAGGGCGATGCCATGACCGGCGTGGAATATCGCGGCAATATCGGACGGGTCCGCCGGGAGGTTGCGACGGGCGAGTACATTGACGTGAATGTGCCTGGCAACTGGGTCTTCTGGGCTACCAATCAGATTGTTACGTCAAATAAGGATGCGTCGGACTACAAATCAGAAACAAACCAGAAAATTCGCATCGACGGCGTAGAAATCAACATTTCTGCTGGCGATACCCTTGATGATATCATCATCAAAATAAACAACGCGGGCCTCAGCGTGCGCGCTTCGAAAGGAATTCGGGAAAACCTTGTGCTTGAAACGACCACGCCGCATCAGATCTGGCTGGAGGATGTGGAAAGCGGTACGGTGCTTCGCGACCTCGGGCTTGTCAATCCGCAGTATCAGAATCCGCCAAACAACTTCGATCCCACCGCTACCGTTGACGGCATGTCGATTTTTGAAATGGTGATTCAGCTTCGCGACGACCTTGTCCGCGGCGACCAGGAAGTGGTTGGGGGGCGCGACCTGGGGCTCATCGATATGGCGCTGGATAATATTCTCCGCCACATTGCCTCGGTGGGTGCACGGCAGAACCGCACGGAGGAGCTTGCGCGAAGATCGGAATACGAACGAACCAATGTGCTCGGATTGCTTGCGAGCAATGAGGGAATAGATTATGCAGAAACAATCATGAATTTCCGCTGGATTGAAAGCGTGCATCAGTATGCGCTTTCCGTGGGGGCGCGAACCATACGGCCCACGCTGATGGATTTTTTGAGATAACGTTGAGGAGCGCATAGAGTGTCCGTGAAAATACGCACAAAGCCGTTTGGTGAGATAGAGATTGAGGAAAAGCAGATTATTGATTTTCCGGATGGCATACTTGGATTTGAAGATGTGAAGCAGTTCGCCATTCTGGACGATACGCATTCAGGATCGCCCTTTCGGTGGATGCAGGCTGTTAATGAACCGGGCCTCGCATTTGTCGTCATATTAATATCCGATTTTATGGCGGATTATGAATTGAACATTTCTCAAAGCGATTATGAGGTGATTCGGGCAAAACCGGAAGATGAAATTCTGGTGTTTTCCATTGTCACGGTTCCAGAAGATTATAAAAATATGACCGCGAATCTCATGGGACCTGTTATCATAAATCCCGCGAAAAAAATGGGAAAACAGGCGATTTCCCTTTCAGACAAATACGGCGTGCGCCACCGAATTATCGAAAACATGAAGAGGGTGGACTAAAGGGGGCGCGATGCTGGTGCTTGCAAGAAAAGTAAACGAAAGCATTGTAATCGGCGACGACATTGAGCTTGTGGTGATCGACATCAAAGGCGATCAGGTGAAGCTCGGCGTCAAAGCTCCGAAGCACATCAGCGTGCACCGAAAAGAAATATATGAAGAAATACAAAAAGAAAATATCGCGGCGTTAAACACCGAGTTTAAGCCCGATATGCTGAAGGATATTTCAGATTATCTGGGGAAGGATAAAAAATAAGGGAACTTCTAAAAACTGTTTTAAAGGATGTTCCCTTGTGGGCACAATATATTAGTAAAAACCGCTTTCTTTTATGTGGATTTTAAGGGTGAAAGCGGTTTTTAGAAGTGCCCATAATTTTATCTTGTAAATAATTCAGAAGAAAATTCATAATCGGTTAGATGTCGGCTTTGACATAATTCAGATATATACTCAATCTTTTCCGGGGGGATATTTTCAGCATCAGGTAGCAGGTACTTGCGACCGAGACCGGCATATTTGCCGACGCCATAGCGGTGGTATGGCATAAAATACACCTTTGCTATTTCCAATTTTCCTGCGAGGGCGATAATCTCTTCAAGATGACTCTCCCCGTCATTGATGCCCGGAATCAAAGGAACCCGAAGATAAATTTCAACCCTTCCGTTAATTCGGTAAAGGTTATTCAATATAAGTGTGTTATCTACTCCGGTATATTTCCTGTGTAATGAAGAATCAAGGTGCTTTATGTCATAAAGAAAAAGATTAACATAAGGCAGGATGCTTTCTACCGCTTTCGGATCAGCATAACCCGAAGTATCCAGTGCGGTATGAATCCCAATCTTTCTTGCGGACTTTAACAGAGCGAGAGTGAAATCCGGCTGATACAGAGGTTCACCGCCTGAAATGGTTATTCCACCTCCGCTATTTTTATAGAATGGCAAGTCATCTTTGATAATTTTTAAAACTTCATTCGCCGAGTAATCTTTTCCTGCAGAGCTTAAAGCTCCGGACGGACAAACGTCCACGCAGGATAAACATGCGTTGCATGCCTTTCTATTTAATGTCCTTTGTGATTTCGATTTGATTTTATTAAAGGGAGAGGAATCTTCGGTTAAGCTAATGGCACCATGCTTACAAACTTCAACACATCGTCCGCAATTGCGACAGACATCGAATTTTGTGATTATCTCGGGTTTGGAATGAATCGATTCGGGATTGGAACACCACCAGCACCGCAGTGGGCACCCCTTCAGAAAGACGGTAGTCCTGATACCCGGACCGTCGTGAATGCTGAATTTCTGAATATTAAAAACGCATCCTTTGGTGTTGCGAATGTTGCTTTTGCGAATATGTTGAATAATATTCATGTGAATTAACAATATAATGCTTCACGCTGTTGTTTGGGTTGAAGTATCTTACTTTAACGTAGCAAATCCTGTTCTGTTCGTTTAATGATATCATTTTGCAAACCAGGAGCAAGTTCGGTAAAGTATGCGCTGTATCCAGCAACCCTCACAACCAGGTCGCGATGTTTTTCGGGATATTTTATTGCTTCTTTCAAATCTTCTGCGTTATGACAATTGATTTGGATGTGCCAGTTGTTGAAAGAATGCCATGTTCGCAGGTAATCTGCAAAAACCTTTTTATTTTTCCCCTTAACGAAAGAAGGATGAATTTTTTGATTCAATAGTTGGTTCCATGACCTGAGTGGGTTTACCCTGGAACAGGATTTTAGTACCGCCGTCGGCCCACTGATGTCGGTTCCTCTCATAGGAGAGAGCTGTCCATCTGATATCGTTTCTCCTTTTACTCTGCCGTCAGGTGTTGCGCCTACTACCAGACCACCGACATAGTATCCTGCGGCTAGAGATGATTCTAGTTGCAGAGGACGCCCCCAATGATCCTTTATATCACTGACCATTGCATGTGCTTTTTCATACATCTCAGCAATCACCATATCCGTATAGTTATCATCATTTCCGAATTTTTTAACGGTAAGACATTTTTTGTGGATATCTTCATATCCCTTCCAGTTTGATCTGCATGCATCAATAAGATCCCTCATTGAAACTGACTTTTCATCAAAAACGAGTTTCTTGACCACCGCGAGAGAATTTCCGGCATTAATACTGCCCATGCTGAATATTTCACTAATGGCGGTATCGCCCTTTTGCATAGCGTCTCTTCCGCGCATAATCGGAGTTTCGACCAGAGAGGAAGCGAATGGGCGAGGCATCATTTCCTCGTAAAGCATTTCAACAATTTTGTAAGCTTTATTTGCCTGCTCCACCTGGTACTTCAATTGCAGTAGAAATGCATCAAGAAAATCCTTGTAAGATTTAAAACTGCACGGATCGGGCGTTCTTACTCCTATCTGTTCACCGGTTTGAGGATCTT
>CAKZSV010000039.1 GCA_937921485.1 uncultured bacterium
TTTGGCGGAACAAGCATGGGGGATAGAATCATTAGCTCTTGGTATATAAAAAAGGAACACTATTGGCCATTATCGCTGATACTTCGATTTCGCGATCGAAGTGAACCATTCATAATAATTCCCAAAAACTGCTCAAAAATCGATAATTGACCATATTGGAACGCTTCCATGGCTCATTACCATTTTTGGTGTCAGAGTAAATTTACAGAAACAATAATACCATGCTCTGACACCATGGCCACAGCAAAAACATTCACACCGAAAGTCGCTGCCCGATGGGACACTGACACCGCCACCATAAGCAACTAAAGTTGGGGCACAAACGGCGATTGATGCCCAAAAGTGCTCTGACACCACCGTCGGCGGGCTACTGGGTCTGTGCTCTGACACCACAATTTTACACCACAATTTTAATACATTTTCTGCTTGCAATTTTTTTGCCGTATTATTTCATTGTTAATTGGTTAACCAACCAATTTCAACAACACATATTTCATACCTGTTGCATGTTGCAGGTATCGTAACGGCAATGTCGGGGCATGAAAATTGGAGGGTATATGAAATCACTTGCCGGCAAATCTGTTCTCATCACCGGTGCGGCAGCAGGCATCGGCAGGGAAATGGCGCTTCAATTCGCAGATGAAAAAGCAAATCTGGTGCTTATTGATATCAACAAAACAAAATTGGCTGATACCGCAAAGGACACTGCTGCACGGGGCGTGCAGGTCAGTACGCACATCTGCGACATGTCCGACCATAAAGCAGTGGAAAAAATCGCAAAGCTCATAAAAAAAGCCGGTCCAGTGGATGTGCTCGTCAACAACGCCGGCATTGTCATCGGGAAAACAATCGCCGATGAAACCTTCGAAGAAATCAAAAAGACCATAGACATCAATCTTTTAGGCCTCATCTGGATGACCAAACAATTTTTGCCTGATATGATAGCCCGAAGAAGCGGGCATATCGTCAATATCGCATCCGCCGCAGGACTGCTCGCTGTTCCCCGCATGGGCGATTATTGCGCCACCAAGTTTGCGGTCGTGGGATTTTCCGACTCGCTTCGCATGGAGATGAAAAAATTTGGTTATCCCATTGCCATCACCTGCGTATGCCCTTCGGTCATCGACACGGGAATGTTTGAAGGCTTTAAAGCCCCGATGTTTAACCCAATTTTAAAACCGGACTACGTTGCGAAAAAAGTTGTGGAAGCGGTGAAAAAGAAAAAAACATACGTAAAAATACCTGGAATGGTGCGCATCACGCCGCTTTTGAAATTTTTCCCCGCGCCTTTCGGCGATTGGCTGGCGAAAGCGACCGGCGTGACAAAAGCAATGGATCACTTTGTAGGTCACTGAACAAAAAAAATTTTTTGACATTGTGCAATTTTAGGCTATATTATTAGTATCCGGGTATCAGATCGGAATGACATTTTATGCAACGCGCAAACGGAGGAAATATGGCACGTGAATACACATCGGGTACATTCTGCAAAGACATAGAGTGCCCACAGCATTCGGCACTCGATGGCCTCGAAGGCGACGCCTATATCGAAAAGAAAAAAGTACATTGCAAGGACTGCTATGCGTGGCGGTTTTTCATGTGGCTGCAGGACCGCAAATGGCGTATCGTCTATACGATGCCCGAAATTTCGAATAAAAAGCTGGCCGCGATGATAAAGGGCATCGATCCTGTAAAAGTGGAAGATCTCACCGAAGATGAGATTCTGTGTTTGTGAACACAACGCGAATTGTTTTCTCTGATTGAAGTACGACAATATCGCAAAACCGCATTATTCATTATGCAATTTTTGTAATATATTTGAACATCATTAAATCAATTGGATGATGTCCAAATTTTTAATTTTTTTTATTTTTTGTTCAATTATTTATTGCAAAAACACCACCGACCCTGCATAACGATTTTCGTGATACTGTAGTGCGATATCTGTGAACAATGAGGAAGTGCGCTCATGTGCAAATGAATCATTTCAGATAAATTGTTTTTGATGGAGTATAATATGGGCGTAAAACTCAGCGAACGATTTTTACAAAAGTATGCCAATTCATCGAATATCATACATCGCAAAGCTTCTCTGCTTTTTATTATGAATACTGTTGTCTTCTTTGTAGTGCTTTTCGTTCCGCCGGTGACCGGCGCAATCCGGGGGCAAATGGCGCGCGTGGCCATCATTGCTGCACCGATGCTTGCAGGCACCCTCATAAGCCTTGTGCTTCTGCGCGCGGGGCATTACAACTGGGCGGCGAACATCACTTCCTTCGCGGCGGCAATCACCATCGCCTTCGGTGTCCTTATTCAGTACAGGGGTACACCCGGCATTGGCTTTTCTTCCATGGTGTACATCAGCCAGGCAGTGCTCATCTTTTCCGCGCTTTTTTGCCTTCGCCGATGGACCTCGGTTGTAGCGCTATTTTTTCTTGGATTTCACATCTTCTTTTATTTTATCAATTTAAACGACGGGATTATCCCGCTTCCCGTTCTCAAAACCGGCCTTATCGATAGCACGCTCGGCCTCATTTTCACCTACGCGCTTGCCATGCTCATTATCACCACAAATCGGGAAGCGATCAAGGACGTCGAAAGCGAACTCGATAAAAACCGCACGCAATATGCGGAACTGCAATCGCTCCATCGCTCCATCACCGACAGTTCCATTTCACTTGCCTCCATGGCCGAAGAAATGTCTGCCACCGCTGCGCGCTTCAGCGAAAGCGCGCAGAGCCAGGCTGCCTCGGTTGAGCAGATTACCTCTTCGATTGAAGAAGTTTCCGCCAGCATGGATATCGTCGTCGATAACGTGAGCGGTCAATTCGACAGCCTGGGTGTACTGATTGATAAAATCGGCGAGCTTTCAAAATCCATTGAGCGGCTGCGCGAGCTTATCGGAGCCACGTATTCTATCTCGGAAACCACTGCGCGCGAAACGCGGTCGGGTGAAGCCATTTTAGATACCATGAATGAAACGATGGGCGCAATCATTGACAGCTCGAAACAGATGACTACCGTGGTGGATGTCATCAATCAGATATCCGATCAGATAAGCCTTCTTTCACTGAATGCCGCAATCGAGGCCGCGCGGGCGGGCGACGCCGGCAGAGGCTTTGCGGTGGTTGCCGATGAAATATCCAAGCTCGCCGTCCAGACGGGTGATAGCATCAAGGAAATCGCGAAGCTCATCCAGAAAACCGAAGACGAAGTGAGCCGCGGCATGGGCAATGTGAAACAGACGGTAGATCTTATGCGCTCGACCATCAAGAACGTCAATTCAATCATCGAAGCTATTTCGAAACTTAACGATGAAATGAAATCGCAGCTTGATATCAATAAGCTTGTGAACGATCAGGCCGTCACGGTTCGAAACAAATCCGAGGAAATAAAAATTTCCACCGCCGAGGAAAAAATTGCCATCGGGGAAATCGTTCAGTCGATTTCGCACATCAACGAACTCAACCAGGGCTTTGCATCCGGAGCGATGGAGCTTGCCGGCACTTCCGAAGAAATTGCGTCGGTGGCGGAATCTCTCAAAAATAAAATCGGCGCCTGATCGTCAATATCACTTTTTAAGATAATCGAGCACCATACCCATGCACGCGCGCGCGACATGGTCGATATTATAGAGTTCCTGGTTGAAAGTCCACTGTATTGCGGTATTCATCACCATCGCGATGATCGCATACGCGGCTTCAGTGGAATTCACAGGCCGGAATACTCCCTCCTCAATACCCATATCGATGATCCTTTTGATTTCGCCGCTCATCCGCTCGTAGATTTTGCTGTTGATAGCCTTGATGCGTTCATTGACAGCCATCTGGGCCCAGAAATCAACCATCACCGTGTAGAATGCCGGATTTCTCTTTGCGGTGGCGATGTAGGAAATGATTAGCGCCTTCATTTTGCGTTCCGGCGTGCGGTACTTCTCGGCCCGGCGTTTGATATTCCCCTCGATGCGCATGTAGATCTGTTCCAGAAGATAAATGAGAATATCTTCTTTTGATTTGAAATAATGTAGCACACCGCCCTTTGAAAGACCGGCCGCGTTGGCAATGTCCTCGATGGTGAAGCTGTTGTAGCCTTTGCCTGCAATCACTTCGTAGGCAGCAATACCAATCTGAAGCTTTCTTTTTTCTTCTTTTTCTGCATTTCGAACTGCCATTCACACCCCTGTACACGTACCCTTTTTTATGTCGGCCGGCATGTAATACGCCAGCATGAGAGTGCGAGTTTCAAACAGGCTCTCTTGCTGTCAAGAATAAAACATTTATTTTTAAGCCACAATGAGCATACGATTGACACTGAAATGTGCTGTACCCATCCGCCTACAAGGCATAATAATAATCCCCCCTCGTGCCTTTTTTCTTTGCAACAAGCCCCTGGCGCGAAAGCGCATCAAGTGCACTTTCCGCTTCCTGGGCAGAAAGTGCAAGCCCGGCGATGATATCTTCGATTGTTGATGGCCGCCGCCTGATGAGCGCAAGGACCTCATCGGTTCCCAAACCGCCTGCTTTCGTGGCTGCGGCTTCAGACCTTGCGATGATATCCACCTTCAGCGGGGAAAGCGCATTGCGCACCCGCTCAAGAAGGTGATAATCCGCGGGATGAAGTCCGGCAACCGCACCAGGCCGGTCCAGTGTATTGAGCTGTACCGCATCAGGGCGAATGCGAAGTGCAGCTTCACGGATGCGATTCAGTTCATCGGCTCCGTCGTTGATGCCAGGCAGGATAAACACCTCGAGCAGGATTTCCTTTGCGAATTCTTCCCGAAGCCGCACCAGCCCTTCGATAATCTGCTCGGTGTCAGAGCACGGAAAAGGCCTATTTATTTTTTCAAAAACCTCTTTCGATACCGCATCAAGCGAGGGGACGATTACATCGGCATGAAGTATCCGCGCACGAACATCATCACGCCGCATAAGAGAGCCATTGGTGAGCACCACGACGCGATAGTGCGGATACCGCTTTTTAATAAAGCTGATTATTTCGCCAATCCCGCTGTGCAGAGTCGGCTCTCCTGAGCCGGCAAACGTGATCGCATCGAGATCCGGTGCACCTGAAAGATACCCTTTGAGTTCCTGAATAACTTCCGCCGTTGGGACATATTCTTTCACTTCATCGGTGCACATTTCAGTTCCGCCGCACTCGCAGTAGATGCAGTTCATGGTGCACACCTTCGCCGGCAAAAGGTCTATGCCGAGCGAGCGGCCGAATCTGCGCGAATGTACGGGGCCGAAGAGGTATTTCATGGTGTATACTATTTAATATGCCATATATTATTTATGAAAAATTCGATACGGCGTCAATTCTTTTTCGTAAACCTGGTGAACCTGGTGTCAGAGATGGATATCGGCAAAGACGGCAGTTCGTGCGCGTCATTTAGCTCTGGCACCGGAATTTGCCCTCACGTTGTGCTCTGACACCAGGGATAGCTCTTTGCTCTGACACCGACCGATGTGCGCTCTTAATGTGCTCTGA
>CAKZSV010000040.1 GCA_937921485.1 uncultured bacterium
CGCCACCGGTACAGGCTGGATGGGAAATCCCGGGGAATACTGGCTTGACCCTCACTCTGAATTCGTGCACAGATACGTCATCGACCTTGCAAAAGAGCTCGAACATCTCGGCTTTGACGAAATTCAATTTGACTATATCCGCTTTCCCTCCGATGGACCAATTGAGCGCTGCCGGTTTCGCCATCGTAAAGATGCTACAATGTTTAAGTCCGAACCAATTATCGATTTTCTGCGCCTTGCGAAAAAGTCTCTCTCTGTACCCATAAGCGTGGATGTGTACGGCATCACCGGCTGGTATCATTTCGGCAACCGAATAGGGCAGGATTTCGAAGCAATTGCCGAATATGCCGATGCTCTCTGCCCCATGGTCTATCCCTCGCATTTCGGCACGCAGTTTTACCGCACCAGAGCTTCACGCGAAGAGCTTCCGGGACTTTTAGTTGGCGAAAGCATTGCGCGTGCGCGAATGATAGCCGGAAAAAATGCAATAATCCGGCCATATTTGCAGGCGTTCAATCTGCTTTCGCCAAGCTGGGGGCCGGAATACATTCTTGCGCAGGTTCGCGCAGCCGAAAAAGCGGGTGCGAGCGGATTTTCCTTCTGGAATGCGAAGGGCGAGTATGAGATGGTGATACGTGCGATGAAGAAATAAGGGAACTTCTAAAAACAATTTATAAGGATGTTCCCTTGTGGGCACAATATAATAGGTAAAAACCGCTTTCTTTGATGCTAATTTTAAGGATGAAAGCGGTTTTTAGATGTGCCCATAATTCAAAAGTTCTTATCGACGTTGACCAGCACCATGCAAAAATTAAAATTGTACATAACCAATTTATTATTGACATATGACCAGAGATGACCTAAATTGGTCATATGAATAAAATATCCATATCAAATTTAAAAGCACACTTAAGCGCAACACTCAAAGAAGTGCGCATGGGGAAAAAAATCGTGGTAATCGACAGGAATATCCCTATTGCTGAAATTATTCCCTATCCGCAAAAACAAAAAAAAGAAGGGATTGTTATTCGCCCTCCGTTAAGGACAATAAAACAACCGCTTCAGCGTATAAAAACCAGATTGGATATTGACATAACGTCTTTGCTGATTGAGGAACGGCAGCGCGAACGCGTATGATTGTCTATGTTGATTCATCGGCAGTTTTACGTTTTCTCTTCAGCCAGCAAGGAGCATATCATAAGTTCGGCACATGGAAGGAAGCGGCATCAAGCGAACTATTATTCGTCGAATGCAACCGGACGATATATCGCCTGCGGCTTGAAAATAAGATTTCAGATGAAACGCTTTCCGAATACCAAAGCGCTTTTGCAGAATTTTGCGCTTCAATATCAATCATATCACTGAATACCGCTATAATTGAGAAAGCTTCCAGTTTTTTCCCGACAATTATCGGTTCTCTTGATGCGATTCACCTTGCAAGCGCATTTCTCTGGAAAGAGGAAATGAGGCACGACGTGTACATGCTCACGCATGATTCACAACTTGCAATTGCATCGAAAGCAATGGGAATAAAAGTACTCGGTACATGATTGCTTTCTTCAATAATAATTGTGCATTTCAAAAAAAGCCCCGCTTTGCTATTGCATGCGGGGCTTTTTAGTAGGCAATAATTTTTTTTTAGAAATTACAATCCCGTCTGGAATGATTTAAAGCCAATGCCCACATAGACTGCGATATCGTACGCGGATTTCGCTTTATAATCAAAAGTTTGACCGCCTGCTCTTACTTCATCCCATGTGGCATTGGTAAGATTGTAGCCGAAACGCCCCATGATATCCAGGTAGATGCCGTCTGAAATCATGGCAATGTAGCCGATGACGCCATTGAGCCAGAGGTCGATGGTCTTATCGGTTTCCACGCCGCTTCCAAGGTCATAATTGATGAGATATTTTCCGGCAACACCCACGCCGATGTAGAAGCCGCCGGCCGCCATGAATTTCGCCGTCACCTGGGGAATGAGAAATCCGGCAACTGTATCATCCTCGCCTTCCTCACCCTCCTCAACCACGCGCTGGTATTCAAGGCCAAACCCAAGAAGTACCGGATTCAGATTCAAATTGTACTCACCCATGACGGCAAAGCCTTTAAATTCTGCATCATCTGCATTTGGAATGTCGAAGCTCACCGTATAGGCCGGTATCCATCCCGCGCGCAATACCACCACATCATTGGTGAGTTCCTGCGACATTGCAGGCACCACGAGAGCGCCGATCATGAGCACTGCAGCGGCAATCGCAAACATTTTTGACTTCATTAAACTCCTCCTTCACTGAGATATAATTTTTTGTACCTCTTTGCGAGTGAAACATTCCCCTCGCGTTTCATTTCAACAAGATAGCCAATTCAGGTTAATTCGGCAAGCAATTTTGCATTTTTTTTCCTATTATGTCGCATTATTTATATGACAACACTATTAAAATAATACATATTAATTATTGAAACATGCTTTTCACCGGCTCGTATGAGCGGCGGTGAATAGGGCATGGGCCGAGCTTTTTTATTGTTTCACGATGCGCTGCGGTTCCATACCCCTTATGCTGCGCAAACCCATAGCCCGGATAGTACGCTTCAAGTTTCTCCATCACCCCGTCGCGCCGGACTTTTGCGATAATCGATGCTGAAGCAACCGAGAGGCTTGCCACATCACCTTTGATGACTGAAACGAGTCCGCATCCGATATCAAACGAAAAATTTCCATCAAATATTACTGCATCGAGCGGAACATGAGAGCGCGCGACGAGCTTTTGCAATGCACGGCAGGTGGCACCATTGATATTCAATATATCGACATATCGATGGCTGAGGAGGCATACATCACAATACAGCGCGTATTTTTGGATGATATCACGCGCTGCATGCCTCTGACGGGGGGAAAGCATTTTTGAATCGCGAACCACTTCTCTGAGTTCTGATGGCGGCGAAAGAATAATTTTTAGGGAATACACAACGAGACCCACCGCAAGAGGCCCGGCAAGCGAGCCCCTTCCCGCTTCATCCGCGCCGGCTACAAACCGCTTCCCTTCCGCAAGCAGCCTGCGCTCAATATCGAAGTGAGGAGCCATATACGCTCCCTGACAGGAAGAATCGCATCTGAGTTACGGCGATGTTATTCTTTTGTTTCAGCAGCCTCTTCAGCCTGCGGGGCAACCTCTTCTGCCCGCTCTTCATGCGTGGCCGGAATAAACATCTTGCCCTTGTCTTCACGGAGTTTCGCGGCCTTCCCGCGGCGCTCTCTGAGGAAGTAGAGCTTGGAACGGCGCTTTTTGCCTTTGCGCACCACCTCGATTTTCGCAATGCGCGTTGAATACAGCGGGAAAATTCTTTCAACGCCCACATCGTATGATATACGCCGAACGGTGAAGGATTTGCTCAGTCCCGAATTGTTGATGGCGATGACGATTCCTTCATATATCTGCACGCGCTCGCGGTTGCCTTCAACGATGCGATAGTGCACGCGCACGGTGTCGCCTATCTCAAAATTTATTTCGCGGTCAACCGGCTTGACCTCCATTTCAATCGTTCTTCTCAGATCCATCGCTTTCTCCTTTCGCTGTCGATAATAAATAATTTTCATAAAGGTCGGGTCGCACCGACCGCGTCTTTTCAATTCTCTTTTCAAGCCGCCAGCGCGCAATCTCGCCGTGATGGCCGCTTAAAAGCACCTGCGGCACTTTTCTCCCTCTGAATTCCTCCGGGCGCGTGTAGTGAGGATACTCTAAAAGCCCGTTTTCAAAACTTTCCTCAACAAGCGACTCCGGGTTCGTCATAAAGCCCGGCTCGTACCGCGATACTGCATCCACAATGCAAAGGGCGGCGTACTCGCCTCCCGAAAGCACAAAATCGCCGATGGATATTTCATAGTCCACATACTCATCGACGATACGCTGGTCAACGCCTTCATAATGCCCGCAGATGATGCAAAGCCCGCCCTCAGCGTGGAGTTTTTTCACGAACTCCTGGGTGAGAGGTTTTCCCGATGCGCTGGTAAGCGCAACCTTTGCACTACCCTTCACCGCATCGAGCGCTGCAGCCAGCGGTTCACAGCGAAGCACCATCCCGCTTCCGCCGCCGTAGGTATAGTCATCGCATCGGCGGTGCCATCCCCCCGCATAGTGCTTTAAATCGACAAGGTTTACCATCACCCTGCCCGATTGCACTGCCTTGCCAAGAAGCCCTGTTTTCAAGGGGCTTTCGAAAAACTCCGGAAACAGAGTGATGATTGTAAACGATATCACAGCGCGCATCCAATGCGTGCGATATAAGCGCCGCGTGCGTTAAAAAACATTGTTGCGGCCATTATGCGTCTCCGGCGTCAAAAAGACCATCCACAGGATGTATGTCAATTCTGTTTTGTCCGATACGCGCGGTATCGACCATTGCATCGACAAACGGCACCATGCATGAACTGCCGTCGAGGCGGGCAATCACCAGCACATTGCCGCAGCCCGCTTCAAGGACATCGGACACCTGGCCGAATTTACTTCCATGTAAATAAACTTCGACGCCGAGCAATTCATAATAATAAAAAGAATTTTCATCGAGAACATTCCGCTCTGTGCGGGCGCTGCTGCCATCGATAAAAATTTCCATACCTTTCAGAGGCTCGGCATCATTGCGCGTGTCCACGCCTTCAAACGAAACAAGCGCAATACGTCCTTTCTGGAGGGCAAAGCCGGCTACGGTCATCGCCTCGTACCCACCCTCTTTCAACACGTACACCATATTCCCCGGTGAAAACCTGGCGGGGATATCGGTAATAAGGTATATTTTAAGCCGCCCGTCAAGCCCGTGTGCACCAAGCACCTTGCCGATTCTTAGATATTCCGGAGTATTCACCAGGCTTTATAACAAATCCCCATCGCACTATGCAAAACACCGCCGCCATTTTACCCGCGGCGATGCCATCGCGCGGCATTATCAACACGAAAATACCGCCTTTTTTAGAGCGTAAAATTCCCGTCTCTTACATCAATTCGGTAAAATAATCGCCGCCCGATACCACCACGAGAAGGTTAATGCGGACACAGGCTCAATCGAGAATTTCCAGCACCACTCGTTTGCCCGATTTTGTCGCAGAAGCGTTAATGATTGTGCGAATCGCGCGCGCAATCCTGCCATGCTTTCCTATTACCTTGCCGATATCCTCTTTCGTCACTTTGAGTTCGAGTATGGTCGATTTTTCACCCTCGATTTCCCGAATTTCAACCTGCTCCGGATTATCGACAAGAGACTTTACCATGTACTCCACAAGGTCCTTATAATCCATTGCGAACCCCCACAGGAATTATTTCGATGTATACCTGCTCCAGATGCCGCTTTTTTTCAGCATGCGCTCAATCGTATAGGTCGGCTGGGCGCCTTTCTTCAGCCAATCGATGACTTTCGCTTCATCCACCACAAACTGCGGGCCATCCACGATAGGCTGATACTGGCCCAGCGTATCTATCACCGCACCGTCCCTGCGCGTTCTGCTGTCAACTGCCACCACTTTGTAATAGGGCATCTTCTTTTTCCCTGCCCTCTGAAGTCGAATCTTAACCGCCACCTGTTCTACCTCCTGTGAGAATTAGAGTGAATCATCCGCGAAGGGGGGGAATTTTGTCAATAGAAATATTGAAGAAATATTAAAGATGTTGACAATGCCTGTATGTGCCATCATGCGTACTACAAATGACTTTTATTATACTAAAAGCTCAAAAAAACTGATTCAACGATTTACTTTTCCTGGCAGATTATAGAGGTTGCAAAATGAAAAAAGCACTGTATTGTATCATAGGATTTTGCGCACTTCTTTACGCATTCGAACTCAATGCACAACAAAGCAAATCCATTGATGATCTCTATCATACCATTATTCAGAGAGGCATCATCAAAATCGGCATATCCATGAACTACCCGCCCCTCAATTTCGATCGCGGCCGGAAAGGCGTTGAAATTGAAATGGCAAAGGAGATAGGCGCATTTTTCGGCGTGAAAGCAATCCTTGTGCCGCTTCAGCTTCCCGATTATATTCCCTCGCTTGAAAAACATGAAGTGGATATTATCATTGCGGGGCTTTCCCGCAATCTCCATCGCGCAAAAAAAATATATTTTTCCGATCCCTATCTTTCCATCACTCCCGCGGCGCTGGTACACAAGAGGGTGATTCCGCAAACGAAATTCGGCGACCAGTTTGAACAGACTCCCTTCCGCACCGTATGGGATCTCTCGCGCCTCACCGGCTTCAAATGCGCCGTAAAGAAGGGAAGCGCCTACGAACTTTTGCTCGAATCAAAATTTCCTTCTCTTGAAAGGGTGCTCGTTGATTCTAACGATGATGGCATTGCAAACATCCGCAATGGCATCGCGCAGGGTTTCATGCACGATTCCCTTTTCCTGCATTATTTATACCGCAAGGATGCGTCGCTGAGCTCAAACTTCATCCTGCTTTCCGGGGGCGATATCCGCGAAGAGCTCTGTATCGGCATTCCTTTCGGCGAGACAGTGCTGAAAAACCAGGTGGATATGTTCATTGCCGAAATGAAGCGAACCGGGCATATTCAAAAATGGATGGAACAATTCGACAGGGAGTAATCAGTGAGCAAGCGAACAAAAATACTTTCAATCTTCCTTTTCATGGTTGTATCTTTTCCGCTGTATGCGCTCGACGAGGCGCTTGAAAAGCTGGACATCTCGGGGCTTTTTCGCCTGCGCTTCTGGTACACGGGAAGCCAGGTGATGGTGCCGGGAAAATTCCCATCGTCCGACGGTCTTTCCACGCTTGATTACCAGGACATTTTTTTCCGCAATCGCTTTTCTCTCAAAGTGCTGCCCGAACTCGAAGTGCGTGCGGTCTTCGACATCGGGGCAATATTCGGTAAAAATGATTTTGCCCTCGGAAGCGGAAAAACCAATCTCATCACCCGCGATGTCTATGCGGTATTCAAGCCTGCCGAAGATGGTGAACTATCAATCGGGCTTCAGCCTTTCAGCTTCCAGGGCGGCTACATTCTGGCGCGCGACGCGTCGGGCATCCAGTATGCACAGCATCTTTTCAACCGAAAAGTAAAGATGTATGCGGGGCTCATCAAGGCATTCGATGATGCCGACGCAAGCTATAGCGATGAGGTTCGTCCACCCCGGTATGCCGACGACAATATTTATTTTTTTGGAAGCACGCTTTCGGCTTCATCGCTTTTTTTCGCCGATATGTATTATATTTACGAACACGACCGCTATACGGCGAAAAATTCCGAAGGCACGTACACCGATGAGCGCACCGCCTCTCTCTCGTGGGCTGCATTTCATGGCAAATTCGTTTTTCAAAACTGGATTATGCGCGCGGGGGGAATTT
>CAKZSV010000041.1 GCA_937921485.1 uncultured bacterium
TGGGTTACCGCTTATGACGCAATCGGCAACATCTCCGGGAAATGGGGAGCGCGAATCAATCCCAAGATTAAACTTTTTTTCCTGAACTTTTCAGACAACACGGTCCACATAGGCATTGGAATCGGATATACGCAGTTTGTCTTCGCGGACAATCACTTCAACAGCTACGACATCGGCCTTGATTTTATGATGGCTTTTTAGAGATGTTCGCCATGAAGGCGCTCCACTTTAATCTTCCGGTCTATCATCGCTTAATGTCGGAAAGCTTGTTTTGCTGTTTTTTTATCATTGAATCAACGGAGTCCTGTGCGTATAGCGGAAACCACAGGATGAATGCAAACAGCACAAGAATAATCAGGTCGATTATATTTTTCACCTCAGTAGCCTCCTTGCTGTGCGGGATAATTTTTTATGCACGCGAACGGAAAAATTCTGCGCTATTTTCCATTCACGTGCACTCATGGTGCGTCATCAGAAAAGCGCGCTCGTGGAGACGCTCACATTGGTGATGGTCTCTTCATCTCCGCGAATTTTTCCATCGCCGTTTTTATCCTCGAAGGTGATGAGATATTTAATGTCCACACTCACACCTTCGGCGAGGCCGATGCCGAGCTTCCAGAGCTTGATTTCCGGCCGAAGACCAATCTGCTGGTAATTTTTGCCGTTTATGGAAACGGCTCCAAACACCGCGCCCATGCCGAAATCATAGGGGCCTGGAGCTTCCGCGGGTGGTTGTTCGGCTGGAGCTTTCGTAGTCTCCTGCGAGAAGGCGGCTGAAGCGAAGAGAAGGCACAACAGAAATGGGATGATGAAATGTTTCATACAAACCTCCTGGATGATAATAAAGAAAAACAAAATCGTTTATGAAATTTTTGTACAAAAACAAGTATACACAAAATTGATGGAGTTTTCAAGGTAAATAATATTTTTTGAGAATTATTACCGAAATTGTGCAAAAACCAGGAGATGGAATTTTGGCCGGAAGCGGGAAGTGGAAAAACTGAGGGGGATAACAAAAGAATAAAATCTTGACAGGCTGACAAGCTGAAGAAACGAATTAACACTGCTAAAGAATTTCAACTAAAAGTGGGAATATCTCAAGCAACAAGGCGGTAAATATTCTGCAAAAAGCATTCAGAATATATTTAAAAGAGCATGCGAAAAAGCGTGAATAAAAAAATCGGCGACTGTTCATACCGTGTTCGCAATATTTCCATATAAGGAATGTTATACGAACATTTTATATATGGGGTATATACGCAATATGGCGTATAAAAGGGAGTTAAGCGACATTACACAAAGAGCTTATAAGTGGTAAAATGATAAATAATTAGGAGGTATAAACTATGGAAGAAAAAACCATGAAAGAAAAAATGGCCGAAGCTAAGAAAATCTACTTTGAGAAAGATTTCCGAAGCTACATGAGAGGTATGCAAGGATTTACAAACGAGGATTTTGAAAAAGTTATTCCTTTTATAAAGGATAAAGTGTTCAAATCGAACGAAAAAAATCCTTATGAAATATTCCAGCGCATCTTAAAGGAGACCGCTAATGAATGGAAGAAACCAACTTTTCCCATGCATGCAGACTGGCACCATTATTTAGTTCCAGGCGTTATTTTGGCTGCCATGAAAAATTGCGGTTACGAAATAACTGACAAGGACATTGAAGAAGCAATGTATCGAGGAGAGAATTTTCCTGGCGGTTCATGTGGATTTGCCGGAACCTGCGGCGGGGCATTTAGCGTGGGAGTGGTTATGAGTATTGTCAACAAAACAACACCTCTCCATGTGGAGGAACGGGCTGACAGCATGCAAGCGGTCATTGAGACATTAAACGAAATAAAAAAATATCCTCAGAGATGCTGTAAAAGAAGCAGTTACGCTGCAATAGAAACCGCTGTAAAATTCTTGAATAAGAAAGGATACGATAAAATAGAACTAGGTAAGATTAATTGTTCCTGGTCATCGGAAAATAAAACTTGTTTGGGAGTGAAATGTCCTTATTTCAAGAAGAATTAGTGCAACGCCACCTAACAGCGGCTATACGCCATTAAAGCGGCGCATAGCTGCGGACGTTAGGCGCAATGCCGGGCTAACTGGTTCGGGGCGCCGGCCGTCCTGGCCGGCGAAAGAAGTTACAGGAGTATTTTATGAAAAGCTTAGATAAGCAAATTGACCAATTATTCTCCGATCTTAAAAGCACTTGCGGAGGAGTAAAAAATGATTATTTTGGACTTATATATTTAGAAAACGAATTTAATATACCGAGAGAAAAGGCAATTAATCAAATAGCATTTGGCGGTAATGATTATGGCATTGATGGTTTTCATTTTGATCGAGACACGAAAAACTTTTATATTTTTCAATTTAAATATTCAAACACATATAGTCAATTTAAGGATTCATTACAAAGGCTTATTGATGTTGGTCTTGAAGTGGTTTTCGTTAGTCCAAATGCTGACTCAAATAAAAATCAGATAATCAATCAAATGCGTAGTTCTTTAATTAATAATCGTTCAATAATAGAACAAGTATGCTTTCGTTTTATTTATTTGGGAGACCCTACAGAAGCTGAAAGGAGCCAAGTTTTAGATAAATTGCGTGAGGATCTGGAAAATAAAAAATATTATATCGATGAATTCTTCAAAAATCGTGAAATTACATTCATTGTTGAATATAGATCATTTAGTGGCAAAGTAGGTTCCATTGTTGACCAGAGGAAAACACATATTTATGATTTTCCGATGAAAGATGTTATTTCATATAAAGGGCCAAACAATGAAACAATGCATATAGGTCTTATAAACTTAACCTCTTTAAATACAATATTCTGTGATATGGGTGTTCGTTTTTTTGAAAGAAATATTCGCTATGGCCTTGGCGAATATGAAGCAGTAAATAGAGCTATATCGAAATCTCTAAAATCAATATTAATTGATCAGAAAGAATCTCCACTTATTTTTGCATTCAACCACAATGGAATAACTCTTTATGCTGAACACATTGAGCATATTGACGGGCATTATAGAATTATTGCTCCTCGTTTGCTTAATGGAGCGCAAACTGTTACTACTTTTTCCAAGTTTATGGAAAGTAATTTCGACAATCCACAATTAAAGCAAAACAAAGCGTTACTCGAAGAATTATATGTACTATGTAAAATTATTTCTAACTCTTCACAAGAATTCGTTACTGCCGTTACAATTAATAATAACCGACAAAACCCTGTTGAACCATGGAACTTACATGCTAATGATTTAATTCAACTTCAGTTACAAGACAAGCTCAAGGAAGATGTTGGCATTTATTATGAACGTCAAGAAAATGCATTTCAAAGTATTGACATTGAAGAAGAAGGAATTACTGAAGCAAAAGCAATAGAATTGATAAAATTGACGCAAACTTTTCTTGTGTGAGATGGAAATATTCAGCGTCTTTCAAACCTTCGTCAAGTTTTTGAAGATGATAATTTTTATGCTCAAGTATTTAATGAAAGCCGTATTAAATGTGATAGTCGGCATATTGTTTTATGCTATAAGATACAATTCAGATTGAGAAAACTTATCAATGACATCATTGAAAAGGGAATCAATAAGTATGCATACGCTCCTAGAGCTCGCTATCTTCTTTGGGCATTAATGTGTCAGGGAATATTAAATGATGAAAATCTTGAAGAAAATGCTGAAGAATATGGGACAAATATGAATCTTCCTGCTCAATTTACTTCATATTTATCAAATATTGCCACTAATAAATGCCGTCATTTGCTTTCAGAACTTATTACATCAGGTAAATATGATGATAAAATAAATGAAGGTAATTTTACTTTTCTTAGAACAAATCAAGCATATGAATTTTGCATGGATCACGCTTATAAAAAATGGAAATGGGTCAAAAAAAGATTAAATAAAGCAATATAGCCTAAACATCTGGCTCGTGCGTCCGTGCACTCGCCAGCTTTTTGGTGGGAAGCCCGGCACTGCGTACAACACTGGGTAAGCGCTTCGTCGCTGCGCTCCTCGGCCTCCGCGCCCAAGATATGAAGACGGGCGCTCTGGCACATTTTCACCTTCGCTGCGCTACGGTGAAAACGTCGCATACGCCGGAAACGTTAGGCGGCATACTTATAAAGGGAAAAAGATATGGCAATTCCCGATTATCAAGCAT
This sequence comes from uncultured bacterium, assembly GCA_937921485.1. GTDB lineage: Bacteria > Spirochaetota > UBA4802 > UBA4802 > JAGODF01 > DYLV01. Next base: position 4,170 of record CAKZSV010000041.1, read on the forward strand.
TTATGCTACCGCTTTTAAATTATTCTGCGGACAATCAAGAGCATTCAATAAGCGATGCAGTTGATAAACTATCTGATCAATTTAACCTAAATGAAGAGGAAAGAAGATTACTACTTCCAAGCGGAACCCAATATATTGTTGACAATAGAATTGGATGGGCAAAAACATATTTAACAAAAGCAGGACTCTTAGAGTCAACAAAGAGAGGTTTTTTCAAAATTACTCAAAGGGGGGTAGATTTTTTAAAGACAAAGCCTAAAGAAATCAATGTTAATATTTTAATGCAATTTGAGGAATTTAGAGATTTTAGAAAAGGAAGAATTAAAGTAGGAAAAGATGATCGAGATGAAGAAGATACTAGTTATACTCCTCAAGAAGCATTAGAGTATGGAGTTTCAAAAATAAATGAGACTCTTGCGGATGATTTAATAAAGAAAATAAAAGAATGTAGTCCTTCTTTTTTTGAAAAATTAGTGATAGATTTACTTGTAAGGATGGGTTACGGTGGTTCAAAACAAGAGGCTGCTCAAGTAATTGGGAAATCAGGCGATGAAGGGATAGATGGAATCATAAAAGAAGACAAATTAGGACTTGATGTTATTTATGTCCAGGCAAAACGATGGGAAAAAATTATTGGTAGACCAGAAATACAAAAATTTGTTGGTGCACTTGCGGGGCAAAAGGCGAATAAAGGTATATTTATTACAACTTCATCTTTTACAAAAGAGGCTGAAGAATATGCTAAAGGTCTTAGTGCAAAATTGATTTTAATCGATGGTAAAAAATTAACTGAATTAATGATTGAATATAATGTAGGCGTTTATATTGTCGAGGCAATAGAAATTAAAAAGATTGATTCAGACTATTTTAATATAGAATAAGTACGCCGCCTAACAGCGGCTATACGCCATTAAAGCGGCGCCAAGTCGCAAAACATTAGACGCATAAATATATCCATGGAATAAATGATGACTAAGATTTCTGAAACATTAATTAAAAAAATTGATAGAAGTATTAAATCAAAAGTATTTGAAATTCATGATATCCAACATCTCAAAAATGTAAAATCAGAACTTAATATACTTATACAGAAAATTTATTCAAATCCAGATTATGATCCAGTTTTCAAAATATATATTATCGCACAAAACATTCTGTCGGTTTTTATCGAAGAAGTATCAAAATTTAAGGAATTTAATAAATTCAATAAAGATTTTCATGAACTTGAATATGAATTTATGCCAGCCGGTCCTCCAATGAGTCCTTTAACCAAATCGTATTTTACTTACTGGCTGTTTTTTGATTATAAATTAGGAAAAAAGAAGGAAACGATAGGTTCTTTATTTCTTGAAATATCAAAAACCTTTAACATTGATGAAAAAATAATAAAAGCTGTTAAATATTTGAATGATTCATATATGAGTTTTTACCAGGTAATTGAAATTAACCGAAAATTAATAAAACTTAAAGAATTAATAACTGATAATGTTGTAGATTGTATTTGTCCTTCCGGGTATAAAGGAAACAATAAAGATATAATCTATGCCAGGATAGTCCCAAATTTATTTGATCGAAATGATTATTCAATCATTGTGACCACTCCATATATTATCATTCTATATCAAATGGAAGATTGGGTTTCTTTTTTTAATAGGCAAGGGATTAATAAATCTGACAATAATTATGTAAGGAAATTTATTAATTTCCTTAAATATGGACATAACCTAAATTATTGGAATAATTACATAATGGATGCGTATGTAAACCATACTGATAATTGTATATATTTAACAGGAATTCCTGATATAAAAGGAAGCAAACCGCATGAACTGTAATTTTCATGAGATGAAGCACGGTGCTTATACCAGCTTGGAAAACCGCTGCCAGGCTGTTTTCCGCGATGTATTTATTGAGAAGCGAATATTTCCTTTCATTTCCACATCGAAAGCTTGTTCGGGCGTAGGCAATATTTTCTTGCAACTTGAAATATTATCCCGCCTGATGCTTTCAACTACCGCTTGAAATTTAAATTGCACTGAATACTTCTTGATCTTACGTGACATAATCCTGCCTTCTTTTGTTTTTTTTCGGCATATCGCACGCAAACTTCAGTCTCCGAAGCTGGTGCAAGCACCGATGAAATCTAACGTAATACAAGCACTTTAAATTATACTTGCAAATATACTTGACTTTTAACTGTCCATTTGCTATCTTTATCATAGGAGGTTTCATATGCCACAAATATCATTATATATTGACAAAGATACTCTATCGAAGATAGAAAAAGCCGCTGCTAAAGAACGTATTTCAATCTCAAAATGGGTAGGCAAGAACATAAAAAAAGTAATAAAAGAAGATTACCCGCAAGGATATTTTGATTTATTCGGTTCCATAACAGATGAATCATTTGAGATTAAGAATTTATCATTCGATCAAGATTCAAAAAGGGAAAGCTTATGATATATTATCTTGATTCAAATATATGTGTATATTTTCTTAAAGGATTATATCCTTCAATAAAGGAAAATATACAAATTACTAATCCGAATAATATTAAGATCTCCTCCATTGTTAAAGCCGAACTTCTTTATGGTGCTGAAAAAAGTAAGCAAAAAGCGATAAATTTGACTAATATTAATCGATTTCTTGAACCTTTTGAAATAATACCATTTGATGATGATTGTTCAATTGTTTATTCAAAAATTCGATCAGCAATGGAATTAAAAGGAACAATTATTGGGCCAAATGATTATATAATTGCTGCTACAGTTTTAGCAAAAAATGGAATTCTTGTAACGAATAACACGAGAGAATTTGAAAAAGTAAAAAATTTAAAAATAGAAAATTGGACTGTGAAATAAGTGCAACAGCAGGCAACAAAGCTTATGCGGTAACCGTCCGATCTTCCCACCCCGTCAAAAAGCAGAGCTGTCAAATACGTGAGAAAAATTAATCGGAATACAAATGTTATGCGGACTGTGTATCTTTTTCTTTAAAAGTTGACAATCGGGGTCTTTTTTAAATTACGATTTTTTATTGACATTCAACTGCAGTTCATTGAGAATACAAAAAAACCGCTTCGCTTTGCGGAAACGCGCGTTGCGCAATCATTACACGTCAAAGAATATTAAAATTTTAAAAATTAAAAGGAGCCATGTTATGAACATCAAGGTCGGTATCAACGGATTCGGCAGAATAGGCAGGAATGTCTTGCGGGCGATTTTCCAGGACCCGGACAGGTACGGCAATATCGATGTGGTCAGCATTAACGACCTCACCAATGCCGCCACATTGGCGCACTTGCTGAAGTACGATTCGATTTTCGGCATTTTCGAGGGCACAGTATCACACACTGAAAAATCCATTGTGGTAAACGGCAAAGAAATTTTTGTACACAGCGAAAAGGACCCAAAAGCGCTTCCCTGGAAATCTGAAGGTGTTGAAGTGGTCGTCGAATCAACGGGCCAATTCACCTCGAAAGACAAAGCGTCGCTCCATCTTGAAGCGGGGGCAAAGAAAGTCATCATCAGCGCTCCTGCCAAGGGCGAGGACATCACCATCGTGCTGGGCGTCAATGAGGACAAATACAACCCGGCCGAGCACCACATCATTTCAAATGCGTCGTGCACCACAAACTGCCTCGCGCCGGTGGTGAAAGTGCTCAACGATGCGTTCGGTATCGAGCGGGGGCTGATGACCACCATCCACGCCTATACCAATGACCAGCGCATTTTGGATCTTCCTCATAAGGATTTGCGCCGGGCACGCGCGGCAGCGCTTTCCATGATACCCACCACCACCGGAGCGGCGCGCGCGGTGACGCTGGTTATTCCCGAACTCAAGGGCAAGCTCGATGGCGGCGCGATTCGCGTTCCCACCCCGGATGTATCTCTCACTGACTTTACCTGTGTGGTGAAAAAATCGGTCACCGAAAAAGATGTCAATGCCGCACTGAAGCAGGCCGCAGAAGGCAAGCTCAAAGGCATACTCCAGTATTGCGAAGAGGAACTGGTATCGATTGACTTCACCGGCAATCCGCATTCATCGATCGTTGATAGCCTCCTGACAAAAGTCATCGAAGGCAATATGGTGAAGGTGATGGCATGGTACGATAATGAATGGGGCTATTCGCTCAGAGTGGTTGACCTCATTAAATATATCATGAAATAGTTTTTCGTGTCTGCCGGCGGGAGTTTTCCCGCCGGCGATATGGCGCGAATTTGAAAGATGTAGATATCGTGCGGTAAAGTAAAAAATGAAGGTGCAATCATGAAACGACGAGAGATTTTCGCGGGAAACTGGAAAATGTACACCACCCTTTCCGAAGCGCTCGAACTGGTGAAGGGAATTATCGATGGTCTTGGAAATATCGGCAGCAGAGAAGTTATTGTGTTTCCACCGGCAGTCAATGCGCGCGAAGTGGTGAAAGCGTGCGGGGGAAAGATTTCCGTCGGCCTGCAAAATATGTACCACGAAAAAGAAGGCGCGTTCACCGGAGAAATATCTCCCGTCATGGTGAAAGATGCCGGAGCGCGGTATATTCTCATCGGACATTCGGAGCGCCGGCACGTGTTCAAAGAAAGCGATGGAATGATAAATAAGAAAGTAAAAGCCGCGTACGAGTATGGCCTTGAGCCGGTGCTGTGCGTCGGCGAGCTTCTTGAAGAAAGAGAAGCGGGAAATTCCGAAATAGTGGTAGAGGCTCAATTGCGCGCCGCGTGCGAGGGAATCAGTGCAGAGCAGATGAAAAAGATGGTCATTGCCTACGAGCCGGTCTGGGCAATCGGCACCGGGAAAGTTGCCACACCTGAAATCGCCGATTCCATGCACAAAAGCATCAGGAAGGTGCTTGCGGCTCTATACGGAAATGACATTGCTGCAATGGTGCCGATATTGTACGGCGGATCTGTGAAACCGGATAATATCGCGGGGCTTTTTTCGCCGGAAGATATTGACGGGGTTTTGGTCGGCGGGGCCAGCTTAAAGGCAAAATCTTTCCTTGACATAATTCACGTGAAATTATAGCTGGTATCCGGGAATTTTTATATGGTTTCGTAGTCGCATATAGTGTGAAATATTGCCTCATGAGCGTGTCTTTTCCCATGGGCTTATCGTGCGATAAATTGTATAGCCGGCATACGCTGGCAAAAATCTTATAGGGTATTATTATGGGAATACTTACAGGAATTCTGACAGTATTTTTTTTCATTCTCTGCGCGCTGCTGATAGTTATTATCCTTCTTCAGTCCGACAAAAGCGCCGGGATGGGTATTTTAGGCGGTTCAAGCCAGACCACTTTCGGCTCTTCCACCGCGGATGTTATTACAAAAATAACGACGGTTTTTGTGGCTCTTTTCATGATAGGGGCGCTGGGTATTTCCGTGCTCGAATCGGTTCGCGCGCGATCGTATGATCCAACCAGCGGCGGAGCGGTGAAGGTTCAGAATGTTCAGCCCGACACAAAGACCGGTGAAGCGAAATCGGCATCACCCGCCGAATCGAAAGCCCCTGCTGACGCGGCAAAAGCGCAAACCCCGCAGGTTCCGGTTGCTGACAAGAAAGGAGCCCGCGAAAATTTTCCAAAATAGCTACACAAAAATTTCACTTAATTAAAAAATGGAGGAACCTATGGCAAAGACAGTGTATGTCGATGAAAAGGAATGCACGGGATGCGAACTTTGCGTTGATTCATTGCCCGAGGTCTTTGAAATGACTTCGGATGGTGTAAGTAAAGTGCATAATCCCAATGGTGCCGATGAAGACAGAATTCAGGAAGTGATGGATAGCTGTCCTGCTGAATGCATTCATTGGAAATAGCGTATTAGTGTTTCTTGATATTTTTTTTGCGGATGCACATAACGCATATTTTATTTCGAGAGGTTGAGTGATGTCATTGAAAAATTATCTTTTTACTTCGGAATCCGTCTCCGAAGGTCATCCGGACAAGGTCTGCGACCAGATTTCGGACGGTGTTTTGGATGCGCATCTCAAAGGCGACAAGAAATCGCGCGTTGCCTGTGAGGCGCTGTGTACCACAAATCGAATTATTGTTTCTGGCGAGATTACCTCAAACTGCCAGGTTGACTATGAAAAAGTCGCCAGAGAAGTGGTAAGCAATATCGGCTACACCGATCCCGAAATCGGTTTTGATGCGCGGACATGCGAAGTGCAGATCTACGTTCATTCCCAGTCTCCCGATATTTCTCAGGGCGTCACAGAAGGCCAGGGTTTGTATACAGAGCAGGGCGCAGGCGATCAGGGGATGATGTTCGGCTACGCAGTCGCCGAAACAGAAGATCTCATGCCGATGCCGATTCAGTTTGCAAACCAGCTGGTATATCGATTGGCGCAGGCCAGAAAGCGCGGGGAGATATCCTTCATACGGCCCGATTCGAAGTCACAGGTGACGGTGCAATATGAGGACGGAAAAGCGAAGCGGGTAGATGCCATCGTTATTTCCACACAGCATACGCCTGATGTAAAATACGAAGATATACGCAGCGCGATGATTGAGCTTGTAATTAAAAAGGTAATTCCCGCAAATCTCATCGATAATAACACGAAAATATTTATCAACCCCACAGGTCGCTTTGTGGTGGGTGGCCCCCATGGCGATACCGGCCTTACCGGCCGTAAAATTATCGTCGATACCTACGGAGGAATGGGCCGCCACGGAGGCGGGGCGTTTTCCGGCAAGGATCCCTCAAAGGTTGACCGATCGGCCGCGTATATGGGGCGCTATATCGCCAAAAATGTGGTGGCATCGGGGCTTGCGTATCGTTGCGAAGTGCAGGTTGCGTATGCAATCGGTGTTGCTGAACCGGTTTCGGTAATGATCGATACATTCGGTACCGGAAAAATTTCCGATGATGAAATCGCAAAGAGAGTAAAGAGCGTGTTCAATCTCAAGCCTGCGGGCATCATTCAGACGCTCGACCTTTTGCGCCCGATATATTTGAAAACTGCCGCATATGGCCACTTCGGCAGAAAAGATCCGGATTTCTCATGGGAGAGAATCGACAAAGCGGAAGAGCTGAAAAAATAGGCGGGCTTCGCAGAATGTGCAAATATCCCTTAAAAAAATGGATGTGAGTTCGATTTTTGATACTGTATAAAAAAGTGAAACGTAACTTTTGCCAGTGCAATGTCTCTCATACTGCATCCCCGTGAAAACGGGGATGCATTTTTACAAAAAGAATATTTTTGTGAATATATATTGGCAAAAACAAGATGTGCCATTGTTGATGCAAAAATTGCAGGATATGCCGTATGCCTTATGAGGGGGAATTGTGCGTCTGACGGAAAAAGCGATTTATGAGATGCCTGCGACCTGACGATAATATCTATGGAATGTTTGAAATGAACAGGTCGAAGGAACAGTATGAAATACGAAATGAAGCGCTTTTCCTACCGTTGCCGTTGCGGATATCATGTGAGTGTTTTTATCGATTTCGGAGTGCCTCAGGAATCGCTTCGCTGCCGAAAATGCTCCACGGTTATTCAAAGGTCTGACGACTGAAATCCCTCCCCCGCAATTCAATCGCTGTACGCGTCGTACGCAACAGTTCGCTAAATTCATGGCTGGTGGTGGATGTGACGCAAATGTCATTAAAAAGAAAGAAACGCTTTTTTAAAAGAGCGATTGCCGTCGCGTTTACTTTTATTGTACTTCTCGCATCGGCCGCGGTTATTGCCCAGGAAGGACGGCCGGCTGAAATCGAGGATGATCACAAAGAAGAGAAGTCAGCTTCAAGAAACGTGAACCTCGATATGAAAATGGTGTACGGCCAGTACAACTCCATGCTTTCGACAATTAATCTTTCGCAAGAAGCAGGGGATTTTGTTTATCTGCTCAATTCGTATTTCAAGCGCTCCAACGACTTCGGCTATGGCCGCGAAACATATCAAAACTCAAGCTTCTATGAGCACAATTTAGGCTTTTCCGGCAATCTGAACCCCACCGAAAATTGGAAAACAGTTTTTGAACTTGAGCTCAACAATGACTCCAGAGGTATGTTCGACAATGATGTGTTCAGCCGGGAAGAAAAAGAGAAGGCGCGGCTGTCGCTGAAAAACATCTTTAAAATGTCGAGGGCTTTTGAATTTTCGTTCGCTCTTGGGGGCGCGCAGTATGTTCACCGTCTGCGGCCTACATCGGACGGGGAACCGGAGAACAGCAGGCTCAATCAGATCAATGCCGCTCTGGGAGGTGAATATATCTGGTCAACGACGAACGGCATTAAATTCAAGACTCACTATTATTATTATGATTATCAGGAAAGCGGTATTGAGAACGACCAGTTTTTCAGCGGCGAAATTGTGGACGATTTCTATGTGACGAAAAATATCGGCGTTTCCCTGGGTGCGGGCCTTTGCCTGAACCGCGATGATGATCCTCTCGTATCTCCCGTTGTGGGAATGTCGGTAAAGGATTTCCGCCACGTTTCAATTGTGCTTCAATACCGTTACGATCTTCAGCCGTTCAGGCCGGAGGTGTACTATCTCCAGCAGAAGTATATTTTCCCAAATTACGATCTTCCGCCCGGAAGGGTGCATCGCGGCGAGATGAAGTGCGAATTCCGCATAAACGACAGCTTCCATCTCCTCGCGCAGTTCGGGGTGGAGAAAAACGATCATTTTTACAATTACTTTCCCGTGACGGGAAATGTCCTTAGCGCGCAGACAATCGATGCGCTTGTGTATCGTTCCCGCCTTGATATGAATATTGCGCTCTTCGGCCGCCTGCTGGAATACGATCTCTTATATGAATTCTCCCGATATCAGGCGAATGAATTTATCACTTACAGCCCGGCACATTCGCTCACAAGCGCGCTTCGCTACAATGGAAGGCGGTGGACCTTTGACTGGAATAACCGCTATATCGGGCAGGTGTATACAGATCCGTACTCAAGCAATCAGCTCGGCGCGGTTATCGTGGGCGATGTCGGCATGCAAAGAAAAATGCTTGAAAGCTTTTTCGCGTATATCAAGATTGAAAATCTATATAACTATAAATATTATTTGCGCGAAGGATATCCCGAGCAGGGTATAACCTTCCTTGGCGGAATAAGAATTCTAATCTGACGAATGAGAAAATAGACCCGGGCGATTGCCGTAAAGGGAGAGGCTGTATGCGCGGACAGATGATGATAGATTTTTTTACTTCGTTCCCGATGTGGGTGACGATTGTGCCGATTATTCTCTGCTCTGTTATTTCGGCCGCAGTCATTATTGAAAGATTTGTTTTTTTCAGAAAGCTCAATCAGGATTATCGCGCTCTGGTTAAAAGCGTGATTAAAATGATGAAAGAGGGACGCGCCAATGAAGCGGCCGCACTTTGCGATACCTATCCCGGCCCAATTTCAAGGATCGTCAAAGATGCGCTCAATCCGGGAATCAGCCCGGAGGAAAGAGAGGGTGAAATCATGAGCGCTTCCCGTATGGCGGTAAACGAAGTTGAAAAACACGTAGGGGTCATTGCGACGATTGCGACGGTTTCGCCTCTTTTAGGACTTTTCGGGACGGTGACGGGTCTTTTAAAGTCATTTATCGCGCTGTACCGGGGAGGGCCGGATGCTTCCGCGCTGCTTTCATACGGGGTGGCAGAAGCGCTTTTGACCACCATTCTTGGGCTTCTGGTTGCGATACCTTCCTGGATACTCTATAACTTTATGGTTTCGCGCGTGGAAATGTATGTTCGAGAGGTGGAATTCATCGCAAACAGCATGACGCAGTTGCAGTAGGCAGGGCGGGGTGCAGGAATAATGCGCACTTTGGGCCATTATCGCTGTTTCGCCGCGTTTCCGATGTTTGTAGTTCAGGATTGTGAGTCGTACGGTAGCTGTGCCAAAAAAAGAGGCGCTTTCATAAATCATACTTTACAAATGTGTCTCCCTCAGGAAGGTGTCCAATGACGTGGAGGTTTAAAAGCAGATATCAGCATAGAGCGCTGATTGACATGACGCCGCTTATTGACCTGGCTTTTTCGCTGTTGATTTTTTTCATGATTTCGTACAACGCGAGCCAGGGAATGCTTTCTTCCATCATTGTCAATCTGCCGAGCGCGGTGCAGACGGGAAGCCACCGGCAGGGCGATGTGGTCGTCTCAATAACGGAGCGCAATGAAATTTTCATTAACGAAAAAAAAATTGCCGAAGACAAATTGCTTAATGAATTGAAAACTGTTAAGGAAACGCTGAAAGACGGGGCGGTGATTATTCGTGGGGATAAAAAATCTAATTACGAAACAATGGTGCGCGTTATGGACGATCTCAACAGGGCGGGGATACCTAAATTCATTCTCTCCACGGTCAAGGGACGGTAATGCCAGGATGTTTCTGATATCAATGAAATCATAGGTTTGCGTCTCAGATGAAAAAAGCTATTGGTGCGTTTTTATTGATAGGTGTTATAGGAATCGTACTCGCCGTGACCGGCGGTTCGACCGAGCCGTCGCGGTATGAAGGGAAAATCGTACGGAAAATAGAGTTTGAGGGGCTCCGCAATATCGACAAAGAAGACATCCTCGATAAGATAGAGACCGCCGAAGGCTATCCTCTGCGTGCCGAAGAAATACGAAAAGACATAAAAGCCGTTTTCAGAGACGGATGGCTTGAGAACATTAAAGTCGAGGTTGAGGAATTTCGCGACGGCGTACGGGTAAAATTCATTTGCTCGGAACGGCCAGTAATTCGAAAAGTTGAATTCCGCGGAACGGACACAGTGAGCGAGATGGATCTTTCTTCCGTGGTTTTAGTGAAGGAAAACGAGCCTCTCCGCATGGACAACATAGAAAAAAGCGTAAAGCTCATAAAAAAGAAATACGACGATGAAGGGCTATTCAATGCGGTCATCGCGTATGAAATAAAGAAAGAATCCAAGGAAGAAAACACCGTAAAAGTGGTTTTTCGGATTGATGAAGGGGAAGAAATACGCATCGCGAAGATATCGATTATGGGAGCGCGGCTAATCCCCGATACTGAACTGATCGGCATCATGGAAACGACTGAAAGGGGGCTTTTCGGCAGTGGCGGCCAGTTCAAGAAAGATATATACAATCAGGACAAAATGAAAATCCTTGCATACTATAAAGAGAAAGGGTATTTAGATGCGCAGATAGTTGATGACAGCGTGGAATACGAGTGGGAAAATCCGAGGGAAAAGAAAAATCGGGCCATTTTCATCAATATTAAGGTGTCGGAAGGGGAACAGTATTATTTCGACAAGTACACTGTCGCAGGAAATAAGGTGTTCGAGACAAAGCTCTTTGAAGATCTCTTCGAACAGCGTACTTCCGGTGAAATTTTCAATTTTACATCTTTTCAGAAGGACATGCAGATGATGTCCCAGCTCTATGCTTCGAAGGGGTATATTTTTTCACGCGTCATTCCGCGGAAGACGGTGACCGAAAAGGAAGTTGAAACTCCATCGGGGAAAATCGTTCGGAAACTTGTGCGCATTGATTTTGAAATAAAAGAGGGCGATAAAGTAAAAATTGAGAACATTATCGTGCGGGGAAATAAAAAAACAAAGAAGCGCGTCATCGAACGGGAAGTTATTGTGCGGGAAGGAGAGCTCTTCGATGCGTTCAGGGTTCAGCGCTCCCGCGAGAGAATCTTCAATCTTGGATTTTTCAAGGAAGTGAACGTCAACGTGCGCCCCGGAAGCCGGGAAGGACTGGTGAATCTGATATTTGAAGTGGAGGAGCAGCCCACCGGCACCATCTCGCTGGGCGGAGGGTACGGCACCACGACGGGCTTTTCTATTTTTGCGGATGTGGCCGAAAACAATTTGCTTGGCAATGGGCAGCGCGTGGGCTTGCGCTTTGAGTACGGGCCGCTTCGCCGTTCAGTGACGTTGAGTTTTCTGGATCCCTGGATTGCCGAATCGCTTCTCGACTGGCAGATTCCGCTGGGACTGCGTTCGTCCGTGTACTATATGCTCAATACCATACCCACCTCGTCGATGTTTCCCAATTCAAATACGCGCGCAGAATACCAGCGGCAAACGGTGGGATATACTGTCGGACCGTACTACCGTTTCTGGGATTTCTATGGCCTGGGCCTTCTCTGGAACCAGGGCTTTAAAAGCTATTTGAATCCGACCGGCAACGCCTCAGATGAGGTCTTTATACAGGAAGCGCGCGGAATACAGCTTAAAAACACGCTCACCGTGTATGCCTACCGTGATTCAAAAGACAATTACATGAATCCGACGCGGGGCATGCGGGCAGAAGTTTCGGCAGCATTCACCGGAGGTGCGATTTTTCGTGGCGACGACCACTTCATAAAATACGATACTGATGTATATCTCTACTACAGTCCGTTTACGCTTCCGTTTTTGCGCACGCATCCCGTGGTGATTGAGCTTCGTGGAAATGGTTCATTCATTCAGCCGCCGTTTCAGAGAAGCAGAGTATTCTCAATGCAAAACCCTGAAGATAATCCCTGGATTGAGCCGGAGGACAGGCTCCGCATTGGAGGCCCTGAAACACTGCGCGGCTGGGATTATTTCGACCTCGATTTTCCCGACTCCTGGAGGATCGGTCTTTTCCATCGCGTGCTCTACGGTGCGGAGCTTCGCATCCCGATCCATCCGCAGATCCTATGGATGGCGTTTTTCTTTGACGCCGCTTCTGTCTGGACCGACCGCTTCTGGGAAGGCCATCTTATTTCCGATTATCAGACGACTATCAGTGATGACCGCACCGCGGGGGAGGTTTTCGATATCCATGACTGGCGCAACGTGGATGTGATGTCGTATTTCCGCTATTCGTGGGGTTTCGGATTCAAAATTCAGATCCCGATGATGCCGCTGAGATTCTGGTTCGGCCGCAAACTCAAATGGGTGGGCCGCGAAGAAGGCTATTTCGAACAGATAAGCGATTTTAATTTCCAGTTCGGAATCGGCGATATGCGCTTTTAAATTGTTGATATTAGAGATGGCGGTGTGAAGCCTAAAAAAGTTATCATTGCCATATTCATTCTTTTTTTCGGAAGCATGTTGTTTTGTGTGCCCCGATCTCGGCAGGAATCGCGGACGCCGCGCTTGGGTTATGTATATCTGCCAGCCCTGATGGAATATCTATCGAAAGGCGATTCTGCGGCAAAAGAACTCGAGACACAAAAAGCATCGCTTAAAGCTTCAATTGAAAACATCAAAACAAAGCTTGAGCGCGGGGATGCAGGGATTCCCGAAGCAGTCCTGCGCGCCGATCTAAAAAAATATGAGAATCAGGTGAAATCGCTCTCTGCGCAGGAAGAAAAGATCAAGGCCGGGTATTACCGCACTATTGATAGCGCAATCGGAGTCGTTGCCCGCAGGCTTGGCGTCGATTTTGTGTTCAGCCGCGGAGAAGAGCTTTTGTATGCCGACAAAGAATACGATATCACGGAAAAGGTAATTCATGAGCTTTCGAGCAGAAAAAACCGCACTGCGCCTCATTCGAGATAGCGCCATGAAAAGATTTGCTTCCATCGCTGTGATTTTATCTTTCATGAGCGTAGCATCCATTCTGATGTCATGTTCCACTCCGGAAGAATATGCCGTGCAACGCGCTTTTGCTTCTTTCAATGGAAAATACGTCATTTTTGTGAGCAAACTGCGCTTTACATTATTTGTATTCAACCGTGAAGGCAAAATTGTGAAAAGCTATCCTGTCGCCTACGGCCTCAATCCCGACAGAAAGGCAAAACTGCATCAGGGTGATGACAGGACTCCGGAGGGTACGTATCATATCGTGGAAATCCTGAGTATGGATGCGGATCCATCATCCGGGCCGTACAGAAAACTAAAGAAGATGAACGAAGTCTGGTGGCGCGCCCGTGACGGCCATTATAAATTCGGCAATAAAAACGAAGATCTGGGCGATAATGCGTACGGCCCGCGCTTTTTTCTTCTGGATTATCCCAACTCTGATGACATTGCCCGGTACAATGATGCGCATGCAAAAGGTGTCATCCCCCTGAGAAACGGAAAGCCCTTGCCTCCCGGACACGGCATTGCCATACACGGAAATAACGATCCGGAGTCAATCGGCAAGCTTGCAACCAGCGGCTGCATCAGAATGTTTAATAACGATATCATAGAACTGGAAAAATATATTGTTCTCGGCACTCCGGTAATAATTTCACGAGATTGAACAAGAAACGATTGACATAATAGGCAAAATCGGGCTTTTGTCGCACGGAAACGAGTTAAATAATTTTCCTGGAGGAAGCGTGTGTTTATTTTCATAACCGAGGCGTTTGCGCAGGCGCAGAATGCGGCCCAGGGACAACAGGGCGGTTCGCTTTTAACGGGTTTTATTGTTCCGATGCTTGCGATGATCGTTATTTTTTATTTTATTCTCATCAGGCCCCAGCAGAAGAAGGAAAAGGAGCGCAAACAGCTCCTCGAAAGCATACAAAAGGGTGATAAAGTGCTTACGGTTGCCGGAATATACGGAGTTGTGGTGAATATTAAACCTGAAGAAAACATAGTTGTATTGAAGATAGCCGACAACACCAAAGTTGAGTTTGCACGGTCGGCAATACAATCAAAAGTTTCCTGACGAAAGAGTTATGTTGAAACGCAATATCCGAATTGCATGGGCGCTTGCCTGGGCAGTTTTTTTCTGCCCGTGTGTGGTTGCGTATTCCCAGACTGCTGACAGCCCCGGAGGGGATGCGGTGCAGGATGATGCGGGTGCAGCTTCGCCGGCAAAAGAGGTTCAAACTGCGCAAAAGAGCGCCAAAGCGGGTGAAGAGAAAGCCGGAGGTAAGACAGGTGGTGATGAAAAAAAATCAGGGAAAAGCCATGAGGCTGCCCAAACGCCCGATGCCGAGAGTGGAAGCCGGGCCGAGCAGCTAAGCGGAGCTGGAGGGCTTCTGGATCTTAACGACGGTGATTTTTTGTACCGGAGGATTCCCGATAAAAAATTTCCCCAGTCGCCTTCATCGGCAGGGGATGCGTTCCTTTCGGATGCTTCCGTAAATCCGGAAGAAAATCCCGATATGTCGCAGAGAAAAGGCCTCTTCGGCTTAAGCGCGAGGGCTACCGATTACCTGGCGAAGGGATTTCTGGTTTTTATTATCTTGATGATTGTGATTTTATATCGTATGCGTTCGAGGTCCAGGCGAAGCACCGTTCATAAGAGTTTTCGGTAATAGCGTCGTTGCCGATTTTCTTGAATGCTACAATATATTCTCCTGTCGTATGATAAAGCAGGCCGAATTTCAAGGGAGCGCGGCAAAACAGCGGTAAGCCCTGCGCGATTCCATAAATAGTAAAGGTGAGTTCAATGAGTCGAGGAGCTGTGTATAAACTGATATTCATCCTGATGATTGTTGCGTTTGCCGTCGTGCTCATTCTGCCGACGGCGGGCCAGCGTGAAATGACCATTTCCCTTCGCGAGGATGCGACACCGGAGCAGGTCGGCGCCGTTGCGGACAGATATTCCCGTGAGGGCTATGAGGTGTTAAAGAAAGAGGATTCTATCTCCGTTATAGGATACGGCCTCAATGATGCAGTTATGAACGAAGCACGAACATTCCCTGGCGTGAAGGACGCCAAATTTGTTCCGCACTGGGCTGAGGGAAAACCCCTCAGAGCGCGCAGAATTAATCTGGGCCTCGATTTGCAGGGGGGGATGCAGCTCGTGCTCATTCCAAAATTCGATGCCCTTGAGCGCCGCATGGGAAAAACGCTCACCGACAGCGACCGCGAAGAAGTCAGCCAGCAGGCGCTGGAGCTTCTTCGAAATCGTGTTGATCAGTTCGGCGTATCAGAACCCCAGCTTCGCAGAAGGCAATCGGGCGCCATTGAAATACAGCTTCCCGGCGTCCGCGATCCCGAGGCTGTGAAGCGGCTCATCGGCACGACCGGCCGCGTGGAATATCGGCTGGTGAATGACGAATTCAGCCGCAAAGCAGAGGAGTGGCTTCATGGCAAACCCGATCTAAAAGAAAAAGGGCTTCCTCTCGAACCGGCCCAGCAGCGGGAGTTGCTCGATCAGATCGCGAAAGATGTGAAACTTCCCGAGTCGGTGGAAGTGCTCTTTTTCTTCGAAAGAATACCCAACACAAGGAAACTGGTGCCCGTGCGCCCCATGGTGCTTGAGAAACAGCTCTCTTTAGCAGGCGACGATATCAGCAAAGCATATCGTGCCTACGATGATTACGGCAGGCTCTGTGTGAGTTTTTCCACCACTACTGAAGGGGCCGCCAAGTTTGCCGAAGCGACTTCGCAGAAAAACCACGGCAAACGTCTCGCGATTGTCATCGACAATAAAGTCCGAAGCGCCCCATCAATCAATGTGCACATTACCACAGGCCATGCGCAGATTCAGGGCGACTTTTCCGTCGAGGAAGTGGACACGCTGGTGAGCATCATTAAGGAAGGAGCGCTGCCGGTCGATCTCGAGCGCGCGGAGGAGCGCAGCGTCGGGCCGTCGCTTGGCGTTGACGCGATCAAGTCGGGCTTCAAGGCGCTGGGCATTGCCATCGCGGCGGTATGCCTTTTCATGATTGTCTATTATAAATTATGCGGCATTATTTCTGCCTTTGGGGTGATTCTCAATATTGTCTTCATGCTTTCAATCCTTTCCTGGCTCAATTTCACGCTGACGCTTCCCGGCATCGCGGGTTTTATACTCACAATCGGGATGGCAGTGGATGCGAATGTTATTATCTATGAGCGCATCAAGGAGGAATTGAAAAGCGGGAAATCCGTAAAGCTTTCGATCACATCGGGGTTTGAACACGCCTTCTGGACGATTGTGGACTCGAACGTGACCACGCTTATCGCGGCATTTATACTTTCGCAGTTCGGCACGGGCCCCATCAAGGGATTCGCGGTGACGCTGTCAATTGGAGTGCTTGCCAGCATGTTTGTCGCGCTGTATATCACCAGATTTGTTTTTGAACTCATTTCAATGAAGAAAAATTTGAAAAAATTGAGCATATAACGGGAGATTTGCCGTGGAACGGACTATAAAGTTCATGGAATACCGGTGGATTGGGTATGGTATTACGTTGCTGTTATTTATTGTGCTGACCATAGGTACCGTCAGCCGGGGAGGCTTTAACTGGGGCATCGATTTCGTGGGTGGGTACAAGCTAATTGCTAAGTTCCAGACTGCCGTGCGCCTTTCAGAAATCCGCCAGGCGCTTGAGCGAACCGGCATTAAAGCGGAAGTTCAGCAGTACGGCGATGAAATCAACAATGAATACGTAATATCCACCCGTCTTCCGGAAAGGAGAGGGAACGAACAGGCCCAAAATCAAGGTATAGCGAATATTGAAAATGCCATCACGGCCGCTTTCCAGGGGGTAGAAATCGTTGGGCGTGAAGAAGTGGGTCCCGCAATCGGCGACTATTTGAAAAAATCTGCACTGTATCTCATCATGTGGTGCCTGGCGCTCATGATGCTGTATCTGGCCTTCAGGTTCGAATTTCGGTTTTCCGTCGGCGCGCTTGTGGCCATCATTCACGATGTGATGCTGTCGCTTCTTTTCTGCGGCTTTGTTGGAATTGAAATTAATATTCCCATCGTCGCGGGTGTACTGACGATTTTTGGATATTCCATCAACGACACCATTGTGGTGTACGACCGCATCAGGGAAAATATGACCAATATGGCTAAACATCCTTTCGGGGAGATCAGCAACAGATCTATCAGCCAGACGCTCAACCGGACAATCCTCACCACGCTTACCACGCTTATGGCGGTGTTTTGCCTGTATATCATGGGAGAGGCGGTCATCAACGATTTTGCCCTTCTTCTCCTATTCGGTTTCACCATGGGAATCTTTTCAACCATGTTTGTTGCGACTCCGGTAATTTACGAGTGGAAGCGTTTAAGCGAAAAGAGCGGAGCGTGAACCGCCGCGCGCACAGCGGTATATTGCTGCGTGTTGTTGCGGTTCTTGTTGTTTGTTTCATTGCCGGGGCTGCGGCTCCAGCGCAGGAGCCGTATTCGCCCGAATCGCTTCTCGGTTTTATCCGCCATCTCTATAAAAATCAGGAATATTATCGCGCGTTTGTGGAGCTTGAGCGCCTGGAGGCGTACTGGCCCGGATATCTTGAGCCGGGCAGAATGCACGTTGTCAGGATGAGCCTTTTGATGAAAGGCAAGCGCTATGATGATGTCCTGAAAGAGAAGATGAAGGAACCGCCTTTTTCGTGCGCTGATATTGTTTTCCATTATGACGCGCTCCTGCATCTTCACGCTGCTCGCGCTGCTGCCGGGATGGCTGATGGATCAGGCAGCGGCTGCGATGATTTCTTCAGTCCCTTTTTGTGGAAACGAAAATTTGTTTCCGCTGCCATCCAGGGTGACGATAAAGAGGCTTCTCGGATGCTTTCTGAAAGCATTTTTCCAAAAGAGCTTTCCGGGGAAAAAGAAAAATTCATCGGCATCGCGGAAAAGGCGCTTCAGCAAAAAGCGGATATGCGCGATCCTTATGTTGCACTGTTCGCAGGGGTAGTCCCCGGACTTGGATATTATTACGGCGGAAATAAACCGACCGGTGTGCTTGCATTCATTGTCATAAGCGTCTTTTCATCGCTTGCGATTGCCGCATATAAAACCGATAATGCGCCAATAGGGATAGTGCTTGGGAGTGCGGCGGGTTTTTTTTATGGAGGAAGCATCCTGGGCGGATATATGACCGCGAAGCGCTATAACATGCAGGCCCAGAAAAATCTTTTTCTGAACGCAATTGAGGATGCGGGCCTTGAAGCGGACAGAGACATGATTTATGAAAAATACGGGCTTCCCCGATGACCGATATTGTGATGTTCCCGAAATGAATACTGATGCATTCATGAAACGAGCGCTTGAGCTTGCGCTTTGCGGAATGGGAAAAACGTCGCCCAATCCTTCCGTGGGAGCGGTGATTGTGCGCGACGGGAACATCATCGCGGAGGGTATAACAAAGCCCTGCGGTTTCGACCATGCCGAAGTGACTGCAATAAAAGCGGCAGGTGAAGCTGCGCGCGGCTCGGAGATGTATGTGACACTGGAGCCATGCTGTCATTACGGGAAAACGCCGCCATGTACAAGGGCGATTATCGAGGCGGGCATAAGGCGTGTGCATATTCCATTGCTCGATCCAAATCCGCGGGTTTCGGGTCAGGGAGTCATTGCGCTGAAAGAGGCGGGAGTGGAGGTGATATTTCATTCGGAATGCGCAGGATATGCCGCGGATCTCATTCGCCCGTTTAAAAAATACATCTTGCGAAAACGCCCGTTTGTCATAATGAAGCTTGCAATTACGCTGGATGGGCATACCGCAACAGAGCAGGGAGATTCGAAATGGATATCGAACGAGTATTCGCGCTTTGTGGTGCATCGGATGCGTTCGCTATGCGATGGAATTATTGTGGGGAAAAATACCATCGGCGCCGACGATCCGTCGCTTACCGTTCGCTTTGGCGATTTTACCGATGAGGTGAAAGAAGCATTTCGGAAAAGTGCGTTTACGATATCCGGCAGCGACAATTTCATACTGCAATCGCTCCTTGGGAAGGGAAACGTATTTTCTGAGGTGCGCAATCCCTTGCGCGTACTTTTCGGCCTTCCAGAGTACATGGGAAGAACCGCGAAAGTGTTCAGGGATGCAAATTATATTATTTTTGAAACTGAAAGAAATCGCCAAAAGCTTCTTGACGGACACAACGATTCCGGTGTACTGAAAAAAGATTATGATGAGGGGAGGCTCTTTTTCCTTCCTGATGCTTCTTCGAGTGAGCAGGTTTCTGCGGCTCTGGATGTCCTGGGGCAAAGGGGAATGTTACTGACAATTCTTGAAGGGGGAGCAAGGCTCGCGGGTTCTTTTTACGATGCGGGAGAGATAGACCAGTTTGTGTGTTTTATCGCTCCGAAAATTTTAGGCGGGGGAAGACCGGTGATGATAGCAAAAAGTCCGTTAAAAATGGCGGAATCCTTGCAGCTGAAAGACGCAAGCGCTGTTATGCTTCGAGGCAACCTTATGGTCTGGGGTTATGCCCGCGAATTTAATTTTGAAAGCTTTTGAGGAATATCTTGTTTACGGGGCTTATTGAGGAAATCGGGACGGTACTGGAAACCAGAAAGCAGGCCGATGGAGTACATTTTACGATCGCAGCCTCGGCTGTTCTCGAAGGAACAAAAATCGGCGATTCCATTGCGGTGCATGGAGCCTGTCTCACGGTGACAGAACTCGGAAGGAATTCTTTCTCTGCCTTCGCTTCAAAAGTTACCTGCGAGGCGACGACGCTGGGGGGTTTTGCTAAAAACAGGCGCGTGCATCTCGAGCGGGCGTTGAGGCTTGATTCGAGGCTGGGCGGCCACATGGTCCAGGGACATGTTGACGGTAAGGGGAAGGTGATTGCACTTCGGCGCGATGCGAGCGGGCTGGAAATGGAAATATCAGCTTCAGATGATCTGCGTAAATTTATTGTGCCCCGGGGATCTGTTGCTGTGGACGGTGTTTCGCTGACAGTTGTATCGCTGACCCGGAAGGGATTCATTCTATATATAATTCCCG
Organism: uncultured bacterium; assembly: GCA_937921485.1. Taxonomy (GTDB): domain Bacteria; phylum Spirochaetota; class UBA4802; order UBA4802; family JAGODF01; genus DYLV01. The sequence continues at coordinate 24,680 of CAKZSV010000041.1, forward strand.
AAACGCTTAAAAGCACCACCTTCGCTTCGCTTTCTCCGGGTGATGAAATCAATATTGAAACCGATATACTGGCCAAATACGTGGAGCGCATGCTTTCGGCTAAAGAGCAGAGCGATGATCGAAGGCTTTTGCGCAAATTAGAAGAAGGCGGATTTTTCTAAATGTTAAAAGGCATTATTTCGAATAGTGTTCGAGCAATTCGTTGTACGGCATGATGGTAAAAAAGCGGTCGAGATAGGCGAGCTTGAAAATGTGAAGGATTTCTTTGTCGATATCGGTGATCACAAAATCGATGTTTTTGCCTTTGGCAATATTCATTGTTTTTATGAGAGAGCCGATACCCGATGAGTCGATGTATTTGATCGACTCCATGTTAATTGCGATCGCAGTAGGTGCATCCTGCATCACCATGTTTACCGCTTCTTCAAAGTGCAGTACTTCCTCTATATTGAACTTGCCGTAAAGTTCAAAGAGGACGAGTTTATTGCCGATTATCTTTCTTTTAATATCCATGGATTCAAATATGATTGCCTTTCATAATTGTGTTTCGTTTAATAACATATCACCTTTGGAGAATGTTTTCAATTTTTTTAAGCAGCCGGAATTGAAATAAGTTTCGATATCACAGATATGGAAAATATTCGTTTATTTCATAGTCAGTAATATAGGTGTTGCTTTTTTCGAGTTCCATGAGTTTATTCTCAATAAGCTTATCGACGATAAAATCGCCCAGTATTTCTCTCATTAAAGCGCTTTTCTCGAAGTGCTGAAGAGATTCCTTTAAGGAATCCGGTACCGGCTGTTGCCCCATTTTAATCATATCTCTTCGTGACGATGGTTTTACTTCCATTAGCACAGGATCGGGAAGATCGTATTGTTCCTGAATACCCTTCATGCCGCTTGCAAGAATCGCGGAAAAAACCAGATACGGATTTATTGCCGAGTCCGGGTTTTTCAGTTCGATCCTGGTGGAATTCGGCTTTTCTTTTCTGTATTGCGGTACGCGAATAAGCGTTGTGTAATCGACATGTCCCCAGGATATATGTGTCGGCGCATCAGAACCAAAGACGAGCCGCTTGTATGAATTAATCCATTGATTGGTGAGAAGAAAAAATTCGTTGCTGTGCCGTAAAAGACCCGCGATGAAATGGCGTGCTTCATCGGAAAGATTGTATAGATTTTTTTTCGAATAAAAAATGTTGGTATCGTCCCGAAACAGCGAGAGATGCAGATGCATTCCGGAGCCGCTTTGATTTGCAAGCGGTTTGGGCATAAATGACGCGTAGATGCCGTTTCTATGCGCGATTTCCTTGACGATGAGCTTAAACGTCATGATATTGTCGGCAGTGGTGAGCGCGTCCTCATGGCGAAGGTCAATCTCATGCTGGCTGAACGCTCCCTCATGATGCGAGGAGATGACGCCGATGCCGATATCTTCAAGAGTCAGAACAATCTGCCGGCGGTAATCAGTAGCCAGGTCAAGAGGAATCAGGTCATAATAGCCGCCGCGGTCGATTATTTCGGGAGTGGTATTGTTTCTAAAGAAAAAAAATTCGATTTCCGGGCCGGTGTAAAAAGTGTATCCCTGCTGAGCGAGCTTCTCGAGATTGCGCTTCAAAACATGGCGCGAATCACCTTCGAAGGGTTTCATGTCGATGGTGTACAAATCGCAGAACATGCGCGCAACAGAATCTTCTTTGGGACGCCACGGAAGAATTTTAAATGTCGAAGGGTCGGGCATGGCAATGCCTTCACATTCATCCGAGCTGATTTTACCCAGTGCCGTTGAAATGTCGAAACGAACGCCTTCCACCAGGGAATCTTCAAGTTCATCAATGGTTATCGCGAAACTTTTAAGGAAGCCTAAAATATCAGTGAACCACAGGCGTATGAATTTTACGCCGTTGTTTCGGGCGAGTTTCAGGACGAATTCTCTATCGTCAGGCATTTTTAGCGCAGTCCGTTCCTTCTGATTCCATGTAGCCGGGCGGCTTTTTCTACCGCGCGCCGGTACTCTTCCCGGGTAATCCTGCCGCCGGCCATTTCCTCATGAAGCAATCGCAACAGGAGATAAAACATGATCCACCTCCCCGATGTGGCTTGCTTCATATATCGGCATGTTTCCGGGATTTATTAATATTGGTAAGATAAGGCGCCGTATGTCAATGTTTTTTTGAGTAACTGTGGTGCTGTTCTGTGTTAGGAGTGCATTAAAAATTGTCACGTAAAACTGATAAAGAGGAGCAAAAGAAATATTATGAGGATAATTACAAAGAGTGCAATGATAAGATAGGTCGACTTCGGCATGCTCCCGGTTGGAACTTTTTCTTCGGCAGATTTTGAAGGCATTGCTTTCTTCGCATTAACTTTTGTTACCTGAGGCCCGTCGGTAAGGGGATCGTAGATGCGCAGTTTCACCTGCTTTTCTTCTTCGGAACATTTGCCGTAGATGCCGGGGCCGATCTGGGTGAGCATCTCAACAGGCGCGCTTTTACCGGCCGATTTAATATCAATGATTTCGCAGGGGATGGGCCGGATGTTTCCGTCCGAGCGAAGGTCGAGCAGGTCGATGAAATAGTTTGCCCTGTCTGAATTGGGCGTGATGCGTGCCATGATTTTATCGCCGATTTTCAGCTCGTAGAGCGGTTTTCCTTTTACGGGTGAAAGAATGGGTTCAATCGGCAGGATCGCTGAACCGTCTTCAACCGGGCTTTTTTCCGATGAGACGGCCGTCTTGCTTCTTTTCTCTTTGGTTTCTTTGAACTCATCGGGAGTTATTTCCTGAATGCCGATTTCAAGGATGAGGTTTTTATCGTGTATGATTCTATTCACCGCGTCGTAGATAGTTACTTCCGCGTTGTCGTAATCGTAGTTGTTCAGATATTCGAAAAGTTGATTTTTCAGCTTTTCATCAGAAGCGATTGCTTTGATATTATCCATCAGCGAGCCGGTCATGCTCGAATTGTAGCTGCCTTTCCATTTCACATCGAGGATGGTTTCTTCAAACTTTTCCCAGCCCAGATGTGGCTCAAGATCGTAGAGGTTTGAGTAGGTTGAAACGACGGCATTATAGCTGTCGAGGTCGTGATTACGGTTATAGATAAGCAAAAGGATGCCGTACAACCCGAGCGAGTTCGATTTGAAACGGGCTTTGAGGATGACAATGCTTTCTTCCACAGTTTTGCCTTGACGCTTGATCTATTGAAACAGTCGGATATTTTCGTCCTATTATTTAATCAAATCCGGCGTTTTGCCGAAAAAATCAAGCAAATATCTTTATGGAATTTCTTCTATCTTTGCTTGAAATTATGCCGTGAATACTAAAAGTTCTTAGTATTAATCTCCCCTTCATACCGATAATGCGGACAGTAAAACTCCGCTGAATGTGCCAAGCATTTCTTGTATGAATAATATTATTCTATAAAAGTCTATTGTGTCAAGTTAAAAATATTGATTTATTTGCATAATTTCTGATAAGAACAATTTGATTGTTGTGGACAATATCAATTGAGTTCTTTGCGTGTTCTATGCCGCGGGGAGTTGTGCAGGCATGCCGGAGTTATAAACCGCAAATGCGGTTCCGGGAGTTTTTTTAAAAAAAGAAATTGTTGACTTTCTCTATTGATGTAATAATGACGATGCTATAATTAATATCGTGTGCAGATTGGTTTATCAACCGATTCACGCATAAAAAGCGTAAACAAGGAAGGGGGATGTATGACAAACGGTCGAAATGAAATTGAAGCGCCTAAAGAGCGTTCAAAACACTCACTGGATAAAGGTCGCAGCCTGGGCGGGTTCGATATAAAAAATATTGCGCTGAAGGGAGGAGGCGTGCTGGCGGTTGTGCTTATCATACTTGCGGTGTATATGGTGATGGTTTCCACGGCGCGCGGAAAGGCGCGTTTCGTGCTTACGGATCATGAAATTCAGGATGTGTCGCAGGATATTGAGTCGCAAAGAGTATTCCCGGAAGGAAGCAAGGTGTTTTTTTTAGTGAATAAGCGTAACGGCCGGGAACTGGGTGCCGGACATTTCGTCATAGAAATAGGCCGGGAGCAGGGAGGCAAACTCGATGGAGTGAAGCAAATCAGTTTTGAAATTGACAGAGACTTCACGAAGCTCTCTTCATATATTCCGGTGGATTATTTCAAGAAAAAAGGGAAGTTCACAATAAAAGCATTTCTTGACGGTAAGCCTGTATCGTCAGAGGTGATTGAAGTGGAATAATGGTGCGGTTAAGCTCGAACTTCCCCATTTTTCCCGAGATTAATGGTCAGGAAAAGGCGGGTAGAGGCCGATAATCAGGATAAGGTACTCATAAGAACACTCAATCATTGATTATATAAAGGGGGGCATCCGTGCGAGCCAGGAATGTTATTGCGTTGATAATTGTGCTTTTCAGTGTTACTCCGGCGTTCCCTTTTTCCGACCAGACAACAACCGAACGGATACTCGGCGAGAACCGGGAGTTTATCGAGTTTATGAATATATGCGTCACTAATTTCGGGAAAGGCCGCATTGAAAACATGAATGATAAGTTTACCAAGGTGTATCAATATCATTTTAACGGTCAGGTCGGCTATCTTCAGTCGGATTATAAAAACGCGTTCCATCATGTGCGTGAATCGCAGAGGCATCACGTGGACCTCTGCGGGGATGTGATAAGCAAAATCTATCTTGAAGACTCGAAAGTTATTTTAGACAAACTGGCTCCTGAAATAATCAAATCAAAAAATGCCCGAGCCCGCCTCTATCTCACGCTTGGATATCGAGACAGGGCGGTCGGGAGAAATTTTCAAACGATTTCCGATGCATCAAATCCCAAGCTGTATTCCTACAAAATATTTCGGTATATTGAAGGCATCAAAATGGCCCGCAGGGCGAAGCGCTATGGCTTTTTAGCGCTCTACGAAAGCCGTGATAATAAGACAAAACGGGATATTTTCAACAATCTGCTTGAAGAGGAAAATAAAGCCGGGAACAGGTTTTATAAACGTTTTGCCGGAAAATCTGACAAAGACATTATTGATGAAATGAAGAAAGAGAATGAGCAGATTGACGAATGGGAAAAAAAGAACGCTCCGGCTCCTGTAGCCGCGGAAGGTAAGATTGTCGAGGAAGAACAAACGGAAAGCAATGTTGACCGCAGAGTTCGGCACAGAAAGGAAAAGATTGTAGCGAAGCATCTTTTGTATTCGGAGTTTGACAGAGCCGAAGACGTGATGCGGGAATATGTGAAGGATTTCAATTTCAAGCTCATCCTTTCCACCCTCAAGATGATGAGCAAGCAGGGCGGAAGCGATGTCGATTACAATGCGTATTTAATACATCATTTCGATAACTATTCGAGGGTGTTTGATCCGCAAAAGAGCGCAGCAACGGGCGAGGAGGGGCAGAGAACGCTTCTTGATGAACTCATTCCATCAATACGCGTGGTCGGCGATTTAAAGCGGGAGAGCATCGAAGAAGACGTCAAGCGCATTAAAGGCGAAAAGCAGGAAGAAAAAAAGGAGGCTGAGGGCAGCGCGAAATAATTGTTTGCTCTGCTCATGCGAATGGATCCCAACGATATCCTCAGTAAAGTCCATCGGCGCGTGCTGGACAACATTCAGAAAAAGGGCGGAGGACATGATCAGTCCTCCGATGGAGTTAAGAGCATCATTGCAAAAGACCAGGCATTGCGCAAGGCGGTGGCGGATTTATATGCGAAACTGGTTGAACTTAATGATCCTGCTATTGCCGTTGAAATGCTTGCCGAACATATCGCGATTATGGTGGAAATGCTGAACGATTTTAAGAAAAAGATTAGCCGGTGAATTAGAAATAATACCGCGCGCCGAGTCCGCCTCGTAAATCGAAATCGATATCAGGAATACATTCAAGCGCAGGGGCCAATTCAAGAAACACTTCAATGGGTACCTGTCTGAAAGTGTACGCGATACCCAGAGGCAGCCGTGCCTCCAAACTCACTTCATCCTCTTTGTGGTGCTTGCTCTCTTCGTCGTGTTCATGGAGTCCGAGACCAGCGCCCACATACAGCGAAAGCTCGCTCACCGGAAAAAGAGTTCTGAAATGGCGAAGGTAATCCGCATACAGATAAAACCCATCGCGGCCGCTCGGGCCGATTCCCGCGTCAATCGCGTCGTTTCCGCTGATAAAATATTTTGCCGTAAAGCCGGAAGGGTCTCCCAAAATAAAGCCGATGCCGAACGTATTGGATGCCTCCGCGAACTGTGTCAAAGATGCCCATGCAATGATGAATACTACAGATACAAGAAATCGCTTCATCGGTACACCTCTACTTTATGATGCTTTGAAGTTGCGTGCTTAAATTGCGCGCTTCCTCATCCGAAAGTGTTGCGGTGAAAACGCCCCCGCCGGGATGCGGAAACGAGAGTGTGATCGAATCTCCATCCCGTGAAACTTTATATTTTGAAGAATCCTGAAAGCGGACTTCAGGCGCCAGCCAGTCATCTGCCGTAAATTCCGCAAGCTGAATGAGCACACCGAATGCATCTTCTGGATGGATGAAGAGTTCCTTCCATACGCCGCCAGGGTATTCGTGATAGCCGAAATAGGGAATTCCTGCGCGCTCGAGCGTTTGGCGGGCATGGTGTATGTTTGCAACCTGAAGAGTGATGTGATGCACGCCGCCTTCGCGGTTTTTGAGAAATCCATCCAGAAAACTTCCCGAATCTGTTGGGGTGATGAGTTCGATGCGGCTCAAATCGCCAAGGGAAAAAATCTTCCAGAAAAATTTTAATGAACCGTCATCAGCCCCTGCGCCGGGTGTCGCGCCGAGAATCTCCTGAAAAAATCGCCGTGCCTTTTCATAATCGCGCACGGCGATAGACACATGGTCAATTCTCTGAATCATCGCTTTCTCCATAAGACACTTCGTATGGGATGCTCATTGATTTCGCAAGCATTTTCTTATACTAAAATTCAGAAGTACATTTCTCAAAAATGCGGAATAACGCACAGAATTTAAAAAATCTCTTGCTAAAAGAAAGACCACTTTAAATATGACCGCATCGAACGCTACGACGTGCGGAGGAAATTGGTGAATGACGTGGTGGGTATCGGCTCGGCGCTTCTGGATCTGACCTTTGAAGTTGATTATGCAACTCTTGATGCGCTCAAACTCAAGAAAGGAACCATGCAGCTCGTCGATGAAGTGTCGAGCAAGCGAATTCTTGAATCGCTGAAGGGAAAAGAAGGAACTGTTACGCCCGGTGGCAGCGCGGCGAATACGATGGCGGGTATCGCTAATTTAGGCGGGAAAAGCATCTTCATCGGCAAGGTGGGCAACGACTCTCAGGGCGATTTGTATATTGCAGAAACTGAAAAAGAAGGTGTTGCATGCTGCATCAGCCGTCATGCGTCGCTCACCGGACATGCCATAACACTCATCACCCCGGATTCCGAAAGGACATTTGCCACGCATCTTGGGGCGGCCGTTCACCTGAAACCCGAAGATGTGCCTGTCGATGCGATTAAAAAGAGCAGAATCCTGCATGTTGAAGGCTACCTTCTGGAAGGCGATATGAAAGAAGCCGCCGTGTTTGCAATGAGCGTTGCGAAAGAACACGGAGTAAAAATTTCAGTAGATCTTGCGGATCCATTGCTCATCAAGCGAAATCTGGGAGAATTTAAGCGCATCGTGAGGCACTTTGCCGATATCGTGTTTGTCAACGAGGAAGAAGCGCGCGCCTTCACCGCCCAGGACGCAGCGGAAGCGCTGCATGTGATATATCTGATTACAGAAATTGCTGTGGTGAAGCTTGGAGAAGAAGGCAGCCTCATTAAGTCGAATGATACGGTGCATAAGATCAAGCCCTATCGAACGAAGGTGGCGAATACCAACGGTGCGGGCGATATGTACGCAGCGGGGATGCTTTTCGGAATAGCGCGGAAAATGCCCATTGAAGAAGCGGGCAAAATCGCGAGCTACGCCTCATCGCTGGTGGTGTCGCAGCAGGGGGCGCGGCTTAAAGAAAAAATTGATCTCGCAAAAATGTGAAGCGTCCGTCCGGCGCTTACATATCGGAGAGTGCGTAATTTCCTTTCTCGTCTTTTACAAGAAATCCTTCGCGCGATAGGTCGATAAGGCATTGTTTAACCATGTGCGGATCATCGCGCAAATTGCGCATAATTATTTCTTCTCTCGCACTACCTTCAGTAATAATCAATTGCAGGATTTTCCCTCTAAGCTGACGCCTCGACCCTTCGAATGTGCTCTGACGCCGGTATGCGCAGCTTTTACGAGAAGGATTCCGGTGTAATTGCTTTATCACCACGCCCGCGTCCATGAGAGCATTATACCAGCGGGAGGGGGATGTGCGATCCAGGCAGAGTTCCGCCAGCGGGTAGAGCGATGCGTCCGCAACTTTGGGGACATCATGAAAGAACGCATGTATAAGCACCGCCCTGATGTTGGTTTCGAGAAACACCACGGGCATGTTGAATGCGAAGGCGCATATTGAGCATGCGGTGGCTGGCCCGATGCCGGGAAGCCGGCGCAATAGATTGGGATCGGCCGGCAGCATGCCGCGATAGTCCGACACGATGATGCGCGCTGATTTGTGAAGTGAAAGAGCGCGTCGATTGTAGCCAAGCCCGCTCCAGTGGCGCAGGACATCGTGAAAATCGGCCTTGCTGAGCGTATAAAAATCGGGAAATGCTTTAATGAACAAAGGGAATTTTTCTGCCACGCGCTTCGCCTGTGTTTGCTGAAGCATAATTTCGGAGATGAACACCGTGTACGGAGAAGGTGAAATTCTCCATGGAAGCTTTCGGGGATGCTGTAGTGCGATATCATAGACTGCTTGCTGGAATAACGGAGCAATGCCAGTGCAAAGCCCCCGCGTTTCGTAGATGTGACGAAGGCGGGCAATTGTTTTGTCGATAATCTCCTCCATGTACAAAAGTGTAGCACATGATAATAATGATGAAATAAAAAAAGAAAAGCCCGACAGAGGTTGCCGGGCTAAGAGGCAATGAGGAAATGAATTGCAAAGGTGCTAAAAGCCGTCGTTTTTCAACATTTTCGCAACATTCACATAAAAACCTTCCGCGTCGAATCCGGGCGTATTGCCGAAGAGGTGATTGATTTCCATAAAATGGTCCACGCCGAAAAGGCCGGTGATGGTTCCTTTCCAGATTCCCCAACGGGCGCTGGAGACGGGGACGATGCCGTCGTTATCGCCGTCATAATAGCGGAGAAGCAGCCAGGTTGGCGTGAGGATGATGTTCGCAGATACCGCGTACATTTTCCCGGCATAGCTGTAGTAGCGGACCAGGGGGGAATCGGGAGTGTTGGGATTGAATACATTATTCATGTTATCATGCGTCATTTCATTGGTGGCGGCAAGAAAATCTGAATTAGCTTCCCCCGCAACCAGTCCGCCCCACAGGGTGTTTGCGATAGCGCTGATTGCCCATTGGGCGGCATTGGGAAGCTTGCCTATCACTACATCAGAAAGCGCAGTTCCCCGATTCGGAGCGGATATCATCACCAGAGAGGCAACCTTTCCGGCCATTCCAAGGTTGGAAATCATATAGCGCGCGGAGAGGCCGCCCTGAGAATGAGCGATGATATTAACTTTTGATTTGCCGGTGACGGCAAGCACGCGCAGAATAAAGGTTTTTAACTGCTGGGCTCGTACCGACGATGTGGCAAACGCGCTCATATCCACCACAAATACTCTGGCGCCCTGGTCTTCAAGGGCTTCTTTGATACCGTAGAAATAATCGATGCCGAATATGAATTGGTCGCTACCCGCATACCCATGAACCAGCACGATTGGATAGCGCAGATTGAGAGATGATGAGCTCCCGCCCGCAAAGAGCGTTGAGGTGGCGGCGATCAACAAAATAAGCGCGATTGCGAACTTCTTCATGATAATACCCCTTGCATCTTTTGATTTGTAATACCAACCAGTCGGTTTTGTGTAAATAACATACTGAAAATAGATTATGAAGTCTTTTCAAAACATGTGATTGCGGTTTTTGTTTTGTGCAATTTCGTATTCACAGAAATTGCAAAGAATTAAAAAAAGCTCAGCGCAACAACCTGGGAGATGACATACTGCAACAAAAATTGATTATCAGCGGAAAGCAGTATTATGTCTTATTGAGCAAAAGAGGTATCACGGTACAATGAAAATGATGCAGACCACTGCATAGCCGCATTAACGCAAAAATAATACGATAAGAATAATATTGTTGACAAGGAGATAGAATGGTATTTTTATAGAAAATGAGATTTATTATAATAACACTGGGCTTTAATGAATGTTTTATAGTAAATTTTTCGCCAATAGATGCCGATACTATATCGGAGAAGGTCAGCTTATCGTGGCGCATGTGTGTTCCTGAATGAAAGGAATGTGAGTGATGCGTTTTGTAATCATCAATGATTTTGTATGTGTTTAAACTTTATTAAAAGGAGTTACTCGAATGAAAAGGGAGGTTAAATCGGTAATTCTGTCGATGCTCATCGGAATATTGATTTTTCTGGTGGGGAATGGCAAACTTATTGGTCAGCAGGCCGCGCCCGCTGATAAATCGGCAAGCGACAAGGTGCAGAAGAACGGCCTTGTATGGGACTGGATGAATGATTTTGAGAACTGCGAGGATTGGAGGGCAATGGCTACCTGCCCTTTAGGCGAAACTAAAACGCGAAAGCTCGAGGGGCGTCCGCGCATCGTCAACGATGATGGTTCGGTATCGGTGGTTCCCACCAGGGAGCTTGGCCTGGAAGGCGGTGAGGATAAAGGCGTTGATGAAAACGGATTTGAGCATGAAGTGAAATATGTGCTTGGTGTTCGCACGTATTTTATGGACAGAGGTTTCGACAGGGTGGAAGTCTTTCCTCCGAACGAATACGTCATCCGCGGCAAGGCGAAGGAAATCCGCGTATGGGTACTGGGGAGAAAATTCCGCCATACCCTGTACGTCAAGCTCCGCGATTATACGGGAAATCTTCATAAGCTGAAAATGGGGCGCCTTGATTTCTGGGGATGGAAGGAAATGTCGGTGGTGGTTCCCGGCTGGCTGCCGCAGTCAACGCGGTATGCGCTGCTGGATAAAAACCTCCAGTTTGTTTCATTCTTTGTGGAGTCAGATACCTATGAGGTGCCCGGTACATTCTATTTCTATATGGACAATTTCCGGATTCGCACCGACCTCTCTGAGTTTACGGGTGATACGACCATTAAGGATAACTGGTAAAACAGGGATAAAGGAAGGGAGGAATTTATATGATAACCACGCGTAGAATAATACTTGTAATGGCATGTGTGGCGCTCGGTTTGTATCTCATTCCGCAGCGCGCGTATCCAAGGGTTGTGACCAACGTGAACCCGGATATCAGCTCTGAGCAGCTCAAGGCATTTGTGATTGATGATTTTGAAGATCCTTCAAAAGTTGAAGGTGAGGACGGATGGCGTCTCACTGCCACCCCGCCTGTGCTGAAAGACCCGAACAAGAAGGACAAGAATCCTGTGCCAATCCTTGAGCAGAAAATTATTCCCGGGCGTCCAAGCGACATGAGGCCCGATGAGTGGTCGCATAATAAGCTCGGCATTAAAAACAATGAAGTGGATAAGGTCCAGAAAATCTACGGGATGCGTTTTAAGTTCCGCTATCCGGGATATAATTCCGTGCATCTCGAACCGCCCGTCAATCCTCAGCTGACGCCCGCCGATGAACCGGGCAAAAAAATCCGCGGAATCATTCTTCCCGGTAGAGCAAAAGGCGTTTCCATGTGGGTGCATTCCCGCGGGCATCCCTATCACCTCGAATGCTGGGTGGAAGACTACCAGAATAGGGTCCATATCCTAAAAATGGGAAAAACCGATTTTGTGGGATGGAGGCCGATGAAGGCATATATTCCAATTAACATTCCACAAGAAGTGGACACCTTCCCCCAGACAAAGTTCATTAAGATTGTCCGCTTTGTGTTGAGGGCTGATCCGAATGCTTCGGTGAATGATGAGGTGTATATGTTCTTTGATCAGCTGAAAGTCCTGACCGATGATTTTGAAGTGAATTTTGACGGTCAGGAACTCGACAGGCTGTTTAGGGGAGAATCAGGTAAATCATCGACGCAGACGAAATAGCGCTTCAATAGTAACAAGTCTATAAGGAAAATCGGCGGCCATTAAGGATGGCCGTCGATTTTTTTTAATCATTTTATATTCCATGCAGTTTCGTAATTTAAAGAAAAATGTGTATGATATCCGCCCAGGGCCAGAGTTTATGCGAAGCAACAGCTTTCATAGCCGAAAGGGAAAATCCGGTTCGAGATGATGTTATTGCGGATAGGTGAGTGGTGTTAGCCGAAGTACTCTTCCATGTAATTTGGCGGTACTCCGTACCAGATTTTGATGCAGGTGCCTGTTTCTGTATATTTTTCATGAAGTGACCAGTTTCCGAGGAGATAATTATCCGCAACATCATCATAATACTTCGCACAATAGTACGCCACCACCTCATCAAGGTAGGTTTCCACGGCAATGGCAATGAGAAGCGAAATCGACATAAAGCAAAACCGCCGCATATCCTGCATCAGCAGATTATCAAACTTTAGTAATTTCATTTTCACCCGATGTTTTTTTATTGGATTGCCGTCTTCATCGGTTCTCTTCTGATATTCAACCGCTCCATCCCATTTTTTCCGCAGCTTCTTGAAATCATGGATCAACATCCGCATTGCCTGGTCGATTAAATCTACCCTGTTGCGTCCGGTTTTCTTTTCTGCCTCCGTAACCTTTGCAATCACGTCTTCCGTCATGCAGTAGCTGGTCTTCATGTACATAGAGTGCTCCTCCTTGAAATAACATTGCACTTCACTCATTAATACGATAAAAAGAAGATAGAAATAAAATTTTTTTACGGATTTAAAAAAATTTTGATTCGCTATTAAGTATTGAAGTGCAATTTTTAAAAAAAGTATTGACAAAAATGTTAATAGTAATTATTAGTAAATCTTTACATATAATATATATTTATAATGATTAATGTTTATAACGGTAGCAGATGGATCTCGGTTCTGTGCTCAGATTGAAGCGAAAAGAGCGGAAATTGACGCTGAAGGCAGTATCGGCAAAAGCGGGTATTTCCGAAGGTTTTTTAAGTCAGATTGAAAACAACGTGAATTCTCCCTCAGTAGATACACTAATGAGCATCTGTGCCGCGATAGGCTGCGATGCGGGGGAGGTGATACGGCAGGCGCAGAATCAGGAGCGGATATCAATAATTAGAAAAAAAGATTTATCGGACGTGGACATTCCGCACGTGGGATTTGCGACGCGCAGGTTTTTTCCGCCGGAGTCGCGCAGAACAATTGATAGCGCGGTGCTGATGGTGGAGCCGGGCAAGAGCATCCCGGCGAGAAAGGGAATCAGAAACAGCCAGGAAGTGCTGTGCGTGCTCAAAGGCTCTCTTGAGCTGACGCATGAAGATCGGAAAGTGATGCTGAATGAAGGCGATATGGTTCATTTCTGGACGGAGCCCGGGAAACAGCATATTACCAATATATCGCGGTCGCGCGCGGTGGCGCTCTGGGTTGGGACGATTTAATTTTTTAACTTCAGGAGGATAACGATAATGAAAGAACGCGTTGGAATTGTTGGAATTGGGGTGACAGGATTCAATTCCGTTAGCCCTTCTTTGTCGTTTAAGGAGCTTACCTATACGGCGGCAGTGAAAGCCTATGGGGAAGCGGGGTTGCATCCTAAGCAGATCGATTCATTCATCACCGCATCTGAAGATTTCATGGAAGGATATAGCATCTTTGATGAGTATGTTCCCGATCAGATGGGAGCTGTGATGAGGCCTGTTCATACGGTCACTGCAGATTTTCTGCAAGCGCTTGGTGTTGGCTGCATGATGATAAACACCGGCAGATTTACGACTATTGCAGTTGAAGCCCATTCAAAAGCTTCGAATGTGAAAACGCTTGATGAGGTACAGGCATTCGCGCTTGATCCTGTGTATTTGCGCCCGCTCAAGGAAAATGCAAAATTTGTAGCGGGACTCGAAATGAAGTGCTTTCTTGAAATGACGGGAAATACAGAAGAACAGTGTGCAAGGGTGGTTGTAAAAAACAAAAAAAATTCACAGAAAAATCCCAACGCTGCATATGGGGCAGAACTCTCTGTTGATGATGTGCTCAATTCGGAACCGATATCTACACCGCTGAAGCGCCTTGATGTATCTGAAAGAGCAGATGGAGCGATAATGGTGGTGCTTGCATCTGAAGCAGAGGCACGGGCTCTCTGCAAAAATCCCATATGGATCGACGGTATTGCCTGGTTTTCGGGGAATGGAAATCTGTGGTCAAGAAATATAGCTGAGGCTGATTATGCGCGACTTGCGATGCGCAAGGCGTGTAGCATGGCGGGTATTTCTGATCCACGGAAAGAATTGCATTTCGCTGAAATCTGTGATGAATATTCGTACAAAGAACTTCAGCATCTTGAGGCGCTGGGTTTGGCAAGGAAGGGAGAAGCAGGGTATTTGACTGAAAGCGGGGTTACTTCGCTTGATGGCGATTTTCCGGTTAACCCTTCGGGAGGATCACTTGGCGTCGGTCATACATTTGAGGCGAGTGGTGGCATGAAATTGTATGAAGCGGTTCTTCAGCTTAGGAATCAGGCAGGAGCGCGGCAGGTAAAAGATGCGAAAAGATGCCTTGTGCAATCCTGGCGCGGAGTGCCAACAGCTACAGGGGCTGTGGCAATTCTTTCGAATGAGTAAAAGGAGGTTTTATTATGGGATATCGAAAAGTTGCAATCGTCGGTGCGGGGATCACAAAATTTGTACGCCGCGCAGAAGAAACAGGCCCTGAAATGGCGTATCTAGCTTCAAAAATGGCGCTCGATCAGGCGGGGTTAAAGCTAAAAGATGTGGAGATGATTACCTTAGGGACAGCGCCTGATGCTTTTGATGGCGTTCATATGAAAGGTGAATATCTGTTAAGCGGAGCCGGAGGAAATGGGAAGCAATACATACGAAATTTTGTTGGCGGTGGAACAGGGGTTTTCGCACCGATTCATGGATGGATGCATGTTGCATCGGGTGCATGCGATGTGTGCCTTGTAGTATGTTCGGAAAAAATGTCATCGTGCCATCCACATCCTCAGGGTGCGTTTTTAACGATCTTTGATCACACTACGGAACAGCCTTTGAAGCCTACGCTTATCTGGATTTTTGCCCTTGAGATGAGGAGATATATGGAAACGTATGGTCTGACAAAAGCAGATATCGCACGTGTTGCGGTAAAGAATAAGAATAACGCACTTGATCATCCCTCATCACAAGTTGCTGATACGGTAACGCTTGAAGATGTGCTCAATTCCGAGGTTCTTGCCGAACCGGTTCACCGTCTTGATATAAGCCCTGCTTCCGACGGAGCAGCGGCGATGGTGCTTGTCAGCGAGCATGTCGCGAAGCGGTTGACTGATAAACCTGTATGGATAGACGGGGTGGGCTGGAATCTCGACACTGCATATTGGGCGACAAAAGATCTCTATTATCCACGATATGTGGAAAAAGCTGCCCGAATGGCGTATGAAATGGCGGGTATAACCGAACCTCATAAACAAATCCAGGTTGCTGAACCGTACGATCCCTTCGACTATAAGGAGTTGCACCATCTGGAAGGACTCCTTCTGTGCGAACGGGGGGATGCAGCACGGCTGACGGCGGAAGGCTATACCGCCCGTACTGGAAATCTGCCTGTGTGTCCGTCCGGTGGGGCTCTGGGAGTTGGGAATCCTATTGCGGCGACAGGTCTTATGAAGGTTATTGAGATTTTTCTCCAATTGAGGGAGGAAGCAGGAAAAAGACAGGTGCCTGGAAAACCACGGGTAGGTCTTGCGCAGGCATGGGGAGATTTGATGCAGGTTGGTACAGTTATAGTATTGCGAAGATGAAAACAAGGAGGCAAGTATGAAAATTGAAAAGGTTCCGATGAAAGGGCTAACGAGCGAAGAATATGAAAAGGCTTTGAAAATTTCCTGGAAACCTAAACTCCAATATGCCTGGGATAATGGGATAGCAATTGGAAAATATCTCCAGGGTTTAAAAGAGGGCAAGCTTCTTGCATCATGCTGCAATAGATGCGGCAGGATTATGCTGCCGGTGAGGAGTTTCTGCGAACTTTGCTGGCGTCCTACTGACGGCGAAATTGCCGTAAATGATACAGGTGTGGTTAATACCTTTGCAATATGCCATGTGAATTGGGATGCGAGCAGGCTCAAACCGGATGAGCCGCGGCATATACCGGCAGTGATTGAAATTGACGGCGCCTCAAAGGGACAGGGTATTATGCATGTGCTGGGGAATGTTGATCCGGCAAAAGTGAAGATTGGCATGAAGGTAAAAGCCGTGTGGAAACCAGTGGCTGAGCGCGTAGGCTCAATTGATGATATTCGCTTCTTTGAACCATATTGATAGAGGAGGTATGGTATGTCATTTAAAGATTCAATACATTTAAACACGAAGCTCGGTTATTTCGAAGGTGAGATTCCAGTAAATTACCAGTACACTCTCGGAGTTGCAGGAAATATATTTTTCAAAACACTAATGGAAAAGGATGAATTCATTGCCTCGGAATGTTCAGAATGCGGAACGAAAACCATATATCCGCTTATCTATTGCGAGGAATGTTTTGCTCCAATAGAAAAGTATGTTCCCATTGGACTGGTGGGTGAACTGTATTCATATACTCACTGTTACTACGATTATCAGGGCATACGACATGAAAAACCGCACGTGCTTGGTCTTGTTCGCTTCAAAGGAGTACAGGGCGGCATTGTGCATAGGATTGAAGTTAAGCCGGAGGAATTGAAAATTGGAATGAAAGTTGGTGCAAAACTAAAGCCAAAAAATGAAAGGAATGGGGGCATTGATGACATCATCCATTTTGAAAAAGTTTGATTGTGTCGTGGGGATGTTAAAAATTTGAAACTAACCGGGTAAAAGAGGTTCATCATGATGGATTTCGGACTAACCGATGAGCAAAAGCTACTTCGGCAAAATGTTCGGGAATTTGCCGAAAAAGAAATAAAGCCGGTTGCGCAGGAACTCGATGAAACCGAAACGTTTTCGATTGAGCTTACAAAGAAGATGGCTGCCATGGGGCTTTTCGGCATCGTGGTTTCGGAAAAATATGGCGGCGCCGGTATGGATTATCTTTCCTACGTCATCGCCGTGGAAGAGCTTGCACGGATAGATGGCTCGCAGGCCGCGACGGTTGCGGCCGCAAATTCCCTGGGAATCGGTCCGATATATTATTTCGGAAGCGAAAAACAAAAAGAGGAGTGGCTTCCGCGGCTGTGCGCGGGTGAAGTTCTTGCGTCGTTCGGTCTCACCGAGCCGGAGGCAGGTTCCGATGCAGGAGCGAGCAAAACACACGCGAAGCTGGAAAACGGCCAGTGGATCATCAATGGCAGCAAAATTTTTATCACAAATTCCACGTCGAAAATGGCGGGTGTCTGTACAGTGCAGGCAATTACCGGAGTTCGCGGCGATGCTAAGAAAGAAATTTCCTGCATTCTGGTTCCCAATGGTACCCCGGGATTTACCGCAAAAAAAATGACGCGCAAGATGATGTGGCGAGCGTCGGATACCGGTGAACTTTTCTTCGATGATTGTCGCGTGCCAGAAGAAAATCTTTTAGGCAAGCGCGGCGAAGGATTTCATCAGATGCTTTCCACGCTGGATAACGGCAGGCTCGCCATTGCGGCGATGGGCCTTGGTGGTGCGCAGGGAGCGTACGAGCTTGCGCTGAAATACGCAAGGGAGCGCAAGCAGTTTGGTCAGCCTATTTCCACGTTTCAGGCAAACGCGTTTAAGCTTGCAAATATGGCCACCGAAATTGAAGCAGCAAGAAATTTGCTCTATAAGGCGTGCAAACTTAAAGATGCGAAATTACCCTTCTCCAAACATGCCGCGATGGCAAAGCTCTACTGCTCGGAAGTGATGGGCCGGGTGGTGGATCAGGCCGTGCAAATTCACGGCGGCTATGGTCTCATGAAAGAGTATAATGTGGAGCGATTCTATCGGGACTATAAGCTTCTTACAATCGGCGAAGGCACATCCGAAATCCAGCGCATCGTCATTTCGCGGCAAATCGGATGTTATGAATAATAACACTGCCGCGTAGTTCTGCAAAAAACCGCTCGGCAAAGCTGGGGCGGTTTTTTCATTAATATTATGGGCACCTCTAAAAACCGCTTTCTTCATATTATAAAGATAAAAAGAAAGCGGTTTTATCCTATATATTGTGCCCACAAGGGAACATCCTTATAAATAGTTTTTAGAAGTTCCCTTATTTTTTTGCAAGGCGACGTAGAAAGTTTATAAATTTTGAAATATCTTCTTGAATTAAAGGAATAAGTAATTCGAATTTGTTTTGTAAAAAATTGATTTTATCCCAATCGTAATTAAACTCAAAGTAATAGCGTTTAAAATGACGGAATCGCAAGAATTCGAGAAGAATAGTGTGCGTTTCGTCCGAGATAACTTTTTCTCGAATTCCTTCAATTGAGAGAGTCATTTTGTAAAGGAGATCCTGATGCCAGCATTGTTCGTCCAGGTTGTTTTCAAAAAAACGTGATATTCGTAAAAAAATTGTTTCAAGACAGGTATATGCATTTACAAACACATCGGAAATAACAATCGCATCCTCTGTTTTTTTAGAGGTGACATCAATTTTGTTGAGGTATTCTTTATAAAAATCAAGGATACGTTTGAACACCATCATGCCATTTTCAATTTCTTTTATAAGAATCACTATTTCTTTTTCAACGTTCATATACGATTTTACCTTTTAATTTTATAATTTCGGCAAATTCAGGTTCAATTTTTTCCATTTGAACTATATCCAGGGGAAAAGAAGTCATCTCCATGGCATCAGCACAAAGTTTAAAAAAATCTTCAGGGGAGGTAATTCCTTCAACGGCAATATCGATATCGGATATCTTTGAAAAATGATTTTGATCAAGCAATGAGCCCCATCTATATATTTTCGCGGGGTTATATTTTTTTTTAATCATTTCAATAATGGCATCGGATTCGCGCCAGGCTCTCCTGAAATCCTCAGCAAGCGCGGATTGCTTTTCCTGATATTTCTTTTCCAGAAACTTTCGCGCTTTTTCATAGTCGAATTCATCGGGTGTCATGTCCTGAACAATGATGTGTCGCGCGATAAAAATCAAAAAAAAATTTGCTTTTCAAAATAAAACGTATGGTGTATATGCAATTAAGTTTAGAACAGGAGGATGCGTATGAAACGATTGTTTCCGCTCTTTTTGATTATTGCTCTTGCCGCGGCTTCAGGTTCTTTCCTTACTGCGGCTACCAAAGATTCGCCCTGCAAAGACCTTAAAAAAACCGAATGCGAAAGAAAAAAAGGATGCTGCTGGGTAAAGGGTCATGAGCAGAAAGGGAAAAAGGTGCATGGATACTGCAGAATGTGCGGTAAGTAAGTAGGAAGGTACAATGGTTATGAATGCACCAACGACACAGCGCGCATATACGATGCGTCTAACCGGGCTAAACGAAAAAGACGAACCGTGGCGGGATGCGCTATGGCAGACGCATGAACTGGTCAACAAAGGTGCAAAAGCTTTTGGCGAATGGCTGCTGACGTTTCGCGGAGGATTGAGTAGTAAGCTTGCAGAAGAAAGTTATGGGAAAAATAAACAAGCAATCGATGAAGGTGAAAAAAAACGAAGAAAGATATTTTTAGCCCTTTCATGGCTTTCTGTTGAGTCGAAAAACGGTGCACCAGAAAAATACATCATCGCATCTGGAAGCGATGATACTGATGTGCGCAGGCGCAATCTTCGGGAAGCACTTCGGGAGATTTTGAAAAGCGAAGGCCTTTCGAAAAGTGCGATAGAAGACTGGCTCGATGTATGCGACGCATCGATTTCTGCACCGATTCGCGACGATGCCGTGTGGGTCAATCGCAATGCTGCATTTCGCGATGCGTGCAGCGATGCAAAAGAAAGGGGTCTGAGCATTCGCACAGATGATATCAATGATTTTCTGGATGCATTCTTTAAAAACACGGCCGCATATTTTGCTCCAGCGAGTATCGAAGACAATGATGAAGAAGCGTTAGATGAAGAAACAACACGCGAGAAAGAGGAAAAGCAAAAGGAACTTGTAAAAAATGCCGGTGGGTGGCTGAGTGAGCGTTTTGGATTAGGGACGGGTGCTCATTTTGCTACAATTGCCAGTGTGTACAAGAAAATTTCGCAATGGGATCCAACAAGAGAAGAAATGAAATCGCGGGAAGCCTGTTTGAAAAGCCTGGCGCACCACCTGAAATTAAAGCCAGAATCATACCATGCAAATGCAATACTACAACTGATAAGCGGACGAGGACATAAAAGCGCGACACGGAATATCATTAAAGAATTATTTGATGCGACATCCACAAAAAAAACAATTTCAGGGGATGACATCAAAAAATTAAAAGAAAGCGCTGCTGAAGACGAAAAGAAATGCACATCGAAAATTGGTAATAAAGGATTTCGTGACTATGCACTTTATATTTTAAACGATATTGAGCGCACGATTGGGTGCACGTATCAAAGCGGTGCTAACGGCAACAACCTAAGCATTTTAAATGCAATATCTACAGGAAAGAATAAGATAGGCACGTCGCGCCATAAACAATTTTCGGTGATGTTAGATCACGCGGCGCGGCGCGTTTCTGTGGCACATACCTGGATGAAACGGGCAGAAGCGCTTCGAGAAAAGCTAAAACGCGATCTTGCGAAACTAAATGATATTCCTGAACAGGTAAAAAATATACTGCAAAACTATTGTATCACACGTGCGCAGGCAAGCGGAGCACTGGGTGAATTCCGCATTTCAAAACGTGCGGTCGATGGCTGGAAAGATATTGTAAAAGCATGGAACACAAAAGAGTGTGTTAGCAAGGATGATCGAATTGCAAAAATAAAACAGCTTCAGGATGAACTTCCAAAATTCGGTGATGAAATGCTTTTCGAAACGCTTGCTGAAGATGATGCAGTCTGCGTGTGGAAAAAAGAAAATGATGAAGTTGAACCGTCATATCTTATTGATTTTGCGCGCGCATCGGAAGCAGAACGGAAAAAGCGGCAGTATAAGGTGCCAGCGTACCGCCATCCCGATGCGCTGCTGCATCCGGTATTTTGTGATTTCGGCGAATCCCGCTGGGAAATTGCGTATGATGTACATAAAAATCCAGCGACGACAACGCCCAATAGAATTATCATGGAAGTATGGAATGGCCAACAAATTGTCAAGATGCCTCTGCGGTGGCAATCAAAGCGCTTACAAAGTGAAATAATATCTGTATCGAAAAATCAGAACGATGGTTCTTCAAAAGAGGTATCCCGCGTCAGCCGTTTTTGTACTGCTATTTTCGGTGGTGAGGATACCAGATTTCGTATCGGTATGGTATTCGATGAAAAATACTGGAATGGCAGGCTTCAGGCCCCGAGAGTGCAGCTTGAAAAAATTGCGAAGATTCGTGACAATACAAGCCTAAGCCAAAAAATAAAAGAGCAAAAAATTGAACGCTGTGTGAAAAACATAAAATGGCTTGTCACATTTTCCCCAAAACTTCTATGCCAGGGACCATGGCATACCTATCGTGAAAATAATTCTGGCTATTTTGAAGAGAATAAATATGTTCCTTTCGCAAAAGAAAATGCCTCGCGGGGGACGCATGCAAAACTCATTCTCTGCCGGCTGCCGCATCTTCGCATTCTTTCAGTGGATTTAGGCCACCGCTCTGCTGCGTCGTGTGCAGTGTGGGAAACGCTATCATCGAAGGATATGCAGAATGAATGTAAAAGTGCGAATGTCGAGCCGCCTGATTCAAAATCTCTTTATTTCTATGTAACAAATAACAATAAAAGCACCGTCTATCGACGCATTGGACCTGATGTGCGTGCGAATGGGAAAGAGCATCCTGCATCATGGGCGCGCCTTGAGCGGCAGTTTACGATTAAAGTTCAGGGCGAAGAATCGGAAACGCGAGAAACTTCGAACGAAGAGATATGGAAGGTGCATGGTTTTGAAACATGGTGCGGCGTTCGAATGCCGTTGATCGAAGCATTGTGTCTGAATGGTTATGGAAAAACTGAAAAGCAGAAAAAGCGTCTGGAAGAATTGAAAAAATTGGGATGGAAGGAAGCAGAAATTGCCGCCGATGATGGAAGCGACAGCCAGAACGATTATGAATCGTATCATCAGTCCCTTTCGGTTGATGATCTTATGTCCAAAACGGTGCGTACCATGCGCCTGGCTTTGAGGCGCCATGGGGATAGGGCGCGCATCGCCTTTGCAATGATGTCTGATTATAAACACATTCCCGGCGAACGAAAATATTATTTTTTAAAACCAAAGGATGCATCGCAAAACGATAGTTCAGATGTGAGAAAGAAAAAATACCTTGAGCACCTTGTTGAGCAGTTGCAAAGCTGGTATGCGCTCTTTCGTTCACCGGTGTGGAAGGATGATGAATCCCGGCAATTATGGGAACGCTATATTGCTCCACACATTGAAGCTGCAGATTTGAAAAATTGCGCAGAGGAAGATAGCAGGAAAGATACCGATGAAAGATTGCGAAAACAGCTTCTTTCGGCTGCAGAAAAGCTTGCCGACGATCTGGAATTGCGACGTCAGATAAGCGAAGCGTTTCGACAGCGATGGGAAAACGATGATGAAATGTGGCGTCAGTATTTAAAATGGTTTCGAAAGTGGATTTTGCCAGGGAATGTGAAAAAATGTGCTTCAATCATGAAAGCTGGCGGTCTATCGATCAATCGCATTGCGACGATTACGGAATTTCGCAGGAAAGTACAGGTGGGATTCCATACGCGACTTCATCCCGATGGAAGCAGGACAACCGTGCACGAAGGATTTGCGCAGAAAACTCTTGATGCGCTGGAGCGATTGCGCGAGCAGAGAATCAAACAGCTTGCAAGCAGGATAGTGGAAGCAGCACTTGGCATTGGAAGTGAAAATCCTTCGCACTGGGAAGATAACAAAAAACGTCCCCGCGCACGAATAGAAAAGCCTGAATATGCGCCGTGCCATGCGATTGTCATTGAAAATCTCACGCACTATCGCCCCGAGCAATCGAGAACGCGAAGAGAAAACCGGCAATTGATGAATTGGGCAGCCGCAAACGTTAAGAAGTATTTAGCGGAACAGTGCGAACTTCATGGGCTGTTTTTGCGTGAAATTACTGCAAGTTTCACCTCGCGGCAGGATTCGAGAACTGGCGCGCCGGGCATGCGATGTGTGGAAGTGCCGGTTCAACACTTCCTGACATCCCGGTGGTGGCAGAAACAGATTGAAAAAGCTGAAAACAAAGTTTCCCAGGGGAAGGGCAATGCCCGCGATCGCTATCTTGTGAAAGTAAAAGAATTTGCTTCGCAAAATCAAGGAAGCAATAAAGCGATTGTGATACCGGTCAATGGAGGGGAAATATTTATTTCAGCGGATGAGAATTCTCCCATCGCTGGCGGAATAAACGCTGATATCAATGCCGCGGCAAATATTGGCCTGAGGGCACTCATGGATCCCGACTGGGAGGGGAAATGGTGGTACATCACGTGCGATTATGAAAGCCTGATACCCGATGCAGAACTTGTGAAAGGATGCGCTATTATTCAAAGGCAGAAGCCGTTGAAGAAAGGGGTTTCAAGCGACAAAGCCGAAGAGAAATCGCCGGCCAGAAAACGTGCAGCACAGAGCAAGGAAGGGCGGAAGGTGAATCTCTGGAGAGATGTGACTGCTGATTCGCTGTACGATAAATCCGGGTGGAAAGATTAT
>CAKZSV010000042.1 GCA_937921485.1 uncultured bacterium
GCGGAATTTCCCGGATAAGGTTCCGCTATCAAATTATTACATTTTCTGATGATTTTTATAAAAAAATTTTTCATATGATGCATTTTCATCGTATTAATGGGTAGAAGGAAATTATATCCAGGGAGGAAGCTATGTATATCGACACCACCTACGTGATGTGCGAAGATGTGATTACGCTTCTTGATGAGGCAGAAGAAAAAACGAAACGCCCGAAGGAAGAGCTGCTCGTGCTTGCTATGCGCATGATGCTCAAAGATTGTGAACTATATCATCGTGCAGATGGACGCATTGAATACCAGAAGCGCGTGGATACAGAAACCGGCGAAAAAATCAAAAAGCATCGGGTGAAGATGAAGGTGAATGTCCGGGAGTATGATTATTATCAGGACATGCGGAGGATTTTTCGAAGGTCGATTTCTCATGCGATGGCGATTGCGGTGCGCACCTATCTTGCAATAATTGTCGAGGCGATTGTGAATAAGGCGGCCGATGTGGTTCTTGCGGATACTTACCCATTCGAAAACTATGCAATTTCCATAAATCGTATATGTTATGCGCCATCGTTCCGGATATGGTGGGGATTGCCGAAAAACCTGGACTTATTGTTTATAAAATAACCCACACATAAACGCAAAAACGTCAATATATTTCATACCGCACATTCGTGCGCAGGAGATAGCTATGCCTCAAGAAACTTCATTTCATTGCAAGATACTCCAATTTTGGTTACGCTTCTTCAGCCTATGAATGCATCGTGAATCGAAAAATAAGGCAACTTCTAAAAACCATGTATAAGGGTGTTCCCTTGTGGTCACAATATAATAGGTAAAAACCGCTTTCTTTGATGCTGATTTTAATGAAGAAAGCGGTTTTTAGAGGTGCCCTCATGCATTGTATGTCATAAAACCTGCCAGTGCATACATCTTTATCCACTTCTTTTAAATTCTTATTGACGTGGCCCTGCATATCTGCTTTTCATACCTGAAGGCAAATGGCCTTTGTCGCAATATTGGTATTTTTACTACGTGCCATTTTTCAGTATAATCGCCATATAACAGAAATGAATTATATCTCATTTTGCATATAGCTGGTATTATTATCGCAGAGGATCACATATGGACATCAGACATTCTTTGAAAAACAGGGTGGCAATCTTGCACCTTTCCGGGCAGTTCGGCTACAGCGACGAGAAAAGGCTTGCCGATATAACGGAATCATTAGTTAAAGAAACCCCTTCTGTTATCGCGATCGACGCTACGAAAGTTGATTATGTCAATTCCATTGGAGTGGCGGCGCTTTTCGGTATCCTAAAAATTGTCGATGAGGCGGGAGCGGAATTCGTCATTTTTGGTGCGAATGCGAATACTACCGTCATACTTGAAAAAGTGTTTGAAAACGATTTTGTGCCGATCCTTAGCGAGGAGGAATTTAATAAAAAATATCTTTCCTGAAGACATAATGACGATGCGTGCCAGCTTTACATCGCATCGCTCGAAACACTTCTTTTGGAGAAGGACGACAGATGAAACCGCTTGTGAATAACAATTTCAAACGCAAAGGCCCTCTGGTGTTTATCATAATGGACGGAATGGGCCTTCGGGAAGCAACAGAGGGCAATGCGTTCTATCATGCGCATACGCCCAACCTTGATATGCTCATGGATGCATATCCGATGACATCGCTTAAAGCGCACGGCACCGCGGTGGGGCTTCCGAGCGATGAGGACATGGGAAACTCCGAAGTGGGGCATAACGCGCTGGGCGCCGGAAGGGTATTCGATCAGGGAGCCAAGCTGGTGAACAGGGCGATAGAAAGCAAAGCGATCTTTCAGACACAGGTCTGGAAAAAACTCATGCACAAGCCTGTTGCAGAACAAACATCACTTCATTTCATTGGCCTTCTTTCCGACGGCAATGTGCATTCTCACATCAACCAGCTTTTCAGCCTCATCGACAGGGCTGCCTCCGAAGGCGTGAATAAGCTTCGCGTGCACATTCTCTTAGACGGGCGCGATGTGCCGGAAACTTCGGCTCTCACCTATGTCGATATGCTCGAAACGTATCTGCAAAAACATACAGCAAGCGGAAAGGATTATCGCATCGCATCGGGCGGCGGCAGAATGGTCACCACCATGGACCGCTACCAGGCCGACTGGAACATCGTGAAGCGCGGCTGGGAAGCGCATGTGCTTGGAACGGCGCGCCCGTTTAAAAGCGCCCGGGAAGCCATTGAAACCTATCGCAATGAGCAGGCAGGCATCATCGACCAGTATCTGCCTTCGTTTACCATTGTTGATGACAAAGGCCCGGTGGGCACCATCAATGACGGCGATTCAGTCATCTTTTTTAATTATCGCGGCGACCGTGCCATTGAAATTTCCAGAGCCTTTGAGGAAAAGGATTTCGATAAATTCGACCGGATTCGCGTCCCGGATATTGCGTATGCGGGCATGATGGAATACGACGGCGATTTGAAAATACCGAAGACATATCTGGTGGCGCCCCCGCAGATTGACGCCACCATCAGCGAGTACCTTGCGCGCGCGGGATGCAGGCAGCTGGCCATTGCGGAAACGCAAAAATACGGGCATGTGACCTATTTCTGGAACGGCAACAACAGCGAAAAGTTTGACGAGAAACTCGAAACCTGGGTTGAAATTCCCTCAGACCGCGTTGAGTTCGATCAGCGCCCCTGGATGAAGGCCGCCGAGGTGACCGACTACGTGCTGGAGGCGCTCTGTTCCGGCAACTTCGATTTTATCCGGCTGAATTATGCAAATGGGGACATGGTGGGGCATACCGGCAATTTCTATGCTGCGGTGATTGCCGCAGAGACCGTGGATTTGTGCATCGGGAGATTGCTCAAAAAGGTGAAGGAGTGCGAAGGCATCGCGGTCATCACCGCAGATCACGGCAATCTTGATGAGATGTTTGAAACCGACAAAAAGGGCAATGTGGTGCTGGATAAAAAAACCGGGCTTCCCGCGGCGAAAACATCGCATACGCTTTCCCCGGTGCCATTCATCATCGTGGATTATGGATTCAATGGGGAATATGAGCTTGCGCCGCCTCAAGGAGCGGGCCTGGGGAATGTGGCGTCCACGCTTCTTCTGCTTCTGGGCTACAATCCGCCGGAAGAATATTTGCCGGCGCTTATTGCAATGAAATGAAAATTGCGTTCATCACTCCTGAGGCTTATCCTTTCGTCAAGACGGGCGGTTTGGCCGATGTTTCATATTCTCTGCCGCGTGCGCTTGCAAGGAAAGGACATGATGTGCTTCTTGTGCTTCCCCGCTACTATCGTGTGGACAAACAGAAATTTTCCCTGAAGCTCATTCCCGGGCCGCTCGGGGTGCCGCTTGGAACCGGCGAGAAATGGGCGGGGATCTATCGTTCGCAATATCTTCCCGATGTTTCGGCAATATTCATTGAACACGATAATTATTTCGGGCGCGACGGCCTCTATGACGATGGATATCAGGCCTACGGCGATAATGGCGAGCGCTTTGCCTTTTTCTGCAGGGCGTCTCTTCAGGCGCTTGTGACACTTGGATTCAAACCTGACATCATTCATTGCAATGACTGGCAAACGGCGCTGGTGCCGGTGTATCTTCGAATTCATTATGCGAACGAACCGTTTTTTCGTAATGCTGCTTCGGTGATGACTGTGCACAATGTGGGGTACCAGGGCGTCTTTCCCGCCGAAATGATGGAATGCGCGATGATCGGCAGGGAGCATTTCCATCCCGGTGAACTCGAGTTCTTTGGGCAGATGAATTTTTTAAAAGGCGGCATTGTGTTTGCCGATGCGGTGACCACGGTAAGCCGCCGCTATGCGCGTGAAATTCAGACCCCTGAGTTCGGCTACGACCTTGCAGGAGTGTTCGCATCGCTTGGAGGCAGGCTTTATGGTATCACCAACGGCGTCGATTATGAAAAATGGGACCCGCAAAACGATCCAAGAATTCCTGCAAATTTTTCAGCGAAAAAACTCGCCGGGAAAAAAACATGCAAACAGCATCTCCAGAGCAGGTTCGGCATGGAGGAAAGCGATAAACTCCCGGTAATCGGGACGATTTCCCGCCTCACCTACCAGAAGGGAATCGATGTGCTTGCCGAATCTCTTTTTATTCTCATGAAGGAAAAAGCCTGTCAGTTTGTGATTGTGGGCAGCGGCGATGCGCACATCATGTGGCGATTCGAAGAGTTGAAAAGAACATATCCTGGCAGGGTGGGAATTTTCTGGGGCTATGATGAGGAACTGGCGCATCTGGTGGAGTCGGGTTCGGACATTTATGCCATGCCTTCGCGATACGAGCCCTGCGGGCTCAATCAGATGTACAGCCTGCGCTATGGTGCTGTTCCTGTGGTGAGGGCCACCGGCGGGCTTGATGATACCATCGTTGATTGGTTTGCTGACCATGAAAAAGGCACCGGATTCAAGTTTCATGAACTCTCAGCTGGAATTCTGGCGGAAACATTTGTGCGTGTTTTCGATGTGTATCGCGATGCACAGGAGTGGAAAAAGATCGTCCGCCGCGGCATGGAGGTATATTATTCATGGGATGAGTCTGCGGCGGAGTATGAACTGATGTATGAGAAACTTCGAGGCGGACGAGCATGATGTGAAGTGCGGGAATATTATAGGGATATTGTGGTTACATTAAATGTTGGAGGGGGGTATGACTGGAATTTTCAGAAAAAAAATGATCTTTGCCGCTGCATTGCTCTTTATGTTCTCTCTTGCAGGCGATAGCGCGGAAATACCACAGCGCCGCATCGCGCAGATGCTCGAAAAAGCCACGGTGAAGGTGAGCACTTTTGATGGCGAGCGTCTGGTGACCTACGGTTCCGGTTTTATAATTTCGCCGGAAGGATTCATCGGCACGAATTTCCACGTCATCAACGAAGCGATCAGGCGCAATTACAAACTCATGGTGCAATTCGTCGATGCCAATGAGAAGCACCAGGCTGATGTGATCACCTGGGACACGTATCACGACTTTGCTATTTTAAAAATAAAAGCGGATAACATAGAGCTTTCCCCTCTCAAAATAGGCAATTCCTCCGCGATGCGTCCGCTCGACACGATTTTTGTTTCCGGGTTCCCGGTGACGGGAGCGTACAAGGCGCAGAGGGGAGAGCTGAATTCCACACAGACCTACGATGAACGCAAATATTTCGATATATCGCCTCTCATCGACAAGGGAAACAGCGGCGGGCCCGTGGTCAATGCCGCGGGCGAGGTGATTGGGGTTTCGGTGGCATTTGTCACAATGGCCCGGTCCATTAACCTGGCTATTCGCATCCAGGATATTAAAAATGTCATCGCCGACGGCATTGGCGGAAAACGCAAACGTCTGGTGCGCGACGGCAAGGAAGTGGAAAGCAACAATTCACGAACATCGGCAAACCTCATTGTCCACGGGCTGACGATTCAGGGTAGCCTCTCCGCAAATGACACGGTGGACTGGTTTGAACTGGGCGGTCATGAAGGTGAGCGGCCGGGTGCCTCCATAAGCTATGATGCGGGATGTGACTATTATCTTGAAATATACAGCGATGCCAATCTTTCAGGCACTATTACCGGAAAAGAAGCAGGTAAAAATCCCGTGCATACCCCGGGGCGATGTTTTTTCAAGGTGATGAGAAAAAGCGGCGAAGGCCCGTATAAAATACTCATTGCACCGGGGAGAATCGATGTCATGAGCGGCGCGGAACTTGAGTCGAACAACTCGAGGGCGCTGGCAAACAGAACCCGAAGCATGACGCTATCCGGGCATCTGGATGATAACGATAGCGAGGACTGGTTCGTACTCGAAGGCCAGGAAGGAACCCAGCCTGCCATCACTTTAAGCCACGGCGAGGGGATGAATTTCGATATGGAAGTGTATAGCGACGATATGCTGGTCTGCAGCGCACGCGGGGCGGGAAACACCGAAACGGTGTCGTGCAATGTGCCCGGCCGCTGTTATGTGCGGATTATTCGCGTATCGGGTTCCGGCAACTATACAGTGCGGGTGCAGCGCGACGGCGGCACGTATTCGGAACAGGAGCCGAATGATGATCGGTCGATGGCGAACCTGGTGAGGAATTTAGTCATTGAAGGATCGCTCTCCGCGGACGATGGCGATGACTGGTTTGAACTCGCCGGACAGGAAGGAACCATGCCCGCATTTATCATCAATCACGCGCCGGATGCGAATTTTGATTTTGAGGTTTTCAGCGACGGAAATTTAGCCTGCCGGGCGACCGGCACGGGGCCCACGGAATCAATTCGCTGTGCGGTGCCGGGGCGATGTTTCATCCGCGTGTGGCGTGTGAGCGGAGCGGGGAATTATACAATTCAGATATTGAGGTGAAGCTTATTTCGGCACTCGAAGCAGTGAACATACTCCTCCGGTTTCGTCAGCAGCTGATTGGCTGTTGAAGTAATCCACTTCCCAGCGGCCGTCGATGACGAATTTATAGCGGTACTCGCCAGGGGCTAAGCGTTTTTTCAGCCGCCAGATGCCGTCTTCTCCACGGCGCAACAGGTCGTTTTCCGGGTTCCAGTGATTGAAATCGCCCACAAGCGAAATAAACCTGGCTTGCGGCTTGTACACCCTGAATTCAATGGTTCCTTTGCGGACAAATCGGTAGGAGACATGCTTCCCTTCTTTGGGTGAGAACGGGGAAACCGTCGAAAGGAACGACCCGTTTCCATCATCGATTCTGTCGGGATTTTGCGGATCGTTTGTCCAGATTCCATCAACACGGTATTTATACCGGATTTCGTTTTTTTTCATTGATCGGGTGATGAGATAGTACCACACTCCCCTGGTGCCCCGCTCCATGGGCAATGGCCGCCAGTTGGAAAAATTTCCGGCAATCTCCACGCGATCTGCCTCCCTGCTTTTGTAGGTGACAAGAACCCCTTCTTCTATGATGTTTTTGCCGAATGAGCCGTTTGCGAATTTCATAACCCGGAGAACTCGTGGAGCGTCGGCATCGGCCAGTTCGCGAAGGGCGAAGTAGTTCACGGCGTCATCACGATTCTGCGAATCGGGAAACGCCACAGAACCGGTTGCCAGAACAATGGCCATTATTGCGTACATCCTGTGTTGAAACAATCGAAACATATTCACCGCATCGTTCTTGTGGGGTTTGATATGGCCGAAAGCAGTATCCTGTCATCTTTTCGGCGGTTGCAAACTGAACATAAAAAAGTAAGTATGCACACTATTTATGTCGATAACGTATCTGTACAGGTGAAGTATTTTTTTTATGGAATCGAAAAAACTTTTCTTTTCCGGCGTGCCGGCAAAGAAAAGGGGTTGATTTTTTCGGAAAGATGTTATTGCGTGATTATGTCGCTTAAATTCGAATTCGTTGTATGAGAAACAACGTTACAGGAAGCGTTTTTTTGTTTTGCGCGAAGCGTTTTTTATATACATTGTATATGCAGAACACTGCTTTTGCGGTGGGAGTGAACAGAAATAAAAATTGAATGTGTGATTGCACTGTCAGGGAGCATGTGACCGCATGGGTGATAGTGAACAGAAAATAGACTACACGCCGGAAGAGCTCGCGGAGATTGAAAAGGTTTTTGACGCGATTTCATCAATTGAAATGCCGCGACGAAGGCCCGCACAGGCTGCCGTGCTCGAGGCAGCCCCTTCAGCCGAGGGGGAAGCGGAAGGCATTGATGAGCTTTCCGGCCCTGGTGGCGAAGAGGAAGTGCCTCCCGAAGAAGAAATTGTCGATATCACCGCGGATATTGAAGAGATTCCGGAGGAAGAGGAAACAGTTCGGCTGGATGCGGCCGACCTTAGTGCGGAAGAACTTCCCGCCGAGATTGGTGAAGTTCCCGAGATAGATACGGGAGAACCTGCGGTACTCCCCGAAAGCACAAAGCCCGATGAATTACTGGAAGAAATTACCGGCTTTGACGAGATTCCAGAAGAGGCCCCGCCATCGCGTCCGCCGAGGGAGCGGAAAACCGGGGAAGCGACTACACTCGATGAGCTCGAAGCGCTGACTGCGGATGAAGCTCCTACGGGAAAAGGGCCGGCTGTGGAGGAGGTTTCTTTTGCCGAGGAGGAAATGCCGGAAGTTGAAACGGCACATGAGGTTTCCCTTGAAGGGACGACCGTTGAAGATGTCCCCGACCTTTCGGATATCTCCATTCAGAAAACAGAAGCGATCCAGGAAGCATCAGACGAAGATATTCCCGCGATTAATCTGGAATCCTTCCCCGAAGTGGGTGGGGAGGATATACCCGCCCCTCATGTTGACAACCTTGATGTTGATGATATTGATATCGACACATTCCGCGAAGTACCTCGGGAACAGACTGTTACGGAAAAACCCGCACCGTCCAGGCGCGCGACGCAGACAGTTGAAATTGAAGATATTGATGTCGGCCCTTCCGTTCGCGGCATGGATGAAATATCCGAAGTCGCCGATACCATGGAAATCCCGGAAGTGGAAGAGGAAGAAGAAAAGCCGCGGAGAAATGCGAAAGCAGTTCCCTCTGAGAAGGATGAATTGGATCTTTCCGACAGAGAGCTTAAGAAGCTGAAAACCGCGGTATCGTTGTATCATCCCAATCTCCGAAAGGCTGTAATTCAATCCATCGTTGATGATCTCATTTCGCCCAAAGACCAGCGGCAGCTGGTCGATATGATCATCAGTTCGAAGCCCGAAGATAATGTCCGCCGGTTTCTTGAGAAAAAGCTGGGGCGTACCATTGATATTTCGTCGATTGCCGCCGAAGCGGGAAGAAAGGTGCTCACCTCGCGTGCTGAATACACCCGTGAGGGAATGGAGCGGCAGAAACAGCTTTTAAAATATACGAAAATTTTCGGCGCTGCGGCTCTTGCTACGTGCGTGATTGTGGTGCTGCTGTTTCAGTTTGTGTACAAGCCCGCGATGGCGAAGCGAAAAATCCGCGAGGGAGTGGCGCTCATCCGCGAGCCCGGCATACCTCCCTATCAGCGCGTCAAGAATTTTGAAGCGGCGGAGCGGATTTTTAAAATCGTCGATCAGGATTATGCGGAAAATTATATTCCCGGATACAATGCGTACGCGCGCGCCTATTTTGATGTGAAAGAATATGCCTTTTCGTATCAGAAACTGAAAAAAGCTTATGAACTAAAGCCCGGCAACATCGAGACGCTGAACAATCTTGGTTACTTTTATTCGAGAATTCCCGAAAAATACTATCAGGACAATTATCGTACCATCATTCCGCCCGATAAAAAAGAGCCCGATACTGCAAGCAGGCTCGATGTGGCGATACGGTTTTATAACTACGCGCTGCTCCGCGAGCCCGACAACGTCACAGCCCTGTACGGAATCGGCAATACCTATATGTTCCAGGGGCGCTATTTCGAAGCGCGGAAATACTACGAAGACATTCTCAAGCGAGATCGGGATTCCGTGGTGGGCAATTCCGGCCTGCTCAATCTTTTCATAGAGCGGGATGATTTCCCCGAAACCGTGACGCTTCACGCTCGTTTGAAGGATCGCGATGTGCTGCAAAAGCTCGATCCGGCACTTCTGGCGAAGCTGGCATGGTACTATCTTTCGAAAAAGACGACCGCGAAGCTCAACGTGCGAGTTGATTACGGCCTGAAGTCATCCCGCTATACGGACATTGCCGACAATCCATATCCGGCGGTGAAAGATATTCTCTCAGTGCTTGCTGACCAGCATCCTGAATATCCTCCGCTGTATCTGCATAAAGCGCTCCTCGCGCGCGACACCGGCAACTTCAAGCTCATGCGCGAATATCTGGATCTGGCAATAAAAAAGGAGCCGAATTACTATGGAGCGCACCATCTTTTGGGTGAATATCACCTCATCGTGAAGGAGCCCGCCGATGCGTATCGTGAGCTCAAAACGGCCCTCAAAACGTATCAGTCGCCGCCGGAGTTCACCTTCAACGATTTCTATAAAGAGACAGAGACCCTCGGGCGCACCTACGCGCTTTTGGGCAATGTGTTTTATTATTACTACGATAAAGTGCGCTCCCGCTTCCGCTATGCGGATGAGCTTGAAGAGGTGGTCATCGACAGCGAACTGGAAAAAAAGGCCAATGACGGCATTGCGCAGGAGTACTACGAAAAGGCTATCGCGGAGGGCGATAAATCCGGCGAAGTTTTCTACAATCTGGGGAGGCTCTTCTATCTTCGAGGCTTGCACAATAAAGCGCTCGAAATGTGGCTGAATCTCTACGATGATTTCATCACAAGGCCGGAACTGATGCTCGCGCTCGGCAACGCGTTCTATCGGATGAACAATTTCGAGTCGGGTAAGGGTGAGTATCTGCGCCTGATTTCCGTTCTGGAGAATATGGCCGAGGACGTGCCGGTTCCTTCTGTCTCGAAAACTGAACACGTGAAGCTCTATCGCACGCTGTCGTCCGCGTACAATAACCTGGGCGTGATCTATCAGCTTCAGGGCAATGAGGTCAAAGCAAATCTTTGCTACTGGCGTTCGATCGATTTCGCCAAAAGGCTCGACCGTGAAAACGAGTATGCACGAGTTAATATGACCCGCTCCTTTAAGGAGCGAAAGGAAGAGATCGTGCCGCTTCTGGACGATGACATCCCATTCAGTCTGGATATATATCGCGCCGATATGCGCTAAAATCTTGGTGCCGGACTTTTTATGCTGGACAGAAAGATTTGCCCGCGCAATTTTTCTATCATGAGTTCCGCAACCAGTGAAATAATGCATCTTCCGGTTTTTTTTCTCTATCGGCGGGTGGTGTTTCCCTTCTGCCCGCTTGAAATAAAATCGGCAAATCCCCTTCCGGAAGATATCGGTGAAGGTGGCGAAATCATCGTAGTGCCGGTGAAAAATATGATGGGCCTGGTCTTCTCGCGGGGGAGTATGGGAGTGCGAACCCAGGTGCTTTCTGTTGTTCGTGAAGCCGACCACTACCGCATAAAGTTTCAGGGAATTCGCAGGGTGCATATAAAAAAGGTGCGGTCGCTCAAAACCGCGGAGTTTTACGAATTTTTGCAGGAAGACGAGGGAGAATGCCGAGACGTGCTTGAGCAATTGCGGAAGAAAGCGCAGGAGCTGATTTTTCTTATAAATACCGATACCTCCGACCGGCTTATTCGGCTGCTTGAATACATCGTTGACCTTTCGCAGCTGACGGACTTCATCGCCAACTATTTCGTCCTCGATTTTCCGCGCAGGCTGAAATTGATGAAAACGCCCAGCCCGGAGAGAAGAGCGCAGCTTCTGGTAAAAATGTTGGTGGACATCATTGTTCAGTATAAAAGGAAAAAAGGCATTTCAGAATGAAAAAGAAAATAACAGGAGAAGAAGCGCATTATACCATTGCATGGAGCAGGATTGTCCCTTTCGACAAATATGCCATGACCCGGATTGTGCCGGAGCTTCCCGGCATCGTTTTCTTTTCCCGGAAGGAAAATGGAAGATGCCCGCTTTTTGTGTACGGATGCTGGAGGGAGGGACTGCGCCTGGGGCTTAAGTATCTCTTCGATCCTGGATTCAGCAAAGTGCCCAGGATTGCGCATGAGCTTGTCAGCGACAGACTCTATTTCAAATATACAGTGGTTGATAGCGATCCAAGGGACATGAAAGACATCATGTCCATGCTCATCTCAAAGTATTCTCCCGCGCTCAACAACAGTTCCTTCGGCGATACCGGCAGATACGCGGCCATTCATCTCAGAGAGGTCGAGATGAAAGACGGGGAAGTGGTCGAAAAGATCCCCCGGGGCGGCTTTTGAATGTGGTAAGCAGAATATCCTGTGCGGTGTAGATGTGGTCGGTGCGCTGTTTGATCGCAATAAATTCCAATATGTATTTCAGCCGGCATGCGGCATCCAGCGGCGAGGAATGGGTGTTGTCCTTCGTGGGCGGATATTGCTGGATCCTTTTTACGTTAAGCGTCCGTCGGTTCGGGTCGGTAACAAAGATGTCGTTGCGGAAGAGCACGAAGGTATCGTAAATTGCTTTGATGAGTTCATCGGCTTCGATGAGAAACGCGATGCTCAAGTTCGCGTCGGAGTTGTGGACGTTTCTGGTGAAAAACTTCAGTATCCGCAGAATGATGTCGGGGAAGAGGTGATAATTGAGCACCTGGATCACTTTTCTTTCGAGTTCTCTGTCCACCATCCTCATTGCCGGATAGGCAAGATTGATGATGTGCGGCCGTCCGGTTTTCACCTTGAATTCTAAAAAATCCAGAAAGCGGTCGAGTGAATCTTTTTTTTGCAGATCGTATGCCTTAAACGTTCCTTCAAGAAGGGCGGTAGCAATTGCTTCGAGATCGTCTTCTTTTTTAAAAAGCGATTCGAGGTCTAAAAGTTCCCCTTTCTCAAGTTCAGAGAAGTCTTTAATTGTATAGGGCTGTGCCATTAAAATGTACCCGTGTACCTGATCATCACGCCGCGATAGAAATTTTCACCCCTGTTGTAGTGGTATACGTTATTCGCCGCTGAAAAGAGCGAATGCTGATAGAACGAAAGCCCCGCAACCCCGAAAAGTACGGTACGCAGAAGATTTTCGTCCTGGTATCCATCCCATGCAAGGAAAAAGCATACGCCGGTGGTTGCAAGCGAAAACAATCCGGTAGTCCACTCGCCGGCATAAAAATGACCGAAACCCGGGATGATCGCCGAGCCGCCGACGGCCAGCGCGTAGCTTTTTTTACTCCTTGCAGTTTCATTATCGATAAGCTTTTCCAATTCATTGAGCGAAGAAAGATATTTTCCTTCACCGTAGGTTTCCCGATAGCGGGCAATCAGCCCCTTTGCTTCTTCCAGCTCGCCCATCATGGCCGACGAAAAACATTTATCCGAAAGCACATCTTCTTCGAATTTTCCCTTCTTGTAGAGGTAGTTGTAGGTGAGAAATGTCCTGTGCGCGAAATAGGGTGAGCCTGCCAGAAGCCGGATTTTGCCGGAATACAGAAGCGCCTTTTCGCCGGCTTCGGTTTCCCCGTACTTTTCAAAGCACTTCGTCATCGCGTTGAGCGCGAGAGAAGGACTTTTCCCTTTCCAGTATGATTTTCCCTCAAGCAATATGCTTTCCGCGTGATATTTTCCCTTCGGATACAGGAATTGATATCGCATCGTTTCGGTGATGGCGCTGAAATAATCCCCCTGTTCGTAGAATTGTTCCGCAAGCCGGTACACCGACTCCTCACTGCCCGCGGCAATGGAGAAAATAAAGAAAAATATCGGGAAAGCGATGCCCGTGATGTTAAAGATTTTTTTCACGGCATAATCTCCGGTATTTCTGTACATCGAAGCGGTTCGTAGGGCGGAATGAACCGGCTTGTGATTTCATCATTATATTTTTTTAGTGCACGGCGGTTTACGGCTGAAGCGGAATTGAATCCGCCATAGATATTCCCCGCGTAGAAGATTCCCGTAAAGACAGCGAAAAAATTCCGAAGGGATGCATCGCCCTGTTGGTGATAGTACCACGTGCCGAACCCGCTTACAAAGACCGCCGCAAAGGAAAGGAAGCCGTCGAAATATTTTCCTGCATAGACCTGACCCGCCCCGGGGATAACTGCTGAATACAGTACCGCACGGCTAACATCGCAGGAGGGATTTTTCGGAAAAGATGAGAGCGCCGATGAAAATTTCTGAAGCTTTTCCGATGAAAAGAACTTCTCCTGCGATTCAATTTCCCGCGCGGCTTCATCATACTTGCCGAGGACAATGAGGGCATCAGCTTTTCGTATGAGAAGTTCATAGCGCAGGAAGGGATCATCTGGATAGGCAAGCCCATCGAATGCGTGATAAGATACATCCAGGTACCCGGCTTTTTTCAAGGCCTGGGAGAGCAGAATTTTTCCTGGAATGTAATTGGCAGGTAACTCTTCTGTGGCGATTTTCACCGCGCTTGAATACTGTGCACCCAGATAGTAATTTGCCGCGATGAAGTATGAAAGCGCGTTTTTTTTATTCTCTTCAATTGTTGGATTATTAAACAGATAGCGGCGCGTTTCTGCGATGCATTCAAAATGGCGCTTTTCGGAAAAGAGTTTTTGAATAAATTTTTTTTGTTTTTCCGATGCAGGAATATTTTTTTCGGCAGACTGAGCGAAAGCACTGCAGAATTGGCCCATCAACATGCAAATGAGTATCAGCCTGCGCATGGGAGCCTACGGTAAATTTTCAGGTACCGGATCATCGCCCGGGGGATTGTAGGGATTGCATCTGATGAGCCGGTCGCCTGCAAGAATGGAACCTAAAAGCGCGCCGTATCGATGCACGGATTCGGATGCGTAGCGGCTGCAGGTGGGATGATAGCGGCAATTGGGCCCATCCTGCGGCGAAATGACAATCTGGAAAAAACGTAAGAAAAACCACGCTCCCGCCTGAAAAGAATTATAGAGCGGACGAACTGAAGGGCGTTGTGAGTGAACATGGCATGCCCCAAGAGCATCATCGCCCACGGCGACATCCGCATTCCATGGCCCGAAATCCGAAGCGCGAATGGATGAAGATGCGATGAAGACAATAAGCAATGTAATCACGCTGTAGTTCATAAATAATTCCGTTTTTGTTCCGCAACTGTGGATTTTGGGAATCTCCCATAGTGATGTCCCGGCCAGATAATTGTTTCGTCAGGCAATGCAAGAATTTTTTTTGTAATGGATTCCATGATTTTTTTATACGATCCGCCGGGAAGATCCGTGCGTCCCATGCCTTCCGTAAAAAGCGTGTCTCCCGTGAACACATGCCCGGGTGTGTAGAGGCATATACCGCCTTCGGTGTGCCCTGGAGTGTGTATCACCTGAAGCTGAATTGAACCGATTTGAATGATGTCGCCGTCTTTGAGAAGCCGAACCGGCCTGGGCGAGCCTTTCCCGCCATTGATGCGGGAAAGCACGCGGTTGACAATATTGCCAAGGCTTTTTGCTTCAAGTTCGTGAATGGCGAGTTCCGCGCCGGTTTTGTTGATGATGAAATCATTCCCCGAAGTATGATCGAAATGACCATGGGTGTTGATGACCATGGTGATGTTCAAACCATGCGAATTGATCATTTTGAAAATGAGATTAAAATCGCCTGCCGGATCGATGAGCGCCCCTTCCCGCGTCGTTTCATCACCGATGAGATAGCAGAAAACGGCCATAGGGGTGACCAGGATTTGTTCTAAAATCATAGCTGCTCCGAAAAATCTGATAATCATGAGCAGTGTTGAGATACTCCGGAACAAATGTCAATTGTTTATCTTACGTTGAAATTAAGCGATGAGGTGGCTAAAATTTATCTTTACAATGTAATAAGCATGCTGAATAATCGGGAGAAGTTGTGATTCTAAAGGTGTGTGCGAGAATAGTATGAGCGAAATACGCATTCTCATCGCCAAAGATGCTGAAACGGATATATCTTCACTACAGGAGATATTGGCCTCGGAAGGCTATCTCTGCGATGTTGCCTTCGAGCGTGATGATATACAACAAAAAGCAGCACATCACAACTATGCGCTGGTATTCTATCTTCCCCCGCCTCCCGGCCGTCCCCCTCGGGGCGTGTGGGCATTCTTAAAAGAGTATTCCCGCCAGGTGCCTGTGCTCTTTTGCGCGCCGGCTGATTATACCGTACAGGATTATGATCTGTGGCTTGAAGCTGGCATGGACCACTTTCTTTCTCTTCCCGTGACAAAAGCGCAATTGCTTGCAACGATACAGGCGGTTTTGACAGAAAAAAATGGCGTTTCACCCGGCGGTAATGAAACAGGAAATATAAGCTTTAGGCTTTCAGGCGACAGAGAGATTGATGGGATTACTCCGGTACGGTTGGGGCATGTTGTTACATCGGCCTTTGACAACTGTGCGCATCATCAGCAGGTGCTCAAAAAAATATATAAAAAAACGCACATCATTGAAGAGGTGTTGCTTTCAACGAGTTCGGTTTCGCACCGCACGAAAGAGCGCATCAGCCGCGAAGAAGAGTTGATGGCCGCGATTGAAAAAAGGCAGTTAGAGATGTACTATCAGCCGATTGTATCACTTTCGAGCGGGAGAATCACAGGATTTGAATCGCTCATACGATGGAAACATCCTGAAAGGGGGTATGTTTCACCGGCGGAATTCATACCGCTTGCGGAGGAAACGGGGCTTATACTTCCCATCGGATTGCTTGCGGTTGAAATGACTGTTGCCCAGCTTGCCGGGTGGAATGAAGGAGTGCGGAATCACGATCCGGTGAGCGCCAGCGTAAATCTTTCAACAGTGCAGTTTATAAATCCGAAGCTGGCGGATCAGATTGAAGAGATCGTCGATGCGCAAAAAATCGAAAGGGAGTATTTGCGCTTTGAGATAACCGAAAGCGCCATCATGGCGGATATGGAAAGCGCGAACATTATGCTTTTAAAATTAAAGTCGAAAAAGCACAAACTCTACATGGACGATTTCGGAACCGGATACTCGTCGCTGAGCTATCTTCGGCATTTTCCCGTCGATGTTCTCAAGATCGACCAGAGCTTTGTGAAATGGATGGGGGTCGATGAAGAAAGCGACACCATTGTGAAAACCATCATTGAACTGGCGCATAACCTGCGCATGGAGGTCGTGGCGGAAGGCATTGAGACTGAAGAGCACATGCGCCTGCTTCGTGAGATGAATTGTGATTACGGGCAGGGATATTTTTTCTCGAAGCCTGTGGATGCGCTGAGTGCCACGGAACTTTTACGGGAGGAGCCTGTCTGGTAAGGGGATAAAGAATCCCTGGTGTTGGTGCTTCCCCATGCAATCAGTGCATCAAAGATTTCTACAAATTACTGCAGACGCTTCTTTATTTCTTTTTCAATAACGCCATTTCCTATGATATTTGTATTGTTCAAATAAGCATAGCTATCCCTCTCACAAGTTGCTGTGATACAGAATAGAGTGACGTTTATGTTTTATGTATATATTATTTTGTAATTAATAACTTCAATGTCGACGGCACTCCCCACCAGATGCGCCAGGTGGGGATATTATCTATACATTTTCCCATAATTGCATAGTTTTCGAATGGGTAAGTATCCGCAAGTACCGCCTCGGGATCCTCACTCAAAAGTTCAGCCACGATTTTCTCAAGATAGGTGCGCACGGCAATAGCTATCACAAGGGAAATCGATCGCCTGAAAATCCTGCGCATATCCTGATAATAATTATACTCCCGGATGCTCACCCGCATCTTTACCCGATGCTTTTTGATAGGTTCGCTGGTTTGTTCATCAATGCGTTTCTGATATTCAATTCGGCCATCTTCACGCTCATACATCTCGTAGTTGTTCATCATCATGCGCATCGCAAGCACTAACAGCTCTTCTTGCGGGCGCTTCGTTTGTTCTTCCGCATCGGCAAGACGCGCTATGACATCATCGCACATGACATACGTGGTATCGATATACATTGCTAATTCCTCCAGTAGAATGTGTTCCTCTACTCATTAATACGATAAAAAATCGCCGTTGCGAAAATTTTTTTTGAAAATTATCAGAAAAATTAAAAATTTTTTTTTGGCGTAATGCTGCGGCCAATTCCGATGGTAAGCAGGCGCATCTTGTAGAAAGCGCCATGTATTTACAGCAAAATATGAAATTCTTCTATGGAAACCATTTTTTTCGCATATCAGCGTATCTAATGCTGTTGGATATATATCAATACCTCATATAGTGAAACGGTTCCACGCTGTTGAGTTCATCTTCGGAAAGCGTCTTGTAGCCGGCTTTTGCGAGCAGCTTTTGGGCTTCATCCATTTTATCCACATCAATCACGAAGATAGCATGCTTTCGGCTTTCAAGCACAAAACCATAGGCGTTGTTGCAATTGATCTGCTCTGATGCAAGCTGCTGTACCAGCATGTCAAGGCTTCCAGGTTTGTCATCAATCAGCACCGCAAGCACTTCTTTTAACTCGTTGCTGATGCCTGCTTCCCTGAGGAGCGTATGCGCCCGTTTTGGATCGTCCACGACCAGATGAAAAAATCCCCGCTCGCCGAAGGAGGTGATGGTGATGGCGCGGATATTGATTTTTTCGGAAGCAAGTAAAGCCGTGACAGCAGCAAGCGAACCCGGGCGGTTTTCTGCCGGTATGGTGATCTGATACGAGGTCATATTCGTCCTCCAGGAAGAGCTATTGATGATGTACATAATTTTTTTACAACGCACTGTCAAGCATGAAAATGGATTTGTTCTGATGGCTCTGACCCATTTCCCATTTGATCATTTGATTTGAGGCTCTGACCCTTTCGAGGCTCTCGTTATGCGCATAATGTAAAAAATCAGCGCGCCTGATGCAATCCTGCAAAAGTGACAAATGAGCAGGAACGAACTATTTCTCAATGATGAATGTGTTTTTTAGAAATGTGTTAGAAAGTTTCTGGCTATAACGAATGGAAAAGCAATCCAACCCAATGAATTGGAAATGGCGGTGAATGGTTGTCGTAATCAGCGTGGTAATATTATCGTATGATATTTTAAAATTTCAAAGTATCTTTTTAGAAAATCCCGCGGGCAGGTTTCGCCCTTGTTGATGTTATACCCAGTCAAAAATCGCATGGCGTTTCCGATACATTTCCTCATAACGAAGAAAATTTTTTACTCGCTCTTTAAAGGTACTTCCAAGTTTTAAAAAAAAGTCGTGATGATCAATCGGTACACCAACATCTGCTTCTTCGACCACATATGCCCTTATGCTGCTATATTGGTAATTCAAGGGATTTGTGCATATTCTTTTTCTTACGGGATTAAATGCAAGATACCATATAAGCCATAATAAATAATGAATTGCATCTTTTGCAAACTGTACAATGATATCTTTATACCTGCCATTCCAGAAAGGACCAGTTCTTCCGGCAATTCTATTATACATTTCAGCGAATCGCGCCTTGATATATTGGACAATGCGCGAGATGCAAGGACCTGTTTTCGTTGTGTGAATAACAAGATGAATATGATTTGGCATGATACAATATGAAATAAGCTTATAGTCGTATTTTTGTTTGCTTGCGCGAAGTACTTCAAGAAAACATTCTTTGAAGTATTCATCTTCCATCATATCGCGCCATTCGATGCATTGGGAAACAATATGATAGGTTAATTCCGGTTCTTGAATGCGATAAGGACGCGGCATCACACACCTCCTTTGAAATTAAATCATTGTCCCTCACCTATTAATACGATGGAGATGGCATAAACATAAAATTTTTTTTTAAAATTTTTATATTTTTTTGAGGTGAGAGTCAGGCAGGGGTCAGAGCCTCATTTTTTTTTCCAGTTTCGGGGTCCGGGGTCAGAGCCCGGAGCCTCAATATTTAGCTCGACGTTAATTGCAATAATTTGTATATTATATTTAAGCGGGTTTAAAAAGCTTGATGAGCTTCTTAAATCCTTCGTGGTGGTCGATATATACATTAGGATTGGTGATATGAACGAGTGGATTTCAAAACTGTGGTATCCGGTACTTCGGGGAGCGAACATTGCGCTATTTGCGTGCTTTGTGCCCAAAGGCAGGAAGCTCTTTTTCTGGGAAAAGCCTTTGTACAAAAAGCTCGTCAAAATGGTTGCACTTGAACACCGGCTGATGCTCAAAGCGCACAAGCGCCTGATTGCGTGTTAGTGAGCTGATAGCCCTCTGTGGCGTCCATGCTATGAAATGTTCACATGCGTTTCATAAAGAGGATGATGTCGAATTCTCTATTAAATTTATTTCCCACTCCTGTTAGTATCC
Organism: uncultured bacterium; assembly: GCA_937921485.1. Lineage (GTDB taxonomy): Bacteria > Spirochaetota > UBA4802 > UBA4802 > JAGODF01 > DYLV01. Next base: position 19,711 of record CAKZSV010000042.1, read on the forward strand.
CTTGCCGTAAAAATCCGTTATTTTCGTGAAAACGTATGCCCTGCTCGTTGAGCGATGAAACTTGCGCGATAAAATGATGTATTCCGAGCGCGTGCGCCTGGCTCGCGAGGTGTTCAAGAGCCGCTCGGCCCAACCCTTTCCCGGTCATCTCAGGTCTAATGAAATAGGTGATTTCCGCAACTGTATTGAAAGCGGGTATTGGGTTATAGGGGCGGAGGTAGCAAAACCCTGCCGCTTCATTTCCGGCGATGACGGCTGATGCCGGATAGCCTTTCATCATTGCGAGAAATATATCATAGAATTCGTATGGGACAGGTTGCTCTAAAAATGAGGCGTATGTATGAGTAATATAATAATTATATATGTCGATGACATGAATCCGGTGCTTTTCGGAAAGCGGTTCAAAATGCATATCGGGTGGAATCATAAAATATATCTCGATACTTATCGTATTACCAAGGGTATTTCCGCGGCAAGAAAAAAATTGGTTATCTTTATGTTGACAAAAAATTATTTTTTCGATTTAACATACCCGGAGCGCTGGTCGGGGAAAGTGTTCTTGGACCGCGGAGAGGCGTGAAAAAATATTTATTGTGCAAAGAGGCCGTGCGGTGGGAAAAAGAAAGCAGGTCATCATCGATAAAAAATTTCAGTTAAAAACGACATTTTCCATTATATTAGTCGTTATTGCCGTCTTTGCGGTTTTGATGGCGATTGTCTCGGCAACTGCCATCTACAATAACAGCAAGCTCGAAAATGCTGTCATAAACCAGAAGAGGGTGCTTTCCGGCCAGTATGAGGCATTTAGCGGCCTTCTGGTGCTTTCGCGCCAGGAGCATTGCACGCTTGAGCAAATCAACAGGGCGGCGGATGAAATGGCAGATAAAGTTGACCGAAGCCAGCAGATGAGCAATGAAACGATTGCCTCAATGGAAGGTATCATTGTATGGAACTATGTGCTCATATTCATCATCGCTGGAATTGTTGTGCTTCAGTGTGCTGTGATGTTTATCGTGATCATACGAAAGACGCACAGGATTATCGGTCCGGCGAAGCTCATGACGTCGCAGATGGATGAACTGGCCGCAGGAAAAGTGCCCGATCTTCGCCCTCTTCGCGAGGATGACGAGCTTCAGGATTTATACGCGTCATTCGCCCGTGTTGTTGAATATGTGAAAACGCTCAGGCGCTGATTATTTTTTTCAAGCGCAGGTAATCGCCGAACCTTTTATCGGTGGTGGCGATGTGCTCCTGCAGCCAGTCGATGAGAAAGGCAAGTATGTCTATCATCTCAATTGCGCCCGCTTTATATTCGGCGATGCGCTCTTGTGCTTCAAGTTTAAGTTTTTCATGCTCTCGTTTGTGGGAGGCCGTAAAAGGATAATTGAACTGCGCAAAAAGTTTTTCCTCGTGGGCAAAGTGAAAATCGGTATATTCCATTAGCTTCTTGAAAGAAGCATCTATTGCACTTACATCTCCTTCCGCCATCGAAGCGTGTACACTGTTGAGAATATCCAGGAGAATGTGGTGTTGCTCATCCACCGAATCTATACCGGTTTCAAGGTTTTTGCTCCAGTTGATGAAAGGCATTGTTGCTTTGAACCCTCTGATTTTATAAAATACTTATGATACATACTATAGCACAAAAAAATTGATTTCAAATTGTTTATACATCAACCGTATAAAAAAATCGCGCCAGGTAAAAAAATTCTTAAATTCACTCATTTTCATCGTATTAATAAATAGAGGGATATTATATTCAAGGAGGAAGCTATGAATATCGACACCACCTACGTGATGTGCGAGGACGTGATTGCACTGCTTGATGAGGCAGAAGAAAAGACGAAGCGTCCGAAGGAAGAGCTGCTC
>CAKZSV010000043.1 GCA_937921485.1 uncultured bacterium
GATATTCAAGCACCGCAATCGCAATCACATGCGAAATCGACCTTCTAAAAAACCGCCGCATATCATTAAAATAATCATACTCTCTCTGGCGGAATTTTACTTTCACGCGTACTTTTGGTATCGGCATGCCATCTTTATCCAAGCGCTTCTGGTATTCAATTCTTCCCTGCTCCCTTTCGTACTTTGCGTGATGCCGCATTGCGTAGCGCATGACTGCAATGATGATATCAATCATCGTCCATCCTGTGCGCTTCTCGGCGTCTTTAAGCATCAATAACACCTCCTGCGTCATCACGTACGTTGTTTTTATCATGGTTCGACCTCCTTGTAATATTATGCTCATTGATGAGTTATGCGAACAACAATACGCATGTATAGTATTTTTTCAAGTAAAAATTATGTGCTTTGCTGCCACAGTAGAAAGAATGTCGTGCAGGGAATCCGGTTATTCAGGCCGGCAAGGTGCAGAGGGGCGCATATGCATACCACAGGTGAATTGTGGAAGACTTTGAATACCGGGAAAGCTGAGGATGCAATGATACAATAACAGCGTGCTGAAGCACTACCTTTTCGTTTTCGCCGCGTACGTCGGTTCCTTTTTTACAAGAATTTCTTTTATTTTCGATTCTCCGGCAGAAAAATACACAATATGTGACTCCAGAATCTTGTATTCGCTCATGAGCTTCAGGAAATCTTCATCAATCAAATGTTCGGCGATTTCCATTTCGCGAATGCTTTGAGGGTTGATGAACACTGTTTTCATTCAGGAGTCCTTTTTTGAAATTTAATGTGCCGTGCAATACTGTTGAACAGGTACATCGGAAAAAAGAACGCGCCGCAAATAATTTTCAATAATAGTTTAATAACAACAGGCGCGTTGAATCGATTGACAATCCGCAATCAACCATGCATTCAAGGAAAAATTTTGTCCACAAAATAAAAAAAAAATTTTTTTATTTCATTCATAACAAAGTTTTCCGTGAAAGGGTGAATGTTATTTCATGGGCGATGCATTTTTATTGACCAATTGGAATAGCCTTGATGCGTCAATCAAAATTTTTTTGGGATACCGCTTGTTCGATGCACTGCGGCACATCGGTTTTCGGATTATTGACGATGGATGATACGGGAAATATTTCGATTTCAGAATCATCAACTTGTTCAAGAATTTTTTGTAATGTCTGCACCCCCATTTCTTGTGGGGAAATCCACTGCAGCGCTGCTTCGCGTCGCAGTATCGCCGGCATGCGATCGTGAATTTCGATGTACGCGCCGGGTGCCGGCCGTGTGATGATGGTGCCGCTTGAAAGCGTGCTCCCATCCGGCTTTTTCCAGCGGTCGTACAATCCTGCAAACAGCATTAATTCCTTAGAACGGAATCGTATGAAATGCGGAATTTTATTTTTTCCGGCTTTCTTCCACTCGAAAAATCCGGACGCAGGGATAATGCATCTCTGGTGCAGAAAAGGTTTTTTAAACGAAGGTTTTTCGGCAACCGTTTCCGCACGCGCATTTATCATTGTATTGCCGATCGCGGAATCTTTTGCCCATGCAGGAACGAGCCCCCAGCGGAGCGAGATTGCCGCATACGCGCTTTTACTGGCGATGATGGAAAGAATATCATATCCCGGTGCAATATTGTATCGCGCAGGCGGCCAGAATTCGAAAAGCGTACCTGGAAAAATTCTTTCAATCTCTTCTTGTTTTGCAAAAAAGGCGAAACGCCCGCACATTGTGCTTCCCCTTGACGTTTGATAATGCGCATCTTTTGTGTGCCTTTATAATGCACTGCGCGATTTTGCGGGTCAAGAATAAAATCGATGTACGGTTAGAGTTTGCGTGCTAAAAGTTTCTTGAAAAAAAACCGATAGAAGATGTGTGGGTATTCTAAGTTGCGAATACCAGTATTTTTCGCCGTAATGAGGTGCGCGATGATGTCTCAGGCTCTTCCGAAGGAAGTTATTTCGATTTACAATAAAGCGTTGATGCTTTCAAACCGTGGCGATTTCGACCAGGCGCTGGGGGAGTACCGTCGGGCGCTAACCATGTATCCGGATTTTATCCAGGCATATAATAATATCGGTGAAATTTATTCGCGCATGGGCAAATCCGAGCTTGCCATATCGCATTACCGCAAGGCGCTCGAAATATCAAAAAACAACCGGGTGCTTCTCAACCTTGGCGTTGAATTCTACAACCGGCGCGACTTTTCAGCAGCACTGCAGTATTTTCTTGAATCGCTCTCCCTCGATGCGGATTTCCTTGAAGGCAATTTCTACACGGCGATGGCATATTTCAATTTAAAAGATCTTCATCGGGCGGAACATCATTTTCGAAAAGTCATTACAATCGAAAAGAAACACGAGAAAGCTTCGTACCTCCTGGCGTATATCTATTACGAATGGAAGCAGTACGATAAAGCCCTTGCGGTACTGGAAAATATCCGGGCGGTTGCCGCCGATCTGGTGTTTTTCAATAAATACTTGGGTTTTTGCTGCTACCATCTCGGCAGGTACGATGAAGCGGTCTCGTATCTCACCACCGCGCTCGAATCTAATCCGAACTACGCGAAATATAAAAAGTATCTTAAAGGACTGACGTACGAAAAGAAGGTGAAAGAGCTCGGCGATATTGACGCGAAGATTCGGGAAATGGAAGAACGGCTGATTGGCAATGGAGCTCCCATACAGGAGTACACCAGGCTCAGCATGCTGTACATCTTTAAAGGCGAGTATCGGAAAGCAGAGGAGCTTCTCCTCCGCGTGAAACACTGAATCAGAACACGCCTTCCTCGAATTTCCAGTAAGGTCCTTCTTTCACAAGCTTCATCATGACGCCGGCTTCGTTAATCAGCGTTGCCCGGTTTTCATGCACGGTAATCTTTGCAGGTTTCGTTTGCAGAAATGGAATGATTGCGCGCGGCCCGCTTTTTTCCATCGAAAGCTGCAGAGATAAAAATCGCGGCAGCGTGAGTGTTTTCAGGTTTTCCGGCGTGGTCATCATTTCCCCGGCAAGAGCTTTCAAGCGTTCTTCATTTAAAGACCTTATTTCGGCAATGATATGCTCCATTCTCTGGATTGTGTTTACAGAAAGAAATGTCATCACCGCTTCTCCGTCACCCTGCAAACATGCCTGGCGCAGACCGTAGTATGCCTCTTCAGGAGATAGAGGACCTCGCGGCGCGCATCCGGAAATAAGAATAAGCGAGCACAGGATTATAGCACGCATGAATAATGCTCTCCGTTTTTTTCTATGAGCATATTATCGATGAGCCTCGTTGTGCCGAAAAAGGCCGCAATTGCGAGTATTGCGCGCTGATTCATTATATTGATTGGCGCAAGCGTCTCATAGGATACGAGTTCAATATAATCGATTTTTTCCGGCCTGGACGATTCGATGTTTGATTGGGCGGCGGCAATGATTGTGCGCACATCGCGATTTCCCGATTCGATGAGCGATTTCGCCGCAAGAAGCCCGCGATAGATGGAAAGGGCGCGTATGCGCTCTGATGGAGAAAGGTGTTTGTTTCTCGAACTCATTGCAAGCCCTCCTTCTTCGCGGATGGTAGGTGCGATGATGATGCGAAGGGGGAAATTCAGGTCCTTCACCATTTTTTCGATGATGATGGCCTGCTGGATGTCTTTTCGGCCGAACACCGCGACATCGGGCTGCACAATATTGAAAAGCTTCGATACTACCGTGCACACGCCGCGAAAATGCCCCGGCCGTGTGGCGCCGCACAGATGTTCTGTGAGTGATTCCATCTCCACGAACGTGTGCTGATTGCAGTACATCTCCTCTTCTTCGGGCAGGAACATGAGGTGCACGCCGGCACTTTTCGCAAGCGCGAAATCTCTCTCATGCTCCCGCGGATACGATTCAAAGTCTTTTTTATCATTGAACTGTATTCTGTTGACGAAGATGCTCATCACCTGGAAATCGCTCTGCTGTTTTGATATTTCCACCAGGCTGAGATGGCCATCGTGCAAATATCCCATAGTTGGCACAAAACCGATTCTTTTCCCTTCCGCTCTGGCCTGCTTTACCCGGGTGCGGACATCCTCAATGGTATGCGCGATAATCATAACGCTTCTCCTGCGAAAAAAAATTGTATGTACGTGCAGCAGCACTGCAATACGATTACGCTGCGAAGAAAAAGCAAGAACAATTATCTGCGCACATATCAGCTTTTTTTTGCTGCTACAATCATCATGTCGCCGAGATGCAGCGTTTTAGCCGCGCGGTCGAAAATTGCGCGAAGCGGCGTACCGGGTCTCCCGGTGCCGCTTCCGTAAAAGGAATGCGACTGAATGATAAAGCCTGTTTTGCACAGGAGACGCTTGAGCTGGCGATATGAAAAAAAGTAAAGATGCTCCGGGAAATTATAGTAGCGCCAGTTTTTCCCGTGCAGATACATAAATCCTCCCGCGCGGCAGGTGGAAAGAAACAACATTCCTCCGGGATGCAAATCGCGATGAATTTTCCGCAAAAACAGATCCGGTCGATGCAAATGTTCAATGGTCGCCCAGAGCGTGATGCAGTGAAACGGCTCCGGAAACTCTGCGGCAAGGAAGTCGCCTTCGATTAGATTGAGGCCCAGGTTTGTTTTTCCAAAGCGTATGCAGTCAGCGGCCACGTCGATTCCGTATGCATCCCAGCCCCGCTGGTGCATGAAGAGCACCGAGTAGCCGGCCGCGCATCCGATATCCAGATACCGGCGTGGATGGGGAAGCGAATGTTCGAACTCAAAAAACATGAGGTCGCGCAGATTGAGTTCGAGCACCCGTGTGATTTCTTTCATCGTGGCGTCGGAAAAATAATTATTGTAGCCGCGGTCGGTTCTTTCTGTGAAATAGGTTGACTGGTAGCGCGCTTTCATCCCTTCTTCAGCTGGCCGCGGAGAAATAAACTGCAGCCCGCAGTTTCGGCATTTTACAAGTGTAAAACTTTCACGTTTGTCTGAAAATTTCGAAAAAAGCAGTTTTTTTTCGCTGCTCCCGCACAGGATGCAGTCTGGATATTCCATCGGTGCGTTTTCGGATGGCATACCCATGCTGTTAACATCCTTTGACGCTGAAGCGCACGGCATCCTGCCCCACAATATTTGAAATCTCGCGCAGCAATGTTTCCGTGGGGGCGACATTGAATGTCCGGTGTGCCATGAGTGTTTTTGAAACGTTTTTTTGATTCCTCACATGGAAAAGAACCGGACAGTCGCCGCTGTTTTTTTCGATAACGGATTTCAGCGCTTCCAGAGTCGCCACGGTCATACGCCTATTATCGATTTTAATATGAATGGCCGTGATTGAATCGGCACGCATTTCCCGAAGCGATTTCACTTCGCTGACGATGACGCGTTTGGCTGTTTCTTCATCGAACTCGACTTTACCGCGTATGAGAAGCGGTTCGTCCCGCGTGATGTACGATTCGTATTTGGAGAGGACATTCGGCATGAAGATTGCCTCAATGAGCCCGCTCATATCCTCAATCATCGCAAGCGCAAAGCGGTTGCCGTTTGCGGAGGTGCGGATTTTCAAGTTGGATATCACGCCGACGATGGTTGTGCCGTCGGCATTATCCTGATCATTGAGATCGCGGATGCTCGTGCAGGAGAACGACCGGATTTCAAACTCATATTTCGCAAGCGGATGCCCGGAGAGATACAGCCCCAGAACTTCCTTCTCATGGATGAGTTTCTCATTGTCGTGCCAGTCGCGTACGTATGGCAGATCAATGGAAGATGCTTTGGAAGAGCTGAACACTTCGAAGAGATTGCCCTGCCCGGATTGTTTATCGAGCTGCAGCTTCTTCGCAATATCAATGAGCATTTCAACATTCATCAATAGCTGCGCGCGGTTTTTATGCAGCGAATCAAATGCTCCTGCTTTTATGAGCGATTCCATCGCGCCTTTATTGACCGCGAAAAGATCGATATTTTCAAGAAAATCTTTTAGCGAGCCGAATCCTTTGAGTTTGGATCTCACGCCGATAATTGATTCAATAGCTTTTTCCCCGATTCCCTTGATGGCTCCCAGGCCGAATCGAATCGCATTGCCTTCGGGGGTGAAGTTGAAGTAACTTTTATTGATGTCGGGGGGCAGTACGGCAATGCTGCTGTATTTGCTGTCGCTCACGTAGCGGGTCACGTCGTCCTGATTGTCCGAGACACCGGAAAGAAGCGCGCACATATATTCCACGGGGAAGTGCGCTTTCAAATAAGCAGTCTGGTACGAAATCATCGCATACGCCGCGGAGTGCGATTTGTTGAACCCGTACTCGCCGAATTTCCGTATCGCATCATAAATGCTTTCCGCGGTCTTTTTTGGTATGTCCCGCTCATGTGCGCCTTTAAGAAATTTCGCCTGCATCTGGTCGATGATGTCCATCTTCTTCTTGCCCATTGCCTTGCGGAGCTTGTCGGCTTCGGCAAGTGAAAATCCCGCAAGCACCTGCGAAATGAGCATGACCTGTTCCTGGTACACAATCACGCCGAGTGTGTCTTTGAGAATGGGTTCCAGGCTCGGATGGGGATATTTCACCGATGAGGGGTCGCGTTTTCTTTTGATAAAATCGTCAACCATGCCGGATTTTAATGGTCCGGGACGATAGAGCGCGTTGACGGCAATGATATCTTCAATGCACGTGGGCCCGAGTTTACGAAGAATATTCTGCATGCCGGGACTTTCAAGCTGGAATACGCCGTTCGTATCGCCTCTTTGCAGAAGTTTGAATGTCGCGTCATCGTCCAATGGCAATTCTTTCAGATCGATTCTGATGCCCTTGTTTTTTTCAATAAGTTTCAGGCAGTTGTCGATGATGGTGAGGTTTTTAAGGCCCAGGAAGTCCATTTTCACCAGGCCGACTTTCTCGAGCGCGATCTTTTCGTATTGCGTGGAGATGCTGCCGTCTTTGGAGTCCCTGTACAGCGGGGCGTACGCCGTGATGGGTTCCTTTGATATGACAATTCCGGCCGCGTGTTTGCCTGCGGAGCGCACATGACCTTCAAGATTGAGCGCGAGATCGATGAGATCTTTGCCCCGTTCAGTTTCTTTATATATATTCTGAAGTTCAACGGATGAGCCGAATTCATCCTTTAGATTGTCGCTGGTAATTTTTTTGCTTATGGCATTGGACTCGTCGAACGAGTAGTTGAGGACGCGGGCCACATCTTTTATGACCGCTTTTGCTTTGAGCGTGTTGAACGTGATAATCTGGCTGACGCGGTCTTCTCCATACTTTTTCTTCACATATTCGATTACTTCATCGCGCCTCTGCGCGCAGAAGTCGATGTCCATGTCGGGCATTTCGTTGCGGTCCGGATTGAGGAAACGCTCGAAGAGGAGATTGTACTTGATGGGGTCAAGTTCCGTGATGCCGAGGCAGTACGATACCATGGAACCGGCGGCGGAACCGCGGCCAGGCCCAACGGGAATGTTTTTGCTCTTCGCGAAGTTGATGAAATCCCAGACGATGAGAAAATATCCGGAAAATTTCATGCGCGTGATGACATCGAGTTCGTATTCGATCCGTTCCGAAACATGAGAAGGAACCGGTTCTCCGAATCGCTGTCGTGCGCCCATATCGACAAGATGCCGTAAATACGAGTCGAGCGTATAGTTGTCGGGAACAGTAAATTGCGGAAGGATTGAGCCTCCGAGCTTGAGGGTGAGGTCCACTTTCTCTGCGATTTTGAGGGTATTGTACAGCGCGTCGGGCACTTCGGCGAAGATTTTTTCCATTTCCTCCGGAGAGCGGAAAAAAAATTTCGTCGAAGGAAATTTCATATGCGTTTTATCTGAGATGATTTTTCCCGTCTGAATGCAGAGAAGTATCTCATGCGCGCGCGCATCCTTTTCTTCGGGATAATGGCAGTCGTTGGTGGCAACCAGAGGAAGGTCGAGCGCCTTCCCAATAGCAATAAGTTCGCGGTTTACGGTTTTCTGCTCCTCTATGCCGTTGTCCTGGAGTTCGAGATAGAAATTGTCTTTCCCGAAAATTTCGGAAAAAAGCCCGGCTTTCTTCCGAGCTTCCTCTTTTTTATTTTCAAGTATAAGCACCGGAATTTCTCCGCCGAGGCATGCGCTCATGGCAATGAGTCCCTTGCTGTGTTTTTCAAGTACCTCCAGGTCTATCCTCGGCTTGTAGTAAAATCCTTCGAGATAGCCGATGGAGGAAAGCTTGATGAGATTTTTGTATCCCTCTTCGTTTTTTGCCAGAAGCACCAGGTGAAATGATGAATCCTTGCCGTGGCTTTTCGTTTCTCTGGAGAAGCGCGACCCGGGGGCCATGTAAAATTCCTGCCCGATGATGGGTTTGATGCCTTTCGCACGAGCCTTTTCATAGAAATCAATTGCGCCGAACATATTGCCGTGGTCGGTGAGCGCGACGGCGCTCATGCTGAATTCCACAGCCTTCGCAACAAGCGTATCGATGGTGATGGAACCGTCTAAAATTGAATAGTCTGAATGATTATGAAGATGTACAAACTTCATGGTGTGCACTCCTGAGTTATGCCAAAGAAGATATCCGAGATGCAAGCCTCGCTCTTGCTACAGCCACATTGCAACTTCGCCGAGCTTCAAGGTGCGATTGGAAAACACTACCAATCATGGGACATAATGGCAATAAGAAATTTATGCGGCAAGATAATATTTTGCTTGTTTTTTTTATCACGGGCGGCATCTGTCCTTTTGAAACGAACATGGTGGCATGATGCATCGAGTACTTAGAAAATCATATTCAACAATAATCTTCCTCCTTCTTGCCGGAAGCTCGCTTATCGCGGAAATCGGCCCTCCTGATGACCATACCGGCGGGCACCACCGTTCGAATGTGGTCAATATTCGAAATATAAGGGGCGAACTGTATGCCTATATTGTGCTTTTGTTCAACGAAAACCCGCATTTCGTGAACCTCATCCGCGAAAACAGCATACCCCTCCAGACCATGCAGAAGGAGGGCTTTCATGTCATAGAATACAGAAACTATCTTGCCGGCGTTCAGGATCAGGGCATAAAGACTTTAGCGCACAAAATGTTCGATGTCTATCTCTTCCCGGAAAAATACAGCGAAAGCAAGCTCCGCGCGCTCGAATCGCAACTTGAGCACTATAATGTTATTTTAAGGTTCGCGAGCGATGGCAATCCTGTATCGCCGAAAATCAACCTCGAATACTGCATTTTCGGCAGAAAGAAGCTCGTGAATATTTCACACCCGCTCTTCGAGGTTCGTGAAAAAATTTACAATATTCAACCTTTTATTTACTACGATGAGCTTTCCACCAGCAATTCGACGTTTTACTTCGATATGATATACATCAATCCCGAAGAGGTTGAAAACGATTATCTCATCGCGAAAAACGTATTGCAGGGAAAAAGCGTAAAGTCGATGTTTTTCGTCGGGTCGCCTGTAAGCGATGACATCAAGTACTGCCTCATCAAGGCATTTCCCGCCGGGGTTTCCATTAAAAATGAAATATGGCGCATGTTCGAGATTCACGAACTCACCCATAAGATTCTCAACAATAAGTACAATTCGCACGACCAGGTCACCGGTGAGGAACTGGCGCTTCTTTCGACAATGCACTACAATCCATATCTCGGCCTTTCGGTGATGTACAGCTATCTGGATTACAATGTCAGCAACCCGCATCGAAGCGCCGCGGTTAATGTGGTGCACCATATCGCGAAAGAAACAAAAAAACAGAATTTTGTGGATAATCCTTCGCTCATCAAATATCTCCCCGGCGATGACATTGCCGGGCTTGCGAAAGAACGCTTCAGCAGCATCCTGAAAACGCTGAAATAAGGGAACTTCTAAAAACCATGTATAAGGTTGTTCTCTTGTGGGCACAATGCATAGGTAAAAACAGCTTTCTTTGATGCTCATTTTAAGGATGAAAGCGGTTTTTAGATGTGCCCATAAGCGAGCTTCTGTGATAGCTATGCGTTGATCGGGCTTTGCGTGTCAATAGCGCACGGTCACGGCTTCATGAACTTTCAGCTTTTCATAGGGCGTGGCGCTTTCACCTGTAAGCGGGTTTACCGCAAGGTGTTTGATGATCTGCTGATAATTCTTTTTCTCTCCGTAGAGTATTCCCTCGACCTTTTCCCATATTTCCGCGGTTGCGGCGCAGGCGTGATAAAGAAGGTCTTCGGCGGATTCATAACGCCATCCCGGAGCGCCCGAAGGGTTGCGCCATCGGTCGCGGTGGAGGTTCGCGAGGTGCTTGTTTATTTTGCGAGGCTGCGGATAGAGCACAAAAAAATCAGAATACAGAAGTTTGCGCCTTCGAATTTCCCGTAAAATCCGTGCGATGCGGCTATCGGCTCTCGCGCGTTTGACAGCATAGACAAGCGAAATGAATTTCGGGCACAGGTCAAGAAAGCCGAAGCTCCCCGAAAGCCTTCGGTCGTTTTCGCGGCCGAATGTGATAACCAGCCGCCGCATTGTAGCGGGGAATGCTTCTTCGATTGAGCCGAGTATGAATTCCTTGACGGCAGGAGAAAGCCGGCTGAAAGGCCCTTTGCCGTTTTGCGGGAATAATGCCTCAATGTCCAGATGGAAACGCCTGTCTTTAAAAAAGTGCTCGAAATAGCCATCGAGATTGTATTGAAACATGAGATTTTGTTCTCTGAAAAAAATCACCTCCCTGGGTGATGGATCGTTCAGGTTTTTAGGAAATCCGGAAAAATAGAACACAAAGGGATGAAATATCGCATCGCAGAGAAAGTGCGAAAGATATCCGTAAAAGTACGCTCTCTGGGTTGATGCCCATTCATTGTTGAAATCGTGCATGGCGATGATGCGGTCAAGCATTTTGCCCGCGGCCGTTGATGCTCCGTCATTGTGCAGAAGAAAAGATAAGGTAGAGCCATATGAGCGACCGGTCTTCCGAAAGGGATTGTAATCGAAAATATTGGGACCCAGGGTGCCGAATAGACCCGCGCGAAGGTGCTCTTCGTTTCCAAAAAGAGCTTCGATGGATCGAGCTTTAAATGTGCGCTGTTTTTTTCGTTTCAGATATTCCAGAGATTCAAAAAACGCCACCGCGTGAGTGATGATCCCCGGCATATCGAATTTCGAAAATGGCGTTGCCGCAGTTATTTATTGTGGCACTGGACGCACTTCTGGGGCGCGTTGCCGCCTTTCGTGCGATGGCAGCCGATGCAGCGGTCATGAACGGCTTTTGTGCCCGCCGAACCGATGTGGCAGCCGCTGGATGCACAGGCCTGCCCCGGTCTTCCTTTATGATGGCAGATGGCGCACTGGCTGACGCCCTTCGCTTTGTGTTTATTGTGATCGAAAACGACGCGTTTCGTGGCTTTGTCTTCAGTTTTTGTGACAGTTACGGCGCCTGCCGCGAAGAGGACGAGGGGAAGAAGAAAAATGAGAGAAAGAACAATTGCAATATTTCTTTTCATATTGGAAAATGACCTCCAGTATTCTAATTATAAATAGAAAGAATCTGTTTTACTTCAACTCTGTCAAGCAAAAATATTTTTTTTCAGATAATGCCGAATAATGCAACTACCTGTAATCCTCCATGTGTAAAATGAATTTTTTTATCAGGAATGATCGCAAGCGCTCGTTCAAATTCTTCACCGGGTGCAAGCACCACGTAGCGCAATGGCGACATCGAACGCAATTTTGCTCCGATTCTTTCATAAAAAAACAAAGCGCTCCGTGGATTCATAAGGCGCCTTCCGTAAGGGGGATTGAGCGCGATGAGCGCTTTTTCCTGCGCGGGAATTTTAAGATCGGCTGAAATAACATCTTTACAATCAAACGCGGCGATATCAGCAAGCCCCGCTGCCGCGAGATTTTTCCGGGCTGATTCAAGCGCGCGCTGGTCGATGTCGGATACCATCATGCGAAATGTTGTGTCGTGAGGAGATATAATTTTCATGCGAAGCTCTTTCTCAATATGCCGCCGCGCTGCCTCGCTGTAAGCGGGCCAGTGTTCGAAGGAAAAGCGGCGTCCCAGTCCTGGAGGAATAGCGAGGGCAATCATCCCGGCTTCAAGCGAAAACGTTCCTGAACCAGCCATCGGGTCGATAAAAAGCGTCGAAGCTTCACATCCCGCCTCAAGAAGGATTGCAGCGGCTGTCGTTTCCCGCAGCGGGGCCTCTGTGGTATGCACTTTAAAGCCTCTTCTATACAGAGGCGCTCCGGTTGAATCAAGGCTGATGGTGCAGAGATCGTCCGCAATGCGAATGTACAGCGTCTGCAGCCGGTTTTCATCGGATGCATCATTTACCCACACCGGTGAGGGTATTCCGCTGGAAGCGAAGCAGGCAGCAACAGCTCTGAAGCACTCGAGTGCGATGCGGTCGGTGTGATACAGGCGGGAAGCGTGGGCAGTAATGGAAAATGTTAATGGAATTTCAGAATTCAGGAAAAGCTCCCATGGAATTTTTCCCGCCTGATCCCGCAATTTTGCGAAACGGCGCACGCGGAATTCCGCGATTCGGAGGATCACTCTGGTAATGGTGCGGCAGGCGATATTGGCACGGTAGCAGTCGGAAAGTTTTCCAGAAAAGTGTATGCCTCCGTGTTCGACTGCATGCCCGGTGCCGATGCAAGCTTCGTTGAGTTCACGAAGGGCAGTGTGCTCGAAGCCGGGCTGAACGACCGCAAAAAAGCGGTGCCTCTGTGCCGCCACATGCGTGCGCACCCGTCGCTGGAGCGATTGGGGAATGTTGTGAAATGTTATTTTCGGCATAACAGCGCAAGCAATTCGATATGCGGCGTTTGCGGAAACATATCGAATGCGGTTATTGATTCAATAGAATAATTATGTAATATTGTAAGGTCTTCTTTGAGCAGGGGCGGATTGCATGAAATATAGGCGATGCGCCCGGGAGCGCGTTCGGCAAGGAGGCGAACTGATTTCGGGTGAAGCCCGCCTCTCGGCGGATCGATAATGACCGTATCGCAGCCGATCGTGTTTTCCGAGAGAAACTGCCGCGCATCGCCGCAGACAAACTGCACATTCCCGATGTTGTTCATCATCCGGTTTTCTTCGGCCGCGGCAATCGATTCGGGGGAAATTTCCACGCCGGTCACACGCGATGCCGCGTCGGCAATAAAAAGGCCGATGGTGCCGGCGCCGCAAAAGAGATCGAGAATGCTTTTTCCTGCAGCTATTTTTTTTACGCGCCGGTACAGCTCGCGCGCAACAGGCGAGTTTGACTGGAAAAATGCGTTCGGGGTTATGTGATACCGTATGCCGTCGAACACTTCGGTGATGTACCCGCGTTTGAGCGTGGAATACTCATTGCCGAAACTTGTGTCTGCGAAAGAGTCATTATACAGCAGGCTTGATGAATCGGCTTCATTAACTACAGCGCCAATAAATGGAGACAGCCGGTCCTCGGGTATCGCGGTGACGAAATTAACCATGGTTTGGCCGGAGAAATATCCCTGGCGCACCACGATATAGCGCAAATAGCCGTTGTGATGCACGTAATCATAATCCTCGATTCCAGATACAAGGCAGCGAAGCTTTTGAAACAGGGTATTGGATTTTTCCTGCATGATGGCGCATGCGCGGATATCGATCACATGCCGATACCTTTTCGCCTTCCGAAGGCCGATTTTGCCGAAGGCAGTGACAAAATCCATCCGGTTTCGATAGCCGTAAGGAGCGGATGGTACGATTTCTTCTATCCGTGCGATATCTGAAAAAAGCGAATTGAGATATTCGAGTTTCAGTGCGAGTTGTAAATCGTACGAAATATCCTGAAAGAGGCATCCGCCGCATTCACGAAAGTGTTCGCAGGCGGGCTCAGCGCTTCCCCGGTATTTTTCTGCCAATGTCAATATGTCGCGACGGTGTTTTTTCATGGGTTTGGATAATGCTGGTGTCAGAGTAGATAATAATCGTTTTGGAGCAATTCTTTTATGATAATATCACAAAGCAATGTTACATTGTTTCGGGTCATTATAAAACCCAATTGGGTTAAATATTACACTAAAAAAAATTTTTTGTCGATTTATTTTAAAAAATATTTGACACATCACAATATATTTTGTGATGTCATCAAAACTGCGGAAAAATCAGGGGACATAATACAAACAGCGATGCTGCTGAGAGGTACCGACTAAAGCAGGCAGATGGCTTTTGCGTACCATCCGTATGGGTTAGAGATGTGTTGGAAATGCTTAGGGCAAGGGGGTTTTTCCATGGGGAATGCGTGCAATTTGCCGATTAGCGAAGTGAACGATTTTAAAAAACTTCTTCTAAATGACTCCGAAACAATAGA
>CAKZSV010000044.1 GCA_937921485.1 uncultured bacterium
TGCGATTCCATAAGGCCGCCACGGGCGGCTTTGAGTTCATCGGGCGCGTATTTGTCCGCTTTCACCGATTCCGCTTTGCTGATGGCAAGCTTTGCTTCCGACATTTCGCGGATGGGCACCTTCTCTCCGCATCCGATGACGGCAGCAAGAAATAGTGCGCCGAAAAGAACAATTAGAATACTCTTCCCTGATTTCATACCTCACTCCTTGCAATTTACGAATGATTGACTGACGACCTCCCGTCAGCTTCGACTATCTATTAAATGACGCAACCGCGTCCTCTTCGGAATCGAATATTTCGAAAAACGACGTCAGCTTGGTCAATTCGAAAACTTTGCGAACGGACGCATACACGTTGATAATTTTCAGCCCGCCCTGATATTTCTTTAAGTTTGAAAGGCTTGAGATAAGAGCCCCGATTCCGGACGAGTCGATATACGACACCTTTTCGAGATTTATAATCACGTTATATTTCTGCTCTTCAATGAGCTTGTTAATGATATCCTTTATTTCGGGGGCATTATAGAGGTCTATCTCTCCGGTAATATCAAGCACAACGATATCATCCTTTGTCCTTTTGTTTATATCCATCCCTTTTCACTCCTCCGAATTGTTAAATCGCCTCTGAAGCTCCCTTAATCCGGCACAAATAGCCTCTTACGATAAGGGTGAATCGGCAACATATTCTACCTGCCACAATAATAACATATTAGTAACCATATTTTTTTGTGTCAAGATAATTTATGCCTGCGGCAATAAAAGAATTGTAATTTTCGCCGCCAGATTAATGCGGTAGAAGTAACCCATGTATGCCGCTGACAACAATAGCATCAATCAGATGATCGGGTATTTTTCAATATCGTTTTCATCTGCCCGGCAATGCGCCTGACAAATTCCGCGCCCTCCAAAAGCCCGCGGTACAAATAGAGCGACCGCCGCGCAATTTTCTCGTCATCGTTCATGTTCCTGTCTTCTTCGCCTACATCATGCCCTTCCATGATGGTGTGCACTACCTTCTGGATTGTCAGGCCAATCATATCCGTGGTTTTTTTCATAGACTCAATGGCGCGATCGGCTTCATCGAGCTTTTTTATGATATATGCAATCTTCGCCCCATCACGATTGGCGGAAGCGGTTTGTTCTGCTAAGTTTTCAGAGAGGTGCACCGCACGGCCAAGAATCGGCAGAAGTTCTTCCACATCGGCTTCCATTTTCGCACATTTCTTATCCAGAAGAAGACGAACTTTCGAACTCTGCTGCTGCAGCTTCGCCTTTTCGTACACTGTGTCAGCAATACGCCAGAGATCCTTTATGTTGCCGAAATCAATATCCGCCTCATCGACATGCGCAACACCTTTCATTCGGGCTCCATGTACCGTCGCGTTGAAAAGTGCGGGGTCGTTTCG
Organism: uncultured bacterium; assembly: GCA_937921485.1. Classification (GTDB taxonomy): domain Bacteria; phylum Spirochaetota; class UBA4802; order UBA4802; family JAGODF01; genus DYLV01. The sequence goes on from CAKZSV010000044.1 coordinate 1,407, forward strand.
GCGTTCAAACCATGAAAGGAATATCATCATCTTCTGATTGGTGTGCACTTTGCCGCTGCGTATCCCATCCACGAATATTTTCGGAAGCGCGGTAAGCTGACGGCGGTTGAACATTTCGGCGGTAAAAAATCGTTCCGTCCGAAGATGCACCTGATCATCGAGATATGATCCCCGCGCATGGGCATATCCCCCCGTGAAAGCAAGATCCTGACCAACAAGCACCACAGGCGAAGCGCCGAGCCGTTTTGCGAAATCGTACGCGTTGGTGGAAACAGAACCCCCGTGTGCAATCTCACCGCCCTCCCCGCAGATTTCATCAATCCACTTCATCATCGGAAATGCTGTGCCGGCGCGAACCATTCTGCCTTTAAAGAGCTTGAATACCGAGGGATGCGATGACGGATCCGCAACGAGTATTGTCCTGGAAATCGCATCGCCCTCGAAATAGCGCGCATTGACGGCCTGAGGATCGACGGTGATGCAGAAATGAGGCTCAATGCCATGCTTTCGCAAGATGCGGTATGAAGTATCGACTGCGATGATGAGCGCACGAGAACTGTTCTTTCGAATACAATTCATGCTCTCCGAAAGCGACGGGCCGGCCGCCGCCACAATCGCAGGTATGTTTTCAAAAGCGCCGTAGAAGAACTTCGCGCGGGGAAGGTCGGCAAGATATCCCGCATTGCGCGCGATATTCTGCATCCAGGTTTTTTCAAACTTCGCCAGCGTTGCAATATTCACATCTTTTGTGGACAGATACGACCGCGCAATGCGAAGAGTATTGGAATAAAACTCCGCGTCTGCCTGATGCGATCCCCGATGCAGTAGAAAAGCGGTGCGGCGGGTTGATTTCCCCTGCAGGGCGCGCGCGATATCGTCTTCGGATGGACTCAGCAGAAGAACGCATCGCGAATCTCCAAAAATACCCGCAAGATCTCGATGCGCACAGGCCTTTTGAATGAGAAGGGGATTTTTTTCCATCACAAGCACTACCGCATCATTCCCCACGCGTTGCAGCAAATCTTCAATATGATAGGCAAAGCCGAAGCCCGAAACGATGAAAAGATCGAACTCCTGCGGATTAATCTGTGAGACAAAACGCGTCGCCTCTCTCACCGGATCGATCCTGCTATGAAGCGCGACAGTCTTCCCGCCTGCAACAATTTCCGGTACGGGACCGCTTTTCCCTTCGAGGACTATAACCGTGCCGTCATCAGGCGCATGTTCGATGAGCAATGCAAGCGATCGATCCTTCGCACGGAGTGCAGCGATATTTTTTTCAAAAAACTCCTTCATTCTTCCTTTAAATACAGCTTTATTCTTGAACGGGAAGCAAGCTTCGTTCCTGGAAGCGGCTGCTGACGAAACACGCGGCCCGTTCCATGCCATGAGGTGCTGACGGAAACTGCCTTTCGCATTATCGAGATATTTCGAACGGATTCTGCCAGTGTGCAGCCGGTAAAATCCGGCATAGTGCTTCCATCAAAACGGAACGACTCCCTTTTTTCTGCAATGATACCGCTCGACGTGATGGGTTTATCGCGAACGCCTAAATACGGCAATATTCTTTCAGCCACCCGCGCAAACACCGGCGCGGCGACCGCTCCGCCGGATGCGCCCGAAGGTTCATCGAGCACCACAAGAATACAGATTTCAGGATCGGGATACGGGGCAAGGCCCACGAAAATCGCCGTCTCTCTTCCCGGATCGTATCCCCCGCCGGGCCTCGATTTCTGCGCGGTACCGGTTTTGCCCAGCACAATATAATACGCGATTGCCGCCCGCTTGCCGGTGCCGCTTTCCACGGCAACTTTCATCATGGAAAGAAGCTTTCTGGCGGTTTCTTTTGATATAATATTTCCTTTCGAACGCGGGAAAAACGAGCGCACCAGGGTGCCGTCATCCCGCTCGATGGCTTCGATAACCGTGGGAAGCATGTACACGCCCTGATTTCCGACCGCCGAAAATGCGGCCGCAAGCTGGATTGAAGTAACAGAAATCTCCTGCCCTATTGCCATTGAATACTTCGAAAGCCCCGACCATTTCGCAAGCGGCCGAAGAATTCCCTCCGACTCGCCCGGAAGCTCAATACCCGTCCGCGCACCGAATCCGAACTTTTTCAGAAAATCGTACATATCCTTTTTCTTCACATCCTTCATCGCCTGTATGATGCCGGCATTGCAGGAGTATTTTATGATATCCGCCGGCGAAACCTGTCCATGTACTCCGATACAGCTTATCACGGTGTCGGCAACTTCGACCCTGCCCTGGCAGAGATATCGCCTGTCCAGAGAAGGAAAAAGCTCAAGGAGGAGCGCCATCGCGATGATTTTCAATGTTGAACCGGGTTCGAACGAATCGGTGACTGTATAGTGCTGGCGCTGCCGGGGTGATGATGCCGCATAGCGATTCGGATCGAAAGAAGGATATTTTCCGATTGCAAGAATCTTTCCGGTTTTCACTTCCATAACCAGCACCACTCCCTGAATGGCCCCCGTGTTTTTCACCGCATCGCCAACTGCTTTTTCAGCCTGATGCTGTACAAAGCGGTCAATCGTGAGCACAAGAGAATCACCGGAGGCATACTCATCGTCGGAAGCACCGCTGGAATGTGAAAGCACACCATCAAATTTATATTCCATGCCCTCAAGCCCGCTGCCGTCGATTCCCACAAACCCGAGTATATTCGCGGCCAGGCTTCCCGACGGATATGCCCGCTGCATTTCTTTCTTGAAGAAAAGCCCATCGATTTTCAATTCTTTTATCTTTGCAGCAGTTTCGTCATCGATTTTCCGCCTGAGCCAGACGAAATCCACAGGGTTTTTCAACTTGATTTCCAGGATGTCTTTTGACATGCCGAGAAGCCGGGAAAGAACTGCGGCCGTCGATGCCGCATCTTTTATCTTTTTGGGTTCCGCATAGAGCGATTCGCGCTCCACGCTCATTGCCAAGATATTTTTCTGGCGGTCCATAATGAGCCCGCGGCGCACGTTTCCCGCCTTTGAGGAAAGAATGATTTTTTCGGAAAAGTGAAGTTTGTAAACCGCAATAAGCAGATATGCCGCAATGCCGACAATCAGAATTCCGGCAAGGTACACCCTCACATGTACTCTATCGCGGCGCATGAAAGCCTTAGCGGATAAGCCCGAACCTCAGCAGAAAGAAATCGCGGCGCTTTGCCATATCGCCAAACAGCACGTGCGCGGTATTCCAGTACAGCACAAACGCTTTCCCGCGGACGCGCTCAACCGGCACATAACCGAAATACCTGCTGTCCTGTGAGTTGGTGCGGTTATCTCCCAGTACTAAGATATGACCCGGAGGCACCTTCCCCTCAATGGCGCGGCTGCCGAAGGTGCGATAATCGGTGCAGTTATTGCCCGAAATGCGCGGACATTTCACGTATGGCTCTTCCTGCCTCTGGCCGTTGATATACACATATCCATCATTTTCATTAATATGAAAGACATCTCCCGCCACTGCGATGCACCGCTTGATGAAATCGCGCTCTTCCTCGCCCGGCGGCTTGAAAATGACGATATCGCCCCGCTGGATTGTGCGAAGGCCTGGAATGTGAATCTCTTTTGACATGCCTAAAAGCCGCGGGAACACTGGTCCGTAGGTTATTTTTTCTACCAGCAGATGATCGCCCACCAAAAGCGTGTCTTCCATCGAGCCGGTAGGAATGAAGTACGCCTGCACGATGAACTGGCGGATGTGCATTGCAAGTATGAGCGCAACGAGCACCGCGTCGAATATTTCGTATGCTTTTTTAAAAGCGCGCGTCCGTTTGGGAGCGAGGTCCTGAAAAAGTGCCACCAGCGCCGCTTTGTCATCACGCGTAAGGAGGCTGAGCGGAAAAGAGCTTTTCGCGTATTTTTCCCGCACGATGAGATTACCGATGGGATTAATTTCACAGTAGGTGATTTTATCCGCTTCATGGATATAGCGCCTGTTTTTCAGGCGAAACTCCACTCCTGCGGCACGAAAGGTAACCTGCGCACCGCGGTATATATAGAATTTTACGAGGTCGTTGACTATTCTGGCAAAGAATATCATTGAAATGAATCCGCCGGTAAAGTACACCACCGGATACGCCCATTTGATGGCGAGCGAAGCCGCGATAAACAGCGTCGAATACATGAGAAGCACCAGCTTCAATATCCTGACCGAAAAAAATTTAAACGCTTCCAGCCCTTCAATCGGGCGGAATACGTGTTCACCTTCAAGCGATGCATTGAAACGAAAAAATTGCAGCATATACAACACCTCATTATTTAGCAACCCCGCACGCTTTCCGGCATGCTCACAAACGGTGTTCACGCACCATAGAACACGTTCGCCGAGGCATGTGCGGCCGCATAAAAGAGTCGTTTGGGGAAATTATTTATTGCAGAAATCCCGGAACTTCGTAGAATAGACCGATTTCGTTGTCCAGAACTTTTTTCATGATAAAACGAAGTATCGATCACATAAAAAAACTCGGCCCGGCAGAACGCAAAGCCCTCGCCGAAATACTGAGCGCCGGGAAAAAGGCGGACGGCGGCTTCATCGCCCGGACGCTCACCACTCCACTTGGGCTTTTTCGAGTGTTAAAAAGCCTTTCCGCGGAAGAATACCGCGTCTTTGCGGAAATTGCGAAAGATCCATCAGGAACCACTTTGGGTCATATTGAAACCACACTGAAGCTAAAAAGAGATGTAATTGATGCCATTGCAGATTCCCTCGAAAAAAAGCTTCTTGCCTTTGTGATTAAAAACCGGCAGCATCTGCACAACAAATCCGACCGCCTCATTCCGTATGAGGATGCGAGGGCCGCATTCAATCCTGTCGAATTATCTCACATTCATAACGTATATCGCACGCTGCACGAAGCCGTCGGAGAAAGAAATTCCGGCAATAAACAAAGCGTCATAGGCAACAATCAACATTCAAAAGGCATCATACGGATGCTTCTGCAAAACGGGGGAATCGCATCATTGAATGAGATAACCGCAAAAATTGAAGCCAGATCGCTCTCTGCATCACTCAATGAACTCATCGAAAAAAATATAATCACCATCGCCCATACGCCGGCGCCTCCTTTCGATGCACTGGTTTTCTTAGCTCCGGAAGCGCTCGCTATCGTTGAGTGGGAAGGGTTGGCAGAGAAAACCACTCAAAATCATTATAAGCTTCTATTAAACATTCTGTTTCTCTACGATACCATTTCCACCTTCGGGCTGTTTCTCACCCAGCAGGAAAATTTTCGCAAAGTTGACCTGGACAGGATTCTGCATGCGCTTCTCCCCGTGGAGAATATGGCAGGCAAAAAAGCAAGCGCGAGCCAGATTTTCCAGTTATGTCTCCACCTCATGCACCGCAGGAAGCTTGCGGAAATTGAAGGCGATTCTGTGCGCGTCTCGCTTTCACCGGTGGCAGACTATCTCAATCAGCCGGACGTATTTCTTTTCACTCTCATAAACAGCAATGATGCAGAAAGCCATCATCTGCTCTTTGATCCGCCTTTCCCTGTTCCACCCCGCGAATCCATCCGAAAAATGCTCGAAATTATTGCAGCGCGCGAACCAGCCGTGCCGCAGGCAGCGATCTTCGCGGCTGTTGCGGATACCATGCAGACGTCCCGCTGCAATGATATTAAGAACATACCCTACACGGCAAGAGCCCTGATGCAGGACTTTGAACACACAATCCAATTTCTCCATTTAGCTGGGGCGACGATTGCCGCGGATGGGAAAATATTCCTTTCCGACATCGGCACTGCGCTTGCCGAAAAGTTTAATCTTCCAGTAAAACACCATCCGCCCATCGGCAATAAAAAAATCGTGTACATAAATCCTGACTACAATGTGCTCATCCCCCGCGAAGGGCTTTCGTCGCGGGATTATTATACCCTGCTTTCCAGAATGGATATACTGAAAGATGATGTGGTCATTCATGCAAAAATAACCCATCGTTCAATCCTGAACGCATATAAGCGAGGAATGCGCATAGAAGAATTCATAGAAGTTATTAATGCCGTTTCAAAAACCCTCCTTCCGCAGAATTTGTCGTTCATGCTCAAAGAATGGGCAAGACAGGCGGTAGAAGTTCATATTTCGCAGGCTTTACTTATCAAGGTAAACCACTCGTTCTTTCTGGACGAAATCCAGGCCGGAAAACTCCAGAAAGCCATACTCGAGCGCCTCAGCCCCACCGTTGCGATCATCAGAAAAGACCATATCGACGAGATGGTCAAACACGCCCGCAGAAAAGATGCGGTTATCCGCCTCTTTGAAGAATAATACAAAACTTATCAATTTCCGCGACACGGATTTTGGTAAATTCGCCATTTTATCAATTTCAGACATCTCTGAATACAAGAACATCTTGACTTGACAAACCGGCCGGATGGTTGTACTTTACTGGTAAGATCACATACACGGGGGTATAAAGTAAATGAAAAAAAGCCTTATTATTCTTGTTGCGCTGATATGTGCAGTGGGATTTGTCGCAAATTCACAGGCTCAGACGACCTATGGCAGCGCATTCAAAAGTCCGTTTTCGATTCTCTGGGGTTCAATATGGCTGGATCATACCTATTTCTGCCTGAATGGGACGAGCGATTGCTATGCCATCAACGGCTGGGGAATTCAGTCAAGCTCCACCGGCGGCACCCGCATGTGGGATACCTACGGGGCGACCAACTCAAAGGAACGCTGCGCTTCCCGCGCCCGCGCCAGCAACAACCCATTAAGCCCGTGCTATATTTTCTACGGAATTACGGGTGTATGCCATACCCAGACAAACCGCGGTCTGGCATCGTTCGGCAAGCGGATGAATCATGGGAATATTTTAGGCGGCTGGGCAAGCCTTCTGGCATACGGATACTACGGCACCAGCATCGATGTCTATCATAGCTGGGCAACCTGTAAAACTTCATCCAATGTGGGATGCGGCCGCTGGCCATGGGAAAGATGACATCTTTCATCATTACCCTGTCGCAAAAAAGCCCGCGAATGCGGGCTTTTTTTTTAATTGACGAAATGGATGAATAATTACCAATCATTGTTATTAAATATACTACCATGGATCCGGTCAAAATAACTATTACAAGAACGCCCGAAGAGATTCTGCATATTCAAGAAAACCAGTTACATTTCATCAATGCAATAAGGGGGGAAAAAGCTTTTTTACGGCGCGTTGCCGCCGATTTCATCAGGAAGAAAAATCAGCATGAATCTTCAAAAAGTACTACAAAACCTCTCTGAAAATCACATTCCCTTTGTGATTGTGGGAGGCCTTGCACTTACTATGTACGGTTCGGACCGTCTAACATTTGACAGTGATATCGCAATCAGAACAATTGAGATTGACAATGTCATCCGTGTTCTCCTTGCATCTGGATTAAAGATGGTATCGAAGTCCGCGTTGCATCACTTGAGCATATAAAACTTATGGGCACTTCTAAAAACCGCTTTCATCCTTAAAATGAGCATCAAAGAAAGCGGTTTTTACCTATGTATTGTGCCCACAAGGGAACATCCTTTAAAACAGTTTTTAGAAGTTCCCTTATGAAGGAAATCTCTCTTTCAAATCGTGATGACGAAAAGCGCGAAATAGACCTTTTTGATTTAAAGTTTATTGAGAAAAAAATGAGAGAGTGTAGCTGAACAATTCTTGTAAATTCTTGCAAGAATCCAATGCAACAGGCAATACTCCCCTACCCCCTGAAATTAAAAAAATCTCCTCACGGATTTTTTTCGATTACTTTCTCTTCTTTTTTCTTCCCTTATTCCCGTCCCCTGCGTGTGTTTCGTCACTAATTGCTTCCTGTTCGAGAGAAGCGGTTTTCCCTGCCTCTTTCTCGAACTCCTGATGCACAAGTTCGCTGATGCCGGATGCATTATAGAGCTCCGGCTGGATGCGCATGCCAAAACGTCCGAGCAATCTGGCGAAACATCCTTTGATATCTTCCGCCACATGGTAAAAGGCCGGCACCAGCACAAGCGTGATGACCGTGGCGAAAATCAAACCGTAGCCGAAGGAAAGCGCGAGCGGCTTTATCATATAATCCTCCCCTCCCCATCCGTAAATGGAAGGGAAAAGCCCGAGCACCGTGGTGCCTGCCGTAAGCAAAATGGGCCGCACGCGCACCACTCCCGCCTCCACAAGGGCATCGCGAAGCGGAAGGCCGGTCTCGCGCATGTTATGTATGAACTGCACCAGCACCAGCGTATTGCTCACAATCACACCGGCAAGGCTGAAAAACCCCAGCGTGCTCATGAATGAATTGTTCTGCCCATGCACGCCGAGTGCAAAAATCACCCCCACCTGCGCGAAGGGGATTGCCGCCATCACCACCAGCGGTATAATGGTGGAATTGAAAAACACCGCGATGATGATGTAAATCACCAGAAGCGCAAAAAGAAAAAGCGTGCCAAGTTCCGCCATACGCTTCTGCGTTTCTTCCTGTTCGCCGCCGTACGATACGAAATATCCGGGATGGCGCGATTCAATACCGGCAAACTTTTCCATGAGCCGTTTGTTGACTTCCATGGAAGTGATTTTCTTTAAATCCACATTTGCCTGCACCTGCGCGATGCGCTTGTAGTTCAACCGGTTGATTTGCGCAAAGCCGGGCTTTTCAACAACGCGCGCGACCATCGAAAGCGGGATTAGCCCGCCTCGCTGGTTGGCAACCATGACATCTTCCAGGCTCTGCCGTTTTTTGCGCGCCCATTCTGGAAATCGAACGCGAAGATTGACCCGCTCCTCGTCGCGCGTGATGGATGTTGCCACCGCGCCGCTAAAGCTTGCGTTAATTGCCTGCGCCACGTCAAAAACAGAGATGCCGCTTCTTGAGGCGAGCACCTCATCAACTTCAAAGCGATATTCCTTCTTGCCTTCTTCGATATCGAGCCGGATATCGTACACTCCTGGAATAGTCTTTAAAAATGAAATATATTCTGAAGCAATTTTATTCAGCTCTGAAAAATCCTTTCCGCGTATTTCCACATTCACCGGCATCCCCACCGGCGGTCCTTTGCGCTCCACCAGGTATTCAACTATCATGTCCTGGCGAATGAGATTGTTCTTTTGCGCTTCCTCAATTTTTTTTCGAAGATCAAACGCGATATCATCGGCGCTCCGCTTCCTCATTTCTGCCGATACTAAATTCACACGGATGGTGGATTTGTGGGTGGCCTCGCCCGGAACCGGATCGAGCGCGTTGGTCACGCGCTTGCCCACCGTGCTGTGATAGTTATCGAGCTCTTCTCCGGGGAGGGTTGCAATAATCTTTTCAATTTTCTGGATTTCCCGAAGATTGGCCCACAGGTTCGTTTCCTGCGGAAGCGTGGTGCGGATGGTGATTTGCTCCTCACCTCCGGGAGGGGTAAAGACAAAACCGAGTTTTCGGCTGTACACCTGCGCCGCAACCAATAACACAATCAGCACAGCTATTGTGAGATAGCGGTGTTTGAGAGACCACGCAAGCAGGGATTTGTATTTCATCTGGAATTTTCCGAAAAATCCGCGCTCGAAATTCGGGTCATCTCTTCTGGCATCGTCATCGCAAAAATCACTTCCTTTTTCTTTTGTATAAAAATTCAAAAGCGCCGGCATCACGAACATCGCAATAAGCCATGAGGCGGCAAGGCATGTGATGAGAACCACCGGAATGCCGAAGATGAATTTCCCCATGAGGCCGGAAAGCAACAGCAGCGGCATAAAGGCCGCAGAAAGGCAGAGAAGCGTCACGGTCACCGGCCAGAACACTTCGGTGACACCGCGCACGATGGCATCGCGCCTGGCGCAGCCGGATTCAAGATAGCGATGCGTGTTTTCGCTCACCACGATGCCGAAATCGACAATCATGCCCAGCACCATCACCATCGCGAAAAGGCTTATCACATTAAAGGAAATATCAAGCCTGTTCATCATCATGATGGCGACCATGAAAATCGCCGGAATGCAGGAAATAACCAGAAGCGCCATTCGCCAGCCCATGAGCAGAAGCATGATGAGCCCGAGCAAAACAAATCCCAGCACGGCATTGGTTGTCACCCGCTGGATGCTCTCGCGGGTGAATCGGCTCATATCGTTAAACGGCGCCAGAAGAACGCTTGCCGCATTCGATGGCCGGAAATTCAGAAGTTCTTTTTTAATGCGATCGACCAGGCGGATGTCGTCGGAATCGGACTGGCGCCATACCCGAAGAACAACCGTCTGCTTCCCGTTGAAGCGCTCTAAGACTTTCGGCTCCTCATAGGTATCGCTTACTTTCGCGATGTCGCGCACGCGCGTGACGTATCCCGTGTCGTTGGACATGATGACCGTATTGCGTATCTCTTCAGCGTTTTTGTATTGCCCTTTTGTGCGCAGGATGTATTCCGTGTCGCCTATGCGAAGCGAGCCGCCGGGAAAATCGACATTTCGGTTTTTTAGCGCGTTTATGACCGTATTCATGCCGATGCGATACTGCACAAGCGCATCCGGGTTTACTTCAATGAGGTATTCCTGATGTTCAAAGCCGATTGTTTCAACTTCCGCCACGCCTTCGATATCGTACAGAAAATCTTCAAGATCATCAGCGGCCTCCCGGGTTTGACCATAGGTTACATCCTCCGTTCTTCCGTAAATGGCCACATCGATTGACGGCATGGTATCGGTGGTGATTTCTTCAACTACCGGCTTCTGCGCCCCGGATGGAAGGTTTTCCACAAGGTCCACCGCGTCGCGAATATCATCAATGGCTTTTTTCTTAGAAGTTTTCGTTAAATGTTCCTTCAGATAGACCACAAGGACCGACACATTTTCGATATTATAGCTTCGCACTTTATCGATGCCGGAAACAGAACGAAGCTTTTTCTCAATCGGAACGGTGATAAGCTGTTCAAGGTCATCGGGCGAACCGCCGGGATAAATCGTCCGGATGGATACCATATCGAAATTAACTTCGGGAAAAGCTTCTCTGTTCATCCTGCGGGCGGTATAAAAACCGCTCAGGAGAATAAGAACCATGAGGAGGCCAATGAGCAGCTTCTGGTTCATTAAAAATCCAATAAATCTTTTCATAGTGCACCTCTCAATATAAGCCAAAGCATGCTATTCATCCGAACAAACGGGCGATGCGTATTCATTTTCACTTTGGAATGTATTTATTCACATCGATTTTGTATCGCTCGAAAAGCTCGTTTTTCGCTATGTCGAACTGCAAAAGCGCAATATTGTACACAACCAGCGCTTCGAGCTCCCGCTGGCGCGTTGCGACCATCGCATCGAGCCCGTTTTTGACCACCGCGGCGGTAAAACGGCCTCTTCGAAGATTTGCAAGAAGCCGGCCATAATATATTTCCGATTGTTTGCGCGCTTCCTGCGCTTTTTGATACAATTCATGATAGGTCTTGATGTGCTCGTGCTTTGCAATTACATCGTCGCGCACCACGCGCTTGTATTTTTCAAGCTGTAGTTTCGCCTTCTCCACTTTGAAGCGCGCATCGCGCTCATTGGTTTTCTGCTCCAGATCGTAGAGCGGATAGGTCATGCGAAGCCTGGCTTCAAGCGCGGGATATTGTCCCGAAGAGGTTTCGCCATACGCGTCGGGAATATCCTTCCTCTGTCCCATCGAGGAAACGGTCACCTCCGCTGTCAGCGACGGAAGCGCGTGATTCCGGTAGAGTTCCAGTTCCATTTTGCTGTTTTCCAGCGCAAGAAGGGCATTTTTATAATCGGCCCGCTTGTCGTATGCGGCTTTCAGCGATTGCGCAATATCTATTTGCGGCACTTTGTCGGTGAGCATGGCCCTCCCCGTGAGGGTCACGTTTTCATCGAGATTGAGCGTGGTGAGCAAATTCCGCATGGAATCCTTGAATTTCTGCTTCGCATTCACCAGCGTTGCCTCCGCACCGGCAACCAGCGTATTGTAATAATTAAGATCGAAAGGCTCGGCAAGGCCAAGGCGGACATTATCTGCGATAATGTTGCGCACCTTTCTGGTCTCTTTGAGCTGCAGTTCGGCATTGTGCACTTCGGAATTCGCGATGACCATGCTCCAGTAATCCACCACGATGCCCACCACCAGCCCCGAAAGCTGATAGATGACGGCTTCCTTCTGCATGGCGGCGGCATTTTTCAGTATTTCAGATTGCCGCCGGTCATTATATCCGAACGAATTCTTTAAAAGCTCCTGCTTGAGGCTGGCAAAGAGCACCGGACGGTGATATTGCGGATCGCCGAGTTTGATGGTGCCCATCGGCCCCATGCTGATTTCTTTCAAGATGCTGTTGTTATATTCATGGCTGATACCTGCAGAAAGGGAGGTGCCTGATGCAAAGTTTTGAAAGATCGATGCCGAGGCGGTGATTTTTTTTTCCTTCTCCGGCGCCGTGATACCCATCGCTTCGGGATACTCCTGATATTTCCCCCCGCCTTCGGCGCTCAGCGTGGGCGAATATTTATTCTGAAATTTTTTATACGCCGAATCGGCCATCGCCACATCATACGCTCCGGTAAGCGTGTCGCGGTTTTGCTCAAGCACCAGCTCAATGGCCCTGCCGAGCGTCACTTTCACTGAACCGATAAAAAACGCAGGTTCATCGGCAATCTCTATGGCGATTTTGTCGATTTTATCATCCGCTTTCGCCTCCTGAGCAATCAACCGGCCTGCGTGCGCCAGCACAAATATCACTACAAAAAACGACATCGCGCGCTTCATAGAAATTCCTCCTGCTAAAAAAATCGTACCTATTGAAATTTTCATGATGACCGCGTCATCACTTCCGCTATTTTCTCAAACGCGGCGGTAAAATACCCCTGCGAAATATCCTGTACCACTTTTTCGACGATTTCATCGACAAATTCCATGATGCCGCGGGGAATTTCGGGGATGTGAACGTCTCCCGATTTTCGTAATACTTTAAACGCGGCATGCAAAGTAAAGTTCAGCACTTCTTCATCGCTGCAGTCTCCGTATAATTCATGGAACATTTCCTGCTCGCCGAAAATTCCGCTTTCCATCACATACACATCCATAAATGAAAGCAAAAACATCACAAAAAGGCGCGAATTGGGGACATCGAACTCGCCCGCTTCTATTCCCTCATTGATGAGGCGCTCAATAATTCGCACCTGCGGCACGCGGTGCTCGCGCAGAGCCTCGGTGCAGAACCTGCTCCCTTCAAGGATGTCCCAGAACACAATCCGAAAAAGGTCTCTGTCGCGCATCTGCACATGAATTTTAATGAGATAGTAAATAACAATGTACAATCGCTGGGAAGGCGTAAGTTCGACCGGAGGGAAGACCACAAAAAAATCATTGTGCTGGCCCACCCCCAGAAAGCGGATATGCACCTGCCGATACAATTCCTCTTTCGAAGCAAAATAATAGTGCACGAGCGCCTTGTTCACCCCCGCCCTGCGCGCAACCGCATCGAGCTTCGTGCCTGCAAAACCATTTTCTGCAAACTCGCGCTTGGCCGCCTGAAGTATTTTTTCCTTTGTTTTTTCCTTCGCCTCGGTATCGCTCATGTGTGCATCTGTAAAATTAACCAAAAGTTTAAAACATTTACCCTAAAGATAAAATATATTTTCCAAAAAGTCAAGAAAAAAATCGCACCCCAAAAAAATATTTCTTGCCCCATCGCTGTTATCCGACATACTACCATCACAATTATAGGCCTTTACCAATGAATATCCGAATCACATACCTTCGCGCTTTTCATTTTATGCTCGATATCGCCTTCGTTTTTGTTGTGTGGGTCGCTGCACGATGGCTGTTTGTTCACGATTATGCCATTGCGCTTCCCTTCCTTCACTGGCCGGCATTGCTTGCACTTGGCGGATGCTTTCTCGTTTCTTTTGTTGCCGCGAACATCTACGGTGTCCTGTGGACTCATTCGTTCGTAAAGGACACCTATCGGCTCATTATGGGATGCGCAGCGGGAAGCGCTCTTTTTATTATCGCCAACCATGCGTTTTCGCTTTCGCTTCCGATAGCGCTTACCGCACTCTGCACGCTCTTATACTCGCTTTTAACAATATTCTCGCGAATGATTTCACGGGATTATCTCCCCCGCCTGAAAAGCTCCGCACGGCACAGCGGTTTTTTCACCATAGGCGAAATTCCGAAAGAGCGCAAAATCCTGATTGTGGGCGCCGGTGAGGCGGGAAGGCTTGTGCTATCGGAATATCACCGCAAGGGAATTGATCACCATATTATCGGCTTTATTGATGATGATCCCGGAAAAGCGGGTATGATCATCAACGGGAAAAAAGTGTTTGCTCCAACTGAAAAAATTGGATCGGCGATGGAAACGCACGGGGTAAATGAAATCATCCTTGCCTTTCCTTCCGCACCAAAGAAGGAAGTGACGCGCGTGGTACAGCTCATCCGCCGCGCATCTCCCACAATGCCGATTAAAATTCTTCCATCGCACACAAGGCTTTTCGAAAACCCGCTTTCGCCCGACATCCGCGAAATCGGCATTGCCGACCTCCTCGACCGCGAGGAAACACAGCTCGACACCTCATCCATCGAAAAAATGCTTGCCGGAAAAACAGTGCTCATTACCGGCGCGGGCGGAAGCATCGGATCTGAGCTGTGCACGCAGCTTTTAAAATTTCCCATCGCTTCACTCATTGCCGTGGGGAAAGGCGAGCATTCCATCTATCAGCTTGCACGCAAGCTTTACGACTATCAGGATTTCCTTGAAGAAAAGCGCGATATCGCTTTCCGAATAGCCGATGTACGGAATGCCGATATGATGAAACGAATCTTTACAGAGTTTTCTCCGAACATCGTGTTTCATGCCGCGGCGCACAAGCACGTGCCGCTTATGGAATTTAACGAAGCGGAAGCAATTTATAATAATATCATTGGAACCAGAACGCTGCTCGAAGAAGCGTCGCGCGCTTCAGCGGAGCGTTTTGTCTTTGTCTCCACCGATAAGGCGGTGCATCCTACCAGCGTGATGGGCGCGACCAAGCGCGCGGCGGAAATCATCACCCGGCATTATGCGCGAAAAGGACTCAACACCTCAATCGTGCGCTTCGGCAACGTGATAGGAAGCCGCGGCTCGGCAATACCGCTTTTCCGCGAGCAGATTGAACGCGGCGGCCCGGTGACGGTGACGCATCCGGACATCACCCGCTTTTTTATGTCGATACCAGAAGCTGCGCTTTTAGTGCTCAATGCCGCCGCCTACGCGAAAGGCGGAGAGATTTTCGTGCTCGATATGGGAAGGCAGTACCGCGTGATGGAAATAGCCGAAAACCTCATACGCCTCTACGGGCTTGAGCCGCATAAAGACATTGAAATAAAAATTACCGGCCTTCGCCCAGGCGAAAAGATGTTCGAAGAATTATCATACGATGGAACGCTACATCCGACAGACAACCTCAAGATTTACCAATTATTGCATGACGCGCAACATACACACGATACACACATCACGCGATTCTTCGCAGAATGTGACTCCCTGCCTGCCAGAAGCCCCGCTGAAATCCGCGCGATGCTCCAGACGATTGTGCCGGAATACCAATTCGACGAAGAAGCACCTGAAAAGAGAAACCAGCGACGCATAGTGAGCTAACAGCACGCCTGAAAAATACCGCATTTCCTGAAAGCAATCATTTTCACCTTCACCGGGGGTCAGAGCACTTTTTCCCAATAGCAAAATCCCAACAAAAACCATATTACCATATACCAACGGTATAATTTGATATTTCAAGGTACATTTTTTCTTCTTTCCAGACGGTTTTTTTTGTGCATTTCCAGATTTTTCTAATTTTGGTTAGAAAGCATTTATTTCTTTTAGTATTATTTAATCACAAACCGGCTGGATGGTTATAATTCAGCGAAAACAATACGGGGGAATGAATCATGAAAAAGTTCTTTGTATGTCTTGCAGTTCTGTGCATCACGCTGGTAGCATTCACGCTCACCGCAGATGCAAAAACCTATGATTTAGTGCTGCTGCACGGGCTTACCAACAAACACCAGTGGAGCAATGCGTTTTTAAATCAGGTGGCTTCCATATGGGGATCGGGCAATGTGTATGTTATCTATACCAATGAATCCACCCGGGTATGGACACGAACCATCAATGGGCGCGTCATCTATTTCTGCGGAGAAAACGATTATTCCGCGGGCGATGATTCAATTAACACACAGGCAAGCCTGATGCGGACAAAAATCCTCAAGCTTCAGCAATCCTACGGCCTCAGCGCGAAATTCAACATCATTGCGCACAGCATGGGCGGTCTGGTTTCACGCTGCTACATCGGCCGTTTCCCCTATACCGTTGCGGGGCTGGTTACACTCGGCACCCCTCATAAGGGATCGCCGCTTGCGAATGCGGGTCAATGGCTGGCATTCTTCGTGGGCGCCACCGCGGCAACACAGCAGCTCACGCCAGGCTATGTGCAGAATACGTTCAATCCCGCCTATCCTGTCTCAAGCGCACCGCTTGCCGACAGCGGAAAAATCTACACCATTGCCGGCGACGGCGATGGCTGGGATTGCTGGGGATGGGGCGGCGAGCTTCAGGTCGGCTGGGACATCCTCACCACGGTGTACTGGCGCGACAGCGACGGCGCCGTGGCGCGCGGCGACGAGCAGATTTCAGGGGCCACCCACGTAGCCACGTTCTGGGACTATGACCACATGGAACTGGTCACCAAGGCGGATGTGGCCAGCAAAGCGGCATCATATTTGAGATAAATATCCCCACTTCTTTGCTTTATACGGGGTGTCACGCGGACACCCCGTTTTCATTTCAGCCGCAATCATATTGCCACAGCGGCCATGCATTGCACCAACACGGAAAATACCACTTTTCTCCTTGACACAATCGTACGCAAAAAAGATATTTTATCAATAAATCTTTTACAAAGGAGACACCCATGAAAGGAAACCCGAAACTTATTGAAACTCTCAATTCGCTTCTGGCAGACGAACTCACCGCCATCAACCAGTATATGGTTCATTCGGAAATGTGCGATAACTGGGGCTACGAAAAGCTTCACAAGCGGTTTGAAAAACGCGCCATCGACGAAATGAAACATGCCGAAAAGCTCATCGCGCGTATTTTATTTTTAGAAGGCATTCCCGTGGTGAGCAACCTCAAAAAAATCACCATCGGCTCGGATGTACCCAAACAGCTTGCAAGCGACCATGCGGCAGAAGAAGGCGCCATCAAAGCGTATAATGACGCCATCGCGCTTGCCGGCGAAGTCGGCGATTTTGCCACGCGGGAGGTGCTCGAAAGCATTTTGCAGGACGAAGACAGGCATATCGACGAAATAGAAATGCTTCTTGATCAGATCGAGCAAATGACAATCCATCATTTCCTGACGATCCAGACAAAAGAATAATTGGTCCTTTAGAGGCAGAGGCACATAAAAAACCGCTTTCATCATTAACATAAAAAATGCGATGATCAAGAAAGCGGTTTTAACACTATATATCGCGCCTAAGACGGAACATCCTCACTGCCAGTTTTATTGATTCGCTCAATGATTACAAACGACAACTTCATCTTCGCCCGCCGGCACATCCGTGAATAACATTTTCGACAGCAAGACACCAACGCACTGACTTGATTACTGCGTCAGAAGTAAGGGTCGCGCCGGTCATTGCATCCACATCACCCCGAATACTCAACTTTTCATCTAGCCGTCGTCCGGTAAAAATCTTCAACCATCCCGGCAGCGGTTCGTATTCTCCTGGCTCTCCTGTGGCCAGAAGTGTCACGTTTTTGACTTCGCACGAAGTCCCAACTACGACAAGCAGCGATTGACTCCTCGATCGTACCGTTCTCGTATCGATATACGCCCTTCCAAGGAGTTCGTTCCCCTTCCGGCACTCGTAATAAGTTAAAAGTGAACTCGCTTCCCGGAGGTTTCCGCCGGCAAGGGAATTTACCCGTGCAATCTCATCCTTTGACAGAAAGAGCGTCTTCTTTTCCATCCTATCGACATTGAAAAAAACGCTGCGGATTATCTCCTCAACAGCAGGACGTGTCATTACAGGTACCGCCGCGAGACTTGCTGCCACAAGGAAAAATATTTTCACTCTCTTCATAGATGTTATTTTTTTCACTGCTTAGAACATAAACGCAAGCGCAATGTCCCACTGGTTCGTTCCTGTCGCCGCTCCGTTTACATGGTGCTGGTAATCCACCTTAATCGCAAGCTGTATTATGGGAAAATATGACATACCGACTGTCATGACAGTTCGATCGTTCGCCGGATTTTTTTCATAACCGGCGGGCACGGTCCTCTGGGTGTCGATCCTCTCATATCTATAAAAGAGCACAAGTCCCTGGGACAATCTGAAGTAGCGGAAGATATCATATCCTGCTTCAAAATACCACCCCAGCATCGTTTCACCAACCGAAGCCATGCCTGCATAACCCTTTGCGACGTTGATTTCACCAGCATCACCCACTTTTGCAAAGGCGACTACTCCCCTGAGCTGGAACCCCCTGAATCTGTAATCCGCGTGGCCGTCTACCACAAATACTGGTGCTGAAAATCCGCTGTCCTGGCCCGTTTTTCCATAAAACAATGATGCACCCACAACACCAGGAGAAAGGCCGACATAATCTATGCGGGCAGCAAGGGCGAAATCCTCCGCCTTTGCTTTAGTGCCGTTCTGTCTCCCCTTGCGAAGCCCCATATTCGAAGTGAAGTCGACACCATCAAGACTGTTGACTCCATAAACTCGGTATGAGAAGTCCCCCAGGCTACCATGCAAACCAGCACCGATTTCGCGCCATGTCGTAGGTATGATATATTGTTCGGTCAGCGGTCGGGCTGCACCAAGGTACAGAGGTGACTCATGCAACTCATTTATGAAGCCCATCGGAATGAGAAGAAGTCCTGCACGCACGCTGGCAAACCGCGACAAAAGGAAATCAACGTAATAAAATTCCGCGTACACCTCGTTCGCATGCTCGAACTCTATTTCCGAATTAAAGACGATCTTATCGCTAAAACGATACCCTAAGTACATCACCAGTCTTAACGCGTCCACCATATCCACCCTGCCGGAATCTGCGCCTGACTCGTTTTCAGCAGCAAAATTTGTGTACACTATTTCCCCGTAACCACCGATTGAGATGCTCCGCTCAATACCGTACACCTTCGACGCCGATGGCCCCATTCCGGTGCCTTCAAAGCTCTTCGTTTCTCCACCAGATATATCGCCGGTTTTCAGCCGCTCTATTTCCGCGGTAAGAATCTCGATGCGCCTCGCCAGTTCCTCGTTGGATGGAACCGGTTCATTAGCCTCCCCCAGGCTGGCTATTAATAACGTAATAAAAAAAACCTTCATGGCTACCGGAATCCATCTATTGCGATGTGAAATTCTACTCTTCGCATACATCTCAAATACCTCCTGGTTTTAATCATTAATATTGTTAAACATATCTAACATTATATGCCATAACTAATTTATTTATAAATTTGTCAAGAAAAAATGCAATTATTCAGAATACCATCGAAAGCAGTTTCATCGCACCGGAATCGTATTGGCGGTTTTCTTCTGCAGGATTCATCGCAAAAAAGCCCGCATGTCGCGGGCTTTTTTCATATCGTGCGGTTTAATCCGAAATGTCAATCTTCAAAAAGCGAGATGACATAGCGCGTAAGCTTTGTCGGCTCAATGCCGATTGGGTCGATCGCTTCCAGAAGCCCCGCGCTTAAAAAAATGATTTGAGCGATGCGCGCTAAAAACTCCACATCAAAATCCGCTCTATTGACGGGCGGGAGCGATTTTCTGTCTTCTTTCGTCTGTGACACCACGCGCTTGTACAATTCAAGATGATTTCTGAAAAATTTCTTTATCGGCTCGCGCATCTTCTCATCCTGAAGTCCATACAGCATCAGGTTAACGAATACCTTAATGTTGGCTTCACTGAGCACAAAGTGCTCGATTCCAAGAAGCGTGGAAAGAAAGAATCGATCCT
Source organism: uncultured bacterium (assembly GCA_937921485.1). Taxonomy (GTDB): domain Bacteria; phylum Spirochaetota; class UBA4802; order UBA4802; family JAGODF01; genus DYLV01. The sequence goes on from CAKZSV010000044.1 coordinate 21,359, forward strand.
GCTCGAGATGGGGATTATTGATAATCTGCAGATGGTCCTGCTCTATCTGATTGAAGAACTCCTGAATGAGTTCCTCATACAGCGATTCTTTGGTCGGGAAATAATAGCGCAATCCCCCTTTTGAGATGCCCGCTTCATCGGCAACATCCTGAATGGACACGTAGGAATACGCGTATTTGTCGAGCCGCCTTTTGAGCGCCTCAATGATGAATTTTTTCTTACGCGCGATCTTTTCCGGTTTTTTCATTACCCTTCTCACACCCCCCACCGCAGTATTGCACCGTACCGGCACCTCTGTATATCACCGTACCCTCTTGCGGCATGCCCGCGCAAGCGATTACAATCGGAAACACCTGCGCATAATAACCAGCATATTTCCGGCATTTGTTAACATATTTTTCAGCCGCGCATCTCTGGTCAAGGCAATTTTCAGACAATTTTCATTGGCCCTTCAAGCGATGCTTCCATATATTGCTTCAAATAGGGATTTTTCTGTTCCAGAAACGCGTCTCTGTCCCCCTCGAACACCTTGTTTCCCTTATATAACATAATAAAGCTGTCTGCGAAATGGGAATACCGTTCCGGTTCATAGGTTACCACGATCACGGAAGAGCCCTGGCGGAATATCCGCTTGCGTATGCTGGCAAGGTACACCTGGGCATTGATGAGGCACTGAGTTTCAAGCGCGTGCTCGAGCAGAATGATGTCGGGATTGAGGGCGATGGCGCGGGCATAGGCGGTATTGAGCGTTTCGTACTTTAAAAGATCCACCGGACGAAGGTTCCTGCAATGCTCAAGCCGAAGCTCCTTTATGAGTTCATCAACCTTTCGCAACGCATCCGCCGAAGAAAGGTCGGAATGGTACCTGAGCGGAAGAAGGATGTTCTCTTCCACGGTCATGTTGTTGATGAGCCCGTATCCCGCCTGAAGATATCCCAGCCTGGTGCGGTAATTATGCAGCTCGACATAATTAAAATCTTTAATTGACTGCCCGCGGTAATATATTGCACCCTCATAATCCGCTATCGAACCCACCACCAGCGGGCAGATGAGGCTTATGCCGGAATTTTCCGGGCCGAAAATCACCAGGTTTTCTCCTTCCCCGAGGGTCAAAGAAAAATCGATCAGCGATATGGAATTCTCCCCGAAGCAGGTCACCTCATCGAAACGGAGCCGTTCTTCCTGTCCCATCGCAACCGCCTTAAAAGTAGAAAAGCGCTGATACCAGCACGTTGACGATAAAAATCACCACAAGCGTCCTCACCACGGCTTTTGAAACAAAAATGGGGATTTGAAAATCCGATTCCGGCTTGAAACCGTAGTAACAGCAGATGAGCGGGATAAGTATCCCGTATAGAAAACTTTTAATCAGCGTGCCTATGAGGTCAGCTATGGTAAACGAATCGAGCAGCGACTGAAAAAAAATATCGAGTGGAATATAGACAGTGGTCAGCGAAAGAAGATATCCGCCGAAAAAACCAACCATGTCGAAAATGATTATCAACGAGAAAATCGAAATTATCGACGCAACAATACGGGGAAACACAATATACAGCGTGGTGTCGATGCCGAGCACTTCAAGAGACTGAATCTCCTTTTTCTGTTTCTGGGTGGCAATCTCGGTGGCGATGGCCGATCCGGAGCGGCTCACCACGATGAGCGCGGTGACAAGCGGCCCGAGTTCCCTGGCGATGATTATCACCAGTAGATTTCCGAGAAACTCCTCGATGCCGAATTTCGGGAAATTTTTCGTCGCCTGAATGATGATGGTGCCGCCAAGGAGCAGTGCGATAAAGATGATGAGCGGAAGCGCGTCGAAACCGGTAAAGCGCGTCTGATTTACCGCTATTGTGTATATCGAACGGAATCGGAGATAGCGAAAGGATTGAAAAGAATTAAAAATAGAGCTGATGAATCGGCCGAAGTCTCTAATTCCGCGAAAGAAAAGAGCCCCTTTCTTTGTAATCCCCCGAATAAGCCCCTGGATCATTGTTCTTCGCTCGCATGAAAAATTTCTGAATGCATCACCCTTTCTTCTGGTCGGGCACCGTGTCACGCCACCGGTTACGATCCGCGTATTCACGAAAAAGATCAAGCACTTTTGCGGTATTATGTTTGACAGAGCACGCTTGCGTTCGATTCATGTCAGCGGGCACGTACCGCGATAAATTTCATTTTGATACTACTGAACACGAGATGATGCAAAACAGAGCACTCATTGCACGCATATTGGGAACCGGATGCATGCTCGCAGGCATTTTCCTTTTTTTGTTTTCTCAAAATCTTCCCCAGGTGTATTATTACTCCGACGGCATCCGCGGCAGAATATCTTCTATTTTTTCTTCAAAAAATTCTCAGCGGAAAAAAGAAAACCCGGTTCTTCGCTTCCAGCGCAATCCCGATCGGGATGATCCCGCTCTAACGCGCACGGGACGCTTTCTCTTCTTTACCGCTGAAAAAGAAACCACCGCTATTGCGGTCGCGCGGCGCGCAATATCTCACACGATGTTCTACACAGTGGAACAGCTCGGCAGCGCCATTAAAAAAGCAAATGGATTCCAGGACAGTCGAATCCTCGCGGGCACGACGCTTCTCATTCCAGGAGCGCTACCGCCGTATGTGAAACTGCCTCATAATACAGCTTTGCCAGCAATTCCGAAAACTATCGGCATATACTACACTGGCCATGTCATTGGCAAGGAATCAACCCCTGGCCTCATTGAAAAGTACCGCGCTGCAGGAGTGAACACAATCGTCTTCGACGCAAAAGACATCACCGGCATTGTAAATTATCGAAGCAAAGTGCCGCTGGTGGTGCAGCATAATCTCCATGAAAAAGCGCCCATCGGCAATATCGATTTTCTCATACGCTTCCTCAAAGAGCGCGGCATCTACACCATCGCACGCATCGCTGTCTTTCACGACCATCTCCTCTACAAAAAAGTTCCCGAATATGCCATACGGACGGCTGACGGAAAGCCGTGGAATTCGGATTCGAACGAGCTGTGGTGCGATCCAACCAACCGGCATGTACAGAACTATGCAATTGCATTAGCGGAAGAGCTGGCGGATAAGGGTGTTGATGAAATACAGTTCGATTATATACGCTTTCCCACCAAAGGCGGACTTTCCAGAGCAGTTCTCGCGCATCACGACGGCAGGAAAGCGCCGGAGGAAGTCATCGAACATTTTTTACGCCGCGCGTACGAGGTGCTTTCCGCGAAAAATGTCCGCCTCTCGGTGGATCTTTTCGGCATTGTGGCATGGGGCAAAGAAATTGATGTCCGTAAAACCGGACAGCGCATTGAACGGCTCGCAAAATTCTGCGATGCCATCTCCCCGATGCTCTATCCTTCCCACTTCAATGACGATTTCGACGGCTACAAAAATCCGGGAGACAATCCCTATTATTTTATATTCGAAGGGACTAAAAAATTTAAAGCGCTCGCAAACGGCACCATTATCCGCCCCTGGCTTCAGGCTTTCAGGTGGCGTGTTTCGTCCTATAACGAAAAATACATTGTAGAACAGATACGCGCAAGCGATGATGCCGGCGGCTATGGATATCTTTTCTGGAACGCGTCGAACAATTATGAAACGGTTTTTGCGGCGCTTGTATCGATGAACTCCAGAGAAAATGCGCATAAAAAACACGGCGCAAAGACTCAGACTGATACTACCGATAAAAAAACGGATACGCCCAATGAAAGAAAATAATCCCGGTTTTTTCCGCGATTTCATAGACGTCTGGGACGACGGTGCGCAGCGCGACGCGGCATTTATTACGCTTGGCGTCGAGGCACTTCTTCCCGGCTACTACGGCAACCTTCTGGACGCACCGCCGCCTTTCCCCGTGCGCAAAGGCGACCGCATCCTGGATATAGGCTGCGGCTGGGGGCGGGTACTGAAACCCGTTCTTGATCTCGGCGGCAACGCGATTGGCCTGGACATTTCCCACAAGATGCTTCTGGCCGCACAGAACCATCTCGCAAAGCACAATCACGAAGTTCGATTGGCCAGAGGAGATGCAACGCGCCTGCCTTTCGCGGACGAAAGCTTCGACATGGCGTATTCCCTGCTCGTGCTGCAGCATCTTTCAAAAGATAATGGCAAAGAGGTGTTTGCCGAGGTACACCGGGTGCTTCGGAAAGGCGGTGAGGCCTACATCCGCGTGCCTTCACGCTTTGCCCCGGAAAACCTGCTTTTTGCATTTTTGCAGTTTGTAAGCATTCACATCTTCCGCGTCAAAGACCCCATCCGCATGCGGTTTTATCGTCTCGGCGAAATTAGAAAAGCCTGCCGCACCCTTTTTCAAAGCTGCGAGATAACCGCCCATGAATTCCGCCCGCCCTGGAATTTTCATACCCGGAAGACCTGGCATATTATCATCATCCCGCGCTTTCTCCATCGCCCGCTTCGCCGTCTATCGGATACAATCGAAGCGCTGGCAAATGGAAAATGGCCGTTTTTAAAGCATTTCGGGGTTACGCTTATGATTCACGTAGTGAAATAGCACCACATATTCGGCAAAAAAACGAGCGACTACTCATTTTTTGATTGCACAACAAATGAGTTGACGTATAGTGTATCTCCATGATGTATTATTATTGAGATAATGTAGCGTCGAATCAATATAGACTATAAGTACATTATTATTACGCGCATGCAGTTACCACGATGAATACACGGCATCTGATAACACACATCGCCCTGCTCGGGATATGCATACATATTCTGTTTGGCAGCGCATTCGCCCAGCAGTCATCTGCGCTTCAATCGCTTGAGGATGCGCGCAATGGCCTTTCTAAAAGCGATGAAATCGTGCGCGCAATCGGCAAAGAAATCAGCGCGGGAAAAATTGACGCAGCAAAGGCGCTTGCGGAAAAAATCCGTCCCAAAGCCGCTGAAAAAATTGAGTATGCATGTTCGCTTGCGCTCATTGAAGCTCTTGAGCACAATTACGAGAGAGCGGTAAAACTGCTTGAACCGTTCAAGGATTCCGATCTCATCCGCAATCAGATCAAACGTTTCGAAAAGGCAGAGAAATCAAAAAGTGAACTTGCCGGCAGTATCGGCAAAATACTGATTTCTTCATCGCCGCACGCGGGATTTTCGAATGACGCCGCATACTTCCCCGATTCGAAAATCACGCTGTATTCCGCAGATGGAATGCTCTTTCTCCACAATCATAAAACCGGAACACGAAAACAGATCGCACGGATCGGCGCGGGGAAAACATTCGGCTATGCGGCTTCGCTCTATCCGGAACTCTACGCCGTCTCCATAAAGGAAGGCGAACGCTATTTGATAAAAGTTTTTTCCGAAAGCGATTCTGCGATGGCCGCTGCACTCGAAAACGCAATCGCCTCACAGGCCAATAATATCACGCCGTTTATATGCCCTGACGGGCAAACTTTTCTCTTCGCCTCGGACAGAAGACCCTCTCGCGGAGGTTTTGATATTTTCATCTCAACGTATGCGAATGGCTCATGGTCATCTCCTCAAAATGCCGGCGCACTCATCAACACCAGAGGAAATGAGATGTATCCATGGCTGCATGCCGACACGGACACGCTCTTCTTCTCTTCGAATGGCCATGAAGGCTTCGGCGGCTACGATATCTATTCCGTGAAATTGTCATCGGGCACAGCACCGGAGAATGTCGGCATGCCGGTCAACAACACGCTCGATCAGGCCATTCAATTTTCCATAAACCTTTCGGGAAATAAAATGTACTTTGTGCGCGAAGGCCGCATGATTCAGATGCCCATCCTCTTTTCCGCCGAACCGCCTGCCATGCGGTTTGTGTATGGCACAATTCGAAGCGATGGCAAAAAAGTTGAGAAATCGATACCGCTTAAAGTGGACACGGACCAGGGGCCATTGGGCGTGTCGGAAAGCCTGCCGGATGGCCGCTTTTCAATTGCGCTGCCCTATTTTGAAAACTGCATTCTCATGCCGGTAATAAAGGGCCATCTGCTGCATACGCGCGAATTTGAATCGGGAAAAGGGCCGCTCATCGACAACGCTTCATTCGATCTGCCGAAAATATATCCCGGCATGAAGATGAAATATGTGATACATTTCGACACTGCAAGCGCCGATATTCCCGCACGCGAGAAAGGCAAACTCAAGGAACTTGCCAAAATTTTGCTGGATAATCCACACATTAAATTTGAAATCAGCGGGCATTCGAGCGGTCTTGGCACCCACAAAGCGGTAGACCGCATTTCGAAACTTCGCGTAGCTTCCGTGATGGATTATTTTTTAGAAAGCAACATTAATCCTAACCGGCTGATTGTTAAATCATACGGCGGTGAAAAGAAAATCGCCGCCGCGGATATCGCTACGGCGGCACAGCTTTCACGCCGGGTGGAAATCAATGTGGTTTCATGGGACGATAGCATGAGCGCGCTTGCGGGCGATGAACTGAAATTTCGGCTTGTTTCGATCCAGGATGAACTATCCGTGCGCCGCAAAGTGAACTTCGCCATTCCCGGCTACATCCTCTCCGGGGCCGCGATTCTCTCGTTTGGTGCGGGAGGCTTCTACACCTATAAAAGTCTGAAAGCGCAGAATGACTACAACAATCTCGTCAGTGAATATCACGCTATTTCTTTATCCTCATGGAAAGTTCAGCAAACAGATGCATATCAACAAAAGTTAGACGGCATAGAAGACGACTATAACCGCTACCGCAAGTATTCCATGTACGCATATATTGCCGGAGGTACCCTTTCAGTCGGTGCGCTCATCTTTTTTATGAGCGACTGGTTTAATCGCATCACCATCAAGGAACTCGAAGGAGAGGCAGAACGCCTGCAAAAAGTAAGCTTCGATATTAAATGTACGCCCCATTCGCAGGAGTTTGCATTCACGTACCGCTTCTAATGGAGAAAACTGCGCCATGATCATCATTGCCAGAAAAAAGCTTTTGAGCGTTATCGCCGCAATTCACGTGCTCTCATTTTTATTTCCCGCGTGCGACACGCTCGATGAAGTGAATCTTTCAAAGGAGGCCCCGCCAGCGTACATGAAGCCTGTGTATGCCGACAACGCCGATGGTACCATCACCGATACTACCAGCAACGGCATCATGTGGGCAAAGTGCGCGCATGGCGAGAGTGGCACTGCATCTTGCAGCGGAAGCGCATCAGCAACAGTGTACACGAGCGGATATTCGTACTGCGACAATCTCTCTCTTGCAGGCTACACTGACTGGCGGCTTCCTACGATCGCGGAGCTTGAAACGCTCGGATATAGCGATGCGGACTATTCGTGGTTTAAGGATTATTCTTCTTTAAAAAACGAATACTGGTTTTCATCCGATCTTGAGAATAACATCTTCGTAAAATCGCTCAGGCTGAGCGATAAGAGCATCTATAAAACCGCAACCGATTCCACCACAACGCGCTATGTTCGTTGCGCGCGAGCGATACAGCCGTAAAAAAAAATTAATACATCCACCACGCTTTGCGCGCGGCCTCCCACTGCGTTTCGTCATCAACCCACAACGATTGTATTTCCTCCAGGCTTCGTTTTAACACAAGCGCTTCGCGAATTCTGTTCGTTCCGCACAACAAATCGAACGCGGGATGCGCATCATTGAACTCGTACACCCCACGGGTGAATTGCACGCAGTCGCCATACAGTTCTATTGCCGCTTTCATCACCAGAACTCCAGTGAGAAATGGCCGAAATGACGATCGTTGGAGCACATGAATAAACACTCCGCCGCAGATTTCGCCTGCAAACTTATTGAACGTTGGCCGGAAATCCACTGGCCGAAAATAAACACCCGGAAGGCGCATTGCATTGAGCCTTTCAGCAAACTCGTTTTTTTCGATAAACGGCGCTCCAATCATCTGAAACGGCGTGGCGGTTCCCCTGCCTTCGGAAAGATTTGTTCCTTCAAGAAGGCACATCCCGGGATAGACGAGTGCGGTATCCAGCGTAGGCATATTGGGTGATGGCGGTATCCAGGGAAGCCCGGTAGCATCATAATACATGTCCCGCGTCCAGTTTTTCATCGAAACAATAGTAAGCGCGCAATCGATGTTCTCCTGTTTATGATACATCAGCGCGATTTCACCGCAGGTGAGGCCATGGCGCACGGGGAGATCAAACACTCCCACGAAAGAGTGAAATTCCTTTTCAAGGCAGGAACCCTCAAACTGAATGCCGTCAATAGGATTGGGGCGGTCCAGCACCACGCATTCGATATCCCGCCCGCTAATTGCCTGAAGCACATACGCCATCGTATTGAGATACGTATAGTACCGCGCGCCGATATCCTGCACATCAATAAAAATAAGATCAATATCACGTAGTGCATCCGATGCCGGAAAGAGCGAATTCATCTCATCACCATAGAGGCTTATTATTTCAATATCACCAATTCGTTTTTCCTGTACCGGCTTCTGATCCTGTTCCACCGCAAAGAGCCCATGTTCAGGGGAAAAAATGCGCTTCAGCTGTATTCCCATCATACGAAGCGCGTTCCAGCTGTATTCAAGACTGCGCGTCACCGATGTCTGATTGCACAGCAACGCGGCACTTCGCCCCCTGTAGCGGAGCGCATCATCCAGAACCATCTCAAGCCCGCTAACTACCATCGCGCACCCCACTTTGAAAAATTTTCTCATGATGCCAGATTATCATACAGAATCACAGAATAAAATGTTCTTGCATTTGAAATGCCGTTCAATCATGATTTGCGGCACACAATGTGTCGAGAAAAAAATGCTGCAATCATTCAACACGGGCATGATGCGTCGTTACTGTCATATAGCAGTCTGGACAATCCTGGCGCTTTTCGCGACCGCATGTTTCCTTTCTCCTGCGCGGGTTGCATCGCCCCTCGAATTCCGTTTTGCGCTCACCGGCAATACTTTTCCAGAATCGCCCTTCCGCGGGAAAAACGAAGCGCTCGACGGGCTCATCAAACGCATAAATGATGATAATCCGCTCTTCGTGATACATGTAGGCGACATTGTCCACGGAGGAAAAAGCTGGATGGGAATTTCCGCAATTGATCTGGAGCGGCAGTTCCGCGATTTTAAAACTCAATTCGCATTGCTTCGCCCTCTTCTTTTTACCGTGAGAGGAGAAAAGGACATGTTGGATACATCCTGCGAACACTACACACGCTACACGGGAAGATCACCGTATTATTCCTTCAATTACGGCCCCGCGCACTGCATTGTGCTCGATACCTGCGAAGAGGGAAAGGCTGAGATTAGATCATCACAGCGCGCGTGGCTTGAAAAGGACCTCGTGCGTCACCGCCGCGCGCAGGCGATTATCGTGTTTGCGCACTATCCGATCTTCGAAAATAATGCGCCCGGATTTGATAGCGCAGGCGGAATGATTGCAATGAAACAAGCGGATGAACTGCATGACCTTTTTAAAAAATTTCCGGTTAAAGCGGTTTTCAGCGGGCATTGCAATTCCCTGTACCGGACTGTGAAGGACGGAATTCATTATATCGTCGCCGGGTGCGATTTTTCCGCAATCCGGGCAACGCCTCACCAGAAAGTAAAAAGCGCCGCGCAGTATTATATAGTTGACTATCGCAACGGGGACATTAATGTTATTCCCAGAAGTCTCGAATGACAACAGTACCAAACGGATGAAACCATGCAGAGAGAAATTAAATTCGATAGAGTTGATGAATTTATTAAGGAACTGAAAGCCCAGGGCATCACCCGCGTCGCATTTTCGGAAATCAACGAAAAGCGCCCGAGGCAGATTGATGAAAACACTCTTCGCGTGGAAGATATCGTCCGCGTTGACATCCTTGCGTATAAAAACGCGACGATTTTCAAATGCGTCCTTGAGGGAATTAACGTAAACGCGCTTCGCAAAGATTTCGAATCCGAAGGCTTCGAAGTAACTCGCAGAAGCAGGAATATCACGTAAAGGCGCGGCAATGGAAAAGCTTCTATCGGTACAAAATTTGAAAGTTAGTTTTTCAATGAACGGCTACCGCCTGTTTGCAGTCCGCGGCGCCTCGTTTGATGTGCATAAAGGCGAAACGCTTGGCCTCGTAGGAGAATCCGGCTGCGGAAAATCAGTCACCGCCTTTTCTATCCTGCGCCTTATTGACCCGCCGGGATGTATCGATGACGGCGAAATACTCTATGCCGGCACAAATATTCTTGCTCTCGACGAGGAGAACATCAGAAAGATCCGCGGCAAAGAAATCAGCATGATTTTTCAGGAGCCGATGACGTCGCTCAATCCGGTTTTCCGCATCGGTTTCCAGATTGAAGAAGTGCTGCGCCTGCATTTGAATATGAACAAAAAGGACGCACGGGAGAGGGCAATCGATCTTTTACGGCAGGTAGGAATTCCCACGCCGGAAAAGCGATGCGACAGTTACCCTCACGAGCTTTCCGGCGGCATGCGCCAGCGGGCAATGATCGCCATGGCACTGGCCGCAGACCCGGCAATTCTCATTGCCGATGAACCCACCACCGCGCTGGACGTGACCATACAGGCGCAGATTCTCGATCTTTTGCTGCAGCTGCAAACCGAAAGAAAGATGTCGCTTCTGCTCATCACCCACGACCTCGGGATTGTGGCGAATGTGGCCGACCGCATCGCGATTATGTACGCGGGTGAGATAGTAGAAACCGGAAGCACCCGGGATGTGTTCAACAACCCCCTTCACCCCTACACCATCGGCCTTTTCGAAGCGCTGCCGCGCCAGGGGAACATCAAAGAGAGGATGTCCACCATTCCGGGCACCGTACCTGCGGTTACTGGAGAGATGCGCGGATGCGTTTTTCATCCGCGCTGCTTCAAAGCCGGCGATGAATGTCTGCGCGACAACGTGGCGCTCAGGGAAATAATGCCGGAACATCATGCGCGGTGCATCAAAGCAAACTGAGAAAAAGTAACGATTGCATTGTGCGCGGAAATGCATGTCCAGCGTCGCGCAATACTATACCATCTGCGAAAATATTTTGCACGACACACATCATAATGAATAAAAAGTTTTTTTAGGGATGCCCATATTATTTTCCTTGACAATGCATATAATTTATCTATTTAGTATGCATGAGGTGAAGCATTATGAGAACCACTATTAATATTCCTGATAATCTACTTTCGGAAGCCATGAAGTTAACCAACATCAATACTAAAACCGATGTCATTAAGGAAGCTCTGATCAATCTCATTCAGAAAGAAAAAATAAAACATTTAAAGCGTTATCATGGTAAAATCGATCTTAACATTGATCTTAACAAAATCAGAAAAAGATGAGCAGTGTACTCGTTGATTCCTCGATCTGGATTGAGTATTTTCGAGGAGG
>CAKZSV010000045.1 GCA_937921485.1 uncultured bacterium
GGGTTTTATGTTAAAATACCGCTCAATAACAATTTCCGAGGAAGGATAAAAAATATCTTCCACCAGCGTTCCCATCTTCCGCGCCAGATTCCCCCATTGCGCGTTCATGGTTTCAATCATATTTTTTGACCAGTTTTTATACTCCGTCATCTCGTCTTTGAAGACCTTCATTTCATCCTTGAAGACCGTCATTTCATTCTTGAAAGCCGTCATCTCATCTTTGAAGACCTTCATCTCGTCTTTGAAAGCCTTCATCTCGTCTTTGAAGTCTTTCATCTCCTTTTCAAGGCGATTCAATACAGTGGAACTGTTGATGATAAAATGTCCAAGCGCAGATTCGACAAACGAAACCCGCTCATCCACCTTTTCAACTTTTTGTTCGAGTGCGTTCATATCATCACCTTCATTTTACACTCGCTACTGCAATTTCGCATCACAAATAATGATTGGATTAAATATATACTTTTAAAAAACGAAATTCAAGTAAAAAAAAATTTCAATAAAGAAAGCGATGTTTATAATAAATTAAATTGTTTCAAAATCACATACACCTTTTTGTCTATTTCCGCTAATTTTCGTAGTGCATTCAGAGCATTTTCAAGCTTTGTTGCATTCGATTCAACTTTCATTTCAAGAGGCTTGAGCACCGTTTTTCTGTCCCACAACGCAAAACCAATCGTCATTACAGTGATTGCCACAAAGACAGTGGTAAGTATCCACAAAAAAGACATCATTTGCTCAAAGCGCTTATCAATTTGCTCAAAGCGCTTATCAATTTCATTCAATCGCGCCTCGATTCGTATGATGCGATCTCGATCCTCGAGCGTAAAAGGGACCTCCCGCGCAGAAAGCGCTGCAGGCACAACAATTTGAAATACTACAAGCCATAGAATAACTTTTTTCATAAGAAGCACATTCTCCAAAATACTACGGCATAGTAATAATATACCATAACAGAATGAATTTGTCAAGAAATTAGGAGAGGTAGATGAACATCAATACAAAATATACAAGGGGCTGCTAAAAAACAATGTCTTAGCAGTCCCTGAGGAGTTTTCTTAACTCTACGGCGTATCAATCTGGCGGAACACTTTGATTGAGAAATTAGTTTTGCCGCTTTCATAATTCCTGTCGCATGCACCATTATCTGAAAAATCACTCAAGCATCCCACATTGAGATATAAATATGATTTTCCATCATAGAAAATGCTCGCGTGCGATACGATATGCTTGTTTTTTATCAGCTCTTCTTGAGTCGCATTTTCCGGACCGAGCCCGGATTTCCCGATTTTATAAAATTTATCCCCATTTGAAGATCTGAATATTTGCGCCCCTTTTGTTTCATTATCGAATCCCACATAGAGATACTTCTGAGTGCCGGTAGGTGCTTCAACAGGATGAACGAGCGAGATTGCTGTATTATATTCACCATCCCCATTAGCAATCTTTTCATCTGTTACTGGATCATAGACATCGTCCTTAGATTCAGCAGTATCAAACACTTTCGTCCATGCTGAACCATTGTACTTCCACAATTCTCCAATGCTGTCTGTTCTGTTTCTTGCGACATACAATTCATTTTTAAAAACGACCATAAATGGGATACCCTTTTCACCTGGACGAAGTTTGCTGATGCTTGGAATTTGCCGTGTGGTACCAGTTGTCCACGGTGAAACTCCATCCCTCATTACGTTTGTAAAATCTGTATAAGTAGTAGGCGGAACGGTTGTTGATTTGCTAATACCGCCGTTGTTGGCAATGTAGATAGCGCCTCCAAAGTACACAATACTGTCGATACCAATATTTGTTGCCGAATTTGCAGGGGATCCGGAACCTCCAAGATAAGGAAACTTCTTAGCACTTTGATTTCCAGTTCCATTGAGCGGTGTTTCACTTTTATCTATATATTTACATGCAGCTCCGGTTACAGAAAAATCAAAGATCGCAATTATCGGTTTTCCAGAAGCGCTGTCACTGGCAAAAGCAGTATACACTCTTGTGCTTCCCTCAAAGCCATAAATCATTTGAAGGCTCATAGTATTGCCAAGTGTTGCAGAACTAATATCGCAGTAACTGATATCAAGCGTATCATCCATATCAGTGGTAAAGTATATTTCATTAAATCCAGCTCCACCTTCATTATGACCACCGAAAACAAGGTAATCCGTAGTGCCAACTCGCGCCTTCACAAACGAATCGACTCCGTCGAACACATTACCTGCGGGACCATTATTGCTGTAAATCAATGCCTTGCACCCGGTATAATTGATGCTCGAAAAAGTAGTCGGTACTTCCACATAATCGCTGCCATCATTCACAATGGATATTGTTGTTGCTGTAATATTATTGTTTGTATCCGTACAACCAGTCACCACCAGTTTTGCGGTACCTGCATTATATGCAGTCAGATCAGTATCCGGCGTAATATAATACCTTCTTCCTCCGCTTCCATTGTCTTCAATTCTTACCACCGGCCTTGAAATATTTGCTCCGAATGAATAGAATGTGCCTGAACTCGATGTGATTTTAAATGTCACAAGCGTCGAATTCGCACCATCCGGATCGAACCTGAAAACACCCGAGTTGTTTTCATTTGGTCCAAGATAAATCTTTCCGCCATACTCAAACGAAAATGCAAAACTCGTCCCATCGGCAAATGGATCGGTAAAAATCGGTCCATCCTCAACCTTTTCTACAGTACCTCCAAATCCAATGAATGTGGTGCGATCTTTAGGGTTCGGCTGAAGATTTTCGGTATTTGCATCATTTCGAAGAGAGGTGCTTACAATGACTGAATAGACGCCCACGCCCTGGGTATTTTGATGGGTGATATGCACTTTATTTTTTTCCATTGCATCTCTCTGGACAGCCGTTACATTTCCAAGTGATGTGGGGATCGTGTAATATGAAATATTCTCCGCGCCGCCGGTATCTGTTCCTTCCTTTACATCTTTTGAAAAGACAATGGCAAACGTATTTGCCGAAGTAGCATACGCTGAAACAACTCGCAGGGGTTCATTTCCCTGGAATGTTCCAAATTTTGGATCTGTCATTTTCGCATTTTCATTCTGATCTACAACATTATTGCTCACTGTCAACTTATAGGTACATGTAGAAGTCTGGCTGGCAGTTTCAATTTCAAATACCTTATCACCTGAAATATGTATTGGTGCTGTCCCGGCAAGTGTTGCGTTGCACCCACTTCCCGCAATTGCCTGGTACGTGTAATTCGCGATATTATTAGCCGCATTGGCAGAACCGTCATTCAGCATCGCTTCTGAAAAAGTAATGCGCAGTTTCGTCGACGTCACCGATAGCACATTGACTACATAGGGTTTGATAATCCCTTTGATGAGCACAGGCGTGGTGATGGCTGAATTTCCATCAATATCGAAAAGCTCATTATCTTTTGCGTTTATTGTATCCACAAACAGGTCGGCAGAATTGAACGGCACACTGCTTGCGGTATCGATATCCAGATCACCATCACAGCCATTTAAGTCTGCGCCAGTTGTTGCAAGGCCGCCTACATTGCTACTGCTCACATCATTGTACAGCAAATCACTCGCAACATCAATAGTTCCTGAGCATACCCCACTCCCGGATGCGGTTTTCACTGCTTCTGAGAAAAATACTTTCAGCGCCGTATCACCCGAATCGGCAGAAGCTTTCGTGAGCACCGGTTTCGCTCTATCATTAATCTTCGAGTCATCATAGGTTATGGTAACCGATTCAAGTTCCTGGTCGTATAAATCCGTCACACGGCCGCTTGAAGAAGTGTAGGCAAAAGACTTCCTGTCGGTACCAGTTACCGTCGCATCATTCGTAAAAAGCGTAATATACTGGTCGTTCGCATTCTGAGGATCCATGCCTCCCTGCGTAGTGATGGAACAGGTCGCTGTTGCCGTACCACCGGTGATGGTATCGTAATTAACGAAGGAAACTCCAGCAAGCTTGAAGCGCACAATATCGCTTAAACTTATAGAAGAATCTTCAATACTTCTATTGAATTGCACTGTCACCTGGTCAATATTCCCATCGTGATCGCAGTCGTATTGATAGATGTTCACAATCTCAGGTTTGGTGAAGTGAACACCAAAATTGGAATTCGTTGGGTTCGGATCGATTTGATTTGCCGCTAAATCCGTAACATTTTGGGTCGTGAGCGTATAGTCCCCGTCTGAAAGCGTTGATGTTGTCAGTACCACCTTTGAAGTATCAGATTGACGCTCGGCTTTGTTTATTGAGCCGGAACTTAACGTGTAATTTGAGGCATTCTCTGCCGACGTCGTATCCACTGCTTCGCTGAACGATACTTCAATGGTTGATACCGAAAGAGCTTTTACGCCAGTCACAACAGGATGTACAGTATCATCATTTCTTCCATCAAAATTGCTCGTTCTGCATGAAGTGTTGATAGTATTTCCATTTATGTCAGCAATTGTATTATTCGATATCGTTACAGTATATTGAATATTATTCTGATTAGATGTAGAGAGCCGAACCTGAGTTGCACTGATGCGAGACGCAGAAGTTACGGATAATCCATTATTTATGCTGTAGATTGCAGCACATGCACTTTCACCCGAACATTCACTCGAAAGCGCAGTGATAGCTTCGCTGAAGGTGAGTATCACCGAATTCATTGCTTCAGATACCGCCTCACTAAGCTTCGGACGCGCATCAGCAACAAACGACTTCTGACTATTGTTTTCGATTTCATTTTCATTTTCATCGCTCACATTGTTAACAGTCAGAGTGAGATTTTCACCATCTGTTTCATCCGTAAGTACCAGATCAACCTGTGCGGTATTATCAGACCTTCTGGCAGCAGAAGAAATACTGAAACCTCCGCTTAAAGAATAATTCGAGATAATTTCGGCACTTGTTTCATCGACTGACTCAGAAAACGTCACCCGCACTGTGGTAATATTAATTGAATATACATACTGAATAGTCGGCTTTGTAGTATCCGTATTCGCGGCGCCGTTGAATAGTGTAGAATTCGGCAATACTTCATTACCGTTGTTATCTTTAACACCCGCAACAACAAGTGAGTAATTATTCGTGCCGGACTTCTGCGAATAGGTAGTGAGCATCACCTTATTTGTTTCAGAACTTTCTCTTGCAGCAGAATACACTTGCAAAGGTGTGTTGTCTTTATACCTTATGGTATAGTTAACCGGCACATTCGCGCTATCGATATTTACTGTTTCTGAAAAAACAACTTCAACATGCGTGCTGTCAACCGGTATTACTGACACCACTGACGGACATGCATCGCCCTGAAATGCCAATACATTGCCGGGTACTGCAACTGCATTTCCGGCAAAATCCGTCACATTGCTCACCGTGAGGGTGTATTCCACATCATTCTGATTTGAGGTCACCAACCGCACCTGTGCATTATTTTCTGCAAGCCGTTCGGCTGAAGAAATTGTTAGGCCATCAATCGTATAATTTGATGCCTGTTCTGCAGTATCTTCTGTCACTGCTTCCGAAAATGTCACAAGAACAGTGGTATTGTTTTCTGCAACCACACTCACTAACGAAGGTGCTGTTTGATCATCCCAGTAAGGGTCTTTTCCTCTAAAAATTCCAGAATACTGGTCCATGACGGTTTGTGTACTTGATTTAACGCCGGAAATGTTGATGGGATAATCAAGATCATCCTGCGAAGAAGTAGTTAGCGTCACAGTATCGGCGTTTAGCGAGGCGCCAAGTACAGTAAGGCCATTGATGATATAATTACTTTTATTTTGTGCAGTAGTGGCATCAAGAGTTGTTGAAAATACTATTTCAACTGTGGTATTGTTTATTGAAGATACTGAAACGACATCAGGTTTTTTCCCCCTCCCAGCAAATTCTCAAATACGCTCCCGCTGCATCCTATGTTGAATGTGACAAGTAAAGAAACTATCCCAAAAAATATATTATTTCGGAACCAGTGCTGCGTTTGCATGGCTATCCTCCTGTGTGGCAAAATGGAATGAAGCACCAAAACTAAAATGTAAAAAATTCCCATTAACTTTTTCAAAGACCATCAAATATCCGGCTTCCAAAAAGACTTCCAGGGATGGCAGGCTTTTATGCCGGTATCCCGCGCCTGCACCTGCAAGAAGGGCAAAGTCCATCGATGAGGTATCCTTCTTTTCGGCGTTTTCGGAGGTATCTGTAAGCGACGTCATGGAAATGCCGAGCGCAAGTTTTGCATACGGACGAAATCCCGCTGAGGTGAGGTACCCAAATTCGTTGGAAAGTAAAATCGGAATAACGGTCACATCCCCCTTAATGGTAGTTTCACTTCCGGGCGAGGTAAATTTGGCATAGGAAGCCGAAAACCCGCTTCGAAGCTCCAGCGGCGATTGCATGGCAAACACGGGTACACGCACATCAAAGAGCACCCCGGAGCCAGGCGCCGGTTTGAGCGCCGAGCTTATATCGCCTGAAGGCATGTAGTACGAAATCAACACCCCTGCGCGTGGTTTGTATTTCTGGGAAAAACCCTGTGTTGCTTTGGAAAATTCCTGCGGCGCTTCGCTAATTTTCTTCGATTTATCTTCTAAATTGCGCCACTCATTTGCTGAAAGCTTCGCGAGTTTTGCCGTATCGATAGGGCCGTCAATTGCATTGTCGCTGACAATGTATGCAATCTGATCGCGAATAATGTATTCCTCCATCCCTGTTTTCGCGTCACGGAATTTAATATTCGCTTTTGTTTCACTTATGATTGTGCCATGCTTTACTACGCCGTTTTTCAGGCGTATGATTTCAGCGCGGGAAATGGACAGGAATGATATTGCCGCGATAATGATACATGCGATGATTGATTTTCGTTTCATTTTTGCCCCTTTTGCAAAATTCTCCTTTTCTTCTATCGGCCAGCAGTGGTTATTTTACTACAAAAAGCAAAAATGTTCTTAATATAAAATGTCATTGTTGTTTTCCTTATTTGTAATATACTGCAAAATACGAAAAAATCCAAAAAAAACCCATTTGAGTTTTTTTTAAAAATTTTCATTATTTGCAGCATATATATGACATAATATTGCCGTTTATGAGCAAAAAATTTGTAATATATTAATATTATTATTGTTTATAATATTATTTTTATTGACTTCTGATATACGCGTGAATTTTTAAAGGAAGGCATATAGAAGCAATCTCACAACCGGCGCTTACCACTGCATCGCATCTGAAATATGCTCAAACGCCGCTTCGGGTACAGCAATTGAAAGCGATTTCATCTTGTGAAGTTCGCCATAGAGCATGGAAATGAAATGAAATTGAATGAAATGGGAAGTATGTATTTTCTCTAAAAAGTCGCGATGCCCTTTTTCTTTCATATCCAGCGCAATTACCGCGGCAACCTGATTTCCATCCGGATTGAAAATAATCACGCATTTCACTGCATTTTCAAACTGCTCGAAAATTACCGCAGGCACATCATCGCGCACCTCCTCGACAATATCATATGAGGTGAAATAAAAAACATGAAAATCATTACCATCTGCAAGCAATATGGCATTATCGCGGTCAATGAACGTCTCATAAAAAAGCTCAAAATTTCCCTCCCTCGGAAGGGGCGATTCATTGCGCAGCTCAGTATATTTCTCGATAATGTCCCGTGCGTCGTATGCGTTTTTCATATTCCCGAACCATCGCCGAAATAACTTTCCACCGCTTTCTCCTGCAGCACCCGCGTTCCCGGCGGCACATCGTGCGTGATCCACACGTTCCCCCCAATTTCCGATCCTCTGCCGATGGTGATTCTGCCGAGTATTGTGGCGCCGGAATAGATAATCACATCGTCCTCAACGATTGGATGGCGTGGAATTCCCTTGATTGGATTGCCTTTGTCATCGAGAGGGAAACTCTTCGCGCCGAGCGTCACACCCTGATAAATCCGCACATTGTTTTTTATGATGGTCGTCTCCCCAATCACGACACCTGTGCCGTGATCGATGAAAAAGCGCTCGCCGATCGTCGCGCCGGGATGAATGTCAATTCCCGTTTTTGAATGCGCCATCTCGCTTATGATGCGCGGGATGATGGGAACCCCAAAGCGATAGAGCTCATGCGCAATCCGATGATTGGTAAGCGCGTAAATGCTCGGATAGCAGAAAATAGTTTCCCCATAGCTTTTTGCAGCAGGATCGCCTTCAAACGCTGCGCGCACGTCTGTTACCAGCATGCGTCTGATTTCAGGAAGTTTTTCAAGAAATTGCAAGGTTATGTGCCTGGCCTGCACCTCGCACTCCTCGCAGGTCGCGGGCAGGTTGTTTTCCGTGCATGAAAAGCAGTATCCGCGCTTTATCTGCTCAGAAAAAAGCAAAAATACGCGGTCGATCGTCGAACCGATATGATAGCTCATCGTTTCGGGCCGAATTTCCGAATTGCCGAAATACCCGGGAAACAGCGCAGCACGCAGCATTTCAACTATTTCTGAGAGCACTTCCACCGAAGGCATAGGCACGTCATGGTTTGAACGATGATACACCACTTCGTACGACTGCGGTATGCACAGTTCGGTGATGATGCTCTGAAGAATTTTTCCATGATTTCCTGAAGTATCCATTATTGCCATCAAATGTTCGCCGTTGGGTATTGATTATGGAGTAAAAACGACAGACCTACTGTGATGATTTTTCTTTATTTGAATCGCTTAAAAGCTTTGCTTGCATGCTGCGGTAATGCGATACACTGTGAAGCATCATCGCCATAAAAGGAGCCTCGTATTTCTTTTTCATCATAATGTTGACATGGGAAATGAGATCGCGTACTTCGACGTCTGTGCGGATAAGATTTGCCGCAAGATCGTGTTCCACCAGCTCTTGCAGAAACTGCACGTACGATTTCACGAATTCGACGGCAATTTGCTTTTCAGAATCACCTGAATCCGCCGCATCCATTATTGTGGACACATCGTCATTGTTCAAAAGCTCGATTGCATGGGTAATTACCGATGCTTCGTCGGGGGGTTTATGTTCAGTTTTCGCTTCCATAAGTCTTCCTTCTCGCTGCCCGATTATATTTCACAATATGCTTTTGCCGTCAACAACAATTACATTTAATCTTTCGCGGCAGCAGGCCGCATTCGACATCCGGACGCACCAAAAAAAAGGGGGGATTGTCCTTCCCCCTTTTTTTGCAAGAATGTTGAAAGATTCTTATTTCGCAGGAACTTCCTCGGCCGCAGGTGCCGGTTCTGATGCAGGGGGCTGCTGAGGCTGCTGTTTGCAACCGAACACTGAAACCGTGAAAACAACTAACATGAGAAACAGAACTTTTTTCATAAAAACTACTCCCTCCATATAAATTTTGTATAATGCTTTTTTTTATTAAAAAAAAATCAAGAAAATATTAATATTTTTTTTGCTGTTGAAATTACAATTTTACTGATAAAAGCAATGCAACTATAGAGGGATGCACCAGCGAAGAGGTGGCCAGCTTTAATCGAACACCAATGAAATAAAAAAATGTGGTCAGGGGCGGAATCGAACCGTCGACACGCGGATTTTCAGTCCGCTGCTCTACCGACTGAGCTACCTGACCACGCTGAAAACAATAATTTTTTTAACTTGCGAATTGTCAAATAAAAAATATCATTGCTGCTGCTATTTATTCATCAGCGAGAGCAAAATAAAGCGGAGTGATATGAAAAAGCTATTTTGTACAATTATTGCCCTTATGGCAATTATACCCTCCGCATATTCAGAACCGGAGGATGAATTTTTCTTCCGCCGCGGTATGGAATTGTATACATCAAAACAGTACCAATTCGCCATTGAAGATATGGAAAAAGCCCTGAAAGCAAATCCCGCGCACTACAGAGCCGCAAACATGCTCGGTAAAATCTACCGCAAAAACAATTTAATGAAAAAATCTCTGGATTATTATCTTTTGTCTTTGTCGGTGAATCCATCACAACCTAAAATACACTACATTGTGGGGACCCTATACGATTATTTTTTTTCAAGCATCAACTCGGTGCGGCACTACTTCAAGGCAATCGAACTGGATCCCGCGCACCGGCATGCGCATCTCAAACTCGTGCGTCACTATCTCATTGAAAAGAAGGACCTTGTATTGGCAAACCGCCACTTCAAACTGAGTTTTGATGTGGGAAAAGACGACGCAGCTCCTTTCCTTAAGGCCGCCGAAAAATCTTATTCATCGGGAAATGAGATTGAGGCACTCAAGCACTACCGTGATGCTGTGAAAAAAAATCCCGCTGATCTTGATACTTATTATCGCATTTCTGAAATATATGTGCGAGGCAAGGATTACCGCAAAGCCGTGCGCTGGCTTGAAAAAATCACTTTCATTCGTCCCGACAGCGAAAAGGCCTACGTGCGCCTCGGCAATCTCTACTTCACTGCACCACTTTCGCAGAATAAAAAATTTTTATACGACCAGGCAATCACTCATTTAAAGAGTGCGCTTGAGATAAATCCTTCAAACCGCGATGCGCTTCTTTTGCTGGCCGATGTTTATAGAAAATCCGGAAAAGCAGAGGAAGCCGAGAAACTATACAGGGAAATAGAGGAATTAGAGAAAGAAATGAAATAACATATATGATGTTATAACTCAATTGTTCAATAAAATTTGATTGTATTCGCGAAAATTATTTGAGAGATACCCATAATTTTTTTCTTGAAAAAATACTATACAAATATAAAGTTGTTTTACCGCACACATAATGGGCATTTTTCCGTATGGAGGTCAAACTATGATAAAAACAACTTACATGATGACAAAGGAAGTGTTACTACTGCTCAAAGGCGCCGAGAAGCGCACAGGATGGAAGATGATTGATTTAATCATCGCGGTGATGCGCTATGCAATGCGGCATCACGCAAAATACGAAAGGGAGCACGGAAGGATTGAATATCAGAAGCGCCTCGATAAAGATGGCATGCCAGTACCGAAATTCCGCGTGAAGGTAAAATTCATTCAAAGGGAATATGATTATTTCAATGATATGCGGAGGTTTTATAGAAGGTCGATTTCACATGTGATAGCTATTGCGGTGATGACCTACTTGCCGGAACTTGTGGAGCGCATAGAAAGCGGTGAATACGACGAGGACGTGGATTCTTATCCTTATAAAAACTGTGCAATTTACGATAAATGTATAGAAGATGCGACGGTTTTCCACATTTGGTGGGGATTACCAAGCGACCCGGCGCTATTAGCCGCTGAATTCGCTCGGTAACACCGATTTAACATCTTGTATTTCAACAACCGGCAACCATCCGGGAGGAACACCTATGCTTCCACTTGCCATACATGCCAAAAACATACAAGCAATTATTGGATTGTGCATGTCCCCTTTGCATGCAATTCATCCTGTGAATTTTAAATGACGCCATTTATGGGCACCTCTTAAAACCGCTTTCAACCTTAAAAATAGTATCATAAGAAAGCGGTTTTTACCTATATATTGTGCCCACAAGGGAACATCCTTATAATTGTTTTTAGAAGTTCCCTTATTATTTAATCTTTTCTTCGCAGACCTCATAAAAAAAGGGCTGTGATGTTTTATCACGCCCCTCTGTATCATTTCACAGCTGATTCTTTATTGCACGAAAATTAAAGTTCCGTCACGATATCAAGATCGATCCTTCTTCCTTCCCGCAAAATGGACCCGCCGACTTCTTCGTCCACGTTATCATCATCTTCATCTTTTTTGGAACGCTGTTGTTCCTTTTTCGGTGCAACCGTTTTTTCCTCTTCTAAAAATTCTTCCTCCCTCGGTGATGGGGTAATTTTCTTCGCCCGGACGGCAGGCGCTTCTCCTTCCTCGGCTTCGGGAAGCTTTTGTGATTCAATCCTGTACAGAAGCTCGCGCGTGCTCATGCTTTTCCATTCATTCGCTATATCGCTGTACTTGCCCCTCGGATAATCGCGAAGGTACGTCTGAAATTCCCGCGCGGCAAGATCGAATCGTTTACTCATGAAGTACGCATACCCCTTCTTTATGCGCGCATCCTGGTCTTTTTCATAAAAGCCGTTCGACAGCACCCGATCAAAAATCGAGAGCGCACGATTGAAATCTTTTTTCGCGAAATAGGATTCCCCGGCCCAGTAGAGGGCATATTCCGATTTTCTCTCTGAAGGGAAATTGCGGAGCACCCTATCGAAAAAACCCAAAGCTGCATCATAATGCCCGCGCCGGTATTCCCTGAGCCCGCTCCAGTACGCCTGCTCCCTGTAGGCTTTGCGCACATCCCTGGCGTAGGGGCTTATTCCTCCGTAATACCGTAGAAAATAATCATACATATTGTAGGCAGCAACATCATGTCCCATGCGCTTATAGGCGCGCGCTTTCCCAAGGATCGCTTCTTCGTTGCCGCCATACTCCCCGAGCGAGATATCGAACATGCGCTTTGCCTGTTCGTATCTGCCCATATTCAAATAGGCATGGCCGAGTTCGGAATAAATCCTCCCGCGCAATTCCCCATTCGCGGAATTATTTAAGAGGGTATAAAGCTGATGAATCCCCTCCTCGGAATACCGTTTGAGTACATTGATATGCGCAAGCCTCACGAGGGTGTTTTCGCGCAGTTCCGGAGATACCTTCCCAACTTTATTACGGACGATCAGCGAATACTTTAAATGCGCGAGGCGATAGAGATTCAGCCTTTCATAGCTTCTTGCGATGTAAAAATACGCTTCCGGCACCGCTTTCGATTCCGGATATCTCGCAATCAGCCTCGACAGCGTCCCTATCGCCTGGTTTATTGACTCCCGGTCAGCGGTTTCATCGCCGCGCTCAAAAATAATCTTCGCCTCAGCGAGCATTTCGCGCGCCTCCCTCTCGGGCCGCACATAACGGTCGTAGTAGGCGAAAAGGCCAACCCCCATAATGATGAGCATGATACCGACAGCCACTTTCCAGTTCATATTGTCATCTCCCCTTTTCGGAAATCTCTCCACCCATAAAATGCCGAAAACCCCCCCGGGGTTCGGCCGGCACAACTATTTAACAAATACTTTTTTCATTTTTTCCCGTTTACTTTCGATATTGCAAAAGAGCTCCAGAATTTCGCCTCATCAGGAAAATGCTCTTTCACATCTCTTCTCAACAGGTACTCAAGGGATTTTCTATATCGGCCTTTTTCAATATATGCCCTGCCGATAAAAAGCCGTGCTTTGGCGGCATCTTTTCCCTCAATGCCTTCCTTGATAAGCAGATCCAGCTTGCGAATTGCGGTATTGTATTTACCCCTGAAAAATGTTTCCCGAATTATACCATCCACATCGCCCGCGGGAATAATCGGCGGGGCGATTTTTTTCTGTTCAGGTTGTACTATTTTATGTTCTTCAATCGGAGGAAACTTGTCTTCTTCAGCCGTTTCATTACGCACAATAACCGGCGATTCTGTGATGTTTACCCCACCAATCAGGTCATACTTTCTCCAGAGCGATTTTTCACGCGGCAGGATGGCATAGTAATAGGTACCGGAGGGGGGAACATCGATGAATTTCTTTTCTGAAATATCCACATTCGAGACTATGTGCGGGTAAATGTTCTCGTTTGCTTCATTCACCTGATTCTGCAATCGGGCAATTGCGTATTCCTTGCTTCCTATTTTACCGCGAACATCCCATCGCACCGTCACCTTTCCCGCCTTTACCGCTGCACTGATCGATTGCACGCGTAGCCGCTCGCCAATAACTATAGGTTCAGTCAGATAGTTTTCACCTGCGACAAACGTGTTATCAAGCGTACCGTCTTCAAGCTTCCCCAGCACCGCATAGTACAGCGCCCCCTCAGGAGGATTTTCATCAATAAAATCAGTTCTTCCCATCGCCACGCTTCCCACAAATTCAGATAGAGCGAGTTTCTCCGAACTCGATATTGGCTTTGAATCGCGGTAGATGAGATACTTCCCCTTCTGGTTGGCAACCCTCTCGCTCCAACTCAGCTTCACCGATTTCGAAGCGAAGACCTGCCCCGCAAGGCCGGTCACCAGATTCTGCGCTTGCATCGCGACAAACACTCCGCTTACCGTATAGCTCTGGTCGGGTACAAGCTGGAGGTCTTCATTCCCCTGCACGTCTTTCGTCGTAACTGCATAGAAATAATTGCCTGTTTTAGAAATTCCCGTATCGACATAGCTCGTTTTGTCCGCGGGGATTTGGGCAATCGCATCCGCGTTTCTGACTTTTGCCGCTGAATTGAGAGGTTCGCTTCCACGATACACATTATAGACGATCCCGGTCTGCTGTGTTCCTTTCCATGTCACGAGCACCTGATTTCGGTTCAATACCATCGCGTGGATGAGAGTCACCTGTTCAGGAAGCTTGATCCGCACAATTTCCACCGCTTCTTTGTCAATAACTACCGGCACAGTAGTATAGTTTACATTCGGGAAAAGCTCCACATCGCGATCCTGCACTTTCTGTTTTGCAAGCACTACATAGAAATAACTTCCCGGCGGGAGATTGGAATCAATGGCAAAACGCTCAGCGCCCGCAGGCACAACCTTTATGGATTTTGCGTTGAGCGCTTTTTCAACAGAATGGGGCACCTCGAGCGCTCTTCCAATGATGAACTCATCATCAAAGGCCGGATCCGCATCCCACGTTATCCTGATGGCCCCTTTGATGTCGGGTATGTTCTGCGCCTTCACATTGCGCGCCACATAGACAGGAAGTTTTCTTTCTTTTTTTGGTTCTGGTGCTTTTTCTTTTTCCACCGCGGCCGGGCGTTCGCCTTCTATGTCCAGAAACTGTGCCACAACTCCGTATCCGGAAAAAACAAAAAACATAACAATTACTATCAATGTTATTTTATTTTTGATTATACATTTCATAGCGTATGCCGTTTAAAATAATCTTCCCGCGACGTCAATTGCGGTGCACAAGATATCCTTCCCGCGAAATAAACGCATGTATACTCATAATCGCACGTATGCATATTAATAATCGGTATGTGAAAACCCATGCTTAATCAATAAAATTTTTCTTTATAATGCAAATTTTGCATGATGTAATCTGGCAAAAATCACACACATAAAGCCGTCTTTCCCCGGTTATTGCCGCAGGGGTACTTCCCTTGAAACCGTTTTCAATACAATGTAAACATATAAAAATATGATCATCAGCAAAAAAATAGTTGAAAAACTCATATCAGAGATTATGCAATGATATACAACGATGTGGTATTGAACCAGTACTTCACATCTATAATTTCTTATATAGCAGTCTGCTACCTGCACAACACAATTACATGGTGCCATCATGACAAAAAAAGAAGAAAAGATTCAGACGAAGAAGAAACATATCATTGAAGCATTGAAAAGCTGTTTATCGAAGAAGGTGTATTCACAGATTACCGTGCAGGATGTGGCGGATGAGGCCGGGTTTTCCAAAGGAGGGCTTTTGTACTATTATCCCACCAAAGAAGAGCTCTATATGGACCTCATCAACGATTTTTTTACCGGGCTCGAGCACGATCACGGGGACGTCATTCGGGGCAATCTCCAGTCCGACGAACGCGCAGGCATATCGGCGCTGTTCGTCATCGAAAAGCTGGTGCTGGACAGAAAAAACTCAAGAATTTTCATAAACCTCATTTTATACGGCTACGAAGAGCCGAAAATCATGGACATTTTGCGTACGCATTTGCGCAAGCACCTGACGCTTTTTCACGAAATCATCACCGACGCAAGGGCTAATCTTCCCTCCCGCAGAAAAACCGATTATGATCCTCTTTTCATTGGAAGGATTGCCCAGCTTGTCGTGTTCAGCGCGGGAATTTTAGAGTCGGTCGATCCCATAGAGCTCGATCCGCTGCTTTTGGTGCAGTACATCAATTCCCTTTTTAAAGGGTGATGCAAACGCCCGGTTCGCTTACAGCCCCTTGCCGCTTTTCACTTCAATGAGCTTCTTTTTGAGGTCGCTTTCCAGTTGCGCAAGCTCTGTCTCGGCCTGTTTTCGCTTCTGGCGTCCTTCCTCCTGAATTTTCAACGTCTCCTCAATCGTGCTGATGAGATCGTTGTTGACCTTCTTGAGGGTTTCGATTTCCACAATGCCGCGTTCCGATTCCCGCGCAACCTCAAGGCTGGACGTTTTCAGCATTTCGGCGTTTTTCTCCAGAAGCTCATTGGTAGTCTTCGATACTTCCTGCTGGAGCTTGAGCGCCTTTTTTTGTTTAAAAAGCCCGATTGCGATGATGATCTGATTTTTCCAGAGCGGTATGGTGTTGAGAATCGAGCTCTGTATCTTTTCCACCAGAAGCTGGTTGTTACCCTGGATGAGCCGTATCTGCGGCGAGGTCTGTATGGCTACCATGCGGCTGAGCTTCATGTCGTGGAGCTTCTTTTCGAAGCGGTTGGCCATCTGACTTGCATCCTGAAACTTCTGCGCATCGATTGGGTCTCCCGACGCCTCGGCTTTCGCTTTTAACTCCGGCAGCACCTTTTCCTGAATTTCCTTGAGTTTTAGTTCCCCTGCGATTATGTGAAGATCGAGTTCCTTGAGATATTCGAGGTTCTTTTCATAGAGCGTGTCGAACATCGTCACGTCTTTCAGAAGCTGCATGCGCGCTTTGGCGAGTTCATCGACGATTTTCTCGATTTCTACGCTGAGCTTCTCATAGCGCGCGGCAAAACGTTTGAATCTATCCATGAGATTGCCGATGATGGGAATTTTAGAAAGTGCGCTTCCTTCCGAGAGGCTTTCCACATCGAGCTCCTTCACATTGACCATAAGCTCAGAAAGAAGTTCTCCCGCCACGCCTGCATCCCTGGCGCGGATTTGCTCCAAAATCGTGTCGGCGAAGCTTGAAATTTTACTTTGCGCCCCAACACCGAACTGTATGATCTCCTGAGAATCATCGATATTTATGGAATTTTTTATCTCTTCCACTTTTGCTTTCTCTTCCGGGGTAAGCTTGTCCATGCTCATCACTTCTTTGGGCGGTAGTGCTGCAAGTTCCATACTGTCCTCCATTTCTTTTATATTCAAAAGCAACGATACATCGCGCGGCTCTATCCCTTAATCACAAGGAAATATCACATTCCCTCAAGCTTCATCGTCTTTTTCAGCACTTCAACTTCCGTGTCCAGATCAAGAAGATCATCCTGCAGCAGCATTTCGTGCTGCTTTTCAAATGTTTTTCTAATTGATTGCACGATTTCCTCGACTTTTTTCAGGCTCTTCTCAACTTCGGGCGTTATCACCTGTGCGTTTGAAAGCTCCACGTAGCGGGTGACGATTTTTACTGTAGCATCCAGATAATAATTCACGAATTGCCGCGCCCGCTTGATATCCTTCGGATCTTTCCGAAAATTGTCAACGATATTCATAGCCGCGCGGGCGATGCCGCGAACCTCTTCAGCAACGGCATTATCCTTAATGCGGATAGTCATCGCGCGAATTTCGCGCACCTTATCGGTGCATTCATCGATGACGCGCTGGGCGTCTCTCGGATGTATGCCCGCATCGGGCGCCACTTCAAGCTTTGTCCTGTCATCTTTCTTTTCTTTCGGCCACGCGATGCGAAGAGCGATAAAACCCACTATTGCAAGCAGCATTGCAAGGATTGTTCCATAGCCCAGCAATGTCTTCAGGGCGATGAAAAAACCTATTCCCCCAAGGATCGTGATAACACTTCTCACCCTGTTTTTCGTTTTACTCTCGGCCATCATCCCTTCCGTGTGATTATCATCAATATTGCGCCAGCGATTATGGGCACCCCTAAAAACCGCTTTCTACATAGCTTTGCGCCGAAACAGGCATATCCAAAAACAGCATTATCGAGACTATGACACAAAAACCAAACAGACGCATATTTTTTCTCCTCTATTTTTTTAACTGCACCTCAAAAATCCTATCAGGGCCAATATAAACAATGTAGTTTCAGCCGGAATAATGTATTTTGCAAGCTTTTTTATTTCACCAAAAATACCGGTATTCTGATTTTTCAAGATACACGCCAAAAATGAATTGCACTTCCTTGCGTGCAAGTGTAAATTAACACTCGTGTAATGTGCGACGCAATTCGATAATTAATGTACAAGGGTTATGAATATGAAAGTTCTTGTTCCTCTTGCGGAAGGCTTCGAAGAAATTGAAGCGATTTCAATCATCGACGTGCTGCGCAGGGCGGAGATCGAAGTAGTCACCGCGTATTGCACTGCCAACCCCGTGAAGGGATCGCATGGAATTTCTGTCATCGCCGACACTGCACTTGCCGAATGCTCATCGGATGAGTTAGATGCGATGATTCTTCCGGGGGGAATGCCCGGCAGCGAGAATCTGAAAAATAATCAAGACATAATCGCAATGCTCCGTTCGCTCCACGACAAAGGCAAGCTGGTGGGTGCAATCTGCGCCGCACCCATGGTACTGGGGCATGCAGGCATACTTCGGGGAAAGAAAGCAACCTGTTATCCGGGATTCGAAAATGAACTGGCTGGCGCTGTGCTTTTGAATCAACCCGTAGTAACGGACGCAAACGTGATAACCGGCAAAGGCGCGGGATGCGCCATCCCCTTCGCGCTTGAAATTGTAAGCACATTGAAAAGCGAAGAAGTGAAAAACACCCTAAAAAACAATCTCCAGGTGTACTGGAATCTGTGAGGTAAATATTGAGCGACACAAAAAAAAGCCTGTTTAAAAAAGGCGCCTATGTGTATGTCGAGGGCGATGAAGACGTCGATGATGTGTTTATTGTTGAGCGCGGCGCTGTTGAACTTGTGACGGAAAATAAAAAAATCAAGCGGTACAAGCCGCTGGTTACCGATGGTGAAATCTTCGGATTCATCACCGCACTAATACGACGTCCAAGAATGGAATCCGCCGTCGCGCTGAAAGACACCGTTGTCGTTTCTGTCAACCGCTCACGGTTCATCTATCTGGTTCAGCAAAACCCCGAGATAGCCATAAAAATCATACGCTATTTCGCCGAAGAGCTGCGCCTCTACGATGAAATGATGTTTTCATTGAAAGAAACAGACTCCTCCATGGTACCGGAAGAACTGAAACTTTTCAATGTCGGTGAATATTATTTCAAAGCAAAAGTGTATAAATATGCCTTCTATGTCCTCTCGCGCTACACGGAATTGTATCCGAACGGCATCGAAATCGATTCGGCCCGCATGATGATTGAAGAAATGACGAAAAGCGGTGTAAAAAAGCTTCCCGAACCCGTTAAAAGCGGCGTGTACAAACTTTTTCCCGACGGGCAGATGATATTCTGCGAAAACGAGCCGGGCGAAGAACTCTACATCATCAAAGAAGGAAAGGTTAAAATAACAAAAGTAAGCGACAACAACGAAATCCTTCTTTCTGTCCTCCGGGAGGGTGATATTTTCGGCGAACTTGCTATCGTATCCGAAAAGCCGCGCAACGCATCCGCTATCTCCATCGGCCGCACTGCGCTTTTACCCATCCGCAAAGAAACACTCTCCTGGGTGCTTTCAAAATCGCCGGGCATCATCAATAAGATATTCATGGCAATCAGCCAGCGCATCTGGTTTACCTATCTCAATTTAGAAGCGAAGCTCTACAACAAACCTATCACCCGCGTGTATGCCATCGCCGAAAACAGACTTCTTCAGGATAATGTGTCTCTGAAAAGCAAAGAACCGGTGGTAATGAATTTAAGCATTGAAGAGCTTTTGCGTGCCGCCGGTGTATCCGGAAACGCCAAAGACCAAACAGCGGGACTTCTGCTCGAGGACACAAACTTAGAATTCAATTTCGGCCAGCTTACCATCCGCAACCCCAGCATTCTGCTTTCAAGAGCGAATTTCTACAAATCACGGGATATGATGCATACTCAGGCAGAGGCGGCTGCCCCGAAAGAAAAACAAAAACGCGAAACCGCTCCGATGCCGGAAGAAGAGCCTATTGACTTAGATATTGGGGAAAGTAGTCCCTCCAGGAGCTCGGAGGGTGCCTCGGATTCCTCAATGCCCGGGCAGGATAATTTCGAAGAGCCAGTTGACATCGACGAGGATTTAAAGCTGCCTTCTCAGGAAATCAATATCGATTAATATTCAAAAAATTTAGCTTTTTTGAAAATGTATTGACGCCAAAATCATTACCTGTACCTCCTATCAAAAGCCGCTAATTTTCAGGCGCATCGATATTATACGCACAAAAGGTGGTTTATGAACTATTCTCTTGTGAAGCAGTTTGCAAACAATGCCATTGATAATTTTTTTAATTTCTTTTACAAATGGGTGGATTTTTTCAAATTGCTGCTGGATGTCCTATTAGCGTTCCTGGACATCTGGGTTACGTTTTTTCAAATCTTTTCAAATGCTTATATGTACG
Organism: uncultured bacterium; assembly: GCA_937921485.1. Taxonomy (GTDB): domain Bacteria; phylum Spirochaetota; class UBA4802; order UBA4802; family JAGODF01; genus DYLV01. Next base: position 20,299 of record CAKZSV010000045.1, read on the forward strand.
TGTACTATCTTATTCTGTTTTTCATCGATAAATCGACCCAGTCCAGCTCCGGTTTTTATTTCTGGCGGCGTATTCCCAAACGGGTGGCGTACACTCCTTCCAAAGTGTACGTAAAGGAAATTCATAATCCCGTTCCCGGAATGTACGGAAAGAAGGCAGCCGGAGCCGCCGCGAAAACTGCGTCCGCTTCAACACAGGCGGTCAGGGAAACCGTATCGGCAACGATACAAAAATTCGGCAACAGGCCTTCCGGAGTAAAGACCGACCGGCTCAAGAAGATTTTGGAATTTTTCAGAGAACTTTTCGTTTCCATAAAAAAATTCATTATGGCACCGGTACACACCGTGGCCGAATTCATTGTGCGCAAAATGAAACCCCCTCGTGAAGAAGAACCCGCGAGCAACAAGCGCCTCATTGACGAATACATGCGGGAGTACGAAAGGAAGCGCAGGGCATGATGAAACCGACAGGTGTTGTGTTATTTCTGAGCGCATTTTTCCTGCAAAGCACCGCCGTTTTCTCCATCAGCGGCAAGGAAATAGTTGAAAAGTCGGAAGAGGCCGTCCGCGCAAACTCTCTTTCAGGTACCTACGAAATCACCGTGAAAACACGGCGATGGACACGCACCATGTCGATGAAGTACATGGAAACCAGAAAAAACCGCACTTCATTCGCAGAAATAACCTCACCCCGGAAGGATGCGGGAAACCGTTTTCTCCTCATCGGCGACGATATGTGGCACTATGTTCCGAAAATTCAGCAGACGGTGAAAATCGCTCCCTCGATGATGCTTCAGTCGTGGATGGGTTCAGACTTTTCAAATGATGACATCGTGAAGGAATCCAGCATACTTCACGATTATACCCATAAACTCCTCGGCACGGAAAAAATCGGCGGGATGGATGTGTATCGTGTGGAACTGGCACCCAAAGCCGGAGCTGCCGTGGTGTGGGGCAAAATTCTCTACTTCGCACGCGTTACGGATTTTTTGCCCGTAAAGCAGGAGTTCTACAGCGAACACGGAGAACTCCGCAAAGTGCTGACATGTTCGGATTATAAAACAATGGGAGGAAGGCTCATCCCGACGATGTACAAGATGCAGCCCGCGGGCAAGGACCGCTACACCGTAATGGAAATAAAAGACATATCGTTCAACATACAAATTCCTTCCAGAGTCTTCACCCTCCAGAATCTCACGCGAAAATAGGAGGCCGGGTGAAAGATTGTATCATGGTATTTCCGCTTGCGTGGCGCAACCTCCGCCGTAATCGCCGACGAACACTTCTCACACTTACCACGGTGATTGTCGGCTGCGGCATGATTATCTTTAACAATGCGCTTTTCTACGGCGCGACAGTCGCAATGGTTGAAGATGCGGTTTCTCTAAACGCAGGTCATCTCCAGATTTTCGATAAAGGTTTCCATGAAAGCAAATCTCTCGACTATTCCTTTATTCCGGATCCTGCTCTTCTTTCTTCCCTTGACAATCTCAAACAGAAAGGAATAATACGCGGATATACTCCACGGATTGAAGCGCCCTGCATGGTTTCATCTGGCGGTGCCACCGAGGGTGCCATCGCGCAGAGCATCGATGCGCATACAGCAGACGCTGTGATATCCATTCATAAAAACATCCTTCCCGGAGGCACTCTATTCAACGGCTCCGGCGATGAGAGTGTGATGCTGGGTGCCACTCTTGCCGAAAATATAGGTGTTGTTGTCGGTCAAAGCGTCAATGTGGTATCGCAGGCGCTGGACGGCACCATCGCCGCGGGACGCTTTAAAATCTGCGCGCTCGTAAAAACCGGAAACCCTGTCTTTGACGCCACCATCATCCTTCTGCCGCATACGCTCGCGAAAGAAACGTTCGCAATGCAGGATACTATTTCTTCGATTGTCGTGCGCCTGGCAAAAGGGGTGGATGCCGATGAAGCCGCCGGGCACATTTCACGCAGCACCGGCAGCCTTGAAATCGCCCGATGGGAAAAGCTCATTCCAGAAATTGTGCAGTTCGTGGTCCTCGACAGAGTAGCCGGCTACATTTTTTCATTTATACTTTTTGTGGTTGTCGCCTTCACGGTGCTAAATACCATCCAGATGTCTGTTTTTGAAAGAACAAAAGAATTCGGGGTGCTGTTGGCACTGGGAACTTCTCGCAGACAGGTGTTCCAGATGGTAATGGCGGAGTCGCTACTCATTACTGCAATCGGCGTAGCGGCCGGAACAGTGCTGGGCCTTGGCGTGAGCGCTTTCGTTGAACGCCATCCCTTCGATTATTCGCGTTTCGCGGCGGAATTCGCCGTCTGGGGAGTCTATACCACGGTGTACCCGGCAGTAGCCACTTTGCAAAACGTGGTTGTCACCGCCGCGCTCATATGCACGCTGTGCGGATTCTTTTCACTTTTGCCGGCTCACAGGGCGATGAATCTTGCGCCGGTTGATGCAATGCGACAATAGCGGACGGTTCAAACGATGAATATCTTCTTTCACCTATGCTGGAGAAACCTCTGGCGTCATAAGCGGCGCTCGCTGATAGTGATTTCATCGGTTGCTGTTGGCGTATTCGCAATGATATCCGCCATGGGGCTTTTAAACGGCATCATGGAACAGATGGTGGACAACACCATCAATACCGCCCTCGGTCATGTTTCTATCCAGGCAAAAGGCTTTCAAAACTCGCTTCGAAGCGAATACTCCTTCATCCCCGCGGAAACTCTGTACACGGCAATCGGCCGCACCGCCGATTCGCAAAAAGGCTATGCACCGCGCATTAAACTCAAAGGCATGGCTCGCTCCAGCGCTTCTTCACGCCCAGTTATTATCACCGGCATTGATCCGACAAAGGAGCGCTCGGTCTCGCATCTTGCCGAATACATTATCCCGTCAACAGGTTCCTTTATCGAAAGAGCTGATGAAGATACGGTACTCATTTCAAAAAATATGGCCGACGCCCTGGAGCTTTCTCCCGGCGATAACATCATCATCATGCTGCAAAATACCAGAGGCGAACTTACCGCCGCAGGTCTGACCATCAAGGGGCTTTTTACCACCCCGGTTGAAAACTTCGACCGCCACACCATTTTCGTCGGTCTGGAAAAGCTTCAGGCGCTTGCGGGATTCGGAAAAAAAATCAGCGAAATCTCTCTCACGCTTAAAGACCGCAATGCATCATCTGCGATGAAAACAGCCCTTATGCTTTTTGTGCAAAAAGCCGGTCTTGAGGTTCTCACCTGGCAGGAGATGGCGCCGAATCTGGTTCGCTCCATCGCCATTGTCGATACCATGATGTATGTCAGCTTCTTTATTATATTCATCACCGTCATTTTTTCCATCGCCAACACGCTGGTGATGGCCATCATGGAGCGCTTTCGCGAAATCGGGGTGATGAAATCAATCGGCACCGAGCCCCGCATGATTTTTTTCATGGTCGTATTTGAATCGATGCTTCTGGGCATCACCGGTTTGGTGTTCGGCATTGCCGCTGGATACACAGCGATGAAGCTTCTTTCAATCGCCGGCATAGACCTTTCCCGCTATGCGCAGACATTGCGCGCGATGGGAAGCGGCAGCATCATCTATCCATCCGTCCGCGCCTTCGATGTGTTCATGGCAACCGCCATTGTGCTGATTACCACTATATGTGCCGCGATTATTCCCGCACGGAAGGCCGCACGGATTGAACCGGTAAAAGCGTTATCATACATCTAAAAGGAGAAATGGGATGGCAATTATTGAGCTGAATAACCTCATAAAGCACTACGACGTCAACGGCCTTTCGGTCCCTGCGGTGCGGGGTGTGAACCTCTCAATCGGAGAAGGTGAATTCGCCGCGATTGCCGGTCCCTCAGGCTCTGGAAAAACCACAATACTCAATCTCATCGGAGGGCTCGACAAACCGAGCGAAGGCCAGGTGATTGTGGAAGGCAATAATTTAGCACATCTTTCTCAAAAAGAGCTTTCCGACCTTCGGCTCCGAAAAATCGGTTTTGTCTTTCAGGCCTACAACCTCATCCCTGTCCTTACAGCGCTGGAAAACGTGGAATACGTGCTGCTTCTTCAAGGAATACGCCGGGAAGACCGCAAAACCCGTGCGGCGTCGATATTGCGCGAAGTAGGTCTTGAAGCGGAAATCAATCGCTTTCCGAGGGAACTTTCCGGCGGGCAGCAGCAGCGCGTGGCTGTTGCCCGCGCGATAGTCTCAGAGCCAACCATCGTTCTTGCCGATGAACCAACAGCAAATCTGGATCAAAAGACCGGGGAAAGCCTCATTGAACTCATGCATCATCTCAACAGAACCAAGAATATCACGTTTCTTTTTTCCACTCACGATCCGATGGTGATGGACCGCGCCGAACGGCTCATGCATATCATAGACGGGCAGATAATCTCGGATGTGCGAAAACATACGAAAACACCGAAGCCTGCTTCATCGCGAAAAAAACGCTGATCATTTTTCCATGATGTCACCGAAAAGAATATTTCTCGGCTTTATATGCATGATTACATTAGTTTTCAGCTTTTTTGGTGATATGCTATATGCCGAACCCGAAACTCCGAATGATGAATCTTCCGGCACTTTTGCAAATTTTTTTTCACTTCATGCCCATGTAAAAGACCTGTTTACGTGGCTGCGCACAGAAGGCTATTCCGAAACCCAAAAAGAAAAAGACCTTATTGCCAATCTTACACGCCTTCGCATTTCCCCCGAGCTGAACTTTTCCGATGCATTGACGATTCATATGGATCTGGATAATGAACTTATCACCGGAAATTACCTCAAAAGCAGTGAGTTCAATCTCTACTGGATAAAGCCGTACGATGAATACAATGATTTTTTGCACACCACACGGGAAATAACATACACCGACGGGTATTATAACCGCGCGAAGATACATCGCGCATACGCGAAGGGCGCCCTCGGCGATTTCACTTTTTCCGCGGGACGGCAGCAATTCCGTTTCGGAAGCGGAAGGCTCTGGAACCCGCTTGATATTTTAAATCCCATTAATCCCATCAGCTTCGAGGGAGCGTCCGAACAGAAAGGGACCGATGGGGCATCGGCCGAATATTTCATAAACGAGAAAACCGTCATTACCGCGGTGATAGGGCAAAACAGAACCAACGATGCATTCGACGAATCATTCAAGAAATCGAATACGAACGCAATCGGACGCTTCAAAACAAACATCTCCATTGCAGAAATTGCACTGCTTGCCGGCACACTGCCGGACCGCGAAGCATGCGGAGGCGACATTTCCCTTATTGTGTTCGGCGGCACGCTGAGGGGAAGCGCTCTTTTTACGCGGGAAAAATCAATTAAAAACACCGTCATCGCAAGCGGCGGATTTGAATACAATTTTTCAATGGGGTTATATTTTTTGATAGAATATTTTTACAACAGCGCTTCCCTCAACGCAGAGCCGAAGCTTTTTTACGCGTACGGTTCGTATCTTGCATACGGATTCGATGATGCGACGTTCAGGCTTCTTTCAAACCGCTTTCTCACCTACAATAGCCACTATGCAGCGTTAGCGCTTGGATACGACATTACGCCTCTTTTGCGGATGGAGTTTTTCACAATCTGCGATTTTGAAGCACGGTACATATTGTTGAATCCCTCGGTGAAATACAATCTTCACCAGGATATCGACCTCTCCATTGCAATCATGAACGCATGGAAGACAGGCAATACCACTCGAAGCTCCGAGCTATCCTTTGTTGAGAAGCATCCTCTTGTGTATGCGATATGTACGTGGTTTTTCCTGTGATTTTACGATGTTTTATGGTATAATTGTATCCATGTATTATTTTGAAAATATCAAGAAGATGAAGCAGTAATTCGAATTCCGGATGGTACTGTTATTGAAGGACACATCAAGGAAAATAAGCTTCGTATTGTTCTTGCCCGGATTGAAATACACAAGGATGAATTGATGGCGAATTGGGAATTAGCTTCAAAAGGGGAAAATGTTTTCAAAATAGAACCTTTACACTAAAGGAAAAATAAAAGGCATATAACAATTACGATGCCTTCGTGCACGAATCAATCCCATATTTTCCTGAAAGACAGCCGCTCCTTCAGCGTGAAGAAATCGCTTCCCTTCGGTACCAGACGAAGTTTTGTTTTGAGCGTCTGGTCGTCGATGAGCTGGTTGAAAGGAACCGCCTTCAGGTCGAAATTGTCCGTCACCGAGACCATCACGCCGAAAATGTTCTCCCGATAAAACTTGTATGCACCGTATCCGAGCATGCTTCCCATCACCACGTCAAAACTGATGGGCGCCGCCGCCCGCGTTTCGTACCCTATCTGTTTCGGGTTTATTTTCACCTCAAGCCCTGTTTTGTATTTATAGAGCGCTTTCACGCGGTCGGCGAGTATCTGGGAAATATTCGCCTTCGAGAAAATCACATTCCCGTGACGATCGGTCTCCGTGGGCTTCAGTCCTTCCGGAAGTTTATCCGCAAGCCCTTCCGCGATTGCAATTATCCCGTAGGGCCTTCGGTTGTTTTCCCGTGCGATGATGGTATCGGTAATTTTTTCCGCAATCTCATCGATGTTCATCGTGTCGGATTCAATATCCTCGCTTGAAATCATGAGAATCGCTTCGGCGGCAATGCCGGCCGCATAGGTGATCCATCCCGCCTTACGGCCCATTAACTCAACAATGAAGAAACTGTCGGTTGCCTGCGCGTCTGCTTTGAGATTCAGCATAATTTTCTGCGCGGTATCCACCGCCGTCCAGTAACCAAACGTCCAGGGAATGCCGTAGTAGTCATTGTCGATTGTCTTGGGAATATGGATTACCGGCATTCCCATAAGATACAGATAGTTCGCTGTTTTCAGAGTATCATCGCCGCCGATTGAAACCAGTGCTCCGAGATCCAGATACTCGCAGGCCTGAAGAATATTTCGCAGTCTGATGTTTTTTTCCGGGTTCTGCAGATCTTTCATCGATTTAATATCTTTTCCCGGATTGGCCCGTGAAGTCCGAAGATAGATGCCTCTATCATTACGAAATCTGGTGATGTCGTAGGTTATTTCCTCAAAGTGCGTACCTTTACGAAGCCTCGGGTTGTTAATATTGAAGTCCTGGATAAATTCATACCCTCGATAAAAACCAATCACGGGGATGTTATGATCCAAAAAATTGAGGGCGGTGGATGAAATTACCGTATTCGCGCTCGGCGCGGGACCTCCTGAAAACAGTATCCCGACTTTATTTCCTTTAGTTTTCCCACTCATTTTTGCCTACTCTCCAATAATGGTCTTGCAATAAAAATGATGGTGCAAAAGCGACCATCACGATTCGATCATACGGCTTGGACACATATAATCCATTAAAAATTTTTGCAATAAAAAAATTTACGCCTCTTGAAGAATTACCAGCGCGTCCACCGCTATCGGCTTCTCATCGCACACGATGAGAGGATTGATATCAATTTCCGCGATTTCGTTGAATTCCACCCCCAAATTGCCCACTCCTACCAGCGCTTTGACAAGAAGATCTTTATCTACTGCGGGGCTTCCGCGGAATGGTCCAAGGATTTCCTTCGTGCGTATTTCTTCTATCATTTCATACGCATCATCCATGGTGATTGGAGCAACCCGGAAGCTCACATCATGCAGCACTTCCGTGAAGATTCCCCCAAGTCCGAACATCACGCAGGGGCCGAACTGCGGATCTCTCGTCAGACCAATGACAAATAATCGGTCTCCATCGATCATTTCCTGTACGAGTATGCCGTCCAACTTCATTCCTTTGCTCATCAGTTCGTCGAACGCGATGCCAACTTCATCTTTCGTATGGAGGCCGACTTTTACCATCCCATGTTCCGTCTTATGCATTAACTCGGGAGAACAGCCCTTGAGTGCCACAGGCATTCCGATATCCATAGCGGCTTTTACCGCTGCTTCTTTTGTTGTAACAAGCGTTTCCCTTGTGATTGTCACTCCCGCTTTCGCGATCACACGCTTTGAGTCGTATTCCGAAAGGGCTTTCTGCTTCTTCTTCATCGCTTCGAGAATAATTTCTTTCATTGCAACCTCCCGATTTTCTGCAGATATTTCGCGTATCCATACTGCTTTGCCAGGCACCGTACTGCGTCTTCCGGCGTTTTAAAAATCATTGCGCGGTATTTTCCTTTTTTATCAGATCGATGAATAACGGGTTGATCGGGTGGCGAAACCAGCGCAACAGGATAAATCGGCTTATTGTACTTTTCCATCAGATCGGCGATGGTATCAAGAAAGGCGGACTGAAGTCCATCCAGACGGCGTTCCATTTCCGCAAGATCCAACTGCACATCCTTACCGAGCTTAATCGCAGCATGATACAGCCGCAACACCGTTTTGAAGGAATTGATGACGCCCAAAAATATAATCGCGTCATACGAATCGGAAGCTGCCATTGCTTCAACCGACTCCCTGAAAAGATGCGGATCAGGCTGCCCCACCAGATCGACCGGATTGCCCTTGCTCCAGAAATCCGGCAGCATTGCATTGAGCCGCTCCTTCACATCATCCGAAAGCGGGGGAAGCACCAGACCGTGTTCTTCGCACTCGTCGGCGGTAATAACGCCCCATCCGCCTCCGAGAGTCACCACGCCGATTCTGTTTCCTTTAGGAAGCGGCATCGTATCGAACGCTGCCGCGAGCGTGAGCATCTCCGACTGCGTATCCACCATGCACACTCCGCACTGCTCCATGGCCGATTTGAAAATTCGGATGCTGCCGGCAAGCGCCCCGGTATGGCTCATGGCTGCCTTTGAGCCGATGCCTGTTCTACCGCCTTTCAGAAGAACCACCGGCTTATTCGGCGTAGTCCTTCTGGCTGCTTCCATAAACGACCTGCCGTTGTCCACGCCTTCCACATACATGATGATGACCGAGGTATCGCTGTCAGTATTGAAATAATCGAGATAATCCTCGCACATGAGCACCGCTTCGTTACCCGACCCTACGAATTTGCTGAGGCCAATGCTTTGCTGTTCGGCCCAGTACATAATTTGATTTCCCACATTGCCGCTTTGCGCCATTAGTGATATACCGCCCGGGGTGAGGCGCACATGCGAAAACATCGCATGGAGATTGATTTTGAAATTCGCCATTCCCATCGTGTTCGGCCCCACGATGTTCATTCCACGCGCGCTCGCGAAATCGCTTATTTTTTTCTCAAGTTCCTTTCCTGCCTCGTTTGTTTCGCTGAAACCGGATGAAACAATAACAACATTTTTTACATTGGCTGATGCGCATTGCTCCAGGACCGACGGAACCGAATGGGCGGGCACGGTTATCACCGCCATATCCACCGGTTTGCTGATATCAGCGATCGTCTTGCTTACGTTTCTCCCATATATCACCTGGCTCGTGGTGGAAACGGGGTACACTTCTCCGGTGAAGCCGCCCGCCATGATGTTTGAAATAATGATTGAACCCCATTTGAGAATATTTTCCGACGCTCCGATGACCGCAACCGATTCAGGATAAAAAAGCTTATTCAGGTCCTTCATATCATTTGTTCTCGCTCCATAATTGTTATGGGCACAAACTCATCCCCGCTTCAATCGCTGATAATAATTTTCAGCATCTCAATGCCGTATGCGTTGATGGATATGTCAATCATTTCTTACGTCATATCTGATATAAAACGGTGCACGAATTATATAGGTAAATGTATTCCTATTAAAGAATATATGCCTTGCGATTCAATCAGAATAAAAAAATTATTGACGCAATCTGAAAAGCCGAAAATATAGTATGAATGGAAATTTTGGCATTTATACAGCTCATTTGGAAAAAATGACGCAGTTTATTCTTCTTGTAAATGTATAATTATTTTATATCGTCAATGACTGAAACAATATAAGGGCACCTGTAAAATTGAAACGGAATCCGGCACCGACAATATGGGATTAAATCCTTTTAAAGAATCGAACCTGAGCGACCTCCAGGCCGATATAATCGATTTTCTGCATCGGCACTTTGATGATAAGCGGAAAAGATTGCGGCTCTGGTGGGACGACGTGCAGAAGAAGGGGCGTGAACGCATCACCATCATGTTCATTCCTCACTCAGAGAAAAAAATCATCAATTTCCACGTTACCAAATTCAGTATTTTTTTCTTTCTCATTGCACTGGTGCTTTCGGTTTCCGTCACATCCATCGCAATAGTGCGACACACTTCAACCGTAAAAGAAGTGTCAAAGTTGAAGATGTATAAATCCAACTCCCGCATTCAGATACAGAAATACCGCGAAGAAATCAACAGATTGTACGATGTGTTCCAGAAATTTAAGCCGGAGATTACCTATCTTTACTCGCTCACACCAGAAAATAATGTCGATTCTCTCTGGGCAAAGGGCGGAAATCCTCAGTCTGCGCCTGCAGCCGAACTTGAAGATCCGAACTCTCCTCCGATAGAAATCTTGAATACCGAAGAAATCGAAAGAGAGCTTAAAACGAGCAAGGAAGTCCTTAAAAAAATTAAGGCATTTTTGGAAACAAGGAAAAAAATTCTCGGCAACACTCCTTCTTCGTGGCCGGTAGAAGGCTACATCATTTCCCGATTCGGCATGCGCTCTTCCCCCCTCAACTTCAGGAATGAATTTCACGCGGGAATCGACATTGCCGCATTTCCTGGCGCGGAAATCAGGGCGACTGCCCCCGGCAAGGTCAATGAAGTGCGATGGGATCCGGTGCTGGGTCTTACTGTTTCAATCAACCACAAATACGGTTTCATGACGCACTATTCCCACTGTCAGCGCGTCACCGTTGAGGTTGGAGATAAAGTCTCGAAGGGCGAAATTATCGGCTATGTGGGGAAAACCGGCAAATCATCCCGCCATCAATGCTTTTATCAGGTTAAAATTGGTACCGAGTTCGTTGATCCTGTGCCATATCTCAACAGAATTTCTCAATAGCAAAAAAACCGCAGATATTCCTTTTTAATCATCAGTTATTAAGTACACAAATTCCGCTGCACATGTGAAAAAATTATTTTGAAAAAATAGCCCTTCTGTATCATTTTTTCAAATATCTGAAAATTTCAAATTACAACTTCATCAATTTTCAATTATTATTTCTTGCAAAATTATCCCGCACATGAAAATAATGTTTCGTTGCAAATACATAGAAAACCGATAATACCTTTTTCGATTATGGAATTTGTTACAATAATAAAAGAAAATAAAGCGAAGTTCGAGCAATTCAACACATTGAAATTTCAACGGTTTCAGGAACTGCTTCCGAACATCAACGTGAAACGTGTCGTCAACGCGATTCCTTTTTTTCTGAGCGTAAACCACAAAAAATTACCGGGATTTATTGAGGGCGACGTTCCGTTCGGGATAGCGGGGTTCGAACCCGATGACGATACAAAAAAATTTATCAAAGCGAAATACCCCGCAGTTAAGGCGGAAATCGATCCGCAAAATCGATTCATTCAGATGCTCGCCGTAATGGGAAGCATCGGCACCGTAGCCTACAATAAAAAATCGGATTTCGATTACTGGGTCTGCGTGGACAAATCCAGCGTAAGCGCTGAGCAGTTTTCGAATTTCTTGCTGAAAGTCGAAGCCATTCAAAAATGGGCATCCAGAGAGCTGGATGTGCCCGTTCATCTTTTTGTAAACGATATTGAAAGCATCAAGAACAATATTTTCGCCGAAGACGAAGAAGAGGCCTTCGGCTCAACGGTCGGGGCAGTACTGAAAGACGAATTTTTCAGAAGCTCGATCATCATTGCAGGGAAAATTCCTTTCTGGTGGGTGATGCCGACATTTGTCAGAGATGACTATAATGAATTCTTTTCAAGGCTTCCTCAGGAAATGAAAGAGAACGATTTCGTCGACCTCGGTAACCTTTATGAAATTTCAAAAGAAGATTTTTTAGGATCCGCATTGTTTCAGATAATCAAATCTCTCGGCAATCCTTTCAAATCAATTATTAAGCTCGGCGTTCTGGAAAAATATCTTTTCGGGGAAGAATCATCCCTCCTCTCTCAAAAAATAAAAATAAACGTGCTGCGCGGAGCTATCGACGATACGTTGCTCGACTCCTATCTTTTCATGTTTCGCGAGGTGTTCGATTATTACTCAAAAACCATATCCGATCCGGCACTGCTTGAGATTCTCAAGCTCAACCTCTACCTGAAAGCCGATCCCCAGATTTCACGCTATGCGGGGGTGAAGGACCAAAAAAACATTCCCTACAAAGTAAAAGCGATGCTCGTCTACGTCAAAGAATGGAAGTGGACGATGAAGGAAATCAAAGACTTTGACAACTTCGACAACTGGGACTTCAATAAAGTGATGGATTTCTGGGATCGTGTCACAAAGTTCATGCTGATGAGCTATCAAAACATATCTCAGCAACTGCCTCGCCTCAATCTTCAGACGAAAGTTTCGGAATCCGATTTCATGCTTCTTTCCAGAAAAATTAAAACCCATTTCCGTCGGGAAAAAGATAAAATCGACCAGCTCATCACTTTCAAGGACACACCCGGCGAATCGATTCTCTACGTCGAACCTGTCGATCAGGGCGTTCAAAATTCAGAGTGGCGGCTTTACAAAAGAGACCGTAGCGAATCAGACGCATTCGTAACAACGACCATCAAAACAGACGCAAATCTTCTTAAGCTTTTGGCATGGGCGGCTTTTAATAAAATTTATGATCCCTCCTACACGCGCCTGAACCTTCAATCAGGCTACACCAGGATAAATCAGAATTCAGTTATTGAACTTTTAAATCAGATATCGGGATTCTTCTCTTCCGAAAAAACAAAGATAAAAAATGAATATTACCTTTCGGAATCATTCCGTCTTTTAAACATGATAATTATCAATTTTAACGTCGAAAATGCCGACGCTATTAAAACAATTCACCACCTGTATTTTACCAGCTGGGGAGAATCGTTCATACGAGAATATCATTCCGAAAACGAACTTCCCGCAATAATGAAAGACATTCTCTGCGACGGCTTGCGCCTGAAAAGACCTTTCGACGATTATATCTCAATTACAACGCCGGAGTCTTATAAAAAATATTATAAGACAATAATTGCGACATTTAAAGAGGCATACTCGCTCTTAATAGAAAACAATTCGGATGAATGCGCTCGTTTCATCACCCGCTTCGAAAATCAATATCACATCTTTTCAAGAGAAGGTTCTTCCATTACATGCGAATCCCACAACAACATAACAAATCTTTTAGCTTCTCTTTCGCTGAAACCCAAGAATTCAATTTCCTACCGATTTTTCGGCGACGACCTGAAACTCAACACGCTGCAATCGATTTACCAGAACAAACGCCCCTTTTCGCTCACCGTTGTTTTTGAAGATGCTGCCGACAGAGTTGTATTCTATATCATAAACGAAACCGGAAACTTTTTTTCACTGAACAAACCCTCTTCGATGAAGGATTTGTATCTTCTCAATATCTACGATTTTTGCAACAAAGTCACTGACTCGGTGAATAGGGCCACAGGAAGGGATGTTGTGTTGAAAGACAATTTTAAAATTGTTAAACTTAAAACCGACAAATTCGGCGCATCAACATTTACCGAAGTGACAAAACTCATTGAAGCGGAGTTTTTAGGGAAGTTTGCCGCAGACAACGCGCTTTCCATTGCCGTTCAGTATCAGAAAGACAACCCGCCATCCTATGAATTCCTTCTTCCCGGAAAAAAGAAAATTGCACCTGTTACTTTTAAAGATATTGCATTCATAGCAAAACAGATACAGGAATTGCAAAAACAGAAAATTGAAGTTCATCCAATTGTGAAGATGATTTCTTTTCAGGGCAGCGGACGCCATCTGCAATCGAGCAATTATTATTTCTTCGAAAAATTTAAAATCGAATTTATGATTGAAAAGAGCCTGAGATAAGAGCTCTTTTTAAAATCCTATTGTAGGGTTTCCCCCATGAATAATTAATATTCACCGCCGGGGAAATTGTCTTTAAAGAACCGCACTTTTTTCTTCTCGCTTTCGATATTGTTCTTACTGATGCTTCCCTTCTCAAGAGCGATATCTAAAAGTTTAATATGCTCATCCCCTGGTTTTATCTCTTCGGGTTTTTCCTGCTTCATGTTGTCCTGGAGCGCTTTCATCTTCTGATCGATAAGATCCTGCGTGACAAGCGGAACAGCTTCATCGAATGAATCGGTCTTCTCTTTCCTTTTTGTCTTTTTCTCCTTACTCTTTACCGCTTTTTGTTTTGAGACAATCGGTTCTTTCTTCGGTGTTTCTGCCGGTAGTAAGCCCGGTTCTTCCGATTCCTTATCTTCAAGAAATTCTTTAGGCGGATTCTCTATTCGGAGCTCCATCAGCTTTATTTTGTCCCCGAGAAGAATGTTTATCTGCTTCTCGATAGACATGTATATCGGCGTAGAAAAGGATTTATTCCTTGCAAGGGATTTTTCAAGCTTTCTGAGTTCCCGTATGTCCTCATCTATGCTTTCGATTTTTTTCAACACATGGACTACTTTCATGGCGTACCTCTCTTCGGATGATGACGATAATTCCCTTACCCCTTACAACAACTTTCGAATTAGGGCAAAATCGCTCATTTACAAAAATTTTGCTTATTCATATTCTAAAAGCCGATAAAGTCAAACCAATTTTCATTTTTTAAAAAATTATTGTCTGGTCCTTATCCACTGTAAATTCAGTATGGCATTCCGGACAGAGATAGGTGCCACTTTGCTGGACCCTGGTAAATGTTCCGCATTCCGCACATTCAACCACGAGGGGTGTTTCAAATTTTGCACCGCTCATTCTTTCCAGGGTACCTTCAATTTCCTCCGGATGCAACTGTTCCGCATGCGATGGAGCGGAATGAATGTCTGCGGACGGCCTTTCCTCTTCGAGAACTTTAAACACCTCTATTGGTCGGGTAGTTGTTCCTGAATCGCTTTCCATCCGCCGCTCTCCGCTTTGCCTGAATTGCATCTGCTTCTCAAGCAGCATTTGTGCTTCTTTTCTGTTCTCAGTAAGTGAAATTAGCCGATCCAGACCCAGAATTGTAAATAGCGTTGAGAATTCTTCCGACGCACCGGCAAGCGCCATCATGCCATCGGCCGCAACAATCTTTTTCTGTAAATACAGCAAAAGCCCGATTCCGGCTGAACTGCAGTATTCAAGTTCTTCAACATCAATTAAAATAAAAATTTTTCCGTTTTCCAGAAGCTGCACCACAAACGATTCGAAATCCCCGGCAGTTTCGCTGTCAAGCTGGCCCTTCAGCACTAAAAGTGAAATTTTCCCGCCGGAAATCTCCTGATGGTCAATAAATATCATTTTTCAACTCCCATGAGTTCGTTTCCGCACCGGTATCGCATCCCGCACTGGCCTGGTCACATCGATACGATACTCATCAATGATTTCCTCATTCTGATTATTCCACACATCTTTTTGCGGGACCACAAATTCATCAAGCTGCACTGCAATCCACTTTTCCTCTCCTTTATTCGATTCCCATTCACGAATGCCGACGATTCGCTGCATTTTTCTGTACCGCAATACCACGAAGAATGAAATAATCAAAGCCAATCCAAAAGACGTGGCGCTTAATATTTTTATCAACAGTATAGAATGCTCTGCAAGGGAATAAATCTCTCTGTAGATTCTCTCCTTGCTGATGAGAAAATTGACCGTACCAAGCGGCGCCTCCTTCCCTTTTTGAGCCGTGTAAACCGCCTTTGAAATGAGCCACCCCGTGGTGTCGATTCCCTCATAAAAATATTTCTTCAGCAGAAGCCTTTCATATTTTTTAAAAGGAATACTTTTCCCGATGATATTATAATCGATTATTTTTGTATCGGAAGCTTTTTCTCGAAGCGGCCCCAGTATGAGATCAGTATTGTAGGCAAATTCATCGCGTGCGATATTTCCCTGAAGTTCCTTTTCCACTTCTTTGCGCGAATGCGCCACGATTTTTCCGCTTTCAAGAACGAAAAACGCCTCGTCGATCATGTTCTCTTCAATTTTGGTATGAACCAGAGCTTTCAGCGCAGAATAATCATTGAGCTTGTGGCTCAGCGCCGCCAATCCCGCCAGAGACTCGGCAAGAGGAACAGCGTAGCTTTTTGTCGATACGACGATTCCGGCAATTCTTTCTCTGACAGAAAAATAAAAATATCCTGCCGTCACGAGAGTGGAAACGAACATCATAAACAGAAATAACACTATAAGCATGACAAAAGGGAAGCGTTGTGTATTTGGTTCTTTGCTCATGTTCCTTGCTGCGCTCAATAAATTATGATGGTTCTATAAAACAACTTGATTCTGCGCACTACAGGTCGCACATTCACTGCTGCCAATAATATGAAAATATGGAAGCGCAGTTGGTGCAGGGCACCCCCTGAAAACAATTCTTCACATATTATTATCGGTAATCCTCCCTATCAAAAAGGGTAATTTTTTTAAAAGATTTTCACTCACTATGTTAAATAATAAGGGAACTTCTAAAAACTGTTTTTAATGATGAAAGCGGTTTTTAGAGGTGTTCATAATAATCAATAAAAAATTATCAAAACTACATCATAATGAATAATACAATATCAAATTTATGGCAATATTATTTTTGTGCTTAATTTTTGAAGCTCCGTTGATTCAATTTTTACTTGAAATATTATGCGCCATCCAATGATGTTTAATTATCACTTTGCAGAGGAATAGCTATGAAAAAAAACGGTGATGCGGCCACTATCGAAAGCTTCGATGCATTAAAGCGCTCCGAGATTTTTGAGCAGACGATTATCGCGAATAATAAACGCCTCTATCTCACCTACATAATCATTTTTCTTCTGGGAAATATTGCCGTAACGCTCATCAAATGGCGCGGCGTTGGCTCGCAATATCTCACCTATACCGATATTCTCCTTGAGTTTGTGCTTTCCAGTGCTATTCTTGTTATTTCGTACCTTCTTTCAAACCGCTTTAAAGGAAAGCTTGTTTCCGCCTATATCGCAATCACCGGATCGCTCACCTCGCTTCTTGTTTTCCAGTATTCGTTCTTCGGTGCTCCCGAGCTTTTTGCCACGGCTTATATCGCGCTCGCTGTCAGCGTGTTCTATTTCGACAGGCGAATTACGATATATACGCTTATTTTCATTTTTGTCACGCAGGCAGCGCTATTGATCATTAAGCCCGAACTTATTCCTGGAGGACCCAAAAGCAATCTGCTCGTGCGTTTCATAATTTTCTTTATGGTTGGAATTGCCGCTGCTGCCGGTACCGGAGCCACAAAAACATTACTATTGCTTGCAATTAACAAACAGAATGAATCTTCGAAAAATTTATCGAATCTTCGGGAAATCGCTCATGCAGTCAGAGAATCAATTTCGGTTCTCACCACTCAGGCAGGTGAACAGGAGAACATCACACATTCGATGAACGATATTTCCCAGCATCAGGCCTCCGCGATGGAGGAAATATCAGCTTCTCTTGAAGAACTCGCAGCCAATTCCGAATCCATCAGTAAAATCGCCCGTTCTCTGTACGAGGAGCTTGAAATAACTGTTGAATCGGTCAATGACTTAAAGCTCGTCAATGATAAAGTGCAGGAAAGTTCCACTGAAATCAACAAAACACTGAACGATGTCACGGATTTTTCCGGCCAGTCATCAGCCCATATTCAGACTACACGGGAGCGCTTTCAGACGCTGAAAAATAAAAGCGCGGAAATGTCGTCCTTCGTGCAGGTTATTAACGATATCGCAGATCAGGTAAATCTTCTCTCACTCAACGCTGCCATCGAAGCGGCACGTGCCGGAGAATCCGGACGCGGTTTTGCAGTTGTGGCTGACGAAATTTCGAAGCTCGCGGACGCAACATCCCAGAACTCCAAGGAAATAGAAAAGATTATAAAAGAAAACCAGTTCCTTATCGACGAAAGCAACAGCCAGATCACCCGTTCCGCTGAGATGATGGAAAAGCTCAATCAGGCAATCGAAAAAATAAAGAACGAAATCATCGGCGTAGGTAATCTCATCAGCGATATCGATACCACAATAAAGACCATTAAAAATCTCAATATTAAGATACACGAGTCAAGCAAAACCATCGAAAGCGCAACGGCTGAGCAGAAAATTGCAACAAACGAGTCGAGCCAGACAACGGCCGACATTGCGAAAACCGCACAGGACATTGTGGATATCGCGGAGAAAATATCACATTCAACACGAACCATTACCGGGCTTACAACTGAACTATCCGAACTCACAACTCGCATGACAGGATAGGATACATCACTTTTTTTCTTTGACAAACACACAAGCCCGCTTACATCATTGCCGCGATTGCTCGATGCCGCATCGTCGTTATTGAAATCAATTACCGCTTGAGGAGAAAGATTATGAGATACCTGGTGCTCGGTTCAGGCGGCAGGGAACACTGCATCGCATGGAGGCTTTTAAACGATGGAAGCGCATCTGAAGTTTACGTTGCGCCGGGAAATGGAGGAATCGCGCAGGAATATTGCATTGCTATTGATCCGAACGATTTCGATGCCGTGAAAAAAATCTGTTTCGAAAAAAAAATTGATGCGGTGGTGGTTGGCCCCGAAGCTCCTCTCGTGGCTGGTGTTGTTGACTATCTCTCAAAAGAAAAAATTCCCGTCTTCGGCCCCTCCCGTCAGGCGGCAATGCTGGAAGGAAGCAAGCTCTACGCGAAATACATCATGGAAAAATACGGCGTGCCAACCGCATCGCACCGCGATTTTAAAGGGAAGGATGCAATTCTTTCTCACCTCGGAAGCATCAGGGACTATCCGGTCGTCATCAAGCTCGATGGCTTGGCTGCGGGAAAAGGTGTCTGTGTCGCCTCAAGCCCCGATGAAGCCCTCCAGTTCGTTTCTGAAAACTGCTCTGCGGATTCGACAGTCTTTATCGAAGATTTTATTGACGGTGAAGAAGCATCGGTGCTTGGAATTTCCGACGGAGAAACCGTCCTTCCGTTTATCGCGGCGCAGGACCATAAAAGAGCATTTGATGGCGACAGGGGGCCCAACACCGGCGGGATGGGCGCCTACGCACCTGCACCTGTTATTGATGAATCGCGTCTGCGCAAAGTACGCGACGAAGTACTCGTACCCGTCATCAACGGCATGAAAAAGGAAGGGCATCCATTTAAAGGTATTCTTTACGCCGGCATCATCGTCCGCGAAAACGACATAAAGGTGCTCGAATTTAACGTCCGCTTCGGCGATCCTGAAACGCAGGTACTCCTGCCGCTTTTAAAAAACGAGCTCGGCGGCCTCATTGAAGCTTCTATCAATGGAAATTTATCCGAAAAAATTCTTGAATTTCAACCTCAGCATGCCATCACCGTCGTTATCGCATCGGGAGGGTATCCCGGGAAATACGCAAAAGGCAAACGTATTTCAGGCCTCGATGCCGTCGCGGAAGATATCATTGTATTTCATGCAGGCACAAAGCGGGAAGATGGCCGCATACTCACTTCCGGAGGTCGGGTGCTTAATGTGACGGCAAAAGCCGATACGCTGATGGAAGCGCGTGAAGCAGTCTATCGGGAAATCACAAAAATCTCATTTGAGGGATCTTTCTTCCGATCAGACATCGCTCATCGGGCAATTGCGGCAAGATAAATCGCTATGATAAAAAAAGTATCTATTTTCATTCGACCGGATGACCGAAAATCTCTTGCGCTGATTAGAGAACTTGTTTGCTTTTTTGAATCACGTTCCATCATAACGATGCTCCCCGACCACGATATCGTGCTCGAAGACGAACGGCTCTCCCACTACATCGCCCATCCCGATGATTACATAAAACTGCCCGATCTTATCGTCGTGATTGGCGGCGATGGCACATTTCTTATGGCCGGCAGGTATTTCTGCGAAACCGGCAAACCTCTTTTCGGCATAAACAGAGGCAGGCTTGGATTTCTCACCGATTTTGATCCTCAGGACGCGATACCCTATCTCACACGGTTTCTTGAAGGTGAGCTTACCATCAGCGAACGGACCATGCTCGAAGCCCGGCATATTCGCTTCGGCGAAGAAATCGGATGCAATGTATTTTTAAACGACGCGGTCATTTCCAAAGGGGCTTTTTCCAGACCCATTCAGCTACTTCTTGAAATCGACGGCAATTTTCTCAATCAGTATCTTGGCGACGGCATCATCATCGCTACCGCCACCGGTTCCACCGCGTATTCCCTGTCTGCGGGAGGACCCATTATTTTCCCCACAATTCCCGACGTGTACATCATCAATCCTGTATGCCCGCACATGCTGGGAATACGCCCCATGATTGTCCCTCTTGGCTCGGTTTTGAGCGCGCAGGTGATATCTGAGTTTGAATTTCTTCTCCTCACCATCGACGGCCAGGAAGCAATACGAATTGAAGGCGAAGACAAAATCGTTATTCAAAAATCAAACAAGACGGTAAAGATCATCGATCATCCCGATAAAAGCTATTATTCAATCCTCAGGGAAAAATTAGGCTGGGGAATACAAAAAGGATCATAGGCAAATCGATGATAGAGGAACTTCGCATAAAGAATTTTGTTTTAATAGAAGACCTGACGCTGAAATTCGGGAAAGGGTTTAATGTCCTCACCGGAGAAACCGGCGCAGGAAAATCTATCCTTATTGACGCGCTATCGGGCGTTTTGGGAGAAAAGATGACCACCGACATGATCCGTTCGGGTTTCGACAAAGCCGTTCTGGAAGGCGTTTTCAACATTTCTTCTGCTTCAAATGTACGCGGCATTTTAGAGGAATCCGGCATTGATTGCGATGATGATATCCTGGTGCTCCGGCGCGAGCTTTTTTCAAGCGGGAAAGGCCGTTGCTTCGCGAATGCTACACCTATCCCGATAAACCGGCTTAAAGAAATTTCCGATTACCTTGTCGATATCCACGGGCAGAACGAGCATCAGAATATCGCTCGAATCGCAAAGCACCGGGAGATTCTGGACGCTTTCGGGGGACATCAGAAACTCCTTGAAAAAATCAGCGAGCTCTATCAACGCCTTTTCGCGCTCAAAGAAGCGCTCAATTCCCAGATGACCGATGAGAGAGAAAAAGCGCGCAGAATCGAATACCTCTCGTTCGCTATTGAAGAAATCACCTCCGCCCGCCTTTCCCCTCAGGAGGAGGAAGACCTCAAGAACGAATCGCAAATTTTAGCAAATGCCGAAAAAATTTTCACCGACGCGAGGCTCTCCTTTGAACTTCTAAAGAGTGATGGCGGCATACTTTCTTCCCTGAAAAAAGCGGAGCAGTCCCTATCAGCAATCTCAAAGTATGACACAAATATTTCAGACACCCTTGATGGAATCCGTACTTCATTGTATTCTCTTGAGGACGCCGCTTCCTTTCTTCGCGATTACACCCGCAGCATCAACTTCTCACCCGAACGGGTAAATGAAGTCGAGTCACGCCTCGCGCTCATCGCCACACTGAAAAAGAAATACGGGGCGACCATTCAGGAAATACTCGACTATGCGGAAAAATCCCGCAGAGAACTCGAAGCAATATCGAGCAGCGAAGAGCGCATCGAAGCAATAAAAGCTGAATTTCAAACCGCCGTCCGGGAAGCAAAGACAGTCGCTCTCGAACTTTCCGAATCCAGAAAAAAAGCGGCGTCCATTCTTGAATCGAAGGTGATGTCGGAACTGAAAGACCTTGGCATGGGCCAAACTTCATTTCGCGTCTCGATAACCCGCGAGACAAGCCCCGACGGGGACATAGAAGCAGACAGCAAAAAATACGTGCTCTACCCCCACGGCATCGACCGTGTTGAATTTTTAATTGCCGCAAACCAGGGCGAGGCATTGAAGGAACTTCGAAGGGTCGCTTCGGGCGGCGAAATGTCCCGAATCATGCTCGCGCTGAAAAACGTACTCCTTTCCACAGATATCGTCGAAAGTCTTGTATTCGACGAAGTTGATGCCGGAATCGGGGGCAGAACGGCTGAAACAGTCGGGAAAAAACTTAAATCTCTTTCAAAAAACAGGCAGGTTCTGGTCATCACGCATCTGCCGCAGATCGCCGCGATGTCTGATATTCATTTCACCGTCCAGAAAGGCTCATCCGGAAACCGAACCGTCACACACGTACAGCGCCTCGACAGAAATGAAAAAATACGGGAAATCGCCCGAATGCTTTCCGGTGAAAAAATTACCGATATCACGCTCAAACACGCGGAAGAAATGGTACATTCATCGGAGCAACTATGAACGGCCCGCAACCTTCTCTAAATTTAAAGACAATTAATATATCGGATTTTCTTCATGAACTTATCGCCGACATCTGCGGACGCACCTCTTCTTTTTTTTCACATATCGATACTAAAAAAATCCATATCTGCATTTCTTCGAACCGTGCGGGAGGGCGCGGTGCCACCTTCGGAAAAGTTGTACCTCTGAAATTTAAGGGAGGGGAAGAGATATTGTATCATCGAGGAAAATGCTATGTCATGCCGAAAATCGAAGTACATTCAATCAGGATACTATATCTCATTTACTTTTACATGCCGCGATTTACCGATCTTGCCCCTGTTGAAAAGCTGCGGGTGATATTCCATGAACTCTATCACATTCATCCGGAATTTAACGGTGATATCAGGCGGTTCGGGAAAAACGGCTCAGCGCACGGTAAATCGAAAAAAAAATTCGATACGCAATTTGAACGCGAAGTCGATGCCTACGCACACGCTATTCGCCATACATCGGCCTGGGACTTCCTGACGCTCGATACTCGTGGAATTTTCAAAAATTATCAGGAAGTGCTCTCATATCGGATGAAAGTCCCCAAGCCGATCATTCTTGAAACAGGCAATTACCGTTAAAAGATATAATCGCCGTCCACCGCACCCTGATAATTCCGATTCACATCAATCCCGGTTATTTTTCCAAAAAACCTGACGCCGAAAGAATTTTCTTTCAACGCCTTGACATACTCCGCTATCTTTCCTTCATCGTCGGTGACGAGTATCACCTGAACGCTTCCGTCCATTAAATTTGTCGCCGAGCCGCGGAGCCCCATTCGCTTCGCCGTCTGGCTGCAATAATGCCTGCAGAAAACTCCCTGGACCATCCCGGTGAGAATAAGTTCAGTCATCTGGCCACCTTATTCCCGCAAAGAAGTTTTATCCACGGCATTTTGGTATAGCTAATTCGAAAATGCATAGCCGACCGTCAATACGACTGAATTGGTATCGATATACCCGCCGGATGTATCGGCATATACCGCGTTTGTTTGTGTATTGGTGAGATTTATCACGTCCGAATATTTCACAGGATTGCGCATCCACTCGTAGCCGAGTGAAATAAAGAGCCCCCCGCTGAAATAGATGATGGCATTGAGTTCAACGCCATAGACCAAATCTTTTCCAGTTCTGCTTCCGCCTGAAACATTGTCAAGCAGTTGGGACGCAACCGGGGCCGCTTGATATTTATACAAAGAATACCCCATAATCGGCGCAAGAGAGAAGTCCCACTGCTTTCTGTTTGTCGCGTGGACCGCAGCGGCAACCAGGAACGAATAATCAGAGTATAAAATTTCTCTCTCATTCTCATAATCGCTTCCGAATGTCGAGCGCTGTATCACCCAGATGCGGCGCAATTTTCCGCGAAGGCCAATATAATCAATTGGCATGTACTCACAGCTCAATCCGAAAGAAAGGGGAAGATGCGCCACTTCAATGAGCTTCGTGGTTTCATTATCAAACGTGCGGGTAGAATTGCGCAAGAAATCGTTTTCTGCACCAATAACAGGTCCGCCCGCAAAACCCGCGGTTACAAAAAATCCGAGCAGCATCTGACCGCCGTGCGCCCCCGCGGGAGGCAAATCGAGTTCATCGAAATCTATCGCATGCAGCGGTAAAGGCACACACAAAAGAAGCGATATGATGACATATTTCAGGCGTGCCATACTACCTCGGTTTTGTGCTTATTTTGCACCCTGCTTCATTTCAATTTCCTGAAGCGCTTCAATGATTCTGCGTGCAATCTGGCGGGATATTTCATCGTATTTCGCGCTTTCAAGGAGAGCATCATTTCTGTTATATAAAAGTGTGAGGCTGCAGCAATACTTGAAACGATACCACCATGTCCAGGCTATTCCCGGCTCTTTTCGCACGGTAATAAGCAGTGTACCCGTCTCCACGCTGACCACTTTGAGCATGAACGTATCAATGAGATTTTTCTTTTCCTGGGTATCGCTTCCCAATTCAAGCGCCGTACCGCGCCCGATGACGATGACATCAGCACCAAGGAGTTTTCCAACCTTAACCGTTTTATCGGAATCCAGAAGTCCCGTCATGGAAAGCTTCTGCTCTTTCAATATTTTTTCCAGTTCCTGCCGCTCCACCACTTCAACTCGTCCGGTTTTAAACAGGTGATGGGTAACCGCATCGGAAAATTCATCGCCCCAGTGTGCATTTTTAATTTCAAACGGGAATACCACTATTTTGTTCAACTTTTTCGTCACGTCAATCCGCTGATTGACTGCCACATCAATTGTTGAACATCCCGCATACACGGCCGCAGACGCTATCATGAACACAATCACCAAACGCTTCATTATAATTCTCCTCCTGAATATTAAATGACAATTCCTTCAATCGCAATGGGGCAATGGAATCAGGCAACGGCATCAATGCAATCACCATAAAAAGCAAGAAGATGCCCGTCGCATCACCACATAACGATAAAACAAGCATAATTAAGTAATCTGGATAATATAGCGATTGATACCAGCCATGTCAATAATTAATAATACTCCTCTTCGGAAACATCGGGCTGTTTTTTTTATCACGCAAAAAAAGATAATTGAAAAATATGACCGCACAATGGTACAATATATTAAAGTGTAATAATCGTTTAATAAACCTTTATTCGGCCTGATATGCGAAAAACTGCTGGCATTTTATCGGTAAATAGTAAATTTATCGAGGATTTCAAAGATGCGGTCACCGGCTTTGAAGTGATTGAATATTCTTTAATCGAAAAAATAAAGCCTGATGAAATATCCATACTTCTGACGGACATTCACATCTTCGATTCAGACGATAATATTCAGTTCTATCTTTCCAAACTTCGAAAAAAGCTCCAGAGAATTCCAGTTATAATTATTTTACATGATGATGAGCTTTCCAAGATTAACGCTGACTGGTTTTTTGATGATTTCCTCCTTCACCCGTATAAGCCTTTCGAAGTAGAAAAAAGAATGATGCTTGCAATCCTTCGCTCAAATCCTTCCGATATTTCATCAATGCTCTCGGCCGGAAAAATAAAAATCAACACGCAGGAATATTCGGTTTTTCTAAATGATGAAAAAATTGAATGCACATACAAAGAATTTGAACTCCTTCGCTTTCTTGTCGAAAACAAAGGCATCGTATTTTCAAGAAAGGAGCTGCTTAATAAAATATGGGGAATCGACTACATCGGAGGTACCCGCACCGTTGACGTGCATATCCGCAGACTTCGAAGCAAACTCGGTGAAGAATTCAGCACCGTCATCGAAACGGTAAGAAATGTCGGATACAGGTGTAAAGCCGATTAGCGCAAAATTCGCTTGAAATATTTAGAGAATATTTTTATGCAGTTCTGGAAAAAAGCCTGCACAGATTTCAGGATCTATCACAGCCTCACATTGAATTTGTGATACACCTGTTTGATCTGGCAATCAGTGCTCGCGAAAGGAGTTGATCGCAATGAAACAGAGAAAAAAGCTCGAAAAAGTACTCGAATCGGCCGCTTCCGATGACCTTGCACAATATGTGGATCTGGTGAAAAAACTTAAAAAGCGCCTGCCCTTTTTCAAGGGCACGTCTCTTCTTGCAGCAGCACTATTAAAGGAGTATCTGGGCGATATCAGCGAACTTGATTTCGATCCTTCGCAAATACTCTCCTCGCCGCCCACAGGCAAGGTAGTATTCGAAGACATTAAAGACGGCCGAGCGCGGCTTTTCATCAATATCGGCAAAAACCAGAAAGTTAGTCCAGGTGACCTCATTCGCGAAATCGTAAAGCGTTCCGGCATAGACGGGAAAATCATCGGAAAAATTGACATCCATGCCACCTATTCCTTCATAGAAGTTCCTGAACAGTTCGCGGAACTGGTGATGGTTGCGCTCGATAAAACAAAATTCCGCGGCATAAACATCGTCGTTGAGCCGGCGAAAAAGAGAAAGAAAAACGAATAGACGCACCTCATGATCAAGACTGAACTGTGCCCGCTGTGTACTGCACGAAACAGCTCGCTTCTTTATGATGGACATATTTCGCTTTATCGATGTAAAAACTGCAACGCAGTATTCAACGCTTCGCACAGGCCTCTCGATTACGGTGAAACGTATTTCAATGAAGAATACCGAAACCAGTACGGGAAATCGTATATCGAAGATTTTACTGCAATTTACTCCCTGGCAAAAAAGCGGCTTTCGAGAATTGCTTCCCTCACCAGGCACACATCCGGGCTTCTCGATATCGGCGCCGCCTACGGCTTTTTTTTGAAAGCCGCCCTTGATGAAGGATTCAGGGATATTTTTGGAATTGAAATATCCGAAGAAGGCGCGAAGTATTGCAAACATACGTTCGGCATTCAGGTTCAGGAGACCAATTTCGAAACATACGACTTTTCAAGGAAATTCAATATCATCACCGCATGGTATTTTATTGAACACATCTACGACCCCCGGAAAGCGTTCTCAAAAATTTTCGACGCCCTCACCGATGAAGGAGTATTCGCTTTTTCCGTTCCGTCCTTCTTCGGACCTCAATTCTTGCTGCACCGTGATGAATGGTTTCAAAATCACCCAATAGACCATCGAGTGAACTTTTCTCCTCGTCTCATCCGGCGCTTTCTTCGCACCATCGGCTTTTCAAAAATAATAACACATCCCGGAGGCATTCACCCCCAGAGGTTTTTTTCTCCAGCAATCGCTCAATATTCGTTCGTCCGCAGCCTCTATGCCCGGGTTTCAACACTCCTTTCATTTTCTGATACTTTGGAGGTCTATGCCCAAAAATAAAAAAAATTTGGATTTTTTAAAAAAAATTTAACCAAATTTCAAAATCTTTATTATACTTACTATAAAATAGGATGAATTACGTTATGTCGTATTAGTGCAATATTTTATTTTACAATAAGGAGGTAGATCAAAACAAGGCATATAACAGGGTCGGTAATCTTCATTTTCACTTTTTTTATTGACTCTTTGCCGGCAACGGAGGATGTGGTTTTGCCGGAATCGCCCTTTTGAAAAGGCGAATACTCTTACACAAGAACACACGGGGTGTGTATGGACAGTGAGCAGTGCATCGACATATCGTATTTAACGATGAAGGTCACGGCGAAAGGCAAATCGGTCTTTGCCAACAGGCATTTCGACGCTCATTCTTTCATCATCGAATTTCGCGGAAAAATTTACACTATGGAGGAGTACAAAAAAAGGCTTAACCCGAATAACAATCACTATCTTCAAATCAGCGAGAATCTTTTTTTAGGCCCCACCAGGACGCCCGACAACTACATCAATCATTCATGCAATCCCAATACCGGAATTAAGATAATCGGCAATTCAGTCCTGCTCTTCGCCATCAGAAATATTCACAAGGGCGAAGAAATCACCTTCGATTATTCAACCACCATGGCGGAAGATTACTGGGAAATGAACTGCCGTTGCGGGGCAAAAAACTGCAGGGGTAAAATCAGGGACTTCAAGTACCTGCCGCCTGCACTCCAGGAAAAATACATACGCCTGGGAGTGGTTCCGGAATTTGTGCTGCGTCACAGCAGGCAGCATCTTCAGATAGCGATTTAACCGCATCAGGTCTATTATGCCGGAGGCATGAAAATGCACCATGCCTCCGGCAGTATATCATTTATCTTTTTCTCTTTCCCCGTCTGCGAGATATACTCTGTTTTTATTGTCCTCGACATCTTTCTTGTATTCGTCGGGCAATTTATAGCGCTTCTCTTCCCTCTCGAAAAATGCCACATCGTCCTTTTTCCCTTTGAAAGCGGCATCCTTTTTCTTTTGTTCGAAGTGTTTATTCAGAATTTCATACACCTTGAAATTGTTTTGCTTTGAACGCCGGTAATAATAAATCGCATCAATGTAGCGGCTGCGCGCAAACAGGTCGTTTGCTTTATTCAAGCTGAATCCGCCGTTCCGTATTGCTTCATCAATCGCCGGATGCAGGTCGTCTTTCCGGCCGAGCATCGCGAAACGGAAATCGGCTTTGACTTTCATCTTTATTGTCTTCTGATTGATATCTTCGCTGATTTCCTTGTATTTCCGCGCTATTTTTTCAGCTACCTGCGCGATGTTTTTCTCGTTTTCGGTAAACTTGTTCGCAGAAAGTATGTACTCGTTTCGGAAGTAGAGGGAACTCGCTTCCGCGTATTCATCAACAAGGCGGTCAAATTCTTCTTCCCCTCCTCCAAAATTCACAATTGCCGCGTTGAGAAGTTTTATGTTCCGAAAATTCTCATAGCTCAGCCGGAGTATCACAGGAAGCGGCTGATACAATTCATTAAATGTTTTTTTAGGCTCCGCTTGCTGGGCGAATCCCCGGGAAGCCACAAACATTGCGCACAACATCGCGAAGGCGAAGACTCTCCTTGCCATATCTCCAACTCCTTTCTTTGATTTTTCGCCGCATTTCAGCCATACCACTGCGGCAGCTTATCCAATCGAACAAACAGCCAATCTATGACATTAAGCATTTTCCAAACATCGGTCGGAAAGACCGGAGGAAATACTCAATTTTTCGAAAACCGTATCAGAGAAATATCAGTTATAATATTTATTCATTTACCCTTCCCGTCAAGTAAAATACTGAAAGCGTTACTAACTTTCTTTCAAAATACCGGCTGTTCATGTGCAGCAATAAATAATTCAATAATTATTTATCATTATTTACTATATATACATAAATATACCAGATTGGAATTCATCGCGGCCGAAGGCGAATGTATATTGCCAGAGGATATTTTCAGGCTTCTGCAGGTAATCCATATCACTGTGATAAAACCGCTTTCGATTCATATTAATCTTGCAAAGCAAAGCCGCACTATTACACACTGCCATAGCACATGATATTTTTGGACATGAAATTCATTATTTTCAACTCTAAAAACAATGACAATTTTACTTACAAACGATGACGGCATTAAAGCGGAAGGCATACAGTCCCTGTTCGATACGCTCACAACAGAACACGACGTTTTTGTTATCGCGCCCGAAGACGAGCGAAGCGCCTGTTCAAACGCCATAACCGTGCGGACAAGCCTTTCAATTCGTCAGATTGACGATTTCCATTTCGCGGTGGACGGCTATACCGCTGATTGCGTGAATATTGGCCTAAATGGCGGCTTTTTCCCACCATTTGACATAGTCATTTCTGGAATCAACCACGGGCCGAATCTCGGCGACGATGTCTATTTTTCCGGCACGGTTGCAGGCGCCCGCACCGCGTGTATCTTCGGTGTTCACGGCATCGCCCTTTCTCTCGATTGTCTGGATTCATCGAGCTATTTCAGTCAGGCTTCCGAATTTGCATTGCGTTTTATCAGCGACATTCTGTGCCGCACCGGTGATCAGCCGATTTTTTTCAATATCAATTATCCGAACATCCCCAAACATGAAATTAATGGCATAAAATACACCAGGCTTGGGCGCCGAAAATACAATGACATCTACACGATTCACAGCGAAAATGGCTCCAGCAAAATAATTCAACTTTCGGGTTCAATTGAGTCAATCGGCGGAGATACAACCGATGTGTTCGAGCTTCGCAATGGCTTTATTTCAGTCACTCCGCTATCTATCGATTGTTCCGACCATGAATTTTTACGGATTTTGCGGTAATACCATGGCTGAAACAAACATCAATATCCGATTGAAAAAATTTTTAGCCACTGCCTTCAAAGAGTTTCAGAATAACAATTACACCACCGCGATTAAAATACTTACTAAAGCGCATAAGCTTGACTCAAACAATCCTGAAATTCTCTACAACCTCGGAGTCGCATCCTGCAGAATTGAACAGTATGTCGAAGCAATTGACTATTTCCGGCGGCTTCTTGAACTAAGAACCAAAACCGTGGATATTCTTCAGGTTCTCCGCCTGATTTCATTTTCCCTTTTAAAGCTGGGCCTATTCGATGATGCGCTTCTCTACTGCATGCAGGGTCTTGATTTACATAATGACGACACGGTACTTATGCATCTTTCGGCCTATGCGCTCGATATGGCAGGCAAATCTGAAGACGCGATAGAATATTACATGAAAATACTTGAAATAGATCCGGAAAACATATCGGCGAAAAATTCATTAGCTTACCTGCTCGCAAAATCCGGAGGCGATCTTACAAAAGCTACAAAGTTAGCCGTTGAAGCGCTGAGCGTGGATCCCAACAACCCCGCGTATCTTGACACATATGGTTTTGTGATGTATAAAACCGGCGATTTCAGCCATGCAAACGCGTATCTTGCAAAAGCCCAGTCGCTCGATCCCACATCAAAGGAAATCCGCTATCACCTTGCCATGGTAAAGAAAGCAATCGGGCAGAAATAAGAACTATAAAAATTTAAGCAAATATTCAATAATATTATCTGCGCTTAAAAGGATTTTTTTTAGAATTTCTCCGCTTTCGACAATGCTGCACCGCGGCTTTTGTATGCATTCCGATATCACCTGTTTAGATGTTGTAATATTAAGTGAGCCCCTTATGCCTACATTTTTCAGTTCGAGTTCCTCTCCCGCACAGTCGGAGATAGCGGAATGATATTCCGTAGGATTTACCGCGATGATATTGCACCCGGAAGCATACGCTTCATAGAGAAAAATCCCGAAATGGCTCATTGCCGCTTTTGAAGCGCAGAGAAACCTTGCGTAATTGCCTTCAACACTCTGCTCGCTTCCTCCTTTTACGCCGATAAAAGGCTTTTCCCCACCAAGAAGGCAATACGAACAAGTATCGGGGAGCAACGTCAGCAAATAATCGCGCGCCTCGCCCGAATAACCTGCGTATATCACAATATCGATTTTTTTCTCGATAGTATCGCCTGCAAGCGCCTCGAGATTTTGAATAAAATTATATCCGTATAAAAAGCTTCCACTCACAGCGTCATGCGTTTTTTCAAAATGCGGAAGCAGATCAATCCGAATATCCGCGCTCGCCCTTCCTTCGCCTCTGTCATCGATGACGCACACTTTCCCGAATTTTTTCAATGCCTGTATTTCTTCCGCTGAAGAATCGCGCATGTCGCGCACGATGAGCCTTGCGGGCTGAATTTTTTCAACCAGCCATTTTTTTAGTTCCAGAGGGCATGTTCCATCGTTCGGATCGACAAACAAATATGCATTCACACCATATTTTGTCCTCAGACGCCATAAAAGTGTCGCCATCCGCTGAAAGTGCCCGCTTCCCAAGCTTTCGTCCTTGCCCGTAATGATAAGCACATCGCAGATCATCGGCCGTTCCCGGGTGATGAGTGCGTCATGGGGCGCTGGTGAATATTTTTATTTATTTCTAAAAGTTCCGGATGGGCATCGAGGAACGAAAGTGTTTTTTTTAGAGGAAATTGTTGTCCGCGATACAGCTCATGGTACAATGCCGCAGCCAGACGGTAATCCTCCTCTGTATCAACTGTCAGCCGTACGGAGGCATAACGGGAATCGATATCAACGGGAAAACGCACAATTGAAAATATCTCGGGATGCTCTTTTATATATGGGCTCACGTGTTCGCGATGGTGCGGCAGAGTGCCTTCTCTGTGCGCACGCGCTAGAGCTGATCGCGAGAGCACTTCAATCGCGCAGCCCAGCGGAAGGCCTTCCGGAGCACAGAGATCGAAATTACCCGATATCGCTTTCTTGATGGTTTCATCGGCGTACTCGCTGTCGGTAAAAGGGTTATCAGCGGTGATGCGGGCAATATATTCACCGCCGAATTTTTCCGCTGCGCAGAAAAACCTGTCCAGAACATCGTTTTCGGAACCTTGAAAAAATACTACATCGAGATGTTTCACCGCATCAAAAAGAGCGGTATTTTCATCGCTTTCCGGCACCGCAAGCACCGCTTGATGGACAGATGCTATGTTCAGCGCACGCTCCAGCACATGCGCCACAATGGGTTTTCCCGCAAGCGGCATTAGCGCCTTGCCGGGAAGCCGTGTCGATGCGATGCGCGCCTGTACGATTGCGAGAACCCTTGGATTTTTCATTCCAGTACGCTATAGATTGAAGGTGTACCATTCATCACAGGCGGAGCAATCGGGCTCTTTTGCCAGTTTGCCTTTATAATCATCAACGAAAAACTCTCTGCCTTTTTCAAATAGCTCCTTCATGGTCGAATATTTCACGTTACCCCGCGGCGCAGCGCCATCGACATCCTGTTTGCAAAAGCAGACCGTTCCATCTGAGAGCACGTACATATCGCGCTGGAGATGCCAGCAGGGTATCCTTTCCAGCGGAGATAAATCCGAATAGCGGCGATCCTGTATCCTGCCAAGGTAGGTATTCTGCTTCTGAAGAATGATCGGAACTCCCTTCTGTTCCCAGATATCGTAATACTTATCCAAAAAATTTTCTGTTTCATTGATTTTCATTATTTGCACATAGAGCGCATCCGGTTCGTTCACAACGCCGCGAAGCCGTTCAATGTTCCCGACTACCGCGTCGTAATGATCTCCGCCATGAAGCGCGCGATACGTCTGAGCATCCACCGCATTGAGATTCACAATCACGCGGATTTTTCCGCTTTTGCCGGCAACATACTGGGCAAAATTAGCATCGGCAAAAATACCGTTGGTTTCAATAACCACACCCTGAACATTACTCTCGGCCAGAGCAAGATCCATCATCTCATACAACTGAGGATGCATCAGAGGTTCACCGGAACCACCGCAACAGATATGATACGGCAAGCCGAACTCGCGCATTCCCTCAAGAACGTTTTGAAAAACTGAAATTTCCATCTGACCATGCTCGCTGCCGAGCGTTTTTCTATAGCAAAAGATGCAATTCAGACTGCACTGTCCGGTCAGTTCCAGTTCAAGATACGATGGGGCAATATAGAGTGCATCGGGATAATTTTTCAAAACTTCAGCAACTTCCGCATACCTGGGGATAGCGCCATGAAATTCCACGATTTTTTCCATTATTTTACGCTCTCTGAGATTCGCCGACCTGAATGAGAGCCGCCTGTCCCGCACATCCGGATGAGAATAATATATTTCCACATCGAAACGGTGCAGATTGGTCTTTATTATTTTCGAAAGCGAAAGGCCGGCACCCATTCTTTCCGGCACGCTTTCCATCAGCGCCCGCGATACGATTTCTCCGCAAAAACCGGAAGGAACATTTTCAGAATACGTGTATTCCGGCAAATACGTACTGTGCAGTTTCAGCATCTCACCGATTATTTCAGGATCAAGGAATGGGGAATCATACTGGACAAGCAGTGCATGCTCAAAATCTTTCCCGGCAAAGAACGACTTCAAAAAAGCCGGCTCACCTTCTCTGCCATAATCTATTTTTGAGGCTCCATCAGGTATTCTTTCGCAATAATCTTCACCCGCGGCCAAAAAGACATCCTGTATCTGCGGAAGAGCGTGAAGCCTTTTGGCAAGCTCCGCCGGAAGGAATACATCATTGAAGTAAAGATCTTCTTTTTTTGTATTCTGAGGTATAATTATAATTGCCGCAATTTTCACGCAGGCACCTCCGGCGAAAACAATTCAAAACTAATTCATCACATAATCGTCCATGAATATCTTTACGTCGGACTCCTTGCGCTTCTGTTCAGCCCATTTGTCCATCTGTTCTCCCATTCGCTCGCTGTAGAGAATATTGAATATTATTTCACGTATGGATTCGTACTGCACCGGCCTTTTCCCGTTGAATTTCACTATATGATAACCCGAGCCAGATTTGATAACACCTGAAATCTGGCCTTTCATGTTCATTCCGAATATCTGCATGGCAAGCAGTCTGTCAATTTCATGCAGTTTCACCCATCCGAGAGCGCCTCCCTTCCCTTTTGATGTTTCATCTTCGGAAAATTTCTTTGCCGCTTCTTCGAATGACATACCGCCACGGATTTTAGCAAGGATGTCCTTCATTTCATTGTTTACTCGCCGCTCTTCAGCAAGGGTAGTATTGCGAAGTCGAATAAACACATGATTGATGTTGAACTCGTATCCAACTTTATTGGCGTTCTTCTTATACCATTCCTGCGCCTGCTGTTCGGACGGCGGGTTGACACCCACCGCAAGCGTCATCACCATTTCCCGAATAAGAGATTTTCTCACCTGTTCCCTATATTCTTCGTATGAAATTTTATCTTTTTTTTCCAGCTTCTCTTTGAACTCTTTCAGGGAATTAATATTATACCGTTTCATCGTTTTTTCGATGGAATCATCGACTTTATCCTTGCTTACGATGATGGACTCTTCCTCCGCCATCTGTTCAAAAATGCTGTCCTCAATAAATGCGTCGAGCACCCTGCTTTTATGAAATGACGTTTTCCCGGCGGGAATTTTCTTCACCTTTTTATATTGTTCAAACCGCATGTTGACTTCGCTTTCCATAATCGGCCATCCGTTCACCACCGCAAGAACGCGATCGAAGAGGTCCCATGCGCCGGCCGCACTATGGAAGAAGATAAACAGCGCACTTGCCAGTAATAATTTCCGTTTCATGATGTTCCGCCGCTAATTGTGAGTTTTGCTATCGATGCGCCGTTTTCCCCGAAAAACATGTTTTTAAGCATCTGAAGCGTATCTGTTATGTCGGACGCATAGAGCTCAATTCTCCCCGCTGCGCCTGAATTTTCAAGGTTTTTTTCTTTCAGCATCTGCTTTGCTTCGAGGGCGATTTCATAACCGGAATCCACAAGCACCATA
The DNA here is from genome assembly GCA_937921485.1 of uncultured bacterium. Lineage (GTDB taxonomy): Bacteria > Spirochaetota > UBA4802 > UBA4802 > JAGODF01 > DYLV01. The sequence goes on from CAKZSV010000045.1 coordinate 55,197, forward strand.
TCTGGAAATACATCGAGTATGGCCTTTTTAAGGAGCGGGAAATGCGTGCACCCCAAAATAAGCGTCCTCACGTTTTCACTGTACATTTTCCCAATATATTTTTTCGCCGCAAGGCGCGTGATTTCATCGTCAATCCATCCCTCCTCCGTAAGTGAAACGAAAATCGTCGCGTGCTGCTGAAAGACTTTGAGGTTGGGATTTATTTCAAGAATGGCTTTTTCGTATGAGCGGCTGTTTACTGTCGCTCTGGTGCCAATCACTCCCACACAGCCGTTGTGCTGCGTCCTGCATGCGGCACGCGCACCGGCCCCAATAACCCCCACCACCGGCACATCAAGCTCATCACGAAGAATTTCCAGCGCCACCGCCGACGAGGTGTTGCAGGCGATGACGATCATCTTCACATTGCGGGACACAAGATATGCGGCTATTTCCCTCGAATAGCGCAAGATCGTCTCCCGGGAACGCGTGCCGTACGGAAATCGCGCCGTGTCGCCGAAATATATCAAATGCTCCGAAGGCATCACGTCCCTGAGCGACTTGCATACGGTGAGACCGCCCACGCCCGAATCGAATATGCCTATTGGGTCACTCTTTTCCAACTTCTTCTCCGTCAATAAGATCCTTCAAAAGCATGTACTCGATGCCGTCAACCAGCGCCTGCCATGATGCCTCGATGATGTTTTCCGACACCCCCACCGTACCCCAGTGCCTGGATTGGCGTTTCTGATCGATGAGTACCCGCACCGCCGCGCCCGTGCCCGCCTTTTCGTTCAGCACGCGCACCTTGTAATCGGTAAGCTGAATTTCGCTGATATCCGGATAGAATTTCACCAGCGCTTTTCTGACGGCGTTATCAAGCGCTTCAACCGGACCCTTGCCGTTTGCGGCAGTATGTTCAATCACTCCATCAACTTCAACTTTGATGGTGGCCTCGCACACCATCTCACTCCCTTCAGTTTTTTCGGTGATGACGCGGAATCCATGGAGCACAAAAAACGGCTTATACTCTTTTGCCGAACGTCTGATGATGAGTTCAAACGAGCCTTCAGCCGCTTCAAACTGATATCCCTTATCTTCGAGGCATTTGATGCGGCGAAGAATATCTTTGGTCAGGTGAATGTCAGCGGGAAGCCTTATGCCCATTTCCTTCGCTTTGAATTCAATATTGCTCTTCCCGGCGAGCTCTGATATAATCACTTTTCTCCGGTTCCCCACCAATGACGGATTAATATGCTCATACGTACGGGTGTTTTTGCTCAATGCAGAGACATGGATGCCGCCCTTGTGCGCGAATGCGTTATCACCCACAAATGGGGCACGCTCATTATGAGCGATATTCGCAATTTCACTGATAAGCCTGCTCGCTTCGGTGAGATGCACAAGCGAATCGGCGGAACTGCAGCCATACCCGAGTTTCAAAACAAGATTCGGCAAAAGAGACTCAAGATCGCAATTGCCGCAGCGCTCACCAAGGCCGTTCATCGTCCCCTGGACGGATACCGCGCCGGCCTCAACCGACACAAGGGAGTTCGCTACCGCAACTGCAGAATCGTTATGGAAATGAACGCCGATTTTCGTCCGGGTCGAGTCCACCACCGCACGGACGATGCGCTCTGCATCGCGCACGAGCGTCCCGCCATTTGTGTCGCACAGCACCAGCATATCCGCTCCGCCCCGCTCTGCCGCGCTCAGCACTTCGAGTGCATACGCGGCGTTTTCCCCGAAACCATCGAAGAAATGCTCCGCATCCAAAAAAACCTCAAACCCCCTGTCTTTTAAAAACGCAACTGTGCCGTACACCAATTCAAGATTTTCTTCGAGGCTGATATTGAGCGCTTCACGCACCTGAAAATCCCATGATTTCGCAACTATTGTGGCAGTTCGCGCACCGGAATCAACCAGAGCCATCAGAAGTTCATCGCCCTCGTATGTTTTACCCGGCCGTTTCGTGGAACCGAATGCCGCAATTTTCGCATGAGAGAGATTGAGCTTTTGCACTTCTTTAAAGAAAAGCTCATCCTTGGGATTTGAACCCGGCCACCCGCCTTCGATATAATCAATCTTCAATCTGTCGAGTTCGCGGGCAATCCTCAGCTTATCCTGAAGTGAAAACGAAATCCCGACGCTCTGAGAACCGTCTCGCAAGGTGGTATCGTATATTATGATCTGTTTACCATTCATACTGTTTATCGTATTAATATTTCATTTCCGGCGATTTGTATCCTCGGAAGATGTGTTATGCATTTTTTTAATTTTCCGCTCCGTTCTGAACTAATGAAATTGTTGTGCAGAATTGTCAATTGTTTAGCGGAGTAAAATAATAAAAATCATCCCTCCGAAAATAGAGGGATGATTTTGCAATATAGCAATTTCGTAGCAAATCATTCAATAAATTCGCCCGTTTTCAGGTCGAGCTTTTTCCTTCCCTCCGGCGTGGTGATGCTGAGGCTGTTATCCCGGAGTTCAATTTTTCCGTCGCTTTGAATTTTTCTTCTCCAGCGAAGCGGCCCTTCCACCGAAGCGCAGAAAACGTAATCCCTTGAAGCAATATATATTTTATCTTCATGCGTAACCGGTTCGCCTATCACTTTCCACTCACCTTCGACTTTTCCGTTTTTAATAAAGTAAAAATCATACCGCGTCACCAGAAGGCTTCCGTCGGGCATAGGCTCCTCTTTTTCCCTGCGTATGATTTTTCTAATCGCTTTTACCACCTCGGGCGTCTTGCGCTCAACTGCGATGATTTCCTCTTTTTCCCGTGTAAAATCCTCCGCTTTGAACTTGCTCACGTTTTTTTTGTCCACAGCAATCTCGGGGCGGGCCTTACGAAGCAGCGATTCCTCATCGACGGAACCGCTTCGGGAAAGAGCGGCAATAGCCTTTTCCACCTTCACTTCTGCCGCCTTTGTTTCTGCTTCGGTTATCACCACTTTCTGATTTTGTTCCAGCGATGAACCTGATTCGACAATCCGATCAACGCCGACTTTTTTCTCGAGCGTTTCAATTCGTCTGGCAACGCTTACTTTCCCGTTGTAGACTTTTATCCGCGTTGTTTTCTTTTTGTCCGCCTCAACCGTAAACAGCGTGCCCCGGACACCCGCAACAGCCGTGGGTGTCTTAATGAAAAAGCTTTCGTTTTTCATGAGTTTTTTGGGCCTGCAAAGCATTTTTCCTACATCAAGGCCCAGCATCACATTTTCCGTTTTTTCCTTTCGAAGAATCTGCGAAACTAAAAGTTTGGAATTTTCCTTGATTCGTATCATCGAATCTCCGATTTTCAGGTCGCACGAAGAATTCGCGCCGGTGAGAATCACATCGTTTTCTTTCAAAATATCGCCGATCTGCACATCCGCGTCATTTTTCTTCACCTCGCCCACAAAAAAGGTGATGGTTGCAAACTCATCCTGCTCTTCAATAATTTTCGAGCACTGTACCAGCATAATAAGCAAAGGCAGAGATAGTACTGCTAATTTTTTCATATCATAACCCCCATATTATTATCATTTCTTCCTTAAAGACAACACTTTAATTTTCATTGATTATGGACACCTCTTAAAACCGCTTTCATCCTTAAAAACAGTTTTTAAAAGTTCCCTTATGTCGTTTTCCACCAAAATTGCTCAATTAAATCATTATCACATGAATATATACATTTTACTGCAATACCTATCAGGAAATGCAATTAATTTTATACTCAGAAAATAATTTACTGAAAAACCATTAATCTGCCATAATTATTGCATTTTTACACCAGTATAATCCGGGGATAATGAGGGATAATGCCCTGGAGGGAATGCAGCAAGCTCACTTAATAAGCTTCCTCGGGTTTTTGTAATCTCCATTGCCAATGATTTCAAAATGGAGGTGAGGCCCGGTTGAATTTCCGGTATTGCCGCCTTTGGCGATAAACTGCCCCTGCTTCACATACTGGCCATTGCGAACCGATATCCTTGAAAGGTGTCCGTAGAGGGTCTTCCAGCCGCCGGGATGCGAAATGATGACGGTCCGTCCATATCCGCCGAGCCAGCCGGTATAGGTCACTTTCCCGAATTTTGCTGCGCGAACCCATCCATAATTGCAGTATATGTCAAGACCCTTATGAAAGTGCACTTCATTGAAAATGGGATGATTGCGCCATCCATACCCGCTGGTCACTGCGTGTTTTTGCAGGGTTGGCCAGATGAATCCTCGCACGAGGTTTTGAGGTTTTACATCCGGAATAAACAGATACTGCTCAGGCTGGATGAAATCGACATTTCGTATATCATTGGCCGCGACAATCTTCTCAACAGAAACACGAAATCGCTTCGCCACAGATGCAAGCTGCTCGTTTTTTTTCACCTGATACACAATTCCGTCTTTCGCTGGAATTTTCAACACTGAGCCCACCGCCACCAGGTCGAAGGAATTGAGATTGTTGCTCCCGCAAATAGTTTCCATGGAAACGCCGTACATTCTGGCGATTTTGCTTATTGTTTCCCCCTGCTTCACGCGGTGCGTTTTAATTTCAATTTTCCTTACATTCTCGACAGGGTCGGAATACTCGGTATCCCTCGCGCTGAGGATGCGGTGTTTCACTTCATCATCGGTCTCCGCTTTCCCCTCGGCAGAGGGAGCTCCGGCAGGGATAATCGGTTTTACCACGAAAAAAAGTGCAAGGCAGACCACGCACGCACATACCCATATTGCCGCTTTTGCTGCTGATTTGGAGCATACGCTGATCTTTTTTAGAATTATTTTATTTTCCCCTCGATAGAGAAGCAGAATTTCATTATACACAACTGAGATCGAAAAACGGCCGATTGTGAGAGGTTTGGAAAATATTTTTTTCATACTATTATTTCTTTCACAATAATGTGAATGACATTGTAAATCACGCTGACAACAACCCGCTCGTTAACTCTTGATTTTTTCGGAAAAAGGCTCGCTTTTCCCTGAATCTGCACAATTACCAAATGACGAATCCGCACATGCAATACTACCAATCTGCGGATATATTTATTATCGGAAAAGGTTATTCCGTTTTATACTTTTTTCGGGCTTCCTTTCAGGATTTTGGCTCCACGCCGTAGGAATCCTCTATGAGCTTTTTCACATCTTTTTTATGCCCACCCGTAATGGTAATATGACCCTGTGCGATGACACCCCGCTGGATGCTCAAAGTCGGCGTAATGATATCTCCCAGAACCCTTCCGGTCTCAAGGAGCCGAACTTCGTCATCGGCGGATATATTTCCAATAACCGTGCCTGCAACAACAACTGATTTGGCGTTGATATTTGTCTTCACCTTGCCGGTTTCGCCGACCACCAGCTCGTCATCGGTTTTGATTTCACCTTCAAATTTTCCATCTACCCGAAGCGATCCGCTGATGTAGAATTTTCCTTCAAAGACAGAACCTTCGCCGATGGTGCTGTTGATAATATCGCTTTTTCCAGCCATTGTGTGTACCTCGGTTTTAAGTATCTTTACGTCAAATACGCAAAATCATGCATATTATCTTCAGGGATCTTTGAAAAACTATATTTACATCCGAAATTCTTTTTTCCCCGCTTCCTTTCCAATGTTTCCTATGGAAACCATCGTAAGGGTTTTGTCCTTAAGCAAACGCCGTGACACCCGCGTCACGTCGTCGATTTCAATCCTGTCGATCTGTTCCACTATTTCCTGAAAGGGAATGCAGCGCCCGTAGTTCATTTCGTTTCGCGCAAGCTGTCCCATACGAACTTCCGTACTCTCAAGGCTCAGGGCAATATTTCCTTTCATATAGCTTTTAGTATCGTTCAGCTCTTCTGGAGACACGCCGTATTCAACAACCTGTCTGCACTCCTGAAGAATAAGGTCGACCACCTTGCTGAAATTTTCCGGCGATGTCCCGCAGTATATTCCAAAAAGACCGGTATCTTCATACGTCGAGTGAAACGAATAAATTGAATAGCACAGGCCTTCTTTCTCGCGTATGTTCTGAAAAAGCCTGGACGACATACTGCCCCCCAGGAGGGTACTCAATGCAAACAAAGCCCACCTGTCATCGTCGTTTTTATTAACGCCCTCGACTCCGATACAAAAATGGACTTGCTCGAGGTCCCGATGGATATGCCTCCACGATTCGGGCGATTTGAGCCCCGTACCGGGAAACTCAATTTTTTTCTTCTCTGAATTTTTCCGAAAACACCGATCTATCTGGCGCTTTGCCAGTTCGATATCGAAATTGCCCGCAATGACAAACAGACAGTTCGTATCGAAATAGTGATTGCCGAAAAAATCAACCAATTTTTTTCTCGATGTTTCTTTAATGCTGTTGCTGTTTCCGACAATGGGGTGCGCCAGCGGGTGTCCGGAAAGAACAGTTTCGATGAAATGGTCGTGTACGAGTTCATCAGGAGTATCCTCATACATCCGGATTTCTTCCAGAATAACATTCTTTTCTTTCTCAAGTTCTTCCCCGTCGAAAAGGGAATTGTAGTACATGTCGGATAGAATTTCCACCGTCAGCGGCAGATGTTCGGAAATTACGTTTATATAGTAGCAGGTGTATTCTCTGTTGGTCGCGGCATTGTGCTGACCTCCCACCCGGTCAACCATTCTGGCAATATCGCAGGCGGAATATCGCTTTGTTCCTTTAAAAAGCATGTGCTCGATGAAGTGGGCATACCCATAGTACGGCGGATGTTCATGCCGCGACCCGACTCTCACCCATAGACCTGCGGAAATGGACACGACGCCCTCAATGGGTTCAAGGAGAACGGTAATGCCGCTGTCCGTCGTGTATTTTTCAACCATTATCGCCCCTGCGCGCAATCTGCTTCCGCTGTCACATAATCATTCAATCAGCCGGATTGTGCCTGCCTGTCACTTACCGAAGAACATCAACCCTTATAGTCGAGAGCATCCTTTCTGCTTAAATCTATTCTTCCGATTTTATCGATCCCGACAACCTTCACATAGATTACATCTCCTTCCTTCACCACATCGCTCACGCTGTTAACCTTCTTATGGTCAAGCTTGGAAATATGCACCAGGCCTTCCTTGCCTCGAAGGATCTCAACGAACGCGCCGTATTCCATCACGCGTTTTACCACGCCGCGGTAAATCTTACCAACTTCAACCTCTTCGATGATGGAGCGAATGATTTCCAGCGCACTTTCAAGGGACTTCTGATCCTGTCCTGAAATCGTCACTGTCCCGTCATTGTCGATATTGATGTCCGCCTTCGTTTCCTCAACAATGCCCTTAATCACTCGCCCGCCGGGGCCGATGACATCGCCTATTTTATCCACGGGCACCTGGATTTTCACTATGCGCGGCGCAAATGGGGAAAGCTGTTTTTCCGGCTCTTTCACCACCTGCTGCATAATATTCAATATATGAAGTCTGCCTTCACGTGCCTGCTCGAGCGCCTCTTTCATAATCGCCGGCGTGATTCCTTCGATTTTTATATCCATCTGAAATGCCGTAATTCCCGTATCGGTGCCGGCAACTTTGAAGTCCATATCGCCGAGGTGATCCTCAATCCCTAAAATATCGCTCAGGATGCTGTACTTGTCGCCTTCCATCACAAGGCCCATCGCGATACCGGCAACAGCGCTTTTGACTGGAATTCCCGCATTGAAAAGCGCAAGCGAACCGGAACAGACCGACGCCATGGAAGATGAACCGTTCGATTCGAGAATTTCAGACACCACGCGGATGGTGTAGGGAAAATCCCTTTCATCCGGAATGATGTACTCCAGCGCCCGTTCTGCAAGCATTCCGTGACCAATCTCCCGCCTTCCGGTTCCGCCCACGCGACCGGTTTCTCCTACGGAAAAAGGAGGAAAGTTATAGTGCAGCATAAACCGTTTCGAGGTTTCTCCTTCAATTGAATCTATCTTCTGCGAATCGGTTACGCTTCCAAGCGTCACCACCCCAAGGCTCTGCGTTTGTCCTCTCGTAAAAACGGATGACCCATGCGCGCGCGGCAATACACCAACCATGATGTCAATGGGACGGATTTCCTTAAGTCCTCTTCCATCGGGGCGCTGTTTCTTTTCCAGAATATTTTTCCGAACAATTTCCTTGTCGATGTCATCCGCAATCGATCTTGCCTGTCCGATTGTTTCGGGAAATTGTTCTTTGTTTTCTTCAGCTATCCGCTTGACGATTTCATCGAATTTTCTTTCCCGCGCTTTCTTTTCTTTGATGTTTTCCAACGCGTTAATATCCGCGAAATATCTTTCACGAACCAATTTCTCAAGCGCTTCATCCTTCAGCACGGGAGTGTACTCAAACGCGGGCTTTCCGTTTTTCTCTGAAAATTCCTTGATTTTAGAACATATTTTTTTAATGTTCTCGTGGGCGAGTTCAACCGCCTCGATCATTTCCGCTTCAGATACATTGTTTGCTTTACCCTCGATCATAGTGACCGCCCGTTCGGTACCCGCAACCACCAGATCGATATCGCTCTTTTCTGTTTCGCCGAATGTGGGATTGATCAGCCACTTTCCGCCGATTCTTCCCACCCGAACCGAGCCGACAGGTCCTTTAAACGGAAGGCCTGAAATGGACAGAGCCGATGAGGCGGCGTTGATAGCCATCACATCAGTCTGCGTTTCCGAATCCGAAGAAAAAACATAGATGATGATCTGGACTTCGTTCACGAAATCTTTCGGGAAAAGCGGTCGGATGGGCCTGTCCACAAGCCTGCTCGTGAGAACTTCTTTGTCGCTCGGACGACCTTCGCGTTTGATGTATCCGCCGGGAAATTTCCCCGCGGCATAATATTTCTCCCGATAGTCAACCGTGAGAGGAAAGAAATCCTGACCCTCTCTCAGTTCTTTGGAAGCAACCACGCTTGCAAATACAATTGTTTCCCCGCATGACACCGCAACCGCGCCATCGGCCTGTTTTGCAAGATATCCGGTATTGAACATCAACGATGACGATCCGATATCCACTCGTATTTCTGCGCTCATACCACTCACCTGTACATAAAAAATCGCCGAAGGAACGATCCCGCCCGCCGGCTTGAAAGACGGATTTTCCGGCGCGTTATCTTCTCAGGCCGAGGGACTGGATAAGTTCCCGATATCTGTTGAGGTCTTTCTCTTTAAGATACGCAAGAAGCCTTCTGCGCTGTCCTACGAGCTTCAGCAAACCCGTGCGCGAATGAAAATCCTTTTTGTGCACTTTGAAGTGCTCGGTCAAATGGTTGATCCTGTTGGTCAAAAGGGCAATCTGGACTTCCGGGGACCCGGTGTCTTTTTCATGCCTTTTGTATTTACTGATCACCTCATTCTTTTCCTGTAACACGATACTGCTCCCCCTCGTTTAAAATAATGTAACATTATATTACGATCCGCGGATAATACCGCAGATATCTGTCGGTCCAGATATTATACCCGGCATTATTCTATCAAATCGGCTCAGAAAAAACATCCAGATAGCGTAAAGACCATTTACTGAAATCCAGTTCAACTATTGCAACCAGTTTTTTACTGCCATCTGTCACTATATATCGCGCATCATGCCCGGTATTGATTTGTACGATATCATCCGGTGAAAAAAACGCACCATTCTTCGCCTTTTTTATTCCCTGAGAGTTCAATTCCACGGTGCCGAAACCGCGCATTGCTTCGCACGGAGAGAGCAAAAAACTCTTCCCGGTCGGATGTAGAAAATCATGCCTTTCGATTTTATCTGCCGCTATCGCATCTTCAATTCTGAAAGGACCCACTTTTGTACGGCGAAGCCTCTCCAGGAATCCCACCGTTCCCATAAATTCAGCCATGTCTCTGGCTAAAGAGCGGACATACGTCCCACGGGAACAGGTGAGGCACACGTGAAGAAGCGAGAAATCATTGCCGTCCTTTGCCAGTGAGATGTCCGAAATAGAGATTTCCCTTTTAGAAAGCTCCACTTTCATGCCGCTGCGAACCAAATCGGACGCCCGCTTCCCATTGATTTTCAATGCGGAAAATTCCGGCGGATTCTGCCATTGCACGCCCAAAAAACGCTGCCGTGCCGATCTCAGCATGTCCTCAGTTATTTCCGGAACGGGTTTTTCCGCTATTACCTTCCCTTCAGGATCGAGCGTATCGGTCATCACACCCAGCCGGACATCGGCCTCATAACGCTTCTCGCACTCAAGAAAATACTTCAAAAGCTTCGTTGCAAAACCGGCGGCGACAACGAGCAGACCTTCGGCAAATTTGTCGAGCGTCCCCGCGTGTCCAATTCTCCGTATGCCAGTTCTTCTCTTCAGCAGGGTTAACGCTTCGTTCGACGTTATTCCTGAAGGCTTGTCGATGAGAAGCACCGCATTTTCAACATCCTGAAAATTCACCGCGCCTTCAGGAGCCTTTCTCCAGATTGTCTATTATGCCGACCATTCTCACGCCTTCCTCGATTGATGTATCGAGGAAAAACCTGATCTTCGGCGTCACGCGGAGCTTAATTGCTTTCCCCACAAGATGCTGAATATAGGGCGCAGCCGATTCCGCTCCAGCAAGAGTGAGCTTCTTTTCCTTTTCATCACCTATGACGGAAATGCCAACATCGGCAACCGTATGATCCCTGTTGAGTTTTACGCCGGTTACCGTGATAAAACCGATGCGAGGATCCTTAATTTCCCTGAGGAACGCCTCCGCAATAACCTTCATGATTTCATGTTCCAATTTTTCTTTTCGATAACCAGCCATGTTCTTTCATGCCCTGCACGCTTTCGCTTGTGAATCTCACAGTTTCTTTGCGATCTGAATCACGCGGTACGTTTCAAAAGAGTCGCCTTCCTTGATGTCATTATAACCGTCCAGAAGTATGCCGCAATCCTGACCGCCTTCCACGGTCGAAACTTCATCCTTGAATCGCCTGAGCGTTTTGATCGCACCATCGTAGATCACCACGCCTTCGCGGAGCAAACGAAGCTTGTTCGATCGCTCCACTTTCCCGGACAGCACCACACACCCTGCAACGCTGCCGACCTTTCCGATTTTAAATACCTGCCGCACCTCTCCCGCGCCGGTGATTTCTTCCTTGTACTCCGGCGAAAGCATCCCCTCCATTGCGGCTTTAATATCATTGGTGACTTCAAATATGATATTGTAAAATTTAATCGACACCCGTTCCTTTTCAGCCAGGTCGGAGACTCTGGCCGAAGGTCGCACATGATACCCGATGATGATCGCATTCGACGCGGAAGCCAACATCACATCGGATTCATTGATGCCGCCCGTACCGGAATGGATCACCTTCACCCGCACCTCTCCGGTGGAAAGCTTTTCGAGGGCTTCGCGCAACGCCTGGGCTGAGCCGTCCACGTCGGCCTTGATGATAACGCGAAGTTCCTGCACTTCTCCATCGCGGATCATCTCGTTGAGGTCTTCAAGCGTCACCTTACGCACTTTCTTCGCAGATTCAAGCCGCAGAAGCTCCATCCTCTTCTGCGAGATTTGCTTGGCGTATTTTTCCGATTCGACCGCCTCCACCGGGTCACCTGCGGACGGTACGCTCGAAATGCCGAGCACTTCCACCGGCATCGACGGAGTTGCTTCTGTCACGGGATTTCCCTGATCGTCGAACAACGCCCGTACTTTGCCGGAATATACGCCGATGACGAGAGGATCTCCCACATGCAGCGTTCCATTTTCAATGATGACCGTCGCAACAGGACCGCGTCCCGCGTCGAGTTTTGCCTCTATGACCTTTCCGCGGGCCATTATTTTCGGATTGGCCTTGAGGTTTAAAAGTTCTGCCTGAAGCAAAATCTGCTCCAGAAGTTTATCGATATTGATGATGCTCTTCGCGCTGATTTCCGCGTAAAGAGTGCTCCCGCCCCATTCCTCAGGAATGAGACCATAGTTCGCAAGCTCGTTCCTCACGCGCTCGACATTGGCATTCGGCAGATCAATTTTATTAATCGCCACTACGATTGGAACATTCGCGTCCTTCGCGTGATTGATGGCTTCAACCGTCTGCGGTTTTACGCCGTCATCCGCGGCCACTACCAGCACCACGATATCGGTGACCGCGGCTCCGCGGGCGCGCATCGTGGTGAACGCTTCATGGCCGGGCGTGTCGAGGAAAGTGATGAGTTGATCTTTAACCCGGACTGTATAGGCACCTATATGCTGCGTGATGCCGCCGAACTCACCCGCGACCACATTGGTTTTTCTGATCGCATCAAGGAGCTTCGTCTTCCCATGATCAACATGACCCATAACTGTCACAATAGGAGGCCGGGATATGTGATCCTCGGGTTTGTCCTCTTCCTCTTTCACGATGAGCGTTTCCTGGAAGAGAGAGACGACGTTAACCTGCGTGCCGTATTCAGCAGCCAGTATTTCGGCGGTTTCAGCGTCGATCACCTGGTTGATAGTTGCCATCATCCCAAGCTTCATCAGTTTCGCAATCAGATCGCTTGCCTTGATGTTCATTTTCTTTGCAAGATCGCCCACGCTTATGCTTTCGGTGATGTCGATTTGCTTGGGTATGGAAGATTCTGCGGCACGCTCCTGCTGTGCCTTTTTCTTTCTTAAAATAATGTCCTTTTCTTCAGCAAGTTTATCCCGCTCTTTTTTGTACTTTTTTTCCTTTTCTTTTTCCTTGGCGGTTTTTTTCCTCTTGCCGGCACCTTCTTTGCCCCCGAAAAGATCCGCCGTTTTTTTCTTCTCACCCTCAATGGTGATTGCCGGGTGTTCCTTTTTGGGTTTAAAAAGGTTCTTCAAATCCTTCGAAGCGGCGGCTTTATCCTTTTGCTTTTCGGGCCTATCATCCCTTTTCTTTTCCTGCCGCAGTTCGCGTATTTCACCGCCCCTCTTTCGCGCCTCTTCGCCATGGCGGTTAACTTCCGCCGCTGATTTCGTTTCTTTCTTTTCTTGTTTAAGAGGTTTTTCTTCTTCTTGTTTTACTTCTTCTGCGGGCTTTTCTTTTATAAGTTCTTTTGAAACATGCACCTTGCGCTTGAGGCGGATCTTTTTACCTTTCTGTTCCCGTATTTCAGCGTTTTTCTTGATAAGGTCCTGCGCTTCCCTGACTCTCTGCGCTTTAATGGTTTCAATGCGCTTTTCCACAAGAAATACATCATTACCTTTAATGTCGGTATCTTCATCCGTGCAGGGAATATTCAGCTCTCTGCATATTATGAGAATATCATCAAAAGATACATGGTTGTTCTGTGCAATTTCAATTGCTTTCATGAATATCCTTACACTAACTGCAAATTTCAAGGCCACAAGTCGGCCATGTCGTACTCAAACCTACTGCTCTTCCCCTTCGCTGGAATCAGCTCCTGCTTCATCGTCCGTTCCCTGTTCATTCTCGCTGAAATCGACGAGTTCAGAAACGATCTCAAGAATCTTCCTGGCAGATTTCTCGCCGATACCGTCAATTTTAATGAGATCATCGTAGGATCTCTCTACAAGATCCTCGACAGAGAAAATGCCCCCGGCTTCAAGCAGCTTGATAATTCTTGGCTCAAGTCCAAGCGCTTCAAGAGGTGTTTCTTCTTCGTCTTTTTTCGCGAAGAGCTGTTCCACCAGAGCTCTGGATTCGCTTGAACCGAGAAATTCGCGGTATTGCTCCTCGGTTTTTATGTCGATATCGAAGCCGCAAAGGCGCGACGCTAACTTCGCGTTATGGCCGCCCTTGCCAACCGCCAGATTGTACTGGTCTTTATCCACAACCGCAATTACCCCGCCGCCGGAGGTTTCAACTATTTCCCGAACCCGCGCAGGCGTCAGAGCATTCGCCGCCATAGTCGATTTGTCGGGAGAATACTCAATTACGTCAACCTTCTCGCCTTCAAGTTCGCGGACGATCGACTGTATTCGCACACCCTTCATGCCGACGCATGCACCGACGCTGTCGATATCATCGCGCTCGCTCGCAACCGCGACTTTCGTTCGAACACCGGTAAACCTGACAATATTGACAATATTCACGATGCCGTCGTACACTTCAGGTATTTCCATTTCGAATAATTTCTTCACGAACGCAGGATGGGAACGAGAGAGAATAATTGTCGGGCCTTTAGAGTCTTTGGTGACGCTGAGGATGATCGCCTTAATGCGGTCACCTATTTTATAATGCTCCAGAGGAGATTGTTCCTTGGCAGGAAGTATTCCTTCGGTTCTCCCCAGGTCCACAAATATGCGGTCTTTTGTCTTTCTCTGGACATACCCATTGACAAATTCGTTTTCCTTGCTCTTGAATTCGTTATAGACGATGTCCTTTTCCGCTTCCTTGATGCGCTGCATCATAACCTGTTTTGCGGTTTGAGCGGCTATGCGCCCAAACGACTCGAGCGGGTTTTCCTTTACTTCAACTTCATCTCCAAGCTTCGCGTCAGGTTTGAATCTACGCGCTCTTTCGAGAGATATTTCTTCTGCCAGATTTCTCGGTTGGTTTACCACCATTTTTGTAGTTGCAAGCATGACGGTATTCGCACTGCGGTCGAAAACCACCCGTACATTATTCGAAGTTCCGTATTGCTTCTTATACGCGGAAAGCATAGCGGTCTCGACGATCTCCTCGATGACTTCTCGCGGAATACCTTTCTCAGTCGCGATTTGGTGCAAGGCTTCAAAAAAAGTGCTGCTCATGACAATCCCTTCCGATTGATATTGTAATTACCAGATTTTCAATGATACTTTTCTGCTTACGCCGGCATAATATCGGTACCGACAACATGCCTAATACGTTAAATTGGCGCTTACCACCTCCGAAAACGCAATTGCAATTTCGCCATTATCAGTCCTGATCGAAACTCCTTCAGCTGTTACTGTACCAATCTCCCCTTTTATCGTCTTTTTTACTTCATCGTCCATGTAAACTATTTTCACAGGCGCACCGGTAAATCGAATAAATTCATCGGGAGTACGGACCTTTCTATCAAGCCCGGGCGATGAAACCTCAAGAGAATAATTCGGAAGAACCTTCATATCGTCCAGCAGCGAGGCAAGCCGTCTGCTGTACTGTTCGCAATCACGGTGTGAAATACCGCTTAGATGGTCAATCTTGACAACAACCTTAGAGTTTTCACCCCTGAATACAATCGAAGCATCGTACACCAGATATCCGAGCTCCCCGGCAGTATCGTGCACTGCGCGCAAAATCCTTTCCTTGCCTGTCAGAGCATCCATGATTCCGACCTGCCTGTATCTACGAAAAAGAGAGTGGCTCTGCCACTCTCCTCAACGCGCAACCAATAGATAATATACGATAATAGCACCAGAGAGACTACCTTTGAACACTATTAAAAATATCTATTAAAAATTCAAGTTTTTTTTCATTTTTCAAATCATGGAAAAATAATATCGTTCTATGATATCAAAGTTCCTCCGAACTTTGTCAGCACCGCGCACAATATCCATATGCCCGGGAAGGAGGTACTCTATGTCGAGCGTTGAGATTTTTTTTATGCTCTTCTTTAAAAGTTCGCCATCGCCTCCGGGGAAATCAACCCTGCCCACGCTTTCCTGAAACACCAGATCGCCGCAGACCATGACCTTTTTTTCAGGCCAGTACACCGATACCGAGCCGGGGGAATGCCCGGGGGTATGATATACCTCAAGGCTTCCCCCGTGTATCTCCCATTTGCCTTCTTTTAGCCGTATATCAAACGTAAAATCGGGAAATGCCATGCCAAACATCGCAAAAAAGCGGGGTCCTTCCGCATTTAAAAACGAAATTTCATCTTCATGCATCGCCACCGGTATGTTCCTATCCATAAAGTATTTGCTGCCCTCAAAGTGATCCGGATGGCAGTGAGTATTGACCACGCATTTGATATCGTTTGGGTCAATGCCGTCTTTTTTCAATTCCTCCAGGCGCACATCGATATAATTTTTTAATCCTGGATCGAAAAGAATATTAAAAGGATCGCCGAAATAGAACATATTGCAGTTGTTTTCGAAAAGCCCCCTCCAGATATACGCGTAGACTCCCTCAGTGATTTTCATGTGATTTCTTTCTCCTTTGCTTCAAAACTTTTTATTCAGTATATCACAAAGAATCATAATTTCCGGTGAAGATTGTCTTTTAAAGGCTAAGGGTCAAGAGGTTTTTTAAGTTGGTTGCGTCAAAAAAAATAATAAACACTGTTTTTATCATAACGTTATGGTGCAAGCCCTGTTTGATGATCCATCAATATTCATTGACAATCTCATGACCGTAATATGCATAATGCCGTATGTAATGCGTGTTACCGTGGGTTGACCATACAACCATTCGCATCAGAGGAAACAATCATTATTTATAGGCACACATGCATGTTTGTTAAAGCGCTCAAAAGAAAAAAAGTATCATCAATTCCAGCCGTATGGATTTTTCTTTTTTTGATTCAATTCTGCGCCGGCAATGAGCCGATGTACGATTTCCCCGCGCGAAGTTACCGCAGAGTCCATACAGGACTTGAAAACTTCGCTCGAAATGAAACATCAAAATATCGCGGCAAACACGCCGCGCTGGTTATCAACCATTCTTCGGTGGACACGAATTTCAAACACATAATCGACATCGTTCGCGAAGGCGGCATCATCATCGATTTCATTCTTGCGCCGGAACACGGCCCTTTCGGCGATAGAAACGATTACGACACACACGCCTACGAAGCCTTCGAAGAAAAAAATCTCATAGTGTACCATCTTCATCGCTTTACTCATTCATCGCTGAAAACTCTCTTAGAGATACCCGAAATAATCATCTTTGATATTCAGGATATGGGTATGCGCTGCTATACCTACATATCTTCCCTTAAACTTGTTATGGACGCAATTGAGGGAACCGGCAAAAAGCTCATCGTGCTCGACCGGCCAAATCCCCTTGGATTTCTTGGCGTCTCAGGCCCATTTTTAAATGAAAATTTTTATTCCAGGCACGTGGCTTCATTCCCCGCCACCCTTTTTTATGACATGACTTCCGGCGAAGCCGCCCGGTATTATTGCGGCGAATTTAAAAAAAATATCGACCTCACTATTATTCCGCTTTCAAACTACTCCCGGGGCATGTATTTTCATGAAACGAAGCTCCCCTGGGTTCCTCCCTCTCCAAATCTTCCCAGCTACCGCAGCGCTATCAATTACACCGTTATGGTTTTAATGGAAGGAATCAATATTTCTCTTGGTCGGGGGACATCCAATCCGTTTGAGTTTTTCGGCGCCCCCTGGATAGACGCGGAAATGCTTACCGAACAGCTTTCTGCGCTCAAGGTAAAAAACTTTCGATTCAGGCCAGTGTATTTCACTCCTACTTTTTCTGCATATCAGGGAAAGCTCTGCGGCGGCGTGCATCTCTACTATACGGGAGGCACGTTTGATCCACTGGAAGTGTCATATGTACTTATCAAATACTTCCGGGAAAACGATCAGCGCATCTGGTGGAGAAAAAACACAAAGGGGTATGTCATCGACGAACTTGCCGGCACCGACGGTTTCCGAAAAGCAATAGATTCCGGACTTGGATACGAAGAATATCGCAAGCAAATACAGAACGAAATAATGAATTTTTCACGAAAAAGGGCGCAATATCTGCTGTACTAACAATTAGAGCACGCACTTTATTTAAGCGCTGCGAGGGGAATCGTGAGCATGGCGGTAGTGTTGTTCGCCGAAATGATGGTAATGGAATTTTCTGGATCAAGCCCCAGGTTGGCAAGGAAGCTATCGATGGTGGCATATCCGAGGCCGAAGCCCGAATCCGACGTATCGATATTGTTGATGAAAAAATCCTGTTCTCTCCCCTGTTGACGATAGACTTTATACTCGTCTCTCTTTTCATAAATGCGGTTAAGATCGTGCGTCATAATCGGGGCGGTGTTGGTCACTTCAATGTATATGAAATCTTCATTTCCTTCGATTTTCAGAATGATCTTGATATCTTTCTCCTTAAGCTGCCGCCGGATATCGAGAAACTCCACAAGGCCGGCTATCTTTTTCTTTTCCTCCTCGGTATAATCCCGTTTCTCGGCATAGGCCTTATTGCGGATGCTAAGGTATCTTCCCTCCTGAGAAAGTATTTCCCTCACCCTTTCCGAAATGAATTCGTTCGAAATGATCTGCGAAGCCATTTTATCGTAGGTCTGACGATCTTTGAGTATCTCAAAGATGTTTTGCTTTATCTGTTCGGGAGTCTTGCCGGGGTATTTTTGCCGCAGTTGCTCGGCAATTTTATCCGCCACGAGCAAAAATTTATAATTCGCCTTCACTGCATTTTTGATGAGTTCATCGACGCATGCGAAGAGATCTTCGGTCACTTCCGGAACACCTGCTTCTTTGGCGAATTTTAATCCAATGCCGAAGATCTGATCGCGGGCCTTTTTGCTGTACATCTGTATGATGCCGGTTACTTTCTTTTTCGCAGCCATGTATATCACATATTCAAATAATCCATAAATTTTTGCAGAGCTTCGGGGAGATTTCCCGCAGCATCGCGGTATTTTTTAAACTTGCGCTCATACTGCGTGATTTCCCTGTTATAGACATTGTGAAAACGCGTGGCAATTTCACTGAAGGCGGGCATCGATTGCAGTTTTTCGCGAATTTCTTTCTTAAACCTGATGTTCTTATAAAAAATATCCCGTACTACCGTATTCAGTTTGGGTATTCCGTCCTTTTCGAAGAGTACCCAGAGAATATAATCATCAGCAAAGCGGTTTCGGTCGTCACGTATGCTGCGGAACTTTTCCGCAACCTTTTCCTTCGCTTCAATGGAAAGCTTTGAATTTTTCTTGAAGAACTGCACATAATCCAGGTAGATCCCGGTAAGCCCGCCTTCGACGGGATCGCGCCAGGCGCCGCCTTTGATCGACCGGTTCAGTTCGTATCTGAAGCACGCGAAAGTATGTGCCATGCTTCTAATCAGGTCACCCATAAAAAGGCCCGGCACCACAATTCTGCCCCTGCTCTTTCTGTTGGGACCATCAAGCTCCTGCCAGAGCATGGTTTTTGTCCCAAGGCTCGGCAAAATGATGAAGTTGGGAATGACTTCCTCTTCTATGACTTCACGCGCCTCTCCTATTTTTGCAACGGTTTCCCTATAAAAAACCGAAAAATCTATATCCCTGAGACGCAGTACCGTCGATTCCAGTTTCTTTTTCGAGACGTGAAAGTTCGCCGGGCTTCCCTTCATCACCATTGAGGTGAGAATCGGAAATGCCGTTGCCGTCGAACCGGAGCACACTGAAACCGTCGTCGCAAGCCGATGGTCGATTTCATACAGCACCTTGTTAATATTCGCATCGGAGGTTGTTCTGTCTTTTTCTTTTGTTTTCGTCTTACCCTGTTCCGCAAGATGCTGCTCATAGGTAAGACCCATTTCGTTGATGCTCGGATTCATTTTCCCTTCATTAATTAGAGAAAGGAATTCCTCCTCCGAATAAATCGGGATTTTTACTTTCTCACCAGCCCGTGCCTGAAGCTCGTGCAGTTCCGGAATCTGTGCTTCATCCATCAAGGTTTCATCAATAAATCCGAAATGGAGCATGAGGCGCGCGGGAGGAGGAGCAGACTTGGTCTTGCTCATGACGAAAACTTTACCGTACAATTCCCAATAAAATTTCGCAAGGGTTCTTCTGATTTTTCTGCCTTCAATTTCCGTATCGAAGGGATTTTTCATATTTTTAAAGGTATTGAGTGCCTTGAGAAAATTTGTCTGAAATTCTTTCTCGGCAAGCGAATATTCGAAAATCTGATGCAGAGAATTCCTGTACTGGGGAAGCACCGCCGATGAAACACGGGAAACTCTCGTTTCAGAAGGTTTTTGCTCCTTCTCCTGGGAGCTTGCTGCGCTTTTCTGCGAAACAAAGAGGGAATGAAGCTTTCTGATTCCAGGATATGTATCCACCATGCTCTCGCCCGATATTTCCTGATACATGGTATTGAGCTTGGCGATAATTGAAAGAAAATTCTTCAAAAAGTCGGCTTCCAGCCTTCCGCTTGAGTCCAGCTGCCTGAAACCCTGCTGATCAGCTAAAAACCACGACCAGCTCGATTCGTTCCCGAACAGCATGTTCAGCATCTCATCAATTTCATTCGATACTGCTTCAATGCGGTCCAGCACTTTCAGAAGATGCTCAGACACAATTTCAAACATATAGATTGCGATGTCGGGCTTTTCCCGAATCATTGTCTCAAGCGTCGGGCTGCTCACGCCTAAAAATTTCTTGAAAAACGATGCCTGCCTGAGATCAATGAGAGATTCAAGAGGAAGGCCTGGAAAATTATAGTTCTTTTTCAAAATCGTAGAATTATCGGCCAGTATGAATTTCGAATCAATCACCGAAGGGAACTCTCCTCCGTTGGCGATGAAAGTGTCATAAAGCGATTCCATTAGACTTTGCAAATTTTCCGCATTCGTCTGCATGGCGAGTTCACGGAATATCAGCGCAATGTTGTCATTGATTTTATAAAGATTCTGATACAGCTTCGTGTACTTCGAAGCGTCGCCAATGGAAATTTCGAATCGCTTAAAAAGGTGAGTTAAAATATTCACGGCCAGTGCGGAATCTTCCTGAGCAATTTGCTTGAAGCCGCCTTCTTTTATGGGATACTTGGTTACAACTGAATCTTCAATCGCGCGAATCGATTTTTGATACGGCTCGGTAAAAAGTATGCTCAAACCCGATATGAGGGTATTCGGGCCAATGGTCCCCACCCGCTTACTTTTAGAAATGATTATTTCCTTATCGAGACCCTCGTATTCAGTGGGACATGAAAGAATCTCAACAGACCCGCTGTGAAGATAGTACAGGAATTTCGGTTCCTGCCCCTGGAGAATCAGTATTTCTCCCTTTCGTATTTGCTCTTTGCTTTTATCCGACATCACAATTCAGCTAATAATTATTTTTCACCGTCTGTATGTTTAATCCTTTTAAGATATTCATCCCATTCTGTCGGCAGCATATATTTTTTTCTGCTATTGCACTCCTTGCAGGCGGCGACAATATTAATTTTTTCAGATTTACCGCCGCGGGACAGCGGTATCTTATGATCCATCGTCAATTCATCCGGCTTACATGTTCTGCCGCAATAGTAGCACGTGCCGGCGGATATCTTTTCTTTCCACCATGCGCTGTGCCTCAAATCACGCGCTTTTCTCTTTTCTACCGAGAATTCAGCATCAATTTCAAGGAGACCAATTCTTCTTCGACCGCCTCCGCGGGATTCTCTTCTGCTGAATCTTTTAGTCATAACAGAGGTGATTTTTACAGAAACGATTTTATGCTGTCAATAAGATTTCCTGCGAAAATCCGACAGCGCAAGTTTTTATTGTCTTTTGAGCTGATTATAATAGATCCGTCTGACGTTGTGGAAAAAATGCATATATTCAGGTTTACGATAATCGGGATACGTCCATTCCCACGGTTCAAACTTTTTCGCTACATATTTCAATTCGTTTTCAAGAAAAACTCCTTTTGTCAGGTACGTCCTGTGGAAAAAATCTTTACAGGTTGCAAGAAATACATTGGAAAGCGTCATATAACCGGGATCGATATTGATAAGCCTCTTATCCCTGCCGGAAAGCTTCTTTTCCACCTTGTTTGTATAAAGTTTTATATCAACGATATCCTCGCGTTTAATGAGTTTTTTAAAAGAAAACAGCACTTTAAATATGTTTTTCCCCATAGAACTGTAGTACGAGGTATGAGTAAATTGAATTTTTGCCGTAGCAAAATCAATTTCCCCGTATTTTTTCTCTGCCATCTTTCGTGCGTCTTCAAAGAGATCTTCTCTCGAGGTGAGAATACCTATGAAAAGCTTCGCGCGTGATGGGATCAACGGTTCCGCCATACTCAGTACCTTTTAAACACTCATAATATCACACTAAAAATGTAAGGGTACTTTTTCAAAGACAGCTTTAAAATCAACTCTTTTCTTTCATGAAAAATAGTATTGACATTTCACACAATAATTTTAGTTTAGGCATTTAACCTGCGGTTTATTCGAAAAATGCGAAAATCGGTGAATAACCGATTACATACAGCGCAATTGCTCTGCGCGATGCATCAAGCCGCTGAAAACGAACGGATTTCTATCAAAATGCCGACGAGTTAAAAGCAAAATCAGCTATATTATAATATTTTAAGAGGGTACCGACATGAAAAGAACATATCAGCCCAGTAAAAGAAAAAGACTCAAAACGCACGGATTCAGGGCCAGGATGAGCACGCCCGAAGGGCAGGAAGTGTTAAAAAGAAGGCGCCGTAAAGGCAGATATAAACTCACAGTTTCCGACGAACGCCGCGACAAGAAATAAGGAGATTATGCCGTCGAATCTTCGTGAAGAAAGCATTTATATTAAAAGGGAGGAAAAATTTCCAGGAGCTTTTTACAAAAGGGAAGAGATTTTCCGGTACAGCAGTATCGATTATTGTTAAAAAGGAAATGAATGTATCGAACGAAATTGAAGCCGGCAGAAAGCCGGATGCATGTAAAACAACCGGAACCCGTATTGGAATTTCAATAGGAAAAAAATTTGGAAATGCAGTGGAAAGGAACAAAGCCAAAAGAAGAATTAGGGCTATTATGAGAGAATTGGTTCCGAGTATGAGAAATGGTAATTATGTCATCATCCGGCCAGTGCCAGTATTTAAGCAGTATGCGTTCTCTGAAGCAAAAGATGAACTTGTACGATTATTGCGCAAAGCGGGGTTATTAATTCAGTGAAGTATTCGATAATAAAAAAAATTTTTATCGCTCCTTTTATCATCGCAATAAAACTTTATCGATTGATAATCGCACCGCTTTTGCCGCCTTCATGCAGGTTTCATCCTTCTTGCTCGCACTATGCTGAAGAGGCTTTAAAAAAGCATGGTCCGGCATACGGATTGTATCTGACTATTCGCCGATTGCTTCGCTGTCATCCTTTTTGTGACGGCGGATATGATCCCGTGCCGTAAAATGCTGTAGTTCGCGCGCTGTCATTCTTCCCTTTCACAAGCGGTATATTCCAATTCAATATCCATACCGTCCCTGGAAACCAGCTAATCATCTATGCCGTGTTATTTATCAATTCGCCGGAGGAATTTTCATGGATAAACGTTTTGCCCTCGCGCTTGGGCTTTCATTGCTCGTCTGGTTCGTATGGATGCTTATTTTCAATCCCGTGCCTCAACGCCAGCACGTTGCGGTTCAGCAGGAGCAAAAAGCTGAACAAAAACAGAAACAGGATGCCGCGCCGCTTCCCGCATCTGCCTCCGCAGCAATTGCGAATCCTTTAGTACAGCAATCCGCCAGAGAAGAATCGGAAATAATTCTTGCAACAAATAAGTATAACGTCAAGCTAACCAACCGCGGAGCAAGAATTAAAAATCTTCAATACGTTTATAATGGCAAAAAAATCGAACTCGTTGTTGAAAAAAAAGATTTTTCCCCAACCGGAATTGCAGCGAAAAGCGATTTTGATTTTCAGGTGTACCTCACCGAAAGTGAATTTCTTGAAGGCAGCCCTCTCGATAATGCCCTCTGGAATCTTGAAAAAATCGGCGAAAACCGCGTTCGTTTCAATCTGATACTGCAGAATCAAACCGGCGAGCGGATTATGTACGAAAGGTCGTATATTTTCACGGAGGGGAAAAATTATTTCGAACTTCAGCAAACTTTAAAAAACATCGGGAAAGCCCCTCTTGCATTTCCTGATAATCGCCTCATCATGACAACCCCGGACTTTCTCGGCCCGACGATGGATTTCGACAATCGCTATAACCTGGTTGAAAGTATTTACTTCATTAACGACAGCTTTGAGACGGGCAGACAGGGGGGCGGCATTTTTTCCGACGAACAGACCGTTCATCGGGAAACCGGAGTTACGAAATGGGCGGGCGTACGCAGCCGATATTTTTTGCTTCTCATGGCACCACAGGGATTTACCGGCACCGGCATCATTCATGACGGAAGAAAAAACCACGGAAAACGCGTGGGAATCCAGGTCCCGGCAGGCGTGCTCCAGCCCGGCGAATCGACAACCAAAGTCTTCAAGGTTTACGTCGGAGAAAAGGACAAACAGAAGTTAGTTGAAGTCGATGAATCTCTCCGTGATGCCGCTGACATCAATGTGCTGATAGAGCCCATTCGTGATTTTCTGGTGTGGTGCCTCATGAAGATTAACCTTCTCTTCGGCAATTTTGGATGGTCACTGGTAATATTCTCGCTGCTGACGAAAATTGTGCTCATGCCGCTGACAATCAAATCGACCGAATCTATGAAGCGGATGCAGGAACTCAGCCCCAAAGTCAAGGAAATACAGACCAAATACAAAGACAAACCAGATCAGATGAATAAAAAGATCATGGAACTCTATAAAAAGGAAAAGGTCAATCCTCTCGGTGGTTGCCTGCCGCTTTTGCTCCAACTGCCGTTTTTCTTCGCGCTCTACAGCGCGCTTATCAATTCCATCGATTTGTGGAAAGCACCATTTATTCTGTGGATTTCAGACCTATCCCTTCCCGACACCGTCGCGACCATTTCGGGATTCAATATTAATATTCTTCCCATCATCATGACAGCGACCACGTACTTACAGCAGAAAATGACTCCAGGCAGTGATTCCGCCCAGCAGCAGATGATGATCAAAATGATGCCGTTCATATTCCTTTTTATTTTCTGGAATATGCCGTCCGGCCTCATCATATACTGGATAATGCAAAACGTTTTGCAAATTTTACATCAGCTGTATATAAATCAAAGAGCAAAAAAAGCTACTGAAGGAGGTGCATAAAAAATCGGATGTATGTGCAGATGTACCCATTTGTTATTATTCTTTTCGGCATTTCCCCCTGCGCTGCTGTATCTTCAGCAATAGGTGAATTGCCGCATGTGTAATGTGTTATTAACTGCATTCGAAAGTTTACCGGCTTTCGGGAGGATATTATGAAAGTTATTGAAGTTGAAGGCAAAACCGTCGATGACGCAAAGAAAAAGGGATTAATCGAGCTGGGAATATCCGATGCATCGCAAGTTCAAATTGAAGTTGTCGATGAAGGGAAAAGCGGAATTTTCGGTTTCGGTGTCTCACGCCCCGCAAAGATCAGAATATACTTCAGCGGCGTGACTATGGATGTCGGCGACATCACAAAAGACGTGGTCCTAAGCCTTTTAGCCAAAATGGGACTCGATTCGAAAGTCAAGGATCTCAAAGAAGGCGAAAACAAAGTCTACGTTGAACTCGACAGCAAATTCTCAGGGCTTATTATTGGCAAGCGAGGAAAAACGCTTGAAGCCTTGCAATTTTTAGTCAACCTGATCGTAAATCACAAGACAGGCAGCAATAAAAAAATTATTTTAGACATTGAAGAATATCGTGCGAAGCGCGAACGCGCCCTCCGTAAAATGTCAAAAGAAATAGCGGCTAAAGTTTCAAAAACCGGAAAGCCCTGGGTTCTTGAACCGATGAATCCGTTTGAAAGGCGTCTGATTCATTTAGCCCTTCAAAATGACAGCCGCGTCACTACAAAAAGCGAGGGCCAGGGGATATACCGTAAGGTTAAAATTTCACCTAAATAATGTATCGACGTGCCTTTCACGACCGACACCATCTGCGCGCCCGCAACTCCTCCCATGCCCTCATCGATCGCCGTTATACGGATGAGCGGGCCGCACTCATTATCAATCATCTCCGAATGTTTTGAAAAACCTTCTGCGATTTCCCACAGAAAAGCTGTTCACGGCAAGCTTTTAAGCGAAGCAGCCGAAATAGACGATGTTGTCCTCATAGCGTATCTGGCACCTGAGAGTTACACGGGCGAGGACATGGTTGAAATTTTTTCACACGGCAATCCAATCATAATAAAAAAAATAATCGATCGTCTCATTTCCAAAGGCGCTCGCTTTGCCGAACCCGGCGAATTTACCCGCCGCGCGTTTCTGAACGGCAAACTGGACCTCACCGCCGCGGAAGCCATTGACCGCATTGTAAAAGCCAGAGGTGAATGGGAAATCAGCGCCGCACTTTCCCAGATGCACGGCTCGCTTCGAGAAAAAATCCAGAATCTGCGTGAATCTTTGATTCTGATGAAAGCCGATGTTGAATCTCAGATCGATTTTTCGGAAGAAGATATCGAATTTTTATCAAATAATGCTGCCATATCGCGAACGCAGGAAATTCACGAGGCGCTTTCTGAAATATTAAACCGCTGCAGAATTGGAGAAAAAATATCACAGGGTATCGATATACCTATTGTAGGAAGACCGAATGTGGGAAAGTCCAGCATTCTCAACCTCATCCTCAACGCAGAAAGAGCCATTGTATCTGAAATTCCCGGTACGACGCGCGATCTGATCCGCGAAACTGTGCAGTTCGCAGGATATCACGTAAATGTATTTGACACCGCAGGCATTGGCATTCCTGGTTGCGAAATTGAACGCATTGGCATCGACCTCAGCCGGAAAAAAATCGATGAAGCTTACATACTCATACTGGTTATCGATGCAACCGAAGAATTAGCAGAGACTGATAAAGAAATCGTAACCATATCCAATGATAAAGCCTGCATTGTCCTTGGAAATAAAATCGATCTTGTACCGGAAACCGAAAGAAATGAACGCATCGCATTGCTTGAAAAAGAACTTTCAGTTCCAATACTCCCTTTTTCAGCGAAAACCGGCGAAGGCCTCACTTTGCTGGAACAGAAAATTGGGGAACTCCTCATCGCGCAATTTCCCGAACAGAACAATTTCTTCTTTGCAGATCAAAAAATCATAAATATCATTTCAGATGCTGCAGAAACAGCGCTTTCAGTACAAAAGCTCTTTTCAAGAGCTGAACCTCCCGAAATCATTGCCTTTGAGCTGCAGAATCTCATCGATATGCTGCAGGAAATCACCGGAGAAATTGCCACCGATGACGTGCTCAACTCGATTTTCAGCAGATTTTGCATTGGTAAATAATATACAGCATTTATTAATAATAATATATGCTATTTTATATATAATAATAGTTTATATTATACTTGACGCATCATTTAATATATCGCAATATTACATTGCGTTGAATTCTCACAATTTTGAGGTATTGCCATGAAAAACATTTTACAGGTGTTCGCAATTCTTCTTTTTCTGTTCACATCGCTCTTCGCTCAGAGCCAGTGGCGGGAAGTAAAAAATTCAAATGGTGTAAAAGTTCTCACGCGCCCTGCAGAAGGCTCGCCTCTTGATGAATTTAAAGGCATCACAATTGTCGATGCACCGCTTGAGGTTATCGTCGAGGTCATTCGTGATGTCGATGCACAGCCCGAGTGGATGGCTGATTGCATTGAAGCTAAGGTCGTAAAAAAATTCAACGATAACGATTATATGGTTTATTCCATGAACAGAGCCCCCTGGCCTGTATCAAACCGCGACGTAGTCGTGCGTTCGAAAGGAAACGCAGATATGGGAAAAGGCACGGTATCCATCATTTTTACCGCTATGAAGGATTCATCCGTACCTCTACGCCCTGGCGTGGTTCGCATGACCGATCTTTTAGGCCAGTGGCATCTGAAAAAAATAGCTCCTTCAAAAACCGAAGTTGTGTTTATCATACGGGCAAATCCTGCCGGAAATATCCCCGCAAGCATCGCCAACATGACGAGCAGGGAAATACCCTATCGCACACTTCAAAATTTAAAGAAGATGGTAAAAAAAGAGAAATACATCAATCTCGCACGAGAGAAATATCATATTCAATAGAAGATCATTTTATTTCTTTTAAGAGAGGATCATTCGCGAAGAGATCTTCGCCGATTCTTTTCACCACTGCAACAAAACCCGTCCTGTCGCTTTTGTCCGAGGCAATAAGCTCTTTGAACGCGGCAAGATGCTTCGCCGCCCCCTGCGTATCTTTATTTCGTGCTCTGATTCGCGCCAGCCTGTAGAGTGCGATTCCTCTGTCTCTAACATTCTGTTCGGAAAGCAAAAGTTCACTGAGAGCTTTTTCGATTTTCGCGTCGCTTGTATTCGCTTCATGCAATATTCCGTAAAGAAGCTTCATTGTCCCATACGGGCTGTCCTTATAATACTGAATGGTTTCGTCTTCCATCGCTTTCTCAATCTGGCGATATTTTCGATAGTTCGCTCGTGCTTTCGACATCATCGCCAGGAATCTCGGATCTTTGTTCAGCGGCTGAAACAGGGGATCCGCATACAATACAGGAAGATCCGGTAAACCGAGTTCCACCGCTTTTTCGAGAAACTGCATCGCCCCTTCCGCATCATTACGCAGGAGCTTTTCCTCGGCTTTGCGAAATTCGACCCAGTACGCCCCCTCGATTTCTGATAGATTACCTGCTGCAGTAATCGCATGGCGTGGAGAGCCCTTGCCCTGTTTGGCATACATCATAAAAAGATATAAAAGAGCGATATGTTCCCCGCTTTGAAGCGCTTTGCGGTAATATTCCTCAGCTTCCCCGAATTCATTTTCTCTTTCAAGAAGCATTGCGTAATTTATATACGCACCACCGGCATATTTTTTATCATTCGCTGCCTTGAGAAGAAGGCGCTTTGCCTCTTGTTTTTTATCCTGATAATAGAGCACTATCGCATCATGAAGAGGGCTGGAAGCTTCGTGAAAATAATTTCCCCCAAAAAGGCAGTGCGCCGACAAAAAGAAATAAAAAATGATTGTACCGGCTGAAATACAGGCGATACTTGACAGAGCGATTAAAAGCCTGGCCGATGTTATTTTTTTCATTCGTTTACCCCATTACAAGTAAAATGGTAAGGAGAGCCGGCAGCATGTCAAAGAAAAAATGTTCTATTCCGATTCTAATTTTACTTTATGCTTGTTTCACCTTTTCTTCCTTCGCCGAAGGGGATTTGCGGGAAATTCAATTTCTGGAATGTAAAGCAAAAGATAAAATCAAAGAAGCTTTTTTAATTGCTGCAAAAGAAATTACTGAGGTTCAAAATCCTGCTCATGCCGAAATCTGGCTGTTTCGCCTGAAAGAAACTCTTCGCTACCGGGAGCTTCTGGATAGCGCTTCGGAGGCTCTCATCAAAGCCCTCCATGAAAATCCGGTTTTCGCCGAGCCTCGTTTATCGGCACGGGCAAAGCTTCTCCTGATGGATATATACCTCCGAAGAGGGCATATACAAAAATCGATTGATCTCTCCGGTAAGCTCGGCTTTATCAAGGATTATCATGTCATTGGCCCTTTTCATTCGGTACCGCTGAATGAACTTGAAACTATAAACGATATTGATCGCTCTATAAATTTTTCAACATATTATCAAGGGAAAAGCGGAAAAATTGGCTGGTTTTCCGCCCGAGCCGATGTATCTGGCAAAATAAATTTTGAAGACTTTTTCACGAAAGCCAATGAAAGCCTTTTCTATCTATATACCGAATTATTTATTCCCCGTGAAGGAAACTATATTGTGCACATGGGCAAAAACTGCCCGCTGGCTGCAAGAATCGGTGCAAAAAATATTTTCTCCGATGTTAAAGCACATGGTTTTGAATATGATCAATTCCATATTTCTTTAAAACTAAAAGCCGGTAAACATCCCCTCATCATAAAAGCTTCAGGAACGGACCAGGGATGCTCGGTGGCTCTCAGAATTACCGATGAAAACGGAATACCGTTATCGTCAATGCAATCATCTGTTTCTTCAGCACAAAAAAAACCGCTAAATGATGCGGCTCGCCCACTTGAGGGATTTGATCATCTTCATCATAAAAACGATAAAGATCCGTGGAGTTTTTTCAGATCCGGCTATCTTCTCTATATGGCAAATCTCATTTCGAAAGAACGACCCGAAGCCCTGTCATTTTTTAAGAAAGCGGAATCCGATCCTTTTCTTTTTCCTTATGCATCATTCTACTCCGCTCTTTCTTCAACAGAAATCACGGTAAAAGAAACTTTTCTTCACAATGCAATTGAAAAGAAGGAAGATTATCTGGAAGCTCTGGCAGCACTTTCAGATCTCCGCATCGACCATAATTTACCATACCATGTTTTCCCGCTCACTCAAAAAATGCAATCCATCAATCCATCTTCATCACTCCTTCATATTACCCGCAGCAAACTCTGGCTTTCAAAAGGCTGGCATTGGGAAGCCTTTAAAGAGATTGAAAAAATTCTCCAGGGAACTTTCCCTTCTCCGGGGAATCATTTCTTAGCCAGACTTCACCGGATAAACCGAAACAATGTCCTTGCCGCAGAATACTATAAAAAAAATTATTCGGCCGACAGGCTCGACCGCTCTTCGCTTATCGCAGCCGCCGAATGCCTTAACCACGCAGGCAAATTCGATGAGGCGGAACAAATCCTTTCGATAGGCGCTCTCTTTTTCCAGAATGATGTGGCATTGCGCCTGAAGATGGCCGAAACCGCGGATAAAAAAAACGGACCATCCGCAGCTATTCCTTACCTTGCATCCGCGTATTACCTATCACCATATAATGAAAAAGTGTTATTCGCACTGGGCAATGCATATCACCGACTTGGAAAAGAAGATCAGGCTAAATATTATTTTTTGAAAGCTGCTGAATCCGATGAAAAAAACATACCGCTTCAACGATACTTTTCATTTATTTACGGAAGCAATGATTATCTTAAAGATTACCTAACCGGATCAGATTTGCATGAAATACTTGCCGAAAGTGAGAACTATAAACGCGAACCCGCTGTTGTTCTGCTTGATGAAACCGTCTATACGCTTTCATCGGATGGATCACAGGAAAAACGCGTTCGTATTATGTATAAGATAAATTCCAGCGCCGCGATAAAAGAACTTTCTCGTCAGGTCGTCATCATATCCCCAAACAGCGAAACACTTGAGCGAATTCTCTGCACGGTGACAAACGGTTCATCGCGTGTGGAAACATCCGAAACAAGAATTCAGTCTCTTTCGGATCCCGAAACAAGACTGTACTATGACGCGATTGCACATATTCTTTCAGTACCGTCTCTCCGCGAAGGCAGTATTGTCGAAGTATCATACACAATCAAAACCAAAAAGGCCGACGAATACCGCAATGCCTATGGATTCATCACCACCCTCGGCGGGAAAAATCGCATCATGCGGGCAAATATCATCATTGATGTTCCGAAAGATCAAACCTTGAACTACAAAATACGAAACACAACTTCCATGAGCCCGAAAATTGAAACACGGGGAGAACGTAAAATTTATCTCTTTTCAATAAACAATATCGAGCCTGTTTATGAAGAATCATACATGCCGCATCTTACAGAAATTCTGCCGATGGTGGCGGCAACATCTTTTCACGATTGGGCAAGTCTTTACCGCTGGTATTTCAGCCTCCTGAGGGGGAGAGATACCGCCAGCGAAACGATGCTCCGCGATTTGCAATCAATAATCAATCCTCAGGATACTCCCCTCGAAAAGGTCAGAAAAATTTATAATTTTGTCACTTCGCGCATTCGATACGTCGGCTTCGAATTCGGAATCGGGAGCATCAGGCCGCGAAGCGCCGCAGAAACCTACGCATCAGGGATGGGAGACTGCAAAGACATCGCGCTGGTCCTGGCGGCTCTTTTGCGAGCGGCCGGTATTGATGCACGCATCGCGCTCGTGAGAACTTCCGACCACGGTGAAAATGATATGACCATTCCATGGATTGGAATTTTCAATCATGCCATTTGTTATGTACATCTCGAAGGCGGCTTTTTCCTTGACGGAACCGCTTCATTTTCCGGTTTCCGCGAACTTCCTGAAAACGATTTCGGTGTTCAAGCCCTTGTGATGAGTAATGACGGCTATCGAATCATCGAAGTGCGCAGTCCTATTTTTGAACCGAATTTAATGCTCATCAGCAATGACGTTATTATTCATGCTGACGGTGGTGCCCGCATCACCCGGCACTTCATCAAAAAAGGAGGCATGTTCGCACCACACGCACGTTATTCGCTCAATAATCCAGCAAGCATGATGAAGAGCATCGCACAATACTGGAACAAGGCATATCCAGGCTCAACAGTAAGTGATTTAAAAATCATTGAAAGCAGCGTGGATAAGCCGGTGGAATATTCATATCAGGTGATGATACCTGCATTCGCCCAGACGGTGGAAAACGAAATGTTTTTTAAAAGCATTATGGTGCCTTCGGAAGAATTTCAATCGTATGGACAATCCAAAACAAGGAAATACCCTATCAACTTAGGTGCGCCGCGCATAATTCATGAGAAAACAACATTCTCTCTGCCGTCCGTGTATGAACCGGCCGCTTTACCGGAAAATAAAAAATTCGGAAATAAGTTCTGCAATACCGAAATATTTTCAAAATACAACCAGGCTGAACATATTATCGAATTTTTTTATATTTCACAATGGAATCTGAATAAAATTATCCCATCTGCTTATGAAGAGTTCAGAAGACTCCTTCGATTCAACTCAACTGCGGAAAACGAAAAAATCATTATTAGAAAAAAATAAATTGACAGGCGTACTGCTTCCGTATAAAAGCTGCCCGGCCGCATGAAGGCTCAAATGTCTCATCGGCACTAATTGAATATCTGGAGGAATAGATTCATGAAAAAGTTTATGCTGGTGATGGTATCCATCATATTCTGCGTATCGCTCGGTTTCCTTGCAGCGGAAGAACCTGCAACAGGCGAAGGGACGCAGACCGAGCAGAAAGCCGGGAAAAAAGAAGTAAAGAAGGTACAAAAGAAGAGTACACAGCGAAGAACAACCAGGAAAGCACCTCGAAGGACAGCAAAAAAGCAAGCCAAGCAAGAAGCGAAAACCGAAGCAAAGAAAGACGCTGCGCCTCAGCAGCAAGAAGGAAAATAACATTATCTTCGAGATACATCTTTTTTCATCGAAAAAGCCACATAAAATGTGGCTTTTTTTTTTAAAGAAATTGCACTAATGCCTCGTAGCACAAGAGATGCAAGCCCATCAAAATTTCGGCCCAAACTTATGGCGGGGATAGGGCTTAATATTTTTCTTGTAAAAATCGAAATGCCTGTGGTATATTATCCCCAATCCGGTGCTGCCTTTGGACTTACTGCCTCGATAGTTTTCTAGATAATCTCTTTTTCTTTTCACGCATAACACCTCTCTTCGCAAACTCCGAAAGGAATTCTGCAGAAGAGAGGTATTTATCCACAAACGTCACCACGTACGATTCCCGGTAACGCGGCGGCGTAAGCGTCAGAGGCCACATGTGCTTGAGAATGATGTCTTTCTCCTTTTCTGAAAGCTCAAAATGCCGCATGGAATTTTTGAGTGCTATCGCAGGATGATGCAGCCCGTGAAATTTTTCCGCGGCAAGTTCCGGCTCCGAGTGATTCCGCCAGTCGTAGAGAAAAAAATCATGGAGAAGGCCTCCCCGCGCCGCTGCCCGGTAATCAAGATCAAGAAGTTTAGAAATTTTATAGGACAAATATGAAACCCTGCGCGCGTGTTCATAAATTGATGAGTTGTGATGGAAGTATTCTTTCAGCCGCTGAAACTCCGAATTTACTAAAATATCTTTCACAATTGAAATATATTCCTTATCGGCAGCACGTCTCTTTTTTAATTCATCTGCCGCATTGGACGACAATTCGTTGATAATATTTCCCAGTTTCATTGTAAAGTTCGCTTTCATGCTTCCATCGAGATGGGTGTTTAAATTCGGGAAAGAACGAATGAGTCGCCTGAATCTGGATAGAATCGCCTGTAGTTCCGCATCACTTTTTGAAGAAAATGTTGCAAGAAGATCTGCGCTCTTTTTCTTGAATCCCAGTGCATTTACAGTGGATATAATGAGATCAGCAGAATAGTACAGCAAAAAGGCAATTGCCATTTGTGACGCAAAAGTACGCCCGAGCGAATTGATTGCCGAAGAAACTTTCGGATGCACAAAGACAGCCAGTGCGTACGCCAGCACAGCCCACGCAACCGAAAAAGAGAGGCACACCCTCCCGTGAAGATTGAACCGGTTGGCGCTATAATCCCAGAGTTTAAGGCCAAGGAACTTCTCGCTTATATAACCGATGAAATATTCAAGAACTGTAAGCACCACGCCAACTGCGATAATAAAAACAACGTGGTTGCATTGTTGCAGCAAGGAACCAATGCCAAGCACCAGAACCGAGCCCATCCCGTAGAGCGGAACAAATGGCCCGTAGAGAAAACCCGCATTCACGAAACGCTTCTGCGTCCAGGAACGGTAGATGACCTCAACAATCCAGCCCGCGAAAGAATACACCGCAAACACGAGCACTGAATCGATAAAGGATACGGGTAAAACAACATGATTTAACACTTAAAGAAGCGCCTCCTAAAACAGCATATCCGATGTTGACGAAACCTGCCTATAGCTCTATTTCCCGGTAAAATTCGGCTTCCTTTTTTCCATCATCGCAGTCATCGCTTCGTACAGATCATTTGAAGGAATGATGTTTGCGCTAATAGACGCAACATATTTAAGTCCCTCATCAATTGTTTTTCCCACGCAATAATTCAGGACGTCTTTGGAAGCCTGTACGGCGAGCGGGGAATTCGCCACAATATCCATTGCCATTTTTTCCGCTCCCGCCATAAGCGCCTCGTGGTTTTCGTATATTTCATTGACGAGCAAAATTTCCTTTGCTCTTGCCGCTTCAATATTTTTTGCGGTGTAGGCAAGCTCCCTGGCAATTCCCTGGCCCACGATGAGAGGCAGCCGCTGCAAAACACCCACATCGGCGACAAAACCAACCGCCGCTTCACGAAGTGAAAAAGACGCGTCCTTTGAGCAGAGCCGAATATCGCACGCGGTCGCCATGTCAAGCCCCGCACCGATGCAATAGCCGTGAATTGCGGCGATGACGGGTTTGCGGCACTTTTCAATGCATGTCATCGTTTCCTGCATCATGTGTATCTTCGGGAGCAATTTCCATTTAATGGCGCCCAGCTGCTCCTTGATTCCCATTTCCGGAACAACACCGGCCATACCGACCACGTCGATACCCGCCGAGAAATGCTTCCCTTTTCCGGAAATAATGATAACCTTGATGTCGTCATCGTTGCTGAGGTCCTGGAAGATTTTCGGCGATTCCATCCAGGCCGGTTCGTTCATCGCATTAAATTTTTCGGGGCGGTTGAGATAGACCCATGCTAACGGGGGCTTTTTTTCCACCACATAGAATTTGTATTCTGACATACTAGCGCTCCTTATTGTAGTGATTAATTCTGTATTGGCGAAAAGGCTTTTTTTGGCAATGATTTTATTTAGAATATTCCGTGAAGTGTGCATGCTGCAAATTTATGCCGTGCGCCCTTCTCGGCTGAGTATTACAAGTAATCTCAATCCCGATAATTATTGCTTGACGCTATTAACGTTATGCGTTATTATTAGTTTATGATACGTTCTTTCAAATGCAAAGAAACGGAAAAAATATGGAAACAACACTTTTCGAAAAAGTTTCCCATTTCAATACAGAAAATTGCATTGAGGAAGCTATTTATGATTCAACGAGCCAAGGAACTAAATGATTTAAGAGTTCCTCCGGCAAACAAACTAGAAAAACTTAAAGGCGACAGAAAAGAACAGTATAGCATCAGAATTAATGATCAGTTTAGAATATGCTTCATATGGAATAATTCCGATGCTTTCGATGTTGAAATTATTGATTATCATTAAAATGGAGTATGTTCAAATGAAGAAAATATCAAATATCCATCCTGGCGAAATACTTAAGGAAGAGTTCCTTGTTCCCTTTAAAATATCAGCCTATAAATTAGCCAAAGAAACAAAAATACCACCTACGAGAGTGTCTCAAATCTTAAAAGGACGCAGAAGCATAACTGCCGACACCGCTCTGCGATTTGCAAAATTTTTTGGAACAACACCCGATTTCTGGCTTGGTTTACAAATTGAATATGATCTGAGGGAAGAAATTTCTCTTAAATCAAAAGAAATAAGAACTATAAAAACGCTGGTACAGCGCTATTATTAAAAACGATATTGATTATGGGTACATCAAAAACGCCTTTCTTTGATGCTATTTCTAATGTAGAAAGCGGTTTTTTGAGGAGGTGGCCATAAGATTTTTTAAAGGCATCATCATGATGGATATAAAAGCAATGATAGATGCGGAAGTTAAGCGCAGATGCGGGAAAAGACTCGGGAGGCGCTTTAAAAGAAAAAAATTCTTGACGGAAGCTTATAAGAATTATAAGAAATTTAACGTATTGGACAATACCACCTGATTATGGAATGTTATACGAATAACATGTTCGCAATATTTCCATATCTGGAATGTTATACGAACATTTTATATATACAGGATATACGCAATATGGCGTATAAAAGGGAGTTATGCACAAGCGGAAAAAAGACAACGACACAGCAAATTGACAATGAAAATGGAATATAAACTTGAAATGAAAAACGAAACTGACATAAATATAACCCGACACTCATTGCCGACCAGAATGTGTTTTGATTTTTTTTACCCACCGCACAAAAATTTTGAAATTCTGCCAACCCACATTGCACACATTGGCAAGTCGCACCAGCCGACCCGCAAACCAAAATTTGCCAAAGAGTGCAAACTTGCCGACACACACTTAAGAATGAGATTAAACAATTATGAATTATAGAGAATCCGAACGCGAAAAAGCCCTAAGAATCAGAGATGAATTCTTCAAAGACCCCGGCAATGGTGAACATCTAAAAGTAAAGTATCCTTTTGTTTTAAAGCAAGCAGAGAAAAACCTATGGACAAAAATCCGAAAGGAAGCCATTAAATATTTTGCTGATAATAAAATAGTCTGGTGGCCTGGTTCAACGTAACCGTCCAATCTTCCCACCCCGTCAAAAAAATGTCAAATTCATAAAAATCAGGGAACTTCTAAAAACCATGTATAAGGATGTTCCCTTGTGGGCACATTATATTGGATAAAACCGCTTTCTTTTTATCTTTATAATATGAAGAAAGCGGTTTTTAGAGCTACCCATCAACCATGATTGCTTATAATTGCATTTTTCTCTGATGGCTCGTGTACGATTTTACCATGCACATGCAGGAGTGTACGCAGTTTTTACGGGGGAAACGCGTTTCTTTCAATGTCGACAGCGTGCGACACCGATGCGCGG
>CAKZSV010000046.1 GCA_937921485.1 uncultured bacterium
TACATAAAACATAATTTTTGTTGATTTGCTTGCCTGGTAAAGGGATTTTGGCTTTATAAAATTTAAACATTTGAAATATTTTAAATAAAAATTCGATTAACAAATCTCGATCTTCAGAAAAAAATAAATACTTACCATTAATAATTGTATTAATATTATTATCATCAGATTTCGAATACCATTCCCAGATTCCTTTATTATATTTAACGATCTTTTTCATCCTACTTCTTAAACGCCTCCTCGGCTTTCCTGATAGCTTCCCGTCGTCTGAACGCATCGGCTTCCTCTCCGAACATTTCATTTTGCAGTTCCAATATTTTTTCTTCTTTCTGCTGTGCGGTGAGATTCGGGTCGGAAAGAATTTTTTGCTCTTTCGCGCGGTAATCATGTTCTGCTTTTTGTTCCAACTCAAGTTGCTCGTCAACTTTTTCAAGCCGTTCCACGATTTCAGGAGAAAAATATTGCTGACGGTACTCCCGAATTTTATCTTTTCTTGTGGTTTCGTCAAGTTCGCCGAGGTCCTTTTCGTAAATAGCAAGTTTTTCGCGGTACTGATCGTATGGGCGCAAAGAGTTGTCAATAGTCGCTCCATCCTCGCCCCACATGTCCTGGCGGAGCTTGCTGATGAGCTTCTCTTTGTCTTTTCCGTAGAGATTTTTGTCGGCAACTATATTCTGTTTTCGGATTGAATATTCCTGGTGCTTAACCTGTGCGCCGAAGAGAATGTCGGCAACGTCATTGCCGAAAAAGTCTCTTCGGTATTTCTGCACATTGCGGAGATATTTAATCGCTTCCTGACTGGTGGTTGGCATGGGCCAGCTTCGCGCGGTTTCCGCCAGCCCTTTTTCATAAGCCAGAAAACGCTTATAGAGTTCGAACATTTCGGCAGCCCTTGCGGGTTCCATCGTGCGATGCAAATACTCCTCGACGGCGCGAAGGTGCGCTTCGTAGTCCATATCGCGGAAGCGGCGCTGGAGAAATTTAAAAAATTTAATTGTAAAAGGTGTTACCACGCTTCCGGAAAAATGCTTCGAAATCGCATCGTTGTCGAATTTAATTCCTTTCAGGTTGAGATGAATATCCTGTGCGGATATTTTCACGTTATCGCCGATGATGCCAGGACCTAAGTCGCTGCTATCTTCCCGGCTATGGATAAAATACGCAAGGGCTAAAAGCGCAATGGCTATAAGACCAACAAGAAGTTTCCGGTTTTTCATATCGCGTTCTCCTGGTGATTGGAAATGTCAATAATGTACGCTGGCTACTTGGTTTTAATGAGGCGAATTAGTTCATCCGAGCTGAGTTTTCCTTCCATGACCTTTTGCGCTAATTTTACCGCCTCGGCATCTCCCAAAATTATTACGCCAAGAGGACCGTTTTTTTCGATTAATTTTTTGTAGCTGTTATCAAGCGCGCAGGTATATGCTACGGCATCTTCTTTATTAAATTCACCAGCTGAATACAGATCGATGCCAGTGATTTTCAGAATATTTGAAGGAATTGTTTTTTGGTAGGGAGTGGTAATGCCTGCCATGTTGAGCCCTGCTATTTTGCCCTGTTCCCGTGCGGCGGGATAAATGCCGTACATGCATCCGTCGTATTCGATCAGATCTCCTGCGGCGAAAATATCATCAACAGATGTTTTCATGTGGTCATCGACGATGATGCCTCTTCCAATAGTGAGGCCCGCGGATTTGGGCAGATCGAGCCTTGGGCGAATGCCTGCGGAGATGATGACGGCATCCGCGGGGAGGGATTTTCCGGATTTAAGGCGAATGCCCTCGACTTTATTTGAGCCGATGATTTCTTCGACACTCTCACCCAGTTTAAAGCGCAAGCCTTTTTTTTCGAGCATGGATTGAAGAATGGCACCGCCGGTTTTGTCGAGCTGACGCGGGAGAAGCCATTCGAAAAATTCAATAACGGTGATATTTTTCGCGAAGCGTTTCATGGCGAATGCGGTTTCGAGCCCGAGCAGCCCCCCTCCGAGAATGACGAGGTTGTCGATGCCGTCACAATAGCTCATGATGGCATCAGCGTCAGAAATGCCGCGAAATGTGAACACGCCGGGAAGAGATACGCCCTTGATTGGCGGAATAAAAGGGTCAGCGCCCGTGGCAAGCAAAAGCCTGTCGTACGAATATGACGTGCCGTCTTTTGCAAGAACTTTATGAGCGCGGCTGTCGATCGCTGTAATTGTTTTTCCAAGTTCAACGGCAATCCGCTGTTTCGCGTAGAACTCTTCTTTGTATAATGTAAATTTTTCAACGGTTATTTCACCGGCAAGATAGTCGATGAGCTTGGGACGATAGTAGTGGTGGTATGGCGAAGCGGTGACTATGGTGATTTCGCCTTCCGAATCATTCTTTCTAATGGAAAGAGCTGCTTCAATGCCGGCAACGCCGTTTCCGATGATGAGGTATTTCATGGTTATTCTCTCGGTATTGCAGAATTAGCATGCACTCATGCCGATTTCTTAATGTGGAGGATGTTGTGTTGAACGCAAGAACTTTTTTGTAACTGATGAAATGTATTATGGCATTTTCTTGAGTGTGCGCACGCGGTCAATTATCTGCTGTAACTGTGCGTCATCCGGCCGCGATTTCCGGATTTGTTCCATTTCGCGGATTATTTTAGGTTGAGTAAATCGATTGTCGGTATAGGCGCTGTCCGCTTTTTGCGCTTTTCGATAATACGCGAATGCGAGGCGATATTGCGAAAGATGGAAATGGCAGATTGCTTTATTCGAAAGGGCGCGTGCATAGAGGGGGTCTATTTCGATGGCCTTTGTTAAATGGACAAGGGCTTCTTCGTATTTTTTCAAATTCATGCAGGCAACGGCTAAATTATTATAATAATATTTTATTGAGGGATTGAAATTAATAGCCTTTTCGAATGATTGATAGGCTTGCACATAGTCTTTTTTTCCCAGATATTCCATGCCAATCACATTATATTTCTGTGCTTCAGAGGGATTGAGCTGATTTTGACCAAAAAGAATCATTGCTGTTAAAGGTGATGTGAGCAATAATATCATCAGCGCGATATGGTGCATCATACATGTTGAATGTAAAGTGTGGGTTATTGCCGATGGTGCTTGATTAATATTGACTTTCGGGAGTAATTTTGTTGTGCATTTATGCAGGAAGGATGAGAGCATATGAAATTGCTTGGTGTTTGTAATCATAAGTGCATGATGCAGTATCCGATAATAAATTCAATTACAATTTTTATTCCTGAAAAATGAAAAAAATAAAAAAAAATTTAACGAGTCATGCGTTTTCATCGTATTCCTTTATGGAGAGACATTTTCTCACTCAATTATTTGTTAAGAGGGGTACGATGATACGAACAAGTTTGCATTTAAGCAAAAAGGCACATCAAAAGTTAAAAGAAGCTGCGGTAAAGCAGCAAAAGGAGATAGAAGATATCATTATTGCTCTTGCGCGTTTTGTGGCTGTAAAACGCCGGAATGAGACTGTCAAAATGCGCGCAGTGAAATATCAGGATTCTCACGACAAAGAGCATTGGGATTGCGTGCGGGTTCGCTGGGAAGGGGATGAGTATGAGTTTTTAATTGATTTGAGGAAGGTGCATAAGGTTTCGGTATCGAAATTAATTAATGATGCAATAATGCAATACATCTGTGACGATGGGTCATATATTGAACACATCGTGGATAACTATTTCCATCACGGCTATTTCAGTTCAAAAATTAATGAACGTAATTTAATTAAATGTTCATTTATTTGGGTTTTCCCAAGAGATCTCATGTTTGATTAGCTGAATCATATCACCCGCAAGCCATATTTGCTTTTTTTATAACTCCTTGCTATTGTTTGGAAAGGGAAAGTTTTATTCAGTAATTTTTTTGTTGCCTTCTCATGTCTGTGTAAGGTATCGCGCATATAAAGATGCAGGTGCGTTTTTAATATAATGCCAATCATTCCATGTGATAACCCATGTCCATCAAACGACATACAACCCGGCCTGTGAAAATACGCGATCTCATCATCGGCGGCGATTCTCCTATATCAATTCAGAGCATGACAAATGTGCCGCTGGAAAATGTCAGTGGCACGATGGCGCAAATAGAGCGCCTGGTTGAAGCCGGTGCTGATCTGGTGCGCCTTGCGGTTATTAATGAGGATGCGCTTCCGCATTTGCGAGAAGTACGCAAGGCGGTCGATGCGCCTCTTTCGGCAGATATTCATTTCAACTACAAACTCGCGCTCGGTGCGATTGAAAGCGGCATCGATAAAATACGCATCAATCCCGGCAATATCGGAAAGCTGGAGCATATCCGTGAAATTGTGCGCCGTGCAAAAGAGCGCTCTGTGCCGATCCGAATCGGGGTCAATGGCGGATCGCTCGATAAAAAGAAGTATCCCGCATTGACGGCAGAGGCTCTTGCGCAATCGGCACTTGATCATGTGCGCATTTTGGAAGATCTCGGATTTGAAGATATAGTTGTTTCTATTAAAACATCGGATATTCAGATGACAATTGAAGCAAATAAATTATTTGCGAATGAAAGAAATTATCCACTGCATATTGGGCTTACCGAAGCCGGCTACGGCATCTCCTGTGTGGTTCAGAGCAGTGTAGTAATCGGCCATTTGCTTCTTTCAGGGCTCGGCGATACCATCCGCGTTTCCATGACAGGCGATCCGGTTGAGGAGGTGCGGATAGCAAAAAAAATCTTAGATGCCCTCGAAATCCGCCCTTTACCGGTGCGCATCATCGCGTGCCCCACCTGCGGCAGGACCGATCCGGAAATAGACCTGGAAAAAATCGCCCGCGAGGTGGAAAGCGCTCTGATCAGGGAATTTTCAGATACACTTGTGAAGCTGCGAAGACAGATTGTGGTGGCGGTGATGGGATGCGAGGTCAATGGTCCCGGGGAAGCGTCGCATGCGGATGTGGGAGTCGCGGGGGCGCGCAGCGGCAATTATCTTCTATTCGCAAAGGGGAAAAAGATTAAAACACTGCGCAGAGATGAAATTGTTTCATCCATTATGCAGGAGGCATGCACAATTATTTCCTCCTGGAATTATAGCCGATAATTCGTATTTCCTTCGCGATTGAACTTTTCCAGAAGTGCGTAGAGTTCATCTCGTTGTTTCCGCAGTTCCGAACCTCG
Organism: uncultured bacterium; assembly: GCA_937921485.1. GTDB lineage: Bacteria > Spirochaetota > UBA4802 > UBA4802 > JAGODF01 > DYLV01. The sequence goes on from CAKZSV010000046.1 coordinate 5,144, forward strand.
ATGCGTGTCTTTCACCTTCAGCGGCGGATCGAATGAATCAATTACCTCAATTATCATGGGTGGCGTTTCACGCTTTTCGCGAGCGATGCGTATTTCTTCGGGGGTGGGCAGAATGATCGCGTAGAGTGATGCAGGCGTCTGAATCAGCGAATGGCCCCTTTCGAGGTAGGCGTGTGAAAAACCTCCATCAATATTGATGGCTCTGCCGTCCGCAGACGCGATCTTTTCTCCTTTGGAAATATCAACCGGCGTGTGTCCGTAGACAATCCTTCTTGCGCCGAACTCCTTCATGATCTGATCCATGAATTCGGTTTTGCGGATATTTTCGCCCCAGTACAGAAGCTTTTCCTTGTGCGTTGCCTTATCTTTGTAGAAATACCGCTCGAAAGTTTTCATCGCATCTTTCCCGAAAAACGGCGATTTTGCTCCGCACCAGAGATAAAACATCAGCGCGAGGTCTTTTTCATCCTGCTTTTCTCCCGCGAGGTATCTTTTGCCGATAGTTTTTACTTTCTCCTCGATGAAATCGAAAAGCTCTTTCCCTTTTTTCCCCATGAATATATCGAATTCGCCCTTTTCGGTGCTCGGTATTAATGCGTGGATGTTGAGAATGTAATTGTTTATGTGGTACAGGCATCCGTCTTCGAAGAGAAACTTCATGAGCGATTTGATGCGCGGGCTTGTGGTGAACTGGTGCGCGAGGTCGTCGATCACATCTCTTTCTTCATCAGTCAACCGCAGCGGATCTTCGAGATTGAGGGTGGGGAAGTCTGCATCGGTCAAACCTTCATATTTTTTTGATTTCAGCAAGGAAGCTAATTTTTCAAGGTTCAGGCGATGCTCCATCTCAAGCTCGGGATTTTCTTTGATTGTTTTCTCCTCGAGCTTAAACTGTATCATTGCGAGGGTCTTTTCCATTTTTCTGGAAATATCCTGTTTTGCCTTGAAGCTTCCGGCGACTCCCTGCGGGTAGAGCTTTTCGGCAAAGGCTTTTAGTTTGGAAATATCGATGCCGAGCCTGTCCAAAAATTTCAAATTATCGTACCGCACGCTGATTCGAAGCGCCTCTGCGATGAGCGAGCGGTTTCCCGCGGCGGCGCCCATCCATAAAATGTCATGATTTCCCCACACGAATGTCACGTATGGGCGGATTTCTTTGCTGCTTAAGATGCGCAGGATTTTATCGGGCTCATCGCCGCGGTCGAAGACATCGCCCAGCACGAGCAGGTGCCCCAGGATTACCTGCTTCACGATTTTGCACAGCGCGCTTATGATGCGGTCGGCGATGATTTCATTTTCGAAAACGACGTTGGGAACGGGAAATTTCAAAATGAGGTTTTCGATGAAAATTTTCAGGTCTTTGTTGATGTTTTTTCTGACTTCATCGAATTTTGTGGCGTTTTCAACGCGATACTGGATAATCCGCACCAGCGCGGATATGACATCCTGGCGTTCCATAGCGAATTCCGCAGTGGTGAAATATCTCTCGCGCCTTATGATTCTGCCCAGGTAGTCGATCTTTTCGGCGGAAAATGTTTTGGGCAATGCTTCAAGGCAAATTTTCCAGACCAGTCCGAATCGCCCTTTGAGTATCGATACGAAACGGTCGCCCGCGCCGTGAGGATCACTGATCCACATTGTGGTATCGATATGCGAATCGAGCTCGGTTTCAATTTCAGCGATTTGTCGAATGATGTCATGAAGCGTGGCGGTGGTCCTTTCTTCGGACATGCGTGTGGTCCTCCTTGACATTTCATGAATTGCGGAAAGTGCTCACCTGCATGCAATAGTCGATGCAATAGTGCCGCTTCAACCGGTCTTTTTGCAAGAAAAAAATTATTTGCTTTCGGCATTGCTGATTATATGAAGCGCTTCGCTTATGTCTTCCAGCCGGAATGGTTTTGGTATAAAAGCGGAAAATCCGAATTCGAGATATTTGCCGATCTCTTCGCTTTGGGAATAACCGCTTGAAGCGATGGCTGTTAAATTTGGATACAGCTTTTTTAGCGCCTGAACCGTTTCGCGTCCGCCCATGCCTCCGGGTATGGTGAGGTCGAGGATCACCGCGGTGATGATTTCGCCCCGGCTGCGGGTTTCCTTGAAGAGCGCAATCGCTTCTTCTCCGTGGCTGGCGGTAAGGACACGATAGCCTAAAAATTCGAGCATGCCCTTCAACGTGTTTCTGATGGCTTCCTCATCGTCCATGATGAGTATGGTTCCGCTGGCACGATGGATTTCAGGTTGATTATCAGCCTCAACAGGTACGAATTTTTTTTCCGAGGCGGGAAGATAAATCGTAAAAACAGAACCCTCATGAAGCTTTGATTGTACGTCAATATACCCGCCGTGCATGCGCACAATTGAGAACGCGGATGCAAGACCAAGCCCGCTTCCTTTTTCCTTGGTGGTGAAAAACGGATCAAAAATTCTGTTGAGATTTTCCTGAGGAATGCCCACGCCGCTGTCGGTAAAAACAATTTTAATATAGTTCCCTTTCTTTCTGCCGTGCCGCTCTTCCCATGTTTCATGGATTTTTTCCGCCTCCACGGTAATTGTTCCGCCCGATTGCATTGCCTGATGGGCGTTAACAGCAAGATTGTGGAAAACCTGCGAGATCTGTGCTTCATCGAATTCGGCGGGTAAATAATCATCTTTAAATTTGAAATTCGGGCTAACATTGGTTCCTCTGAGCGCGAAAACAACGGTGTCGATGAGTGTTTTTTTTAAATCGCCGAGTTTTTTAACCGGCTTGCCCCCTTTAGAAAAGGTTAAAAGCTGTGCGGTAAGCTCTTTGGCGCGGAGCGTCGCTTTTTCAATTTCTTTCAGGAGTCGAAGAAATTTATCCGGTTCGCTTGAAAGGTTTTTCTGTGCCAGATAAAATTCAAGGAGGTTTGCGTTGCCGAGTATAGCGGTGAGTATATTGTTAAAGTCATGAGCGATGCCGCCGGAAAGCACTCCGAGCGATTCGAGCTTTTGCACCTTGTTCAACTCCTCCTCGATGCGGCGCCTTTCCGTGATGTCCCGAAACACGATGACGCTGCCGAATGGCGCGCCATTTACATCGTATGCCAATGAAGCAGTTATAAGCACGCTTTTTTCAGTTCCTCTTTTCGATATGAGCATCGCGTCGATGATGGATGGGGCGCGCCTGGAGGCATCCATTCCGCTGTATAATTTGATGGGCTCATGCGTTTTGCAGTCGCGTATCAGAAACACTTCGTCGATGCTTTTCCCGATTGCATCGTCACTGTCCCATCCGGTGAGTTCGCTTGCAATGGTGTTGATGAGAAGTATCCGTCCTTCTGTATCGGCGCTTATGACTCCGTCGCCGATGGATTTTAATGTGACTAAAATACGTTCCTTCTCCGCAGCTAAATTGTGCTCCGCTTTTTTCTTTTCGGAAAGTTCATGGTCCAGCTCAGCGGTGCGCAATTTCACTTCTTTCCGGAGCGTCCTGTTCCATACGAGCACAGCGGCAATGCCCAGAAGAACGATAATCGCAAAAATGCCTGCCGGCAATAGTATCCGCTTGAGTACTATGTCGCTGTTGCTTGTGAGAGATATCCATCTTCGATACATCGCTTCCCGTTCTGAAACGGATATGCTTTTCAATGCCTTATTGAGAAGGGCATTGAGTTCGGGCATGTCTTTCCGTGTGGCGATGGTAAGCTTCCAGTCGTATCCCACGCTGCCCGCAACGCGAAGGTTGGATATGCCCTTTTGCTCGATATAATATGAAGCCGATGACAGGCTTACGATTGCCGCATCTACCTGAAAAAAAGATACGTTCATCAGGCATGTGAGTTCGTTGGGTTCAAGTTGATACCTTAAAGAAGGATATGTCCGCATCACATAATCGGTAACCGCGTATCCTTTCACCACCGCAATCTTCAAGTTCTTCATCGCTTGCAAGCTGAATGCCCTGGTGTCGGTGCTTCGAGCGACGATGATGTTGGGGATGTGAACGAAGGGTTCTGTAAAAAGCATGTACTCTTCACGCTCCGGGGTTTTCTGTATGGATATCACTCCGTCGATTTCCCGCTTTCGTGCTTTTTCCATCACCGTATTCCAGCTGTCCTGATGCGCGATGATGAATTTGAAATTGAGGATGGACTCGATTCGCTGTATATAATCCGCGGCAAGGCCGCTGTGATGTCCCTGTTCATCGGTGAAATCTATGGGAGGGTAGTCCGGGCAGGGTGAAAGCGTGATTTTTCCGCGGTGTGCAGAAAGCCACTCGATTTCTTCCCTGGTAAACTGCGGCCTCTGGAATTCTTTCCGGCATCCGGTTCCGGTGAGTACAATCACATTTGCAGCGGTGAGAATGCTAATAATAAGAACATGCTGCAGCTGTGCTGTTGGTGAGAGCTTTGCACTCATATCATTAATAGTGCATGTTTGTCAATATATGTCAAGCATAAATACGTAATGTACATGAAATGCAATAATGTATTGACGTGGTCGGTCGTATGGGGGATTTTTGCGTTCGGAGCATGGGATGGAACGGGAAATTGATTACATCGCGAGAAACCGCAAAAAATGGGACCGGCTTGAAGAACTCCTGAGAAAGAAGAAACGAAATTTTGAAGAAATTCGCGAACTTGGGAATCTGTATCTTGCCGTAAGCGATGACCTTTCATTTTGCCAGACGCATTTACCCGATTCCGATGTCATGCGCTATCTTAATCATCTGGTGCGGCAATGCCAGGTAATTTTTTTCCGGCGCGATACAACGCGGCTGCGGACCATACTTGATTTCTTTTCATCGGTATTTCCCGGGCTCATCTTTGAGCTGAGATATTATATCGGCGTTTCTTTTGTTTTCCTCATACTGTCGCTTGCGCTTTCCTTCGGTTTTGTGGAGAGAAACATCATGTTCGGAGAGATTTTTCTTCCCGAGAAGATGTACGACATGGCGGTGCGTGACCTGGAACTTCGAAGGCAGTTCGGGAATTTCGATGCCATACCCGAGGCGCACCGCAGCGCCCTTTCACTCTACGTCTGGTTCAACAACAGCATTGTTGCCGTAAACTGTTTCGTGCTGGGCATAACGCTCGGATTGGGCACCGCATATATTCTATTTTTTAACGGCACCATGCTTGGCTCGCTTTTTGCGGTGTATCACATGAACGGGCATCTGCTCGATTTCTTATCTCTCATCATGGTGCACGGATCGATTGAACTGCCGGCAATCGTGATTGCGGGAGGCGCGGGCATTGCGCTCGGCATGTCGCTTGTCAGACCCGGCCGATTGTCCCGTACCGATGCGCTGCGAAAAGAGGCGCTGCGCTCGCTTAAAGTGCTGGCCGGCGTGATTGTGATGCTTTTCGTCGCCGGGCTTGTCGAGGGATTGATCACTCCGCTGAAGCTTCCCGTGCGAGAGCGCATCATCATCGCGCTGGTGAATGCGACGCTGCTTCTGCTCTATGCCGCTCGCGGATTTATCATGATGAGAGGTACGCGTTCACCACTTTCCGGGTGATGTCATCCCTGTTGACCTGCAATGTCTGAACCCCCTTGCGTTCGAGATCGCGGATCATGAGTTCCTTTTCAACTGCAAGTTCCTTCTGTAAAATTAAGCGCGCAATTTCCTCGGCATTTTTTCCCTCGACCTCTTCTTCTTTCTCTTCAAAGCTTACCAGTCGTACGGCATGATGCTTCGTGAGATTGGAAAGCATGGCTGCGAGTTGCGCTGAGATGGTCCGATTGTATAGCTCCGAGAACACGAAAAGAATGGAGTTTTTTCTCAGCCTTTTCTGGAGAAAAGAATACATCTGCTGATAGTCAGTATGACAGTATTCTGCTTCCGCACGTGCCAGCGGCGGAAGGATGCCGGTGAAAAAAGATGTTCCTCTTCGGGGCGCGACAAATTCTTTGACAGTATTGGAAAAAACTGCAATGCCGAACAAATCTTTCCTGTTGCGCGCGGCGGCTGCCAGCACGAGAACAGCATTGACGGCGTAATCGAATTTGGTAAGCAGGCCGTAGCGCGTGCTCATCATCCTGCCGCAATCAAGAAGTGCTACGACATTTCGGTTGTATTCGCGGTCGTAGATGATGGTGACAGGGAAGCGGCGCTTTGCAGTCGCTTTCCAGTGTATGCGCTTGTAGTCGTCCCCTGGAATATACTCGCGTAAAAAATCAAATTCGCTTTCACCTCCGAATTCCCTTTTTCGGTAGCCGAGCTGTTCAATGCGATGGACTGCCGTCATGCGGAGATATTTTTTCAATTCAATGATATTTGGAAATACCATTGCAGTCGATTCAGTTCGGTAGCGGTACTGGCGCGCGATGAGCCGGAAAAGTCCCTGTAAGCGCACATCGACGAATTCAAAAGAAAACTCTCCTTTTTTTGAAGGCACAATCCGATATTCGGCGGTTTGTTCCGAGAGGGGAGGGATTGCGCAGGCCATGGTATCATCGGGTGAGCTAAAAATGTCGGGATAGCCATCGCGAAGCTCTGCCGATGCATTTTTCCGTGATACATTTTGCAGCAAAAGCTGTATGCGGTTTTCCGCACCCAAAGAAAGATATTTTTCGTGCATCCGTTCGACGTGAAGTTCGTTTTTGCGGAGAATGCTGAAAAAATCATAAAGCACCGCGAAGAAAAGCGCACAATCCAGAAGAAGTGTCGGCAGCATCATGACTGGTGCGAAAATTGCAAATAGCGCGCCCGCCGAGGCGAAGCCGAAAAGAGCCAGAAGCCTTTTTTGCGGAAGAATCATCAGCGCGGCACCTCAATTCGTTGTATGATTTCCATGATTATATCATCGCTCCTTTTCCCTTCGATTTCTGCGTCGGCCTGGAGGATGAGCCGGTGTCGGAGCACCGGCGGCGCGCACCATTTTACATCGTCGGGAATGACGTACTTCCTGCCGTCCATTGCGGCGCGGATTTTTGATGCGTTAAGAAGGCTGATGGCGCCTCGGGTGCTTGCGCCTAAAAGCACCGCGGGGTGCCTGCGCGTGCCTTCTGCGATATCCTGAATATAGCCAAGGATGGTGTCGTCCACGCGAAGAGAATCAAATTCCTTTCGGCATTCGGTATATTTTGTAAGTCCCACCGATTTTATGGGAATCTCGTCAAAATCGTCGGTGTTGAAGCCGTCTTTAAACTTTTTTAAAACTTCAATTTCATATTCTCGCCCGGGATAATCGATTAGTATTTTCATCAGAAAGCGGTCAGTTTGCGCTTCGGGCAATGGGTAGGTTCCCTCAAACTCAATTGGATTTTGCGTGGCCAGCACCATAAACGGCAGAGGAATCGAGTAGCGCTTCCCCTCAACGGTAACCTGTTTTTCCTGCATCACTTCAAGAAGCGCCGACTGTGTTTTCGGAGAAGTGCGGTTGATCTCGTCGGCAAGGAGGATATTGGTGAAAACCGGACCTTTGTTGAAAATGAATCGCGACTGTTTGAGATCGAACACGTTTGTGCCCACGATGTCCGAGGGCATGAGATCCGGCGTGAACTGAATCCGCGAAAAATCGGCACCGATTGCCCGCGCGAACGTTTTCGCCAGCACTGTTTTGGCAAGGCCCGGAACGCCTTCTAAAATCGCATGCCCGCCGGCTAAAAAGGCCAGTATCACCTGTTCAATCGCCTCGTCCTGGCCGGTGACGACTTTTGCCATCTCTTTTTTAATCTTCTCCGCATATTCCTTAATCGCCATGCTCTTCTCTCCGCAAATCTTGCAGCGTTTTTTTAATATCTTTAAAATTGATTGTGTTTCGATTGATTTTCTCGAGAAGTTCGCTCAATACGCGTTTCTGCGTCCGGGTGGTATCGTGTTTCGATATTGCAGGGGCTGCGCGCAGAGTGTGAGCGAGCACACCGGCCAGATCTTTCGCGAAACGCCTCTTCGATAAAAGTGCTGCCATTCCTTTTGTAAAAAAGAATACCCTGCTGTTGTTTTCCGATAATGCTGCTTTTGTTCGTCCGAATTGCAGGAAAGAAGAAGCAGCAAAAAGGAAAAATAAAAACACAATATGCGCGATGAAAAAAGCATAGCCCTTTCCGGCAATAAAATAAAAAAGCGTAAAACGCCTGTTATAGCCATGGTGATATTCATCGAAAAAAACCGGCCTGTTGCCTGCGAGCGCTGAAACGAGCCTGAACGCGAAAAGCCCGTTGTCGGCTTTTCTGATGGCAAGATTCGATGCGAATTCGCTATCGCTAACAAGGACGATTGAGCCGCGGCGGTATGATTTACCTACCATAAACACTCCCTGCGCATCACGTGCGAGCACTTCCCAGTCCCTATGGTAGGTGCTGAAGCGCTTTTTTGCGGGGAGTTCGAGATTGAAATTTTTTTTGATGTCAATGGATGGAATGATTTGAACTTTCGAAGATGCATTACTCACTTCGGAAAGATACATTCCCTGGCGAATTTTCGGAAAGCGCCCGGCGCTCAGCGTGTGCATGATTCCCGCTATCTTTTCCTCGCCTGAGGTGAAGACTATGACGTTGATTCCTTTTTCCGCGAGCGTTTTGAAATGCAGAATTTCTTTTTTTTCAAGGGGAATTTCCGGTTCAAAAAATACAAGCACGCCCGGCGCTTCTTTTCCTTCAATTTCATAATCGAAGCGATCGGTGCTCCTCATGATGCTTCCCGTGGGTATGCGAAGAACGCCTAAAAGCTCACGAAACGCTGATGCGCCGCTGGAGCCCTGATTGAAAGCGCTCATGGCGATGCGGCTCTCAACGGGATTTTGCCGTTCAGAAAAACGGGTTGAAACATACGCGGTCAGGCCAAAGATGAGCGAGGCTCCAATGAGAATCGCGAAAACGTAGCGCGCCTGTTTACTTTGATAGAATTTCAAAAGCTTTTTGGTGTATGCGGTCGCATATCTCACGCGTTGCGTCTCCTTCCCCGTATATTGCCATTTCTCCGGCTATGACTATTTCCTCAAGCATGCCTTTCTCCGGCTGTGCGTCCAGAAGGGCAAGATATTCCCGGTTGGTGGTGTCTTTTTTATAAAGCATGTAGCCTTTGTAATGATAGAAGAGCCATATTGCTTTGATACAGCACTGGATGGCTTCTCGAAATCGCCCTTCGCGTGCAAGATATTTCGAGCGGAGAAACTGCCGTTCGTAATCCAGAGTGCCGGATTCGCCATCATTCCTGGCGCTTTTTATTCTTTTGGCGGCGGGTTTGAGCTTGCGAATTACAAGAACGATTCCGGTGATGATTGCACTGCCGATAACCGCATATACGGCAATTGCAAAAGCCGAGGTGGCCAGAAAAAGTCCCCTCACATATTTTTTTACGGGGGTTACCCATCCGTCGATTTTTTCCAGAATTCTTTCAAAGATGGTTTTGCCATCGGTTTGCGAAGTGGCGTTTGTGTCATCGTAGCGGTATTTGTCGGCGGAAATAATCTGCGCCAGACTCTGACGAACATGTGCGTCGCTGTGATGCACTTCACCCCAAAGCGGCCTGACGTTTATCGCCGCAAGAAGGAATATGCTACATGCCCAGGCGCTTTTCTTCCTGAATTGCATTGGCAAGCGAGGTTCCTTCTTTAAGATTTCGAATGTTTATGTATTTCAAAGTGAGCGTTATACTTAGTATGGGACTTAGAAGCATATACAGGATGTTGGTCGCGATTGTCTCAATGATGATGAGCCGAATGTTTTCAGAATAAAAACGGGAAAGGAACTCCGGGTCGGTCTGCCCCTGATTATCGAACAGGCCGCGTATCATGTTCATGTAGGGCGTGAGCATAATTGCATACGAAATCAACGAAGAGATGAAGAAATAGGCGAGGTAAAACACGAGGGGAATCAGAAGCGTGGCCCAGAAATTTCCGGATGTGATGGTGAAGCTTCTGCCGATGGCGCCGAATCCCCATGTGTCTTCAAGCATAATCGCCTGTGAAATATAGATGAGATAGACTGCTAAAATGAAGAGAGGGATGATGCAGAAAATGGCACCCACTGCTATCATAATCGACGCGATGAAAGAGGTGATAACAAGCGGGATGGTCTTTTTCAGCGCCATTATCGATACGTCTTTTTCGGATGCGCTGCCTCCCGCAAGTTTCACTTCCGTGCCTTTGATAATTGCGGCTCCGGCGAGCGTTGACATGAGCAGGTAGATGGCAAGAAAGAAAAAGGCGTACTGCGAAAGCTTTGAGATAACGCCTATGGCAATGTTCGGGTCAGAAGCTGGCTGAGTTATTATCTGCATCAGCCGGGCGTATTCATCGCTCAATGACACCGTGAGCACTATGAGCACAACAACCGCGGGAATATAAAAAAATGCCATGATGGTGATGAAATACTTGAAGTTGTTTTTATACAGCGATATCGCGCAGTCGACGAGTTCATCAAAATGAAGCTTCGCGGAGAGATTGATGTCTTTTTTCATGCGATGATTCCTTTTTATTATTAAATTAAATAAAGAATGTTTTCAGAAGCCACCAGGCGGCAAATCCTGAAACGAAAACCAGAACGCCGTATCGTGCCAGTGCCGCAGGTATTTTCCCCGCGGCAATAAAAGGTGCAAGAACAAAAATCGACGCAAGCAGAGCCGCGCCCATCGGGTGCTTCAATACGGATGCCGAAATTTTTCCCCGCGCGGCAAGATGTACGCTTTCGGTCATGCCGCAGAAGGGGCAGTCCAGCCCGGTGAATAGTTTAAACAGGCAGAGGTTGGCGCGCAATATCGCATCGGGAATGAAATATACCGCTACATATATCCCTGCGATAATGACCAGCCATATTGCCCGTTCAACCGGATGTAATGCCTTTTCTCCTGTCTTCTCCATCGGTTAATAGCTGTAAAATCCCCTTCCGGATTTTCTTCCAAGATACCCCGCAGCCACATAATTTTTAAGAAGCGGGCAGGGGCGGTATTTCGGATCGGAAAAACCATTGAAAAGCTGCTCAATTACCGCAAGCACCACATCAAGGCCGATCATATCGGCAAGCTCAAGCGGACCCATGGGAAGATTCATGCCCTGCTTCATCACCCTATCGATTGATTCAGCGCTGCCCGCGCCTTCATAGAGCGCGTAAATCGCTTCGTTGATCATGGGAGCCAAAATTCTGTTTAAGAGAAATCCCGGATAATCCTGGGACTCGGCATAGACTTTGCCGAGCTTTTTTGCCAGCTCCTTTGCTGTTTCGACTGTTTCTCTGGTGGTTGCCATTCCGGACACTATTTCGACGAGTTTCATCACGCGCGCGGGATTGATGAAATGGATGCCGATGACATATTCCGGGCGCTTCGTGGCGGAAGCGAGTGCTGTGATAGAAAGGGATGACGTATTTGATGCGAGCACGACGCCCTGATGGCAGATTACATCAAGGCTTCTAAATACGCTTTTTTTTATTTCAAGGTCCTCTGTGACGGATTCAATCACGATATCGGCGTTCACGAGATCATTGAGCTTCGAATGTATCTTTATATTTGAAAGAACTTCCGACATCCGGTCATCGGCAATGCGGTGTTCGCGCCGGTAGCGGCAAAGCCGATCTCTGATTTTCTCGAAAGATTTTCCCAGAGCGAATTCGTCGCTGTCGAAAAGAATAACGCGAAATCCGCATTCTGCGGCAAGGTGCGCGATATCGGTTCCCATTGTGCCCGCGCCGACAATTCCGACTGTTTCCATGGTGGTACTCCAAAAGCTGATTCATGGGTAAAATACAAAAGCTATATTATGCAATTATCGCATTCGCATTATCGGTTTGACAAGTATAATATTGTAAACGGTGCCGATTTATGCTATCACATTTCTGGGCTCACCTGCGATAAAAGCTTCGATATTCGCATCAATTTCGCTGATCAATCGATCGCGCGATTCCTTCGTGGCCCAGGCGATATGCGGCGTGATGAGGAGATTGGGCGCAGAAAGAAGCGGATCGGAGGCATCCGGAGGCTCCTTTTCCATCACATCGATTGCCGCGCCGGCGATGCTGCCGTGCACAAGCGCTCTGTGGAGGGCTGCAGGATCCACCAGGGGGCCCCGCGCCATGTTGATGAAAAACGCTGTTGGTTTCATCGCCGAAAAAAAATCATCGGAGATGAAGTGGAAATTTTCAGCGGTGAGGGGAAGATGCAGTGAAACGAAATCGGCGCGCGAAGCCAGTTCGAAAAGCCCCATGCGTGGCACGGAATCGTGATACGAAACTCCTTCTCTTTTCAGCGCAATGACGTTCATGCCGAACGCCTCGGCAAGGCGCGCTACTTCCCGGCCTATTGCTCCCACTCCGATGATGCCGAGAGTTTTCCCTGCTATTTCCATCGTGGGCCAGTTTCCGAGCGTGAACATCGGCGATGCGCTCCATCTTCCATCATGCGACGCGGTATGATATTCAATGAGGCGCGATGCCAGCGCTAAAATAAAAAGCATGGTGAATTGCGCAACTGACGGCGTTGAGTAGCCTGCTACATTGGAAACGTGAATACCGAATTCTTTCGCTGCGGCGATATCGATATTATTGTATCCCGTGGCGGCAACGGCGATGCAGGTGAGCGATGGACAGTTTAAAAGAATTTCCCTATCGAGCACGACTTTATTGGTGATGGCGATCGTGGCTCCTTTGAGGCGCTCAATGGTTTCATCGCGTCGGGTGAGGGGGTATGCGGTAAATGCGCCGTGCCGCCTGAAAAGCGAAAGGTCGATATCGCCAAAATCGACAGTTGATGCGTCAAGGAAAACGATGGAGTGTTTCATGGTCACCTCTATTCAATTGATTGTGCAATCCAGCCGGCTCCCAGAATGGCTGTATGTTCATCGTAAAATACCGCCGCCTGTCCCGGAGTGATGCTTTCGGCGGGTTCATCGAACAGCACATACACTCCGCCGTCGGCTTCGCGCAGCGTGCCCGGAACAGCGCGCTGGGTGGAGCGGATTTTGATGAATGCGCGGCCTTCAAGCCGGGATGCTTTCATATAATTAATTCCTGTTGCGAAAAGACCTTTTCTTTTTAAAGAAGCGCGCGGGCCGACGACAACTTCGTTGGTCTCAGGACGGAGGGCAATCACATACAGCGGCTCGGGATGGGCAATTCCAAGCCCTCTTCGCTGGCCGATGGTGTAGCGGTATATTCCGCGATGCGTTCCTAAGATGGTGCCGTCCTCATCGACGATGTTTCCTTCTTTCGGCAACATATTTCTTCTTCGCTCAATGAAGCCCGCGTAATCGTTATCGAGCACAAAGCAGATTTCCTGGCTTTCAACTTTGCGTGCTACTTTAAGGTCAAGCTCAGCGGCAAGATTTCTGGTCTCATCTTTGCGCAGATTGCCGAGTGGGAAAAGAATTGAAGCAAGGATGTCCTGATTGAGCATTGAAAGAAAATACGACTGGTCTTTCGCTTCATCAATTGCGGCGGAGATAAAATAGCGGCCGTTTTCAATTCCAAGCCGTGCATAATGACCGGTAGCGAGCTTTTCACAGCCGAGCTCCTTCGCGTGTTCAAGAAGGCGTTTAAATTTTATACGCGCGTTGCATGAAAGGCAGGGGCTGGGAGTTCTGCCCCTGAGATATTCATTGCAGAAAGGTTCAATGATTTCCCGCGAAAAATCATCTTCCGTGTTGAGTATCGTATGCGGAAAGCCGAATTGTTGGGCAACCTCCCGCGCGTCGGCGATGTTTTCTGGCGAACAGCAGACATCGAAACGAGGTTCGGCTCCGTCCATCTCAGCACAGAGAAGGATTTTCGCGGTGAGGCCAATCACATGATGTCCTTCGCGGTGAAGAAGCACGGCGGCAAGGGATGAATCAACGCCCCCGCTCATGGCGACAGCGATGCGCATGGATTACCAGATTTTACGCATGTAGGGATAGGGGTTGATGGGCGTGTTGCCGAGCCGGACTTCATAGTGGCAGTGATTGCCGGTGGCGTTTCCGGTCTGGCCTACCGCCGCGATGACCTGTCCGCGTGAAACGGACTGGCCTTTATTGACGTAAATTGCCGAGCAGTGCGCATACACGGTTTCAAAGCCGTATTTATGGCGTACGCGGACCATGTAGCCGTAACCGCCTGCCCAGCCTGTCGCTTCAACCACGCCCGGCGCGGTGACGCGTATCGGGGTGCCTCCCGCCGCGGCGATGTCGATGCCGGTGTGAAAATCGCGCCCGAAGCCGAACGGCGAGCGGCGCCATCCGAAAAGAGAGGTGATGTTGCCGGCATTGGGAACTATTGACGGAGTATCGTTGATGACTTTGCTGCGCACGTCGATGAAATTTTTCACCGCCTTGACTGCATTGGTGGTGCAGATGAATTCCCGCTGAAGCTGGCGCAGCGTAAAAATTTCGTCGGGAAGAATGCTCCGGAGTTTCCTGAGCTCTTTGATGTCCGGATCGGCGGATTCGTCAAAATCCCAGATCCGTTCCACCGAATCGTCGCTTCCCGCAGACAGAGCGTAGAGGTCTTCGATGTAGGGTTTGATTTCGTCGAAGAGGTCTGCGATTTTATTCGTCTGGCGCTCGAAACGGATGAGATGCGAACGAATGTCGCGGTAATTCAGCAGAAGCCTTTCTTCTTCGCGCTTGATTGCCGCGTTTTTGATGATCGCGTATGACGAAGAAGCTAAGATGATGAGAAAAAGCAGGACGAAAAAGGCTATGAAAAACTTTGATATCTGAAAGTTGAAGATGCGCTTTTCGTTGTGGGGGATGAACATAACCGTCATCTTTTCGTGGCCTTTTTCAAGGAAACGGTCCCACCACTTGCTGTGCTTTCTGCGCCAGATCTGATAGCGCTCTTTGAAGCTCTTCTTCAGCCTGCCCTGATATTGCTTTATTTTGAAACGCATGACCCTTCGATTGTACAGATTATTAGTCTGAAAGGTGCTGAAAACGCACAATACACCTCTATTATTCCATCGGCAATACTGTCAAGAAGATTAAGAACACAGGGGCGCATTGCAATGATGCGAACTATGGCGCGTTGTGGCGGCGGCGACTGCAGGTAAGAATTATCGAAACTCGACGTATTGGGTGGCAATGTCCAATATCTGATGGTAATCGCTTATGGCGCCGGATTGGCTCAGTTCGCGCGTGAACTCATGCGCTTTATCGGACATGCCCGCTTGCATGAGCGCATTGACGGTATTTCCTATTAAATAAGAAGGGGTGAAGACTTCAGGAAGGCGACATGGCGGTTTAATTGTTGTCCCAACCATACAACACCTCCCACCACAGTGCATCGGTGTAGTGAGTGTCAATTAATAATATACACTATTTATTATCAAACGGCAAGTCCCGAAGCTGTTATTGACAAAAAATTTTATGTCACAATGTTTGTACTGAGCAATTGCAACGGAATGCTGTATTACAAAGCACGAATCATTTTCTGTGATAAATATTTGTTGCCGCACGATGCGCGTGTGTGCAATCGTCATTTATCTTTCGAGCAGCAAGGAGCAAGCACTACCTATGCGAGAAACACCGAAGCGCAGGCATAATGGCGTATCACGGGAGCACATGAATATTATTCTTCGAAGATCGGGCTTTATGCTGTCCGATGAGTCTTTGGAACTGCTCTGGGGCTATTATAATCTCATTATTGAACATAACGAAGCATGCGATCTCACCCGCATCGTCCGATTCGATGATTTCATCGTCAAGCACTTCGTCGATTCGATGATCATCGATCGCCTCATTGCACTTCCCGCGAGCCTTCTTGATATCGGCACCGGAGCGGGTTTTCCGGGCATACCGCTGAAAATCATCAGGCCGGATGTGTCGATCATCCTGGCTGAGCAGCGAAGCAAACGGGTGGATTTTTTGCGGATGGCCGTGCGCGAGCTTGGACTGGAGAGCGTGGAAGTGTATCCGCACGCGGTTACGGAGCATTCCTTTTTTCACGTGGAGGGAGTCATCACCCGTGCGCTTGAGCGCATGGAAACAACGCTCGCACGCGTATCGCATTTCCTGCCGGCGGGGGGGAAGGTGATTTTCATGAAGGGGCCCGCCGCGGAAGGCGAAATCAGTAGTGGCGAAGCGGCGGGATACGCGCTCGTTCAGAAAAAGGATTATCTTCTTGCCGGCACTTCGTATCGCCGCTGCCTGCTTGTGTTTGAAAAAAAAGAGGATACCATGCGAAAAACCTACCGCATATTCATTGATCCACATGAAAACCGCGAAAAAGTTATCACTTCCGGGGATAATACACGATTCAAAGAATGGAAGAAAATTGCATCGGGAGAAGGGATAAAAGATTCTGAAATGACGCTGGTTTCCGGGAAGCGCCTGGTAAAGGAGCGGGGGAGTGCCGATGATGACGCCGAGCTGGTCATGTATGATGGCTATTCGGAGGACGATAGTGAACTGAATGCGCTCATCGAGCGGGCTATTGCGCAAAAGAGAGCATTTATTGTAAAGAAGGCGCTGTATAATGAACTCGATGTGTTCAATACCCGCAGCGCACTTCTTTTTACGCGCGTGGATACCATTCCGCAATGGGATGGTCATGCCGCCGATGGATGTACGCTGCTTCTGCCGTTTCAGGATCCAGCCAATGTGGGTTCTGCAATCCGTTCGGCGGTGGCGTTCGGCGTGCATCGAATTGTGATGCTTCGCGGTTCGGCCAATCCCTATCATCCGCGAAGCGTGCGCGCCTCTGCGGGTGCAGTTTTTCAGGCACAGCTTTTCCGGGGGCCTGCGCTTGAAGATGCCATTCGCGGCGCGAAATGTCCGTGCATCGCGCTCGATGTGAAGGGCATTTCATTGCACGAGTATTCCTTTCCGGAACACTTCTGCCTGCTTCCCGGCATTGAAGGGCCGGGCATACCGCAGGGTATTGCCTGCGAGAAACTCGCAATCCCGATTTCTGAAAAAGTTGAATCGCTCAATGCAGCCGTCGCGACGTCCATTGTGCTGTATGCCTGGCGATCGGGAATACAACGCCGCGCTTTATCTTGACAGAAATAGTGCTGATTGTATGGTTGTCCGTAATATAGATAAAAACAGATTTACCCCGGTGCCGTGCGTCACACTATAAAACACATTATTCATACAACACAGGAGATAACTATGCTCTGGAACGCGCCTTTTCCGGGACAAATAATGAATAAAACGCAGTTCGACCATTTCATTGAAATCAACGGCGTGAATTGCCATTACAGGGATATTCCGGGCGGCAAAAAAGGAAGCATCGTGATGCTGCACGGTTTCGCATCATCGACTTACACATGGGAATCTGTTGACAGACGGCTTGCGGAAGCGGGCTATCGCGTTCTTTCTTTAGATATGAAGGGGTTCGGGTGGTCGGATAAGCCGGTGAATGCAGATTACAGCCCCGAGACGCTTGTCGAGGAAGTCAAAGCGTGGATGGATGCACTGAAGTTGAAAGATGTCATCTTTGTGGGAAATTCGCTTGGCGGGGGAATCGCCTGCATGGTGGCGTTCAGTTATCCGAATCTGGTGAAAAAGCTCGTGCTCGTTGACGCGGGCGGCCAGAGGATGAAGCTTCCGAAAATCATACGGCTTTTCCGCCTTCCCATGGCGCATCCTTTCGGCAGGCTCATTTACGGGAAGTGGATTGTGCGGCTCATACTTCGCGAAGTGTTCTATCACAAAGACTGGGTGGATGATGCCCGCGTCGAGGAATATTATAAGAGAATCAGCACGTTTAACGCAATCGGCTCGCAGATTGCGTTTGCCCGCACCATTAATTTTGATTTGTACGAAATCTATATGCAGCGCCTGCGGGAGAT
Organism: uncultured bacterium; assembly: GCA_937921485.1. Classification (GTDB taxonomy): domain Bacteria; phylum Spirochaetota; class UBA4802; order UBA4802; family JAGODF01; genus DYLV01. The sequence goes on from CAKZSV010000046.1 coordinate 22,812, forward strand.
GACACAGCATTGCCTCATTATATGGGGAAAAAACGATGCGTGGATTCCGCTAAAGCACGGCTATCGGTTTTATGAACAATTGCCGAACGCGACGCTTGCGGTAATTCCGGAATGCGGGCATGTGCCGCAGGAAGAAAAGCCGGAGGTGATGTTCAATCTCATTTGCGATTTCGCAGAGGGCAAAGACCTTTCCAGCACCGCACGCGAGTTTTCAGTCGATTTGAAAGTGAAAGAGCGGCCGGATGCAAGGAACAATCCGAATGGCGCAGTAGCGCAGAAAAGAAATATGAATCGTAATCGCCGCAGGAAAAGAAATGCCTGATGAAGGCGTGTAATCGGGTGTTAACAAATTTTATGGGTGAAAGAGATTTTTCGAAATGCTCCTAAAGGTCATGTATTACGAGGGTATTCAAAGCGGAGATTCCGGGTCGCGCCGATAACAATAAAGAAAAAAACTTTCTGGGGACAGGGCTGTCCCTCTCACGGGTTGCTGTGATACGAAATGGGGTGACGTTTTATGTTATATGTATATTTTATTTTGTAAGCAATAGCTTCAATTTCGGCGGCACTCCCCACCAGATGCGCCAGGTGGGGATATTATCTATGCATTTTCCCATAATTGCATAGTTTTCGAACAGGTAAGTATCCGCAAGCACCGCATCGGGATTTTCACTCAAAAGTGCCGCCACTATTGTCGCCAGATAATTCCGCACGGCAATGGCCATCACCAGTGAAATCGAACGCCTG
>CAKZSV010000047.1 GCA_937921485.1 uncultured bacterium
GCCGGATGCTTGCCGTAGCTTCTTCAATGGTGGAAGCAACTTCCTCAAGGGATGATGCCTGCTCGCTGGTGCGCTGGGAGAGGTTTTCATTGCCGCTGGAAATCTCCTGCACCGCCTGGGAGAGATTCTGCGCGGAGACGATAATCGATGATATAAGATTTTCAAGATCATCGCGCATTTTCGCCACATACCTTAGCAGGCTTTCCTGATCATCTTTTCCAGGATCGATTGTAACAGTAAAATCACCGACAGCAATCGTTTTTAAAACACTCATAACTTCTTTCGGCTCAGCCCCAATCTGCCGCAGGATGCTTCGGAATATGATAACGCCAGACACAATTCCAAAAAGGAAAGCAATTGAGCTCAATATCAGGATTGTCATAGAAACGTTGCGAGAAGTGTTGTACAGGAGGGAAGTTATACTCTCCGAGGCTGAATTCACAATAGTATCGACTTCATTTAAGTTTTTTCTCACCTCCTCCAATTTTGTCAGCGTTTCTGTTTCAAATATCTTCCGGACCTCTTCCATGCCTCGTCCCTGCTCTAAAGCTCTGCGCATATGTATAACCGTTCCATGGAGAGCTTCATGGGGGTTTTCAAGACGACGAAGAGGATCTATGATAGCTGGTAGAACCGACTCGGCTTTTTTTCGTTCATCGCTATAATACCAACTCCCGAGCCCGCATCGGTGATGATCTGTCTCAATTTTCGCGGTGCGAATTGTTTCGTCGTTTATGCTTCTCAAGACCAGGTTAACCCAATCGAGATGCTGAATCTCAAGAACTTTCATTTTTACAACTATTCTCTTGTTTTCCTCGCTATTCACCACCAAGGATACCATGCTAGTAAGGGTTATATACCCCGCACCCCCCACCACTACCAGAAGAAGAATTAGACTTGCAATATTAAATGCCAGTTTCATCCGTAGTGAGACTGAATCGAGAAATTTAGTAAATGACTTCATTTTCATGACCTCCAAGTTTTTTAAGAATTTATGGGCACCTCTAAAAACCGCTTTCGTCCTTAAAATTAGCATCAAAGAAAGCGGTTTTTACCTATATATTGTGCCCACAAGGGAACATCCTTTTACATGGTTTTTAGAAGTTCCCTTATATTTTACTCCTTTCCCCATGGTACTGATTAGGGAAAAACAACCTCATCGCGTTGCCAGCAACACCTTTAGACTCCTGAATTTACCTTTGGAAGCAATTATCGCACTTCTCAATTCTGACATGAATCAACTCCTTATTCCAAGAATTATTTCCCCCTGCAATTCACATACACACAATTTCCACTCATTCAAACAGCATCACGCGTCCGCGCTGCGTTCTGTTTCTGAATGCCCTGTCGATATATTCTTTTTCGAGTCGAATAAATTCTGATTCATTTTCGTTATGTTTGAGCACTTTGCGGTACACATAGCCCGTCTTCGGGAAAAAGTAGAGCTTCCTTCGAAACTCGCCGCCCAGATCGCTTCTTTCAACTGTGATATGCTCAAGTGTGAAGTACTCATACATGAAGCGAATATTGCTGTCGATGATTTTGTTTTCAACATACGTGCTGTCGGAAATGTATCCTGCTCCAAACACCTTCGCCCGCAGAAAGCGCCGATCACCCCCAAGCTTTACCAGCTCGCCGATCAGATACTCAAGGTTCAGTATCCCGTGCTGGGCAATATCATCCGCATAGATCCCTTTTGTGTTTATCGAGCCGGGTACAATGAAATGCCCCATACCGCCGATGCCGCGCATCAGATCAAAAAGGCATACCACCACGCACGAACCCGCAATTGTCGCAAGCACACAATCTTCATTCGTTGCGAAATGATCCCCTGGATTGATGATATAGAGAGGCTTCCCGTACGTGCTGTCATCAGTTCGTATCATATTCAGCGTACAAATTTGCTTACGATTTTCACGAGCTCTTCCGGCGAAAAGGGCTTCACCATCCAGCCTGAAGCGCCGGCCTGCCTTCCCTCTTCGATTTTTGCATCGGAGGATTCCGTCGTCAGCATCACTATGGGCGTGAATTTATCGATCTGGCGGAATTCTTTCACGAATGTGATGCCATCCATCACCGGCATGTTCACATCAACAAGACACAGCGAAACCGTTTCTCCCTTGTTTTTTACTTCGTTGTATTTTTCAAGCGCGTCCTTTCCGTTTTCCGCGTGCAGCACCGCGTGTCCCAGCCCTTTTAGCGCGAACTCCACGCTCGTCCGCACGGTGGGAGAATCATCGACAGTAAGAATGTGTTTCATTGCGTTCCTCCGTCAAAAGTATAAATTGTATCAATCAAAAAGAATTACTTTCCCCTGCTTTTCCTTTTCATCTATGATTTTTTCCATGTATTCATTTTCCCGCTTCAGAAATTCCGAATAATCCTTCTTCGCGTCAACGCTCATCCGGTGCAGCCTCCCCGAAGGGCAATAGAATAAAATCTTCTGCGTGTTCTTGCTGATTGCTTCTTTAATGATGGGAATATGTTCGGTTGAAAAATACTCACGTAAAAAACGCACGTTATTCCGCACCATCTGCTCTGCTGATGAATCCTTCGAGTATTCCGGCAACGAGGCAAAAAATGTGGCCTTGAGGTTTTTTCTGTTACCGCCGAACTTCACAATATCTCCCATGATATATTCCATATCGGTGATTCCCTGCCGGGCGATCTCGTCAACGGCAATGCCCTCGGTACCCATCGCGCCGGGCAAAATAAAATGCCCCATGGCGGCGATTTTCTTCTGCGTTTCAAAGAGACACACCACGATGCACGCGTTCGTGACGCTCACCAGTACGCAGCTCTCATTTTTCACCGCTAAATATTCACCCGGAAAAAGAATGTAGAGGTTTTTCCCGAAACGGTTTTTGCTGCTTTTAATCATTTCGATTCCTCCGCATCCTGGCCCATCTTTTCGAGGTCTGAAGCGCTGAGAATTTTATCGATATCCAGGATAATCACCAGCTTGTCGTCCACCTGCCCCATCCCCCGAATGTAATCGGTTTCGATTTTCGCAGCAAAATGCGGCGTTTCCTGGATTGAAGATTCTGCCATATCCACCACGTCCGATACTGAATCCACAATCATGCCGATCATTCTGTTTTTCACTTCCACAATGATGATGACAGTGAACATGTCGTATTCGCGCTCCGGCATCCTGAAGCGTGTGCGCATGTCCACCACCGGCACCACGGTGCCGCGAAGATTGATGACCCCTTTCATGAAATCGGCACTGTTCGGCACATGCACAATCTGCGTCATGCCGATGATCTCCTGCACCTTCAAAACTTCAACGCCATAGTACTCATTGCCGATGACAAATGTCACATATTGCTTCATTTCCTGTTCAGCGGACTCATGTGCCGCCTTCTTGTTTTCCGCCGCGTTCATACGTATGCCTCCTGTTTCATAATTTAATTCGACCGTAGTATTCCACAAAATTTCATCTGCTCTTTGACCGTAGAGGATGCGCCTTTTATTTTTACAACTTTTTTCTTTTCGCGGCATTCTCTGGCGCATGCAAGCAAAACCTGATACACCGCAAGATCTGCCCGCTTCACAGCAGAAAAATCTATTACCATCTCATTTTCATCGTTATCAACCGCATTCAACAACTCTGCGTGCAGTGCTTTTACTTTTTTTACGGAAACATCTTCCGGAAGAACAATCGCGGCCATCTCATCCTCCTATGTTGCAATTTCTCCAACCATTCCGTGCACATCGATGATGAGCGCAACAGTACCATCTCCCATGATGGCTGCGCCTGAAAGCGCCCTGCTTTTTGTGATAAAATTGTCCAGGCTTTTTATGACAATCTGCTGCTGCCCTACCAGATCATCAACCATGATGCCGATTCTTGATGTGCCGGATTCCACCACCACCACGAGAGCCTCCCACGGATTGGTAAAGTCGGAATCAATGCCGAAATGCTGATACAGACGCACCAGCGGCACGTACTCGTCGCGCACCAATAGCACTTCGCCCTTCCCCTCAACTGTTTTAATACTGTCCCGCACCGGCTGTAATGATTCCACAATAGAAAGCAGCGGAATAATGTAGACATTTTTCCCCACCCGCACGAGCATTCCTTCTATGATTGCAAGGGTCAGAGGAAGCTTGATGCGGATGGTGGTGCCTTTGCCCGGCTCTGAAAACAGTTCAACGGTGCCTCTGAGCGCCTCGATGTTCGTCCTCACCACATCCATTCCCACGCCCCTGCCGGAAAGCTCGCCAACCTGTTCGGCAGTGGAAAAACCGGGCATGAAGAGGAATTCCTGAAGCTGGCGGTCGTTTATCTCCTCATCGCCCTTAATCAGTCCCCGTTCCACGGCCTTGCGGCGTATTGCGGCACGGTCCAGCCCCCGCCCATCATCGATAATTTCAATGAAGACATTACCTTCCTGATGATACGCATTCAGGGTGATGGTCCCGACCGGTTTTTTGCCCGCTTTCTGGCGCTCCTGCGGCGTTTCGATGCCGTGATCGATCGCGTTGCGGATCATGTGCTTGAGCGGATCGCTTATCTGTTCAATCACGGTTTTATCGAGTTCTGTTTCGCTGCCCCGGATATCGAGCCGGATTTCCTTATGCACGTCATCCGCAACATCCCTCACAAAGCGCCGGAACTGTTCGAACGTGGGGCCGATTGGGATCATGCGTATGGCCATAATCTGTTCCTGAAATTCCCTGGTAATGCGGTCCATGCCGTACAGGGCGTTTTTCAACCGATAGCCCTGTTCCTCTTCAAGTTCCTCGGCCATGCGCGCGATAGATGACTGGCTTATGACAATTTCCCCAAGGAGATTGAGCAGGGTATCTAACTTTTTAGTTTCCACGCGCACGGTGGTTGCCTGGATGCGAGATTTAATTCTGTTCTGGTCGCCAAGCGCCTGCTGTACTGCCTTCTCGTCGGCAAAACCTTTCTCTACGATGATGTCGCCGATTTTTTTATTGGTCTCCCGCTGAATCGAAAGTACCGTGTCGAGTTCCTCTTCCGTGATAACACCACGGCGCACCAGTATTTCGCCGACCTTTCGCTCCTGAATCCCCCCTGCCCTGCGCTCCGAGTCCGTGAAATCATTTGTCACATCTTCGATTGAAATATCGTTGTCGTCTTTGACGAAGAGGAAGGCTTCATCCAGTTTTTGCCGCGGATGAAATGTCTTCAATAAGATTGTCCATTCAAGGTAGCATTTTTCCGGATCCATGTCGCGGAGAGCGGGGAGTTTGTCGAAGTGCACCCTGCGATGCTCAACGCTTCCGAGAGAAACCAGATCCTCAAGAATGAGAAGCGGATCGATGCCGTTTTCGAATATAGTGGGCTTAAACGAGGCACGCACAAGAAAATAATTGGCAGGCTTTTCCGCCTGTACGTTTTCGGTACGGGCAAGCACCGCTTCACCTTCCTTTGCGGAAAAAGAACCAAAGGACGCAACTTTCTCGTCCAGAAACTTTTTGCGTTCCGCGTTCGCATGTTCGTATATCGCTTCCGCGACCCAGTCCATGCTCTCAAGAAGCAGATCAACCAGCGCCTTCTCTACCGGCACTTTCTTGTTCCGCACGGCATCTAAAAGATTTTCGAGCCTGTGCGTGAATTCATAGACCTCATCAAAGCCGGCGATTCCGGAACTGCCCTTAATAGTGTGCACATAGCGGAAAATCCTGTGCACCACCTCATCGTCAGGGTTTTCCTCAAGCTGGATGAGATCTGCTTCCAGATGGCGCAGGATCTCCTTAGCTTCTTCAAGAAACACGTCACGTATGCTGTTTTCGGACATTTTCAGCCACCGTTATCCCTGAGCTCTTTAAAACTCTTCGAATCCGTCATTCGCCATGAGTCCTTTGAGGTCTTTTGCCTTCGCCTCGGCTTTTACCGCCTTCAAAGCTTTTCCCGCGGGCTTCGACGACTCCGCCTTGCCTCCCTGCAAATGAAGTTCCTTGTGCTTCTTATCAAAAGTATCCTTTTTCACTTCCTGACGGATTTTAAAGCGCTCCATCATCGACATAAGCTCCTGCGCCTGACTTGCCATCTCCTCGCTTGCCGACGCCGTCTCCTCCACCAGCGCGGCGTTCTGCTGCGTCATGGTATCGAGCTCGGATATGGCGATGTTGATCTGATCCACTCCCCGC
>CAKZSV010000048.1 GCA_937921485.1 uncultured bacterium
GTAATCCCCACCAGATGTGAAACACCGTCGCTTCTTCTATACATTTATCGTAACATGCACAGTTTTTATAGGGATAAGAATCCACGTCCTCATCATACTCACCCTTTTCAATGCGCTCCACCAGTTCGGGAAGATACACCAGCACCGCAATGGCAATCACATGCGAAATCGAACGCCTAAAAAACCGCCGCATATCATTAAAATAATCATATTCTCTTTCCAGGAATTTTACCTTCACTCGGAATTTTGGTATTGGCATGCCCTTGTCATCCAGGCGCTTCTGGTATGCAATTCTTCCATGCTCCCTCTCGTACTTTGCGTGATGCCGCATTGCAGAGCGCATCACCGCAATAATGAGATCAATCATTGTCAATCCCGTGCGCTTCTCGGCGTCTTTAAGCAAAAACAACACTTCTTTTGTCATCATGTAGGTTGTTTTTATCATAATTAGACCTCCTGAAATATTGTGCTCATTAATGCATAATTCACACTACATTACACATGTATAGTATTTCTGCAAGTAAAAAAATCTTTCCATCTCTTTTTTGTTTCGGGAAGCATGCGAATAGGTGTGTTGATGAGAGTTTTTGCACAATCGCCATAATTTTTTTCGAAATTAATCAAAAAGTTTGATATTTTATCATCATTGTTACGTAAACAACCATCATGCAGAGCAAATTACTATTGCGTAAGGTGTCAAATGTTCTTCAAACAGCATTTTTCCTTGTGTTGATGACCTTACTTTTTATTGCTGTAGGATATTTCATAAGCGGCACTATCGGTATTGTATCGGCGCTCATTGTTGCCGTGATTTTATTTACAATTACACCCCGAGTTTCACCGCAATTCGTGCTTAAGATGTACCGCGCAATTCCTCTTCGGCATCCTGACGCGCCGGGTCTTTATCGAATAATCGAGGAATTGTCTTCGCGTGCGGATCTTCAAGCGCCGCCCGTTCTTTATTATATACCGCATTCAATGACCAATGCCTTTTCCCTGGGAAGCAAAACCAATTCGGCGATTGCGCTCACCGACGGCCTCCTGCGGCAATTGAACGCTGATGAACTTTCTGCTGTGTTTGCGCATGAAATCAGCCATATCCGCCATGGCGATCTCGCGATTATGAATCTAGCCGACACGCTCAGCCGATTTATCGACATTTTTTCATCTCTTGGTATTTTCCTTCTCTTATTGTATTTTCCCCTTTATTTTATGATGGGCGTGATTATTCCATTGCCTATAATCATTATTTTAATGAGTGCCCCGACGTTCAGCACCTTATTGCAACTGGCTCTTTCACGCACGCGTGAATACGATGCCGATCTTGGCGCGGTGGAACTGACGCATGATCCCCTTTCACTGGCCAGTGCGTTGCGAAAGGTTGAGTACCATCCCATTCGTTTCTTCGATTTTCTGCCAGTACTGAAACGCCGCGATGCGCTTCCCTCAATACTGCGCTCACATCCCGTGACGCAAAAGAGAATTGACAGGTTGCTGCAACTTGCGCAGAATTACACTCCAAGGAACATCATGACGTCGGATTTTTTTATACTAAATCCCGATTTCGAGAAACCTGTTCCGAAAAAAAATTTCTTCACCAGGCTTTTCATTGGTGATTAATTTTTTGTTCGTATTGTCATCGGCAGTTTGCATTATTACATACAAAGATTTGATGCTTGTAATAATGTTTTGTTATGCTTTTCAGCGCGTGCACGTATTTTAAAAAATCCATTGGTATAAAGGGAGTACTAAAATGAGCCATCCATACCACAACTATTATACATCACCAATTGATGAAAATTTCCGAATGCTACAATCTTCCCCCGAAGGCCTTTCCGACACTCAGGCCAGCGAGCGGCTCACAAAATATGGCACCAATGAAATAACCCAGGCCAGGAGAAAAAGCTTTATTATGAAGCTTCTTGAGTATCTTTTAGAACCCATGGCGCTCATCCTCTTTGCAGCTTCTGCTTTTTCCTTTGCCATTAAAGATTTCATTGAGGGCTTTGCCATCACCGGTGTAGTCATCATCAATACCATAATAAGCCTGATTCAGGATTATAAAGCCGAAAAAGCCGTTGAGGAGCTAAAGAAAATTCTTTCACCCCAATTTAAAGTGATGCGCAATGGCACGGTCGAAATCATCGCGTCAAAGCTCATTGTGCCGGGCGACATCATTCTCTTTGAAGCGGGCGATATCATACCCGCCGACGCACGCGTTATTGAAGCGAAAAATCTTTTAGTTGACGAAGCGCATCTCACCGGCGAAAGCGAAGCGGTTGCCAAACACGCCGACCCTCTTCCCGGTGAATTGCAGCTTTTTGAAATGAAAAATATCCTCTTCAGCGGAAGCCGTGTCTTAAACGGCACCGGTAAAGCACTCATCATTGCCACTGGCGATGCAACAGAAATGGGAAAAATCGCGCGAAACATCCAGGAATCACAAGAAGAAAAAACTCCCCTTCAGCAGAAACTCCAGAAAGAAATAAAATTTCTTGTAGTTCTCGCTCTCTTTTCGGCCATCGTAGTGCTCGGAGTGAGCATGCTCAGGGAATTCCCCTGGCATCAATCGATCATCATTGCCATCAGCATCATGGTCGCAGTGTTTCCCGAGGGCCTTCCCGCTTCTATCACCATTGCGCTCTCACTTGCCGTTGAGCGCATGGCGAAAAACAATGTCATCATCAAACGCCTTTCTTCTGTGGAAACGCTCGGAAATGTGAATTATATCTGCACCGACAAAACCGGTACCATCACCCAGCATAATATGACTGTTAAAGAATACTTTATTAATGGCCGATTCAATCCCGCAGCCGAACTTTTCAAAATGATTTCCGAAGGCGAATCTGATGTCCTTCATAAAATCTTTCTTGCTTCAATTAAATGCGCAACTGCGGAAGTACAGGAAATTGACGGAACAATTGTAAAGGAAATGGGCGACCCCACCGAAACCGCTCTCATCAAATCGGCTATCATCAACGGTTTTAAGCCGTCAACATTCGACACCTATCGTATTGCCGATGCAATCCCGTTTTCATCCGAAACGATGCTCTCCGCCGCTTTGCTGGAAGATCCTCGCGGCGAATACCTCATATCAATAAAAGGAGCACCTGAACGTATCGTAGAACTCTGCGAAACATTTTATCTGGATGGGAAGTACGAGAAAATGACTCCGCACGAAAAAACGCGCATCAGCAAAGCACTCGCTGAGCTTTCACATCAAGGGTTCCGTCTCATCGGTTTCGCCTGGAAAAAATTCCATAGCGCATCCAGCATCTCACTCGATGATATTCAAAATGCTTCCTTTCTCGGATGCGCCGCAATCTACGATCCTCCGAAAGACGAAGTAAAAATTACCATCGAAGAAACAAAATCCGCAAACATCAATGTCGTGATGATAACCGGCGACAGCAAAAACACCGGTTTTTCAATCGCGCAGAGCGTGGGCATAGCCTCAACGATTGACGAAGCCATTGAAGGCCGTGAAATCGAAGAAATGGGCGATGAAGAGTTTTCAAGGAGGGTGGAATCCATTAAAGTTTATTCCCGCGTCTCTCCACTGGATAAACTTTCAATTGTTAAAAAACTCAGAGAAAAAGGGCATGTGGTGGCGATGACGGGCGACGGGGTGAATGACGCGCCGGCGCTGAAACAGGCGCACGTGGGAATTGCCATGGGGCGCGCTGGGTCGCAAGTTTCGCAGGAAGCCGCCGAGATGATTCTCACGGACGATAATTTTTCCACCATTATACACGCTGTCCGCGAAGGCCGTACCGTCTATCGCAACATCCAGAAGCTCATACGATACCTCCTCACCAACAATATCGGGAAAGTTCTTGCTGTGCTCATCACGCCGGCGCTTGGCTATGCCGCTCCGCTTACGGCGATTCAGATCCTCTGGTCGAACGTGGTGATGGAATCGCTCCCCGCCGTGGGAATCAGTACCGATCCATCCGACAGATCGATCATGAAGCGGAAAATCGCCAGACATTCCGATCCTGTCGTCCCACGAGCCGACCGCATACGCATGTTCATCGACGGATTTCTTTTCGGCCTATCCGTCGCCGCGGCTTTCATCATTTTCCATCACCTCCATCACAATGACGCAATCGCACGAACCGCCGCGTTTTCCGTGATGCTTCTCTCGCCGCAAATATACGCGTTTGTAATTCGAGACGGATCGCTTATTGAAAAAATAATACGTCCCAACTGGATGCTCAAATCGTTCTTCTTCATCACCCTTGCGATGATCGCAGGAATCATTTTCATCCAGCCGCTTAACATCGTGTTCAATACCACGCCCATCAGCGGGGCAATCAACTGGGCAATCATTGCAGGGCTATCGCTATTCACGCCGATAGTTCGGCTTGCGGCCGATGGATTGATGAGCAAGGAAATGTGAGAGACGCAAATAACAATTAAGCCGCCTCAGATACATCCGGGGCGGCTTAATGAATTCTTCGAGATTCTTTCGATTTACCTGTGATGCTCCTCTTTATGGAGATGCGGGAAAAGAGGCAGATACGCCGCAAATCCCCAGTAAATCAGGATCATTGTTGCGATGGAACCGAGCATAATCCCCCATTCCTGAATGGTGGGATTGTAGGCCGCAAATTCTCGCCAGGGAAAATTCGGAATGCTGAAACCATTGAGCACCACGCCGATCTTCGAAAACACAATCGCCGCCACGCCGCAGATAACCGCGCCGAAAAGGAATTTTTCCTGTTCTCGTAATTTTTTCACATTCAATATGGCAATCGGCACAAGGCAGAGAAGAAGCTCGAGCGCAAGCACCCAGAGTCCGTAATACCCGCCTAAAAGATCAATAAACCGGCGATCCGCAATCGGAACGTATCGCACCGCCATGGTATATACATCGTACACCCTGAAAAGAAAATAGAAGATGAACATCACTCCCGAAATGCGCGCCAGCGTCCAGAATGATTCCTTTGGTGCCACTTCCTTTTTCATGATGCGTTCTGCGATTTTAGGAACCATAATCATAAAGCAGGTGCCGCCCGCAGTCGCGCCCACAATCGCAAGGAAGAAGAACTGATGATGTGCCCGCCACCAGCCGGGTTTGCCATACAGCACATCCCACATGCCGCCGCCGAGTGAACCCTGATGGAAGAAGGAAAGAAAGGTACCCACCGCCGCCATGATCCACATGAGCCTGTGAAGATAATGGCCGATGTAGTGCAGTACCGGAATTTTATCGAGAACTTTGTGCTTGAGCGGAATCGGAATGAGTTCCACGCACAGCACCAAAAAATACAGGGTCAGACACCATACAACCTCGGTGAGCATCGATTGCGGCACCAGATTGGGACCCCAATTTGGATAGGTATATCCAAACCAGGCTCGAAGCGGCTGGCCGATGTCGAAGACCAGCAATATAAAGGTGAAAAGATAGCACATAAAGCCTATGAGCACCGTTGAGTTGATAAGCGGCTCGAGTTTTTCCACCCGAAAAATGTAGAGCATAAAACCGGTAAAAAATGCGCCGCCGCCCAGAGCCACAAAGCCCAGATCGCCGATGATCCACAGTCCCATGGCGAATGTGTTATTCATGTCGGTGTATCCCAGCCCCCAGAAAAGAATCTGGATGGCGAATACCACGAAGAAAAACACCAGCGCTGACAGTACCGCCAGCGCGATTTTAGTGTTCTTCGAAAAACTGTTCCATTCGTTTTTGATACATTCTGTAAAGGTATTCACAGTTTCTCTCCTCATTTATTCAGGAATTTTGGAAACCGCTGATAATATCGCGAAGCCATTTCTGGCTTGAAAGGTAATATACTTTCGGGTTCGGAAACTCCTTGATTCGCAAACGGCGCTGCCGTTCATCTTCAGGCTGATGGTCGATTGAATGCACCATGCGCACCGCCCTTGGGTCATTTTTCAGGCGCGTTTCGTACACGGGCGAATTGGGATTATTGAGATCGCCGAACACAATGGCGCCGGTGGGACACGCGCTTACGCACGCGGGCGTGTAGGTGACTTTATTGATGTCCTTTTCGCCCTGTGCAATCGCCTTATCGCGCTCGCGCTTCCAGATATGGCTGCAGAACGTGCATTTCACGACTGTTCCCCGCGAGGCGACGGAAACATCGGGATTTAGCCCCTTCTTAAAATCGCTTTCATAGCGGGGCTTCCACCAGTTGAAGACGCGCGCTTCGTACGGGCAGGCTGCCTGGCAGTAGCGGCATCCGATGCATCGCGACCATATCTGGCTCACCACTCCATCCTCGCCCACGTCGGTGGCAACCACAGGGCATACGGAAACGCAGGGGGGATGCGGATTCTGAGGGTCATTGCCCGAGCACTGCATGCACATTTTCGGCACGAACGCAACCTGCACTTCGCCATAGTTTTTACCGCGCTCATAATCGTTGGTGACCTTCATCAGATCAAGGAAGGTGACTCTTTTCGGTATATCGGAATCCTCTTCAAAGATCGGCATATTGTTTTCCTGCATGCATGCCACCTGACACGCACCGCAACCGGTGCATTTATCTAAGTCGATTGACATTCCCCATCGTACAGTCATCATGATGACAGCTCCTTAGCTCAAGTTTACCCTGGTGTACCACCAGTCGGCCACACCGGACTCGGAATCGATATCGGCCGTCATTATTTCAAGAGGATTGGCACCTTTGTCACTTCCATATTTTGTATGATCGCGATGTCCGAATCCCATCGCGACCGCCACAGTGTTCGGGGCCACAGTTTTAGAGAGATGCACATTTACCCTGCACGTCTTTCCGCGCGAAGAGCGGATTTTCACTGTTGAGTTCTCGCCCACTCCCAAAGTCCGGGCAGTTTCCGGATTCACAAGCACCCGCATTCTTTCAAACGCATAGTCCTCGCGACCAATTCCTTTGAGCACATAGGGAAGTGCAAGGCTGCTTCCATTGCCCACCAGCGGAATCTCATAGGGAATGAGCGCCAGCGGCAGGGTGCTTTCCATGCGCTTTTGCACCCCTTCGAGGCCGTTGCGGAGCACGTCAAGATTGAGCGTAAAGCTGGCAAGAGGCCTTCTATCTGCGCCAATGAGGTTTGCCACATCAGCATGCCCGCTCCAGGGAAACGATTGTGCCACACCTTCTACTGCTTTGGCAATCGCAAGTACAATGTCCGCCGCGTTTTTCGCAAAAAATCGCGGCGCAACAACAGCATCCCCCCTGGATGTCTTCACTTCAAGAATTGTGGTGGCTGGAAGAATATAATCCGCCAGTGCGGCGGTGTCATTTCGCAGCGTCGCTATCGCCACCACCATGGGAATTTCTTTTAATTTGTTCGCCAGATCTAGGCCATAGACACTCGTAAACACTGGATTTGCTTCATTTATGAAAAGCAATTCCGGCTTTTCGCCGTTCTTAATAAAATCATCGATTCCTTTCGCTTTGCGTGTCGCCTGCAATCCCGCACGGGCAACCGCGTCCTGCGCCACCGCGCCCAGACGGTTGCTTTTCGCTTTAACAAATACACCGCCGGGAACGCCCATTCTGCCCGTGAGCTTATTGAGGCATTGCACCGCAAGAATTTCCGCAACCGAAGATGATACCATCTTCCCGCCGCGTCCCGCCACCGCAACGGCGCGTGGGGCATTCGCAAATTCACGCGCGATTTCATCGATTTTTTCGGCCGGCACGCCCGTAAGCTCCGAAACTTTATCGGGTGCGAAATCATTCAACCCGTTCCATCGCGCAAGCTCGGGAAGATTCCCGCCCTTGCCGTAATTCATGATGAGTTTATAGGCAATACCCATTGCCAGGAATATTTCGCTTCCCGGTTTCACCGGTACCCATTTTGAGGCAAGTGATGCGGTACGCGTCGCAAGGGCGTCTATCTGAACAAAGGTGGTATTATTCGCTTTCCAGGTATTCAAAACTCGATGCATCCGCGCCTGATTTCCCCAGCCTTCGAAGAGCCGTGCACCGAAGCTCACTACATAGCTTGCATTTTCAAAATCGTACTCCAGCGCGCCATCCGCATTTTGCGAGACGCGAACCGCAGCGGACGCAAGTTCATCAAGGCTCGCTTCATTATATACATGCCCGCTGCCGATCGCAGCGCACAGGCGCTCCACAAGAGCGTTCGCTGCCGCATTACCCGAACCGTTGATTGCCGCAACCGCCTGCGCCTTATTCTGCGCGCGGAGTTCCTTTATTTTATTCGCGATATCCTGAACGGCTTCGTTCCAGTCAACCGGCGCGAATCGGCCCGAGCCTTTTCCGCCGACCCGTTTGAGAGGGCGCTGTATCCTTTCAGGATGATAGAGCTGCTGAATCAGCGTCTGACACACCGAACAGCCCGCATTTGAAGTTTCCACCTTCACTGCTCTATCGCCGATCATCCGCACCGAAATATTGGTTCCACAGGCAGGACAAACTCCCTGACGGAATTTTTCTTCTCCGCCCTCAGGACGGTACTGATCCTGGGTCCATTCCACCAGCCATTGTAATCCATCAAACGGCGCAAAGGAAACCGTGGTGCCCACAATGCCCCCGGCCACCGCGCCGCCTGCAACTTTCAGGAAATCTTTTCGTTCAATCTTTTTCATGGATTCGATTACCTCGCCTTCATTATTCGCTTGTGCCGCGCTTCATCAATCATGGCAGACCAGACATGTATTGCTGATCCGAAGCGCCGTGTGGCAATCCATGCACCGGCCCATCGGCATCCTGCCCATGATACGGCCGGTTTTGGCAGTAGTCATGGAATTCTTCTTGTCGCCATGGCACGAAGTGCAGCGCGCCTCTTTCGTGTTTTTCAGCACGGCGATATGGCTGAAATACACCAAATCGGCCTGTTTCGCGTAGGAACCCCATGGCCTGTCGGTATCCCTGTAGTTTTTAAACATCGCTTTCTCCGCGGCTGTTGAGCCATTATGACAGCTTTTACAGGTCGCAATGTCGGGTATTCCTTTGAAGCGCCCGTTCGCATAGAATCCGTGGCAATATTCGCAGTCGCCCGCGCCGAGCTTCTTTAAATATTCACCATGAGACTTGTGATTGAACGGAAGGGGCTTTTCGGGATGGTTCGACATTGCATAGTCACAGGCTTTCAGAAAAACAACGTAGGAGAGAAACGCGAAAACAAAAAAGGGAAGGAAGATTAACAACAGTGTCCGTTTCACAAACTTTCTCCTTGCCTATTTAAAATTTATTCGAAGAGCTTCGAAAAATGGATTACAAGCGCATACCGGCCATCGGATATTTCGATGAAACATACCGATAACTGCGCAAATAAATAATTCAAGGTAAAACGAAAAACACTGCAAACGAAAACGGCACTGATACTTTCTTTTGAACGGGCTTATACTGTCAATAAAAAAACAAAAATAACTCTGGATGCACACGCATAAAAAAATTGCTTGTTAGAAATTTCCAGAAGTATAATAATAGAAAGAACTTCTAAAAACTCTTTTATAAGGATGTTCCCTTGTGGGCACAAAATATTAGGTAAAAACCGATTTCTTTCGATACTATTTTTAAGGACGAAAGCGGTTTTTAGGGGTGTCCAGAAGTATGCAATCAGGCAATTGTACCTAAAGCGAGGTATCAATGAGAATACAGAAGGCAGAGGAGTAAGAGAATGAATCAAAATATCGTAATTGTAGGGGGACTTTTTATCCTTGCATTCGTATCAGGAATGCTTGGACTTGGCGTCGCATTTGCTGCAGTTCCTTTTTTGGGCCTTTTTTATGCCGATCTGATTCATGATGTTCAACCACTTAGTTTAATCTTAAATGGCGTTACAGCACTTTTTTCTGTTATCGGATTCGCGAAAAGCGGCTTCGTAGATTGGAAAAAGGCTATTATACTTGCGGTCATTACCACTTTATTTGCCCCCGCAGGGTCATACTTTGTGCAATATATAGACCAGAAATATGTGTGGTTAATATACTTTGCATCCGTACTATATCTTGCTTACAGTCTTTTTAAACCTGTAAAAAAGACAGCAACTGAGGAAAATTTCAAAGCTGCGGCCTTTTTGTCCATACCAATTTCAATACTCTCGGGTTTTTTAGGTGTTGGGCCTGGCTTTTTGCTCATGCCGTCGCTTATTGTACTGGGATTTGAGCCGAAAAAGGCGGCAGGAATAAATGCTTTTGCCGTGTGTCCCCCTTCTTTTTCCGCTTTAATTCCACACATAGCAACGGCTCATTGGAATATACATATGACAGTTATTCTTGTAATAGTTGGATCAATCGGATCGTTCTATGGTGCAAGGCTCACAAGTCGGCATGTTTCAAATGAAAGAATAAAACAACTATTCGGGGTTTTAATTGTGGTTACAACCATGTACAAAATTTACACCCTGCTACGATGATTTTTGATAAATATGCAGGAGATTGAGATCCATCACCAGGTCCGTGCTTTCCTGAACAATGGTGCCCTTTCGATCGTATCTCTTGCAAGCAATGAGTTCAACCTTTTTCTCATCATCACCCCGATTGCATCGAGCACCGATGCAATCATTTCTTCACCACTTCAAGCGCAATTCGTACTCCTTCCACGGCATCGGCCCCATAACGCGCGCCAATGCTGTCCGCATACTCCCTGGTGACCACCGCACCCCCAACAATAAGAGTAATCGGAAGCTTTTCTTCTTTTATCATCCGGCTCACCCGCGCCATTTCCGGCATCGTCGTCGTAAGAAGCGAGCTTAAGCACACAATCTGCGCCTTTTTTTCAACAGCGGTTTGCATGATTACATCGGCATCGACATCCTTGCCAAGATCAATAACCTCAAACCCGTGATTTTCAAGCATCATCGCCACAATATTTTTGCCGATATCGTGCACATCGCCCTTCACTGTACAGATAACCACGCTTCCCTTGCGCTCGACACTCTCTTTTTTTAGAAGGGGCTTTAGACGCTCAAAGCCCGTCTTCATCGCCTGTGCCGAGGCAATCATCTGCGGCAAAAAATACACGCCCTGAGAGTAGTAATCGCCCACCACTTCAAGCCCTTTAATAAGCGCCTGATTCATAATATCTTCGGGCGCAAGCTCCGCCAGCGCCCGTTCAACCGCGGGAATAATCCCGTCGCTATCGCCTTCGATAACGATATCCCGTATGCCGGCAAGCAGGTCTTTTTGGTCCGCATGCGTGCTGATATCCGATTCTTTTTTTTGCTCTGCCGCCTGCCCGGAAAACCGCGCGATGTATTTTGCTGCGCGGGGATCGCGCCCCTGTAAAAAATCACGCGCAAACAGCTCTTCTTCAATCGGCTCGTTTGAAATCCTCACCGCTGAAGGATTCACAATGGCCGCAGATAGCCCTGCCTCAATAGCCATATTGAGAAAGGCATTATTGATAAATTTGCGCTGCGGAAGGCCAAAAGAAATATTGCTGAGGCCAATGCTCGTTTTGATGCCTCTGGCAGCAAAGTGCGATATCACCTTTAAGGTTTCCATCGCCGCGCCCGGCTCGGCGCTTTCGGCAAGCATGAGGGGGTCAATAAACACCCTCTGGCTGGCAATGCCGCCTTCTTCAAGTTTTTCCAGAAGCGCTTCCCCGATGGCTATGCGCCTTGCAGCCTCGCGGTGAATACCGGATTCGTCCATGCACAGCGCCACCACAAACGAACCGAAGCGTTGCAACAGGGGCATGATGGTTGCAAGGCTTTTCTGTTTGGCATTGATGGAATTTATCACAGGCACGCCGGGATAGCTTAAAAGAGCCTTCGCGATGACATTCGGATTGTCGGAATCAATCATAAGGGGAATTTTCGCGGTTCCCAGAAGAATTTCCACACAGCGTTCGATTGCCGATTCCTCATCGAGTCCGGGAACTCCCACGTTAAGGTCGAGCAGATGCGCTCCTTCAACCTCCTGCTTTCGGGCTTCATCGCGCAAAAACGCCGTCTTTCCTTCTTTCAGCTCTTCGGCAAATTTCTTTCGGGCGGTAGGATTAAGCCGTTCGCCGATGAGAATTGGCCACGATGCATTCGAAATATCAAGGTAAGAATATGGTCCGGTAATGCAGTGAAATTGCGGTATGAGAGGCATTTTTTCGCCTGTTTGATGCGGCAGACGTTTTTTTAGCTCACTGATATGCGCGGGGGTAGTACCGCAGCATCCGCCGATGACGGAAATGCCAAGTTCCGCGAAGAGAACCGAAGTATCCGCATACTTCTCCGGGGTAAGCCTATACACCACCATGCCGTTATCGAGCTCAGGCATGCCGGCATTGGCCCAGGCGGTGAGCGGCACGCCAAGCTGGCGAAGCTCATTGATATGGTCGGAATAGAGACGAAACAGTCCATCGGGCCCCATGCTGCAGTTCGCGCCAACGGCGCTTGCGCCGTATTCGGCAAGCGTTGCAAGCGCGCCTACCATTGGGTTACCCGTTACCGTGCGGCCATTTCCCTCAAAGCTCATGCTGCACACGACCGGAAGCCCGCACACCTCGTGCGCGGCAAGCAACGCAAGCCGCGCCTCGGCTACATCGGTCATCGTTTCAATGACTAAAAGGTCAACGCCGCCGCGCACAAGGCCGCGGATTTGCTCAGCGAAGGAATCCAGAAGCTCCTGCGGAGCGATTTCTCCCGTCGGACGCACCAATTTCCCCGTCGGGCCGATTGAGCCGCCAATAAAAACTTCATGCCCTTTCGCGGCTTCGCGTGCTATACGGGCCGCCGCTTCATTAATTTCCCTGCATTGTTCCGCAAGCCCGTATTCCGAAAGCTTTATGCGGCTTCCGCCGAAGGTGTTTGTGAGAATGATATCAGCTCCCGCCTGAATGTAAGCCCGGTGTATATCGCGGATAACTTCAGGCTGCTCCAGATTAAGCCGCTCGAAACAGCCCGAAAAGCCCGGTACGCGCTGAAAGAGCATCGTTCCCATGGCTCCATCGAGCAGAAGAGGTGCAGTGCTTCGTAATTTTTCCAGAAAATCCATTATGATATCCATCAAAAAAATTATTGCAGATGCCAGATGCGCCTTAAGATGTCTTTCGACAAGAGAAAAATTATTTTTTATGATGCTTCGAAAGAGAAAAATCACGCTTTCGATACATACCACTGCCGCAATAACCCCGCACGGCACTTTTTTATTATATATATTACAACATTATAATATATAAAACAATATAATATAGTAATTATAAATTTAATTATTATAATTTATATTTTTATAAAAATATTATTTATTATATTTAATAATAATATGGCATCATAATAATATAATAAATCGGTTATTAGTAAACTTTAAATTTTTTGAAAAAAATTAAATTTTTTTCAAAAAAACAGTGTGCGATTAAATTTTTAGTTGCTATATTTCACTTAATTTGTAGGGTATCAAAAAGTTATGTCGCTTTCAAAAATTGCTCGTCACAAATGGGGGTGATATTCTAAGCCGGATTTACTGGAAAAAAGACGAAAAAAAATATCGAATATTTAATTGACATATCTTCCGTCTGTTTTCATGTGGCTATTCGTTTTTATCCGGTATTTCCATGCATCACGCCAATGTTAACTATAGTACAGCCGGGTTACCTTGTGTTTTACGCGTGAACCTCTTGGTTCCGTTCAATCAAAAGGGTTTACATACACGGTTTACCGTGTAGAGATAATTGTACAAGCGAGGTAATTGCCATGGAGGGTTTAGGAACACATGTAATTGCAGAGCTCTTCAACTGCAACGAGTGTCATCTAAACGACTTACAAAAGGTTGAGGAGGTGATGATGGCTGCAGCCGAACTCTCTAAGGCCACAATAGTTAAACCCTTTTTTCACAAATTTTCCCCCTACGGTATTAGCGGAGTGATTGTCATCGCCGAATCGCATTTTACCATTCACACATGGCCGGAATACGGCTATGCCGCGGTTGATGTCTTTACCTGCGGCGATTTCGACTATCAGATCGCCGTGGACTATATTAAAAACGGTCTGGAATCCGAAAAATGCACCCTGTTCCACCTGCAGCGAGGGATACTCCCGGGCAGCAAGCGCGTACAGGAGCTTTCAATGATCAGGGAGGTAGAAAATGCGCGCATCGTTGATTAAGGGGGCCGAGGCACCAAATATGCCCACCCTCGAGCAGTTCGATGAACTCGGGGCGTGGGGCCTTTACAGCAGCGTGGATGTCAGCAACTGCGATCCGGCAATTATCCGTGACGCCGAAGCAATTCGCCAGTATGTCATCCAGCTATGCGACCTGATCAAAATGAAACGTTTCGGCGATACGATAGTGGTCCATTTCGGAGAAGACGAAAAAGTGGCCGGATATTCGATGGTGCAGCTTATCGAAACATCGCTCATTTCCGGGCATTTCGCGAATCTCACGAATAAGGCCTATATCGATATTTTTAGCTGCAAGTATTACGATCCGGAAGTTGCCGCGCATTTCACGTTGAGCTATTTCAAAGGAAGCGACTTCAAGCTCAATGTAGCTTTACGGAAGTAATACACATTCACAGCGATTATTGCGAAAATAGCGACGATTATGATCCGGTTACTCCGGCCGTAATCGTCGCTTCTTTACCAACCTGCCAACCGGCATAATCAATTTTTCTGGAAGGTGCCCGATGCCCGAACTTTCGAATCTCTGGTTTGAAGAAAATTTCGAGTTTGAACTCGGACGAACCATAAAAATAAAAATCGAAAAAATGATCGAACAATACGATTCGCCTTTTCAGCGAATCGAAGTGTATCAAACCAGGCCATTCGGGCGCATGCTGGTGCTGGACGGCGTCATCATGTGCACGGAATGGGACGAGCATGCCTATCATGAAATGCTGGCTCATGTGCCCATGTTCACCCATCCCGCCCCCGAAAAAGTACTGGTCGTGGGAGGAGGCGACGGCGGCACCATCAGGGAAGTGCTCAAACACTCTTCGGTTACAGAAGCCATCCTCTGTGAAATCGATGAACACGTAATACGCCTTTCCAAAAAACATCTCCCAGCACTTGCATCCGCGCTCGATGATCCCCGCGTGAAAATCGTGTGCGAAGACGGCGCGAAATACGTGAAAGATCATAAAAATTCTTTCGACATCATCCTGGTGGATTCATCGGATCCTGTAGGACCGGCAACAGTGCTTTTCTCCGAAGAGTTCTATGCTTCGATGCGCGAGTCGTTGCGAGAAGGCGGCATTGCCGCGACGCAGTCGGAATCATTTTTCTATCACGGCGACATCGTTCAGACGCTCACCGGCTACGCGAAAAAACTCTTTCCCGTACCGGGATACTATTTTACGGTGGTGCCCACCTACCCCAGCGGCATCATCGGTTTCACCTTTTGCTCAAAGAAATACCATCCTTTGAAAGATGTTGACGAGAAGAGAATTGCCGCGATGCAGCCGCAGTTTCGCTACTACAATCCCGCAATTCACCGCGGGGCGTTCGCTCTGCCAACATTTATCGCATCGCGGGTTGGCATAGAGTACTGAAACGAATCAGCCATATATCAATTTGCAACCCCATCACGTGCTCACAACGGGATTTTTTCATTGACAATGCGTTTACACTGAAGGCATCTGGATGATGAACAATCCGTTTGCACGTTATTAATTACGGGACCGCTTTGGAAATATGATTTTCACGACATGCGAAAAGGAGGCTCTCTTTATATAATATTCCTGAATCATGCATTATTGAAATATTGTCAAACAAATATTTCCCGGCTGGCCGCAATGAATACATGGAGACAACTGATGTATCAAAATACCCCATTAAAATTGTTTTTTCTTTTGAAAACGATATTGCGACAATCATAACAGCATATCCTCTGCGTAAAGGACTAAAACAATGAAAGTTTTTTATGATGACGAAGTCGATGCGATATACATCGAATTAAGCGACACCAAACCTGAGAGTGTAATCGAAATCTCAGAAGGTATCAACATCGATATTACCAGCGATGGAAAAATAGCAGGAATCGAAATTATCAACGCATCAGAAAAAATCGATTTACGCACTATGTTTTCTTATACTCTTAAAATGGAAAAAGAATTCGATCATAGATCGAAATCCCTTTGATTATGCAATACGCGCTTATCCTCGCGGGCGGCAGCGGCAGCAGAATGGGAAGCTCCACCCCCAAGCAATTTCTTCGTATTTCCGGAATCCCCGTCATCGTCTGGTCGATGGAAACGTTTCAGCGCATGCGCGAAATCGACGGAATCGTCGTTGCCGGCCCCGATGAGCATTTACCTGAGATAAAAAAATTCGCGGAAGAATATCATATCACCAAACTCCTTGCAATCACAGCAGGGGGTGAAACCCGGCAGATGTCATCATACCAGGCACTTCGGGCACATCAATTTCACGATACGGACATTGTGCTCATTCACGATGCCGCACGTCCTTTTGTAACCATTGAAATAATCCAGAGATGTATATCTGCAGCTCAAAAATTCGGGGCGTGCGGTACCTATATACCCGTGAAGGATACCATCTCAGAAGTCGAAAATACTACCGTGGTCCGCGCGCTTCCCCGCGAAGTGCTCCGAAGCGCTCAGACGCCCCAGGCGTTCCACTATTCCCTCATCCGCCAGGCGCACGAACATGCAATAGCAAAAGGCATCCGCAACGCGACCGATGATGTAAGCCTCGTTCTTTTGCTTGAAAAACCGGTGCAGGCGGTGGAAGGCGATTACCGCAATATGAAAATCACCACCCCGGATGATCTTCTGCTGGCGGAATACATTGCGTCTCTTCGAGGTACTTTTCGATGAATTTTTACGAAAAAATCGCTACACTTGCACAAAAGCCTTTCATGTTCGCGCTACTGCTTTTTGCCGCCGCGGCTGTTTTTCGCTTTCCCACCCTCTTCAACGATTATTATGATGCCGACGAACTTGCGGCGATTGTACAGACGAAAGAATATCTGGCGGGCGATATCCCGGGCATAGATTTTGCAGAAAGCAAGCTTCCGCTCTATCATGCAATTTTCAAACTTTCCTACCACATTTGGCCCGAGAAGGGATGGGCTGTGGTGCATGCTATCACCATCATCATCGTCTGGCTCACCGCATTGGGAATATACTACACAGGAAAAGCAATACGAAGCCCAGGTACCGGCGCGCTTGCATCGCTCATGTATGCGATTTTCATTACATCTTTCAACCGCCACTTCATGGCCACCAATGGAGAGATTGTCTTTAATCTACCGATTGCCTGGGGATTGTGCTTTCTGATTATGTATCTTAAACGCAAAGATGCACTGCGCTTGCTTTTTTTTGGCGGATCAATCATTATGGCTCTCGCAGCATCGTACGTAAAATTTCATGGAATTATCCTCGGCTTATTTCTGCTTTTTTTCTTTATTATGTACTTGCCATATTGGAACGGCCACATCAAGAGGCAATATCTCATCGCGATTTCGCTTTCATTTTTTGCATGCATTCTTGCGCTTGTGATTGATTATTTTACCATAGATATTATTGCATCAGATCTTTGCCGGGACATTCACGGCAAGCTGTACTACGCAATTGCAAAAGGGCTTGACCCACTCGTATTCATCGCAAAATATACGCATCGTCAGGGTTTGCTCGCTTTCTGGCATTTTGCCGCGTGGCTGCCCGCATGCGCGATTGCTCTTCGTTTCATGCGCAATAGATTCCGATTTGAAACAATTGAGGAATCCGCCGTCCTTGCCTTTTTCATCATCAGTTATCTTTTAGTGTTTGCGGGTGGTTCCAGGCTCTACCATCACTACTTCATGGTGGCATATCCCGGGCTCTGCCTTTCAGCGGCGCTTGCCGTCGACAGCATGGAAGATAGAATATCCCGAAAAATACGAAACCGGCTGTTTCTCGGCCTGGCAATTCCCGCAATGTTTTTCCTCGTATGGAATACCAAGGATATCATCATTAAACACTGCTATCCACGTGCATTCTACAACGAAGGCCCGGTGCTTTATTGGGCACGCGCCGCTTTGGTGGGGCACTTCAACGATTACCTTCTCCCCGAAAATTCCTACCGAAATGCGGCACAATTCATTGAAAAGAACACCTGTCCCGGCGAGCGGATTTTTGTCTGGGGCGATGGCCCGTATCTGTACTATTTCTCGAATCGCAGAATGGGAATATACCACCTGTGGCCTAAAACAACCGTGATTCGCGTGCACGAGTTGTATCGAAGAGGCGATCCTGATTCATTAAAAGAAGCCGGACGCCTTGAAAACAATTTTATTGAAATGCTCGAGATCAAAAAACCGGTATTATTTATCGACACTTCCGAAAATGGACTCACGGGATTCATCTATCCGGTGACTCCGCGTTTGGAATCGTACATCGGAAAGAACTATGAGTATATCGCCGAAGTTGATAAAATGAAGATATTTCGTCGGAAGTAAAACTGCGAAAGATTGTTGTCAACGATTGGGCATTCTAATCAATCCGCAAAACCTTTATCTCGCCGAGCGCTTTGATATCCTGAAAAAGTTTCTTGATGCTCGTTTCCCCATTGATGCGGCAATTCATTTTTACTTCCACATTCCCGGATTGGATGAGTTCGGCAATCGACATCTGCCGCATGGTCACGTTGTGTGATTTAACCGCATTTACCAGATCGGAAATTTCCATTGTGCCCGATTTAAATTCAATAGTGAGGATTCGCACATCCTTGCGTTCCACCAGCCAGTTTTCCACTTTTTCGAAAATTTGCAGGATGATGATAAGCAGAATGGTCCCCATGAACGCCGATGCGTACAACCCCGCGCCGAAACCAAGACCGATTGCCGATGTCGTCCAGATCGATGCCGCGGTGGTAAGCCCTTTCACGTTGAAACCATATCTGAAAATCGCACCCGCCCCGAGAAAGCCGATGCCGCTCACAGCCTGCGCGGCAATACGAGTCGGATCCGAAGAAGGGAAAGAACTGAGAAATTCCACGGGAATGAGAATTGAAATAATCATCACCAGGCACGCCCCCAGCGACAGCACCATGTGCGTGCGGAGGCCCGCCGGCTGATAGTGCTTTTCGCGTTCAAAACCGATTGCGAACCCCGCCATCATCGCGCAGAAAAGCCGAAATGAAATGACGGCGGGCGAAGCCAGATGCATGCCCAGAAGCAAGTCTAACAAGTTACTACTCCTTTTTCGATATCAATTTCTTTATTGCATCAATCTGATGTTTCACTTCCCGAAGCGAAGTGCCACCCTGCGAAAGCTTTCTCTCTGTTGAAGAAATGGGGTTCAGCGCATCGGCCGCGTCATCGCCGAATGCGTCGGAAAAATTCCTCAGATCCGAAACACTCAGTGAGAAAAAATCGGTTTTGGTTTTTTCACAGTGCTTCACGATTGAACCGACGATTTCATGCGCCCGACGGAACGGAACCCCTTTTTGCGCCAGATAATCGGCAAGATCCGTTGCCGTGGAATAATTCGACGACACGGCCGCGCGCATCGCTTCAGCATTCACTTCCATGCCCGCAATCATCTCCTTCATCCCTTCAATGCAGAGTTTGACAGTATCAACAGAATCAAAAACCGGCTCCTTATCCTCCTGCATATCCCTGTTATAGGTCAGCGGAAGACCTTTGAGCGTCACAAGGAGTGAGATGAGATTTCCATACAGGCGCCCAGATTTTCCGCGGATGAGTTCCGCTACATCGGGATTGCGCTTTTGCGGCATGATTGACGATCCGGTAGTGACAGCATCCGAAAGCCGCACGAAGCGAAACTCGCTCGTGGACCACAGAACGAGTTCCTCAGCCATCCGCGAAAGGTGCATTCCCAAAACCGCCGCGAAATAGAGAAAATCGAGCACATAATCACGGTCGCTCACGGTATCCATGGAGTTTGGCGTAATCGAGGAAAAACCAAGTGCCTCTTTTAAAAAATCCCGGTCATTGGGATAATTGACTCCCGCGCACGCGCCCGCTCCAAGGGGCATTGCCATGGAAGATGCGATTGCATCATCCATCCTCTTCATGTCGCGCACAAGCGCCCATGCGTGCGCAAGCATGTGATGCGAAAAGCGGACAGGCTGCGCCACCTGCATATGCGTATAGGCGGGCATGATGACATCGAGGTGCGCTTCGGCCTTTGTTACCAGCGCTTCAATCAAATCCGCGAGCAAAGCCCGAATGAGCTCGCATTCATCCCTGAGGTACAACCGAAGATCGAGCGTCACCTGATCGTTGCGCGAGCGCGCGGTGTGCAATTTCTTTCCTGCATCCCCAATTTTCTGCGTCAGTGCATATTCGATATTCATATGCACATCCTCGAGAGAACGGGAAAACTCAAAATTGCCTTCATCAATTTCTGCCAGGATTTCATTGAGCCCCTGTACAATCTTTCCGTGTTCTTCCTGCGTCAAAACGCCGATTTTTAAAAGCATGGAAGCATGCGCGATGGACCCACGGATGTCCTGACGATACAGGCGCGCATCAAAATTAATTGATGCGGAAATTTTCTCGGTGATTTCCGCATTCAAGTTTTCAAATCTTCCGCTCCAGAGCTTTTTATGTTTCAATGCCTTATACCTTCGTCAAACATGATGATATTTCACTAACGCAATTCAAAGCACGTATGCCTCATAGTTCTTTAGAGGCCTGGATCATGGCAAAAACTGTTTTGCAGAGTTCCTCGATATCGTTGAGAGCCGGCACAAGTTCATATTCAAGCACGTCGGTGAGGCCGATGATGTCATTGTTTTCGAGGCTTTGAATCATCTGATTGAGAAGCTCGTTTATTGCGTCATTCTTCTCATTCAGCGCCAGATCACCGGACGAAACATTTGCCGGATCGATATTGAACACCGGTTTAATCTGATGGCATACCCGGAAATAGCGGTAGATAAAATCGATGAATTTTTCCACTCCAGATGATCCTTCCGTGTCCTTCCCCGCCTGATATGCAGCCGCGGCGTTTTCCAGATTTTGCTTCTGTTGTGGAATTTCATTCAGAATATGCGTTAACATTTCTGCCACGGTATCCGGCGAATCGATGCTGGTGATAATGGTTCTCCGCATTTCGTCGCTTAAAAGCACAATCCGCAAGAAATCACGAAAGTCGGCAAGAAGATTTTTATGTCGGGAAAGAATCGATGGAGCATCTTCTTCATTACCAGCCAATGCTTTCCTGAGTCTCCCTATTTCATCAAAAAGCTCCGAAGCTTTTTTATCGCGGTACTTCGCATCGCGAGCGGAAATACCCAAAAGCGAGAGAGTTTTCGCTGCAATCTCAAGGAGCCAATCCAAACCCGTGGCAATTTTCCCAATATCATCGCCAGAGAGCAATTCTCCTTTCTGCGGGCCATCGAGACGTGAAAGAATTCTTCCACAGTATTCAGTCGCTTCGCAGATGCTGTCTGCCACAAGATCCGCTTTTGACTGGATGATGCAATTCATGCTCTGCACATTTTCAATTGCCCTTTCCGGTACATCGTGCATACTGAATACTTCATCACCAACCCGAACTTCCGAAAGGATGAGTTCCCGTTCCCGCGCCCACTGCGAAATTGCAGTCACAACCTCCTTCACATTTTTTTCTTTTTCAAGGGTAAATTCGACCGGATGGCCATTTATTTGAATTTCCATGGTACCTCGCAACACGTGATACAGGTTTTTACGTTAAGATTGCATCATCATAACGTCGAAAACAAAGCTATTTTTCTTCCTTTCCGCCGCCCATGTTTTGCTTCAGCCAGCTGCTCTGGGCCTTGCTTCCGGAGATGGCTTTTTCCATTGCCGCAAATTTTCTTCTCAGTTTATCTTCATACTGGACTATGTGTTCCTGATGCCGCGCAATCCGCTCATCGCTTGATTTTATTGCGTTATTTTCATAATCTATTTTCGCCTGGATGATATTCTTCCCTGTCATAGTGTAGGGTTTCAGCGCCTGCTGAAGTTTATACGCCATGCCGTTATCGATACGCGTATCGCCGTCGGTGTCCGAACCGAAAAACTCCTTCACGCCATCGGGATTTTCCTGCACCACGTTCGTAAACTTTTCTTCATCGAACAGAAGCTTTCCTGTCTTGATTGTTTCCCAATCAGCATTTATCGCGCCGGTGGAAATGCCAAGCTGCGTGATGATTTTAATCGGATTTTCCGCCTTGCTGGGGTAGGCAGCGCTTACCGTTGTTTTCACCGTATTTTCAAGACGAATAATTGTCGAATCGCCCACGAATAGTCCGGTGCGCACAGTCTGTTTACCGCCAGGTCCTGCGCTTTTTGTTCGCTCAACCATCGTCAGTTCGGCGGAATACTCGATGTAGGCATTGTAGGCGTCGACGAACTTCTTTATTTTTTCAACTGCATTCTTTGTATTCGATTCGATCGTAAGCGTCACCGGATGTTCCGAAGCGCGCTTCAAATTAAGCGTGACGCCCTTGATAACATCATTGATGCCATTATTCTTATCGCGCGAGACTTCAACGCCGTCCACAATCATCCTTGCATTTTTTGCTTTCGTGATGATGTGCTTGGGATCAAAGAAACCTGTGCCTTTTTCCGGGGTGAGAATCGCCGCATTTGAAAAATCTGCCTCCCCCTCATTGCAGTAAAGAATAATCTTCGTCACTTTTTTATCTTTGAAATCGCGGCCAATGGGAATTTCCTGTTTGCCCTTCGATTTTTTATCTACCTGATACATTTTTTCTTTTCTTTCACCGTTTACCTGGCTTACCACACCGACGCCAAGAATGTTATCTACAGTTTCCTTTTTTTTCTTCTTCTCCAGCTCTCTAATTCTCGGCACATTGTAGCCGTGAAGCTCAATACCCTTGATGATGGTCCTTTCCTCCGGCCCCAGTTCAACACGAAATGGAATTTCATCTTCCTTTTCAGTCGGAGGCTCTTTATATGTAAATTCAAACTCAAACGTGCTGTCCTGCTTAATAGGCACCTCGAGCGGAAGAACATACTCCCGCCACAGGCTTCCCGTTACCTTGACCGATTTGCCGTCTTTGCCCACCGAAAGCGAACCGTTTTGCTCAACCGTTTTTTCAGGCCCTGCGTAGGGAATGAAATATTTTTGCTCAAAGACCATGTCCGTCCGTGAAGGTTCAGCCCCTTTTTCGCCTTTGATAAGACCAATGGCACTGAGAATTTCTTTGTCGCCTGAAAGCAGGATTTCTCCCTTCGTCCCGGGCGTCTTCGATTCGAGCGTGAGCGTGTACAGATCATCCCGCGTATTCATGAGATTTGCAGCAATGATATCCGAAGCCTCTTCGGTGATAACATCGAACAGAGAAGATATTTTTCCCCCGCGGAAGCGGATGGTGTGTTTTTCTCCGTTCACCTGGATGGTGAATTTCCCTGCTTCAAGCTCGCGGTCCTTTTTAATTTCTTCGCTGCTGATTTTATGAACACCCGCAAGCTCCTTCACCACGATGGTACTCGTACCTTTTTCTGCATGTCTGCTGGCGGTTGCATCAATGATGCTCGTGTCGGAAGAGTTAACTGATTTATCGAAATATGCCGCCCTGAAGCCGTAGAGTTCCTTTGCGGCATCCTGAAGGGCAGTGATGTGGTCTTTGAGCTTTCCAAGAGCCTGTTTCTTCTGAGAGGCGGTCTTCTTTTCTTCCTCCCATTGAATAATCGGCCTTGATTCAACCTGAACAAGCTTTTTTATTATTTCCTCGGTATCGACGCCCGAGGCCATTCCACCGAAAGAAATCGGCATATCATTCACCCGGCATGCGCAATCTTTCTACCAATATACTCACAGGGACAGACTTCTTCAATTAATTATCGACATAATCCAGCAAGTACGAAATACTAAATTTGGGTTATTGTGAGGATATGCGGATGTTTTTCCGGGGATTGATTTCAATAGTGATACTACATGCTGTTGGTGCAATACCGCACATGGCATCGTTATATTTGAAATAAACGCAAAGCTCCGCCAGCATGGCTATTTTAACCACCAATTGTCAGGATGAATAATCCTTCTGGGGAAACGCCGCATAACTTAGAGCTGCAGCAACGTATTCAATTCCCCCGCACAAACAAAAAACGCCTCAGCGCGACTCATCCACGAACATGCCGATGAGTTCATGGATATGTTCATATACCCGAACGAGTTCCCGCGGCGGTATTTCGCGCACCACTTCGTTGTTTTCGGTATTGATGACTTTCAACACCACGCGGTTGATCTTTTCGTTAAACGAAAACGCGATACGTTTGTCGAGCGCGTTGGCGGCACTGTTGAGCGCATCTGCAAGATTTTTCAGGTTCTCGCGCGAAAGTTCCACCATTTCTCTATCGCTGTTGCGAGATACCGTTTCGCGGGAGATGCGCTCGGCCGACTGCACCGACTCTTTTACCTGGGTCGCCGCGACATTCGGCTGACTGCCTGTTAGCCTGTTGATTTCCATTGTGCACCTCCATGTCAGCACAATATGTTAAGTTAAAATTACTCACCTTCTCCCTCCTTTTAAAAGGTGGCTTCTCCTCCGGCTCCCATCCGGAGGAGAAGCGATTATAATACCGGGCACTGTGCTTTGCGTCATAACCTTATCTCATCCGAGCAGCTTAAGGACCAGTTGCGGTTTGAAATTCGCCTGGGCCAGCATCGCAGTACCACTCTGAATGAGTATCTGGTTTTTCGTAAACTCAACCATCTCGGCGGCCATATCCGCATCCCGTATGCGGGAATACGCAGCGGTCATATTCTCATGGGAATAGGCAAGCGCTCTTACGGTGTTTTCCATTCTGTTGTAGTACGCACCAAGGTCTGCCCTCTGCCGATTCAGCTTGTCCAGCGCCGCATCGACATACCCTACAAGCGCGTTTGCCTGCGCAACAGTGGAAAGCGAACGCTTTCTGTTCCCTTCGACAAGGTTCAGTGCGCGCGAGCTCATCGTTGCGATGATGGCCTGCATACGCTGATTCTGATTGGCGCCCACGTGAAAGAACATGGCCCCCGTGCGGGAATTCCTCGAGTAAATTCCCGTCAGAATCTTCTGCCGGTTGAATTCCGCCGACGTGGCGATTCTGTCCACCTCGTCGATAAGTTGCGACACTTCAACCTGAATCTGAACCCTGTCCATATTCGAATAAATACCGTTTGCCGCCTGTATCGCGAGCATTCTTATGC
The DNA here is from genome assembly GCA_937921485.1 of uncultured bacterium. Classification (GTDB taxonomy): domain Bacteria; phylum Spirochaetota; class UBA4802; order UBA4802; family JAGODF01; genus DYLV01. The sequence continues at coordinate 25,008 of CAKZSV010000048.1, forward strand.
GTTGAAGAATGTCGTTGATCTGCTGGAGCGATCCTTCCGCGACCTGTATAAAGGAAATCCCATTCTGGGCGTTCCTTTCAGCCTGGAGCAGGCCGTTCATCTGGGTACGCATCTTTTCGGATACGGCCAGACCGGAAGCATCATCCCCCGCTCTATTGATCGCTTCGCCCGAAGCGAGCTTCTCAATAGCCTTATCAAGCCTCTCGGATACAAGCTTAATCTGCCTGTTTGCGAATATGGCACTCATGTTGTGACTGATTCTCATTGTTCATCCCTCCCTAGTGTGGTGCGGCGCCACTATGCTTTTTCTGTAAGCGGCTCCGGTTTTTCGCCTCCCGCCTCGTGCGGAAAACGGGCCTTCCTTCAAAGGCCGAAGGTATGCTCCTTGGGTAGTAACCCGGACTGCCCATGATCCGGTTTGCGGCCTCCGGACCAGCGCTCCGGCGGCCGGTAATGCCCTCCCCTCATAACCGGCCGCCGAAACGGCCGATCTGGACATGTCCAGTAGTTACTATTTTACAATGAGAAACGTCACGAGTTTTCAAAGAACTGCCCTTCCCTTCTGGAATTTTCATCCCAATAAGCGAAGGATCGACTGGGGTTGCAGATTTGCCTGCGCCAGCATCGCGGTGCCGCTTTGAACAAGAACCGAATTCTTGGTGAAATCCACCATTTCTTCGGCCATGTCCGCGTCCCTGATGCGGGATTCCGCCGCCTGCACGTTTTCATACGCGTTCATAAGGCCTCTGGCCGCCATTTCAAGTCTGTTGTAGTAGGCGCCCAGATCCGAACGCTGTTTTGAAATCTTCTGCAGAGCGTTGTCTAAAATCCCGATCGCTTCGTTCGCACCCCGGGGAGTTGAAAGGCTCAAAGCAATGGCCCCGCCTCGTTTGAAACCGAGTGCGGCCGCCGTCATTGTTCCGATGAAAACCCTCTCGCGCTGGTTCTGATTGGGCCCCATGTGGAACCACATGCTTGCCTGAGCATTGATACGCGAAAACCTTCCCGTGAGCACTTTAAACCTGTTGAATTCCGCCTGCGACGCAGTGCGGTCCACTTCATCGATGAGGGCGGAAACTTCAACCTGGATGAGCTGGCGGTCTTCCGGCGTGTAGATGCCGTTTGCCGACTGAACGGCAAGGACGCGAATACGCTGGATTATGGTGGCAGTCTGATTGAGATACCCTTCGGCCGTCTGCACAAACGACATGCCGTCTTCGGTATTTCTCTCAGCCTGCCTGAGACCCATAATCTGCGTGCGCATCTTTTCCGACACCGCAAGCCCGGAGGCGTCATCGCCGGCCCGGTTGATTCTCATGCCCGAGGAAAGCTTCTGCATGCTTTTGTCCACTTCCCAGTGGGTGAACTTAAGCGCTCTGTTGGCGTTGATGGCTGACATGTTGTGGTTGATGATCATTGTACACTCCTTTGTTATTATTTTTTGGCTTCCTTGCCGCTTCGCACTGCGGGCAGTGCAGACGAAGCAAGATACCATCTTCATCCGGTGAAACGGACGGGACTAATGGCAGTTCCAGGCTTGTATATGGGCACATACAAGACCGCAACCCATCACAAAGGAGACTGCCGTACTCAACCGCACCATGCAGTCTGCATCCCAGTTTTCAAAGAACGAACATAAGGAGACACTACTCCTTATTCGTAGAATCGACACCGAAGGCTTGAGAGTTGAATTTGCTGTGAGATTTTTATAGTGGATCATAGCTGTTTATTAGGAATTATTATAAAATATGATTATAATATATCCTTTTTATAAAAATTTTGAAAAAACAAACACTTTATTATTCGGTATCAATAAACGTTTGATAGTGTCAGGAGTTTTAATATTGAGAAAAAACCATTTTTTTCTTGCAATAATACTATACGCACATATAGATATTCATAATACACATTCAATATCCATCACAAAACATGGAGGACGAAGCATGATTAAAACCACGTACATGATGACCCGTGAAGTGTTGCTGCTGCTCAAAGACGCCGAGAAGCGCACCGGATGGGCAATGATTGATCTCATTATTGCGGTGATGCGCTCTGCAATGCGGCATCACGCAAAGTACGAAAGGGAGCATGGAAGAATTGCATACCAGAAGCGCCTGGATGAAGATGGCATGCCGATACTAAAATTGCGCGTGAAGGTCAAATTCCTTCAAAGGGAGTATGATTATTTTAATGATATGCGGCGGTTTTTCAGGCGGTCAATTTCGCATGTGATAGCGATTGCGGTGCTGACCTATCTGCCTGAACTTGTGGAACGCATTGAAAAGGGTGAGTATGATGAGGACGTGGATTCTTATCCCTACAAAAGCTGTGCAATTTATGATAAATGTATAGAAGAAGCGGCGGTGTTTCACATCTGGTGGGGATTACCCAGCGACCCGGCGTTACTTGCCGCTGAATTCGCTCGTTAACATCACCCAAAATCATGATTCCCAAAAACCGGCAGACTCCCGGAAGGGACGTTTACGCTTTCAATCACCACGCATATTCCCAAAGAGGTGTGCTATGATTTTTTTAGGATAATTTTAAAATTCAGCATAATACTCTTGAAAAAAACACGACACCTTAATGCTATTTCAAACAAATTCGCTTTTACGACAGATACACGCATGAACGACTTTGATAACTCCTTTTACGAAAGAACAGAAGCCCTCATTGGGCATGATGGCATCGCAAAATTATCCCGCGCGCGTGTGGCAGTTTTCGGCATCGGCGGAGTTGGTTCGTATGCATTTGAGGCATTAGTGCGCTCGGGGGTGGGGCGCATTATCGTCGTGGATGCCGATACCGTCGAAGCGAGCAACTGCAACCGGCAATTGATTGCCACGCAAAGTACTATCGGCACGCCAAAAGTCGATTGTGCCATCCGGCGTGCGTATGATATCAACCCAGGCTGTGTGATTGAAAGCCACAGGATATTCATCGCACCTGAAAATATTTATGACTTGCTTCGTTCAGAAATAACGCATGCCATCGACGCCATTGACAGCATTGAATCAAAAATCGCTCTTATACATGCTCTTTTGCAAAAAGGCATTCCTTTCGTCTCCTGCATGGGCGGAGCTCAGAGGCTTGATCCCTCCAAAATCCGCATATCGGACATTTCAAAAACCTTCGGGTGTCCTCATGCAAAAAGTGTACGTCGCCGACTGCGCTCAATCGGGATAGAACATGGTGTACGCTGTGTATATTCAACCGAGACCCCCGCGATACGGACACACAATATGCTCGGAAGCATCTCCTATATCCCCGGCATCATCGGGCTGACTGCGGCGGGGATTATCATTAATGATATTTTATACGAATAATGCAAAAAGACCGCTTCCGGGCGGTCTTTTTGCAGTCTGCCAAATTGCGTTTGATTTCAATACCCCGATGACTTCCTCAAAAAATCGAGCATCAGCGTCTCAGCATCCTTTTTGCCCTTATAGTAACTTTCGGCGACATCAAGAATCACATTGTTTACGAAAATGATGTTGGGCACCAGGAAATCCCTGCGAAGCTGGTTGCGAATGGGAAACGCAGTGGTGTTTTGAATTTCACCAAGCTTCTTGTTATCCAGCAGCTTGACGCTTCTTCGAAGCTTTTCATCAACCATTGAATAATTGACAAGCAAAGTGTGAGAGAAGGTAATATCATTCGTCTGCTCATCGCCGGGTGTCGGGTCGTTGATGTCCACCTGCACGGCCGTATTGTCATCGTAATATCGCTCGAAAATGCTCATTTCGATTTTATTTACAGTTTCACCAGTATAGTAGAGACGGAATGTCTTGTTTTTTATACCCACAATTTGATGCAGATTGAGCGGATTACGAATAAATTTATGACGGGTAACTTCAATATAATTGCCTTTCCCATTTTCCGCGAATTTTATATCGGTTTGAAAAGGAATGATACGGAGATTCTTTTTGAAATCATCCGAGGTGACCTTGTAATCTTTCACGATTTTTAATATTTCTTTATTTACATTCAAAATCTGCTTATCTAAAAGCGCACCCTCCTGTTCCAGCTCTTTCGAAGTGAGCTTATCCTCCTGCCCGGGCTGTGCGGACTGGGTGAAAGCAGGCTTCAGTGCAAATTGCGAAAGTGCAAACATCGCAAAAACAAAAACCATCATTCCAGGAGCTATTTTCCGTATCATTGTGGCCTCCGTTATCTTCATGCTTGAAGCGTCTGAAATTTTAACGACAGATAGACTATTACTCCACTATTTTCGGTAAAAGTCAACATTTTGTTGAGAAATAAATTATTGCAACCCGAGCCCCTTTACCATATTTATGGCAAAAACTGAAGCTCTCTTGCCATCTCAGGCACTCATAGTGCATCATAATCTTTTTACAAGGAGGTGCCTTAATGCTGCCACGACCGATGACTGCCGGCGATTTCACCTGTCTTTTTTGCGGCAGCCGCCTGGAATTGAAGCTCGAACAGCTAATCATTGGCGAAAACCGCGGCATCTGTCCCATGTGCGCGGAACCATTTCGCCTCAAGCTCAACAAAGAAGACATGGAAGGGCTTTTCGAAAGCGAAGAGTTACGCCGTAAGTGAACCGAATCGCGTCCGCAATCGCTCCCGAGCCTCACGCGGGTCGAGCACCACAACGCGCGTTCCCGCGAGCACATCAAGAAATCCCACCTCGTTGTCGTAGCGCGGTACAATGTGCAGATGCAGGTGCGGGATGCTCGCTCCGCTGCCTTTGCCGATGTTATAGCCGGCATTAAAACCTGAAGGCGCAAATTCATCATTCAATATTGTGATAGCCTTCACGGTGAGATGATGCAACCGGAGCGCTTCATCTTCTGAAAGCTCACCGGGGCTTTGAACATGCCGCGTGGGGAAAATCATCAAATGCCCGGAATTGAAGGGATAAAGATTCATCGCTACTATGAACCAATCGTCTCGATAAATACTGAGGTCGGTCACTTCCGGGTGATTATCCCGAATGGCGCAGAGGATGCACTCAACCTTAGGTTTATCCCCCTTCACGTAGTGTATTTTATCCATATTGAACAGATGACCACGCATTTTTCTCAAGCCCTATAATATCATATTACATACCTAATATTGCAGTATTTACGAAAGAATTCACAATCAATCTTTTAAAATCTTTTGTAAAGTGATATTTTCTTTATTTGCATCCAAAATTAAATTGACATCGATTTATATTGATTATATATTTTCCGCATCCTTGACAAAGAACTAATACTCAGCAGGAGGTAGTCATGGCCGCATATAAAGCTGAAACGCTTCCGCTATGGAAGAAAATCATGTACGCACTGGGACAGTTTGGCTGGTCGCTCGGATCGTTTAGCGTAGGCAATCTTTTAGTATATTTTTATCTGCCGCCGGAAAGCGGACAGCAGGCAATCTTCCCGCCTTTCATCTATCAGGGCTATGTATTCGGGGTATTGACCATCATCGGACTCATTTTCGCCTTTGGCAGGCTATGGGATGCCATTACCGACCCGTGGATTGCGGGCCTTTCCGACCGAAGCACTTCTCCTTTCGGCAGAAGGAGAAAATTTCTGGCCATCGGCGCATTCCCCTTCGCAGTACTTGGTGTACTGGCGTTCACGCCTCCCGTGAAAGAAGTCCATATTGGAAATGTCATCTGGCTTTTCATTGTCGTGACACTCTTTTACTGGTTTATGACCATGTACGTGACACCGTTTTTCGCATGGATGAGCGAGCTGGGGCACAATCCCAACGAACGATTGTTTCTAAGCACTCTTATTTCCATTACATGGGCACTTGGTTTTGCCACCGGATCACAAGCACCCGCACTCCAGACAGTGTTCGAAAAAACCATGCCCTCGGTGCAGGCATTCCAGTTAACAGTTGGTATTTTCGCTGCTGTTTCGCTGGTGCTCATGTATCTTCCTGTTATTTTCATCGATGAGCGGCGCTACTGCGAACCAAACATCTCGAACGAAGGAACTTTCCAGGCGGTCATGTCTGCGTTTCGCAACAGAGGATTTCTCTATTTCACGCTCTCCGACCTCACCTACTGGACAGCGCTTACCTTCATCACCACCGGGCTGGTGTATTACGTGACCATTCTTCTTGGCCTTGAGAAATCCGTGTATTCCCAGCTCATGCTTGTGCTTTTCGCGCTTTCGTTCATCTTTTACGTTCCGGTTAATCTCATCGCCCGGAAGCTCGGGAAAAAGCGCCTCCTTTCCATCGCGTTCATCCTCTATGCGCTGGTATTTGTCATCGTTTTTCCGCTTGGAAAATGGCCTGTTTCGCATATGGTACAGGCTTATGCCGTTGTCGCATTTGCTTCGCTTCCACTGGCGATTTTCGGTATTCTGCCCAATGCCATCATCGCCGACATCGCCGAAGCCGACGGCATCAACACCGGCAATTTCAAAGCGGGAATTTTTTTCGGGGCACGCACCTTCATGTCGAAAGTCGGCCAGATGCTGGGCGCGCTCATTTTCCCCTCCATGCTGCTTCTGGGTAAAACCTCCGAAAACGACATTGGAGTACGGCTCACGGGGGTTGTTGCCTTCGCATTCTGCGCGGTTGGCCTTCTGCTATTTTTGAAATACAATGAAAAGGAAGTACTTAAAACATTGGCAACAAAAGAAGAGCTTTCAAAAGAAGAACTGGAAGAGATATCCGGTTAGCATATAATTGCGCATATCTTCGCTCGGCACATACACGCCGATGAACACAGTATTTCTGCTCGTCGGCGTTTTTTTATTTTTTCCGCTTGAGAAAAACTGCATAGCTTTCTACCATCACCGCACAGGTGATTTCCATGAAGAAAGTCATTATCATTCCGTCATTACTCTTCTGTACGATTCTGTGTTATCACTCTGCCGATGCAAGCATGGCCGTTGGAGGCTTTGCGGGACTTTCGGGAACCAGCACCGCAATTTTTTTTATCGACGCAATCACCGATTCCGACGGCGCGATTACCGACTCCGCATCCGATTACGGCCTTATCACCGGCGAATTCGGCGTGGCGCTGGATGTATCCGCATATTACTTCGGCATCCGCGCTGAAGCGCTTGCCGGATACTATAAATACAGAGTCCTCGACCTTCCAAATACCGCATACACCATGTATATGATTGGTCTTGAATCATACATTGCCGTAGAAAACAACGGCAGGGGAACTATGTTCGGAGCTGGTTTCGGCTTGTTTTCAGGCAATCAGTGGGATGAAATCCTTGGACAGCAAATGGACGCCTACAAAAGCCATCGCGGATATGCGGTCTGGATAACGGTTGGGTACCGATGGGAGAACATTGAAGTGAGCGCTCGGGTGCGCTATCATCATTTTACGCATATCAACGAAATCGAACTGGCCGCTTACCAGGGCGATGAATACGAAAAGTTTGAAAATGATGCAGTTTTCGTGCTTCGCATCTGCGGATGGTTTAATCTGCTGTAATATACAACCGCTTTCATCCAGCGGCACAATACTACCACAACATTTTCACTTCTCCAAAATTTCGTTTTTCTTTATGAGGCCGTACGTAAAGCCAACTGACAGGTACAGGAGAATAAGAAAAAAGAGATACTCGGGAATCAGCATTCCAAACCCGCAGACGTATGCGATTACAATATTTATAATCTGGAAAATATTGATGAACATGCTCTTGCGGGGTTTTAGCTTTGAAAGAAGCAGCGGGGAGACCATAAGCACCCCGCACGCAACAAGGCCAACCTCCAGGGCAATAATAATACCGTCGGCTCCAAGTGCATCACGGTACTTATAAAGAAGAATGACGAGCATCGTGATGAATCCGCCCGCGATGGTCGAAGGCAAACCCCGGAAAAAATCGGGAAGTTCTTCAATATCAACGGCATTGAAACGGGCAAGGCGGACCGCTGCGGCGAGCACATAGATTGCCATACAGATTGCAAGAAGGATTTTGCTGCGCATGAAAACCTCAGAACCCATCGCATGAGCCAGTCCATACGCAAGAATTGCGGGCGCCGCGCCGAACGATATGAGATCCGCCATGCTGTCAAACTGTGCACCAAACGCGGAAGTGGCATGCAGCGCTTTTGCGGCGAAGCCGTCGAGCTTGTCCAGAAGCACACACCAGACGATAATCCATGATGCGAGAATTGCATAGGGGCCGCTGTGGTTGAAAAAAGAAATGGAGTTTTCCATCTGCAAAAAGCCCTCACCGGTTATCATTATTGAGATGAATCCAAGAATCAGGCTGAGGGCGGTAAAAAAATTCGGCACGAGATATTTCAATTTTCCCATACGCATTTCCTTATTACACAATCACCAGAAATAGCAAACCCTACGGCATAGTATTGTATTGTTGATAAATAATTCAAGAACAAAATTGCATGCGATGGCAGCGTCGCACACTCCTGCCATTACGGCGATATATTTTTATACTGCGCGACGAAATCACTTCTCGAAAGCGCCGATTTGACCGTCCCGTTCAATCATCGCGTATGCGGAATGATTGTGAATCGATTCCATGTTTTCCGATTCAACCGAAAAGGCAAGCACCCCTTTTATATGCATGAGTTTTTCTGCGGCGCTTCTTACCATATCCTCAACGAACATCGGATTATTGTACGATTTCTCGGTGATGAACTTTTCATCTTCGCGCTTTAAAATAGAAAAAATATCGGAACTTGCGGACTGTTCCGCCACAGAAACGACATCCTCAATCCAGATTCTCTCTTTTGCCTTGATGGTGATGGTGATGAGGGAGCGCTGGTTGTGGGCACCAAAATCGCTAATTTCTTTTGAGCAGGGACAAAGCGATAGCACCGGCACTGTTACACCAAGCGTATAGTACTCAACGCTCGAATCACCGATGAGTCGGCAGGTATATTCCATTTTCGCTTCCTCGCCCGAGACAGGCGCTTTCTTTGTGATGAAATATGGAAATTCAATCTCAAAATGCGCCCTCTCGGCCGAGAGTTCTTGTTTCATTTCGCTTAAAATTTCACGGATTTTGCTCGTGCTGATTCCATTCCGATAGCGGTTGAGTATTTCGACGAATCTGCTCATGTGCGTGCCGCGGAAATGATGCGGCAGATCCACGTACATATTCACCCGCGCCACCGTGTGCTGCTCTCCTTCGGTTTTATCGAGCACCACCACCGGATAGCTAATGTTTTTCACGCCGACCTTATTGATGGGAAGGTTTCGAAAGTCGCTTTCCGATTGTATATCGCGCAGCCTGCTTCGCGGCATGTGTTTTACTCCGTCAAAATCATCGGCCCGTTTTTCGTCACCGCAACGGTATGCTCGAATTGCGCGGAAAGTTTTCCATCTGCGGTAATCGTCGTCCACCCATCATCGAGCGTGATGACTTTTTCCGTGCCCTCGTTTATCATCGGCTCCACCGCAAGCACCAAACCTTCGCGCAGAATAAGGCCGGTGTTTTTTCTGCCGTAATGCGGGACATTCGGATGCTCATGCACGGCAAATCCCACGCCATGTCCGGTAAAATCGCGCACCACGCTATAGCCGCGTTCCTCAACGAAACTTTGAATGGCAAAACCAATATCGCCGAGCCTTCGATCCGTCCGTACCTGCTCCAATCCAACCTGCAGCGCTCCCGACGCGGTTTCCATAATGCGGCGTGCTTTTTCTAAAATCTCGCCCACCGCAAATGTACGGCACGCATCGGCGAAGTAGCCGTTTTTCACCACCCCCACGTCCACTTTTATGATGTCGCCCACTTTGAGTTTCTTTTTTTTTAAAGGGATACCATGCACCACTTCATCATTGACGGAAAGGCATGTCGCGTGATGATAATTTGGAACGGTCTTAAACGACGGCCGCGCTTTTGCCTTAAGAATCATCGACTCGATGATGGTATCGAGTTCATACGTCGATATACCCGCCAGCGGCATTTTTTCAAGCTCACGGAAAATCTCCGCAATAACCTTCCCTGCTTCGGCAATCCGTTTAATATCATCCTTGCTTTTCAAACGAATGCTGTTTGTGATATTCACGCGTTCTTTCCGCCCGCTTTATTTCTCGCCGACCGCTACCGGCTTGTTTTCTTCCGCAATGAGGCCGTAATGGATGAGAATCCTTCGTTCAATTTCCTGGGCAATCCCCGGATTTTTCTCCAGAAATTGCTTCGCGTTATCGCGCCCCTGGCCGATACGATCATCCGCGTATGAGTACCATGTCCCGGATTTTTTCACGATATCGTGCTTCACCGCGAGGTCAAGGATTCCTCCCATGCGGCAGATGCCCGAATCGTACATGATGTCGAATTCCGCCTGTTTGAACGGAGGTGCAACTTTATTCTTCACTACCTTCACGCGCACGCGGTTGCCAACAGGATCTTCGCCGTTTTTAATTGTTTCGATTCTGCGGATATCCAGCCGCACCGATGAATAAAACTTAAGCGCATTGCCTCCCGTGGTTGTCTCCGGAGAACCGAACATCACGCCGATTTTGTGGCGGATCTGGTTGATGAATATCACGCTCGTATTCGATTTCGCGATGACGCCTGTGAGCTTGCGAAGCGCCTGGCTCATCAGGCGCGCCTGAAGCCCCATGTGCGCATCGCCCATTTCTCCTTCTATTTCCGCCTTTGGAACAAGCGCCGCCACCGAATCGACCACCACGATATCCACCGCACCGGAGCGCACCAGCGTTTCGGTAATTTCAAGCGCCTCCTCGCCGGTATCCGGCTGTGAAACTAAAAGCTCATCCGTGTTCACCCCGAGCTTTCGCGCGTAATTCGGATCGAGCGCATGCTCCGCATCGACAAACGCCGCGATACCGCCCAGCCGCTGCGCTTCAGCAATCACCTGCAGGGTGAGCGTCGTTTTGCCCGACGATTCCGGCCCGAATATTTCAGTCACCCGTCCGCGGGGGATGCCGCCGATTCCAAGCGCGATGTCGAGCGCAATGGATCCCGTGGGGATGGCGGGTATCTTAATTTTTGCCGATTCATCCCCGAGTTTCATAATCGCGCCTTTGCCGAACTGCTTTTCAATCTGAAGAATCGCCGATTCCAGCGCCTGCGCCTTCTGGTTCAGTTCCCTTTGCTCTGCCATACTCTACCTCACGTATAAAATATCGCGCCACAGTACATCATCGCGCCGATTTTGCAACTGTAAATTGAAGTATGCAACGCCTTCACTCATTAATACGATTGTTTTTCTACAAAAGAAAAATTTTTTCCAGATTTTTAATTTTTCCGCATAATAATCAGAATCTTTGGTGACATATAGTATATCCGCTTTGAAATGTCAACCAATATGCTATAAATATGTATAGTATTTTTGTTATCAATATCAGTAAGGACCAACTTTGAAAAAAAATTCAACATTTTCTGCCCATATCTCTCCCTTTCACAGATTTTTGTGATATATAATATAGTGACGTATTTATTATTATGTATATATTATTTTGTGATCAATAGCTTCAATTTCGGCGGCACTCCCCACCAGATGCGCCAGGTGGGGATATTATCTATACATTTTCCCATAATTGCATAGTTTTCGAACAGGTAAGTATCCGCAAGCACCGCATCGGGATTTTCACTCAAAAGTGCCGCCACTATTGTCGCCAGATAATTCCGCACGGCAATGGCCATCACCAGTGAAATCGAACGCCTG
>CAKZSV010000049.1 GCA_937921485.1 uncultured bacterium
CACCTGCGCGTAGAAATACAGGCATCGAAAGTGAGCTTGCTTAAATGGATCATCGGATTGCTACTCACACAGACGATTACGATAATCGGAGTGATTGCAGGCCTTTTCCAGGTGTTTAAATGATATACCATTTCCACACCGCCGTCATTGCAAGCCCGCTGGCTTCGAGAACCTCAGCCAGCGGGAAGGCGCGCCGTCATTGCGAGGAGCGCAGCGACGCGGCAATCCCTCCTTGCGTCAGTGCGCGCCCCGAAGGGCGCGATTGGCCCCCCGCAGGCTCGATTGGCCAATCGAGCCTGCGGCAACGTGGTAAAAATTGCTTTTTTTTGATGCTAATTTTAATGATGAAAGCGGTTTTTATAGGAGGAACCCATAATTTTATTCATAGGAGATTTAATATGAATAGGGCAAGCAAACTCTACAAACAAATAACACAACTTTCTGGTCCGGAAAAGAAAGCTTTGCTTATGCGACTGGTTAATGATGTTCAATCCAGCGAAAGCAGTGATAAGCATTCGATTTTCGAAATCAAGGGCGTCGGAAGCAACATCTGGAATGATATGGACGCTCAGGACTATGTGTCTAAAGAACGTAATTCATGGACATAAATTCTCGCATTGCCAATCACAGGCGCATAATGATAGACACAGCGCCTTTAATTTATTTCATCGAAGACAGTGCGCCATACGGAAAGATCGCAGGAACAATAATCAGCAGCGCTATTCAATACAATTGCAGCATCATAACATCAGTAATTACACTTGTTGAAGTTCTCACACAGCCCTTTCGAATGAAACAATTTGATATCGCTGAGAAGTATCGCGACGTACTGATTAATTCAAAAAACATTGCCGTGCTCCCCGTGGATTTCCTTATTGCTGAAAAAGCGGCTGAATTGCGTGCAAAGTACCAGATTAAAACCCCCGACGCACTTCAGATTGCAACCTGCATTGAAAACAATGCGACATTATTCATAACCAATGATATGCATATCAAACGCGTGAAAGAAATTGAAGTTGTGGTATTGCATGATTTTTTATAAATCACATTACATCTCTAAAAGTAAGCCCTACATCATGTCGCCCGCCGTAATTGCGAGGCGCGCAGCGACGAAGCAATCCCCTTTCGTGCAAATAATGAGATTGCTTCATCCCGACTTCGTCGGGATTCGCAATGACACACGCACCATCGACGGTGCGGCAATTGCGATAGCGCTCCCGCCGTCAAAGCGTACCCGCTGGCTTCGAGAACCTCAGCCAGCGGGAAAGCGCGCCCTGAGGCTCTCGAAGGGCGCGCTGTCATCCTGAGGGTGCGCAGCATACGAGTCACGCCGCTATTTCCCCCACTGCAAAAGCCCTTTTTTCAACACAATCGCTTCATTCGGGCATGTCTCCAGACAGCAAAAGCAGCGGATGCATTTACTCGAATTGAACGCGGGCACCCGCGCATCTTTTTGTTCAATAATAGCCCCTGCCGGACAGACGCGCCGGCAATAGAAACACAGGGTGCATTTTCCTTCCACCGGTATGGGCCGCTCCACAAAGAGATTTTTCAGCGCAGGGGTGATGGAACTCCAGAATCGGCTTTTGAGCACCGAGGTTTTCGATGGGACAAAGTCGGCAATTTTCATTTTTTCAATATCGTCGCCTTTGATGCTAATATCAGCTGGCGAGTTTATGCCGAAGCTTCGCCGAAATGATCTTGTAATCGTAAAGATTTTATTTATATCAAAATTCACCAATTTTGCCGCCACCACATCAACCGCAACTGCATCAGCACCTGCAATTACCGCACCGATTTTTTTCGGCTTGCCCGATGGTCCCGGTCCCTCGCCTTCCAGGCCCACCACCGCGTCCATCATGTGCAAAAATTCTTTCTTTTTTTCAAAGCCGAAAAGCGTTGCGCCATACAGATCCAGGAGATATTCGCTGAATTCAACCGGGTCGGGCACTTTCATGTGCATCTGCGCTTTTTTTGTGCCTGGAATTGTGCCGAAGAGATTTTTCACCGCTCCGGTGAGGTAGGTGAGGCTGTGGCTTTTCAGCTTTGGAAGATTGATGATGACATCAGCATCAAAAAAAGCCTCGGAGATTTCATGCGTCTTATAGCGACACGCGCCTTCCCAGTGCAATGGGCGGGTGATGGTATTATCGGCAATTTCCAGACCAAGGCTTTGCGCCACCTCTCCAATTCCTGTTTTTTTCAGTGCGCTTGAAAGCGCAAAGAAATTCGGCGAATCAATCACACACACGTTGTTTGTCTCATCCAGCACAAGTTCCGCCACCGCCCGAAAAAACGCCGGATGCGTGGTCACCGCCCGCTCCGGGGCAATGGGCATGAGAAGATTTGGCTTCAGAATGACACGCTTCCCGCGAAGGAATGATAATGTAAAACCGGAGAGTTCTATCGCCTTTGCGACAGCTTCTTTAAGGACATCATCATCATAGCTTGCGCATACAACTAGACTGACCCGTGTGTGCATTATGTATCTCCTGAAATGTGGTCCACATCGGCATCAGCAATCGTCCCATGTGGCATACTCATACAATGGTACATGTGGAAAATTTTGCGGATATTGCAACAAAAATATTATTGACATTTATGCAATACTATTTTATAATACGCAATATATCATAAAGCAAAATTCGGGTGGCTTCAACGCCATGCTAAGAAAAGGCACAATCGGAGGGCCGAAATGCAAAAACTCAATGTCGCATTCATTGGCCTCGGCAGAATCGCTGACCTGCATTTTGAAGGATATAAAAACAACAAAAAAGCGCAGCTCTATGCCGTCTGCGACACAAACACGGAACTGGTTAAAAAGCGAGAAACCCAATGGAAAGCTGTTGCCGGCTATCGCGATGATACTGAACTCCTTTCCGACCCCCGCGTGGATGCAGTGGAAATCCTCACGCCACACACCTCGCACGAGCGCATCGCCGTTGCAGCGGCACAAGCAGGTAAGCACATCGCGTTGCAAAAGCCAATGACTATTGATCTTGCAAGTGCTGACCGCATTCTTGAAGCAACAAAGCAATCGGGAAAAATTTTCCGCGTCACCGATAACTACGCGTTCTATCCGCCGATCAGGATCGCAAAAAAAATCATCGAAAATGGCGACATTGGTAATCCCATCAGCATTCGAATCAAATTTATCGGCGGCGGAAGTGGCGGCTGGTATGTGCCGCCGGAAGCATGGCAGTGGCGCCTCAAAGAGAACACCGAAAGCGGCGGTATTCGCGGCTTTGACACAAAAGACGCGCAAAGGATTGCTCGACCACCTCGGACTCTCACCAAATTTCGCAAAATACGCGCCGCAGGCAAAAAGGCTCACAGAGGATTTCCTGAACAGATTCAATCCCGATGCGGTAAAAGGCTGGTTCTGCACCATCGCCCTTGCGGTTTCGGAAGAAGGGCAAACGCCCGGCTTCACGTACGCACTATTCATTCAAAACGGTGCGCTCCGCATCCAGGAAGGGACGCTCCCGGACGCGGCGGATATCACCCTCAAAGCTTCTGCGGGCGCATGGGCCGCTATACTTCTCAGAAAAAAGCGCATCGAGATGGCATATCTGCAGGGTTTGATAAAAATAGAAGGAAAAGCTGAAGAAGCGTTAAAATTGCGCTCTGCCTTTGGGATATGAATGAACCGTCATTGCGAGTTCCGACGAAGTTGGAACGAAGCAATCTCAATTGAGAAATAGGATTGCTTCACCCTTGCGGGGTGCGCAATGACTGGAACAGTACTTTTTGTGTGGGCAGGCGTGAGTGTTTCCACAGTGTTTTTCAGCCCGTGGGCAATGATACCCGATACTGTGGAATATTCACAGTGGAAAACAGGACTTAGAAGAGAAGGCGTCATCTACGGCTTTTTTTACTTCAGCCAGAAATTAGCCGCTGCCTGTGCGGGTTTTATAACCGGTGTTGGGCTCACGTTGTGCGGATACATTCAGCCAAAATTTATTAATAAAATATTGACTGCACAACTGCAGAGTGTTGACACCCTTGTTGGAATAAAGATTCTTGCCACGCTTATTCCGCTGGCATTGATTATTTGCGGCATTATTTTTATAAGCCTTTTCCCCATAGATGAGAAAATGCACAAGGAGTTATTGAAAAAAATTTGAATTTTTAAGTCCATGAAAGGTAAAAATATTGACAAAATTTTGCCCTTGTAGTACATTGTTTACATGATTTATTATGAAAAAGAAGTCAAAAAATCTTTGAAAAAAGGCACTATTCCTCAGAGAGTTTTTAATCTTTTTCATAATGCTTTTTTATCATTAAATTTAACGAAGGATTTCAATTTATTTGACATTAAAAAAGTAAAGGGTAATTTTAAACGCGATTATTATAGAATGAGAAAAGGGAAATACCGTGCTATTTTTTATGTTGAAGATGAAAATTATTATATAATTTACATTGGCAAACGAGAGGAGGTATACGATAAATGGGTGTAACAAGCATTAGGTTTAACGTAAAAGAAGAAAAGATACTGAAAATACTCAAAAAATATTACAATTGTGATTCTTCATCTCTCATAAAAAAGTCACTCTTCGAGTTGTATCAAGATATCAAAGACCGCGAAATAATCGAAAAGTTTGAAAAAAAGGAAAAAAGCGGTAAAACAAAATTTTCCACCATAGAAGAATTAGTACATAAATAATCGCACTCCTACCACCCAAGCCTGTGCAAAGAAGGCTCTGACCCCATCCACCGCATGTGCCATTGCGATATAATCCACCTCAACTGAGTCGGATGTTTTATATTCGTTCCCATACTGTGCATACTGCAGACCAGTAATGGCCGCCATCCTTCTGTTGTCGAAGATCACAATGATGCCATGAGCCCCGTGCTGTACCCCATCAATCAAAATCTGCGGATTCATCATAAAGCTGCCGTCGCCGCAGAATGCAATCATTGGTTTCTGTATAATGCCCGATACAAGCACCGAAGAAGATGCAAATCCCATGTACGATGCGCCGGTTTCGGTGATGGTTTGCCCTTCATGTTCGTCTTCAACTATCTGAAAACCATTAGCCTGCACATCGCCTGCGTCAAATACCTTGATGTAATTATGCGTATCTGCAAAATCGCACACGGTTTTGATTGCAGCCGGCTGGGTCAGCACTTCTCGCTTCCAGACTTCATCATACAGCACGGGATTATCAAAACGCTTCTGTTTGAACGACTGCCACCCGGCTTTTTTTTCTTTGAGAGCGGCAAGCCACTGCGAAGCATTATTGCTTTTATTGATGGAATGATCGCGCACATGCGCAATCCATCTTCGAAGATTTTCCCGTGCGTCGCCCACGATGCTCACGCTGCGGTTATAATGAAACGCATGATCGGCGCTCGTGTTGAAATTGATGATGGCGCGCGCGTTTTTCCATGCTGTGCCAGAGCAGTCCCACTGGCATACTGCACGAGCGCCGATGACGATCACCGTGTCTGCTTCATTCATGGCATAATTTCCGCACAGCGAACCTTTCGAGCCGCCAACGCTCATGTAGCGCGGATGAGAATACGGGACAATCCCCGTGCTGGAAGGTCCGCTTACGATGGCTGCGTCTAAAAGCTCCGCCACTTCCATTATCTCTTTCCCGCATCCGCGCGCGCCGTTACCAAGCTTTATGGTGATTCTTTGGGCATTTCGCACGATATCCGTCGCTTTCCGGAACACTTCATCATCGGCACACACGGAAGCAGGATATCTATACGCAGAGGGCAATTGCAGCAGATTAAAATTTTTCAACACCGCCGGTTGCACATTCATAGGTGCCAGCAGAAAAAACGGCTGAGCAAACGGCATGCCGGTGGTAACGGCCCCCCGCTTTAGGGCCGCCGTAATCGACCACGGTTCATAGAGCGCATAGGCATTCCCCATCACACTGCACAATTTAAGAAAAAGACCCTGTTCATCTTTTGGTATTTGCTGCATATTGAAGCCTTCATCGTGTGTTGTTTCATCACCATAGATATGATACACCCCAACACCATTAGAAGCAGAAGCAAGTGAGCCGGCACACGCATGCAGTGCACCCGGGCCAATGGACGTTATCACGGCAGCAACTTCACCTGTTAAAAGCCCCAGCGCTG
Source organism: uncultured bacterium (assembly GCA_937921485.1). GTDB lineage: Bacteria > Spirochaetota > UBA4802 > UBA4802 > JAGODF01 > DYLV01. Next base: position 6,100 of record CAKZSV010000049.1, read on the forward strand.
TCGCTGCATGAGCTGCTGCGGTTTCATGGCGAACATTATACGTACGAACCAATTCATGTTCTTCATATACTCTGAGCACCTCCCCAATGTCGGTTGAACCGTGCCCAAAAATGCCAAAGTATTTTGTAACATGTTGTTTCATAAGGCCAAGGACGATAGCCTCTGATACGGTTATATCCTGATAGTGAGCAATCGCTCCCGCATAAATCGCATTATCAAGAGAGCCGTGCTGTACAATTGCGCGGGCGCGCGTATATCGTGCATTCATTGCGAGCCTCTCATAATTACATTCTTCTCCGAATTGCCTCTTCCAAAGATGCATCATCAATCGTCTCGACATCCAGTATTTCTGCAAAACCTGGATAGTGCAGCACGGGCATAACCACCTCATCAGGCAACGCGCGTACAATATCTGCCATGGATTTGTGCGATATACTAGAAATTGCTGCAAGCAGCTGCAGGGATTCCTTCTGCGATTCCTTCCTGTGCTCCGGATACCCGCACCCCGATTCCACACTGAAAAGTGCATCAAAGATAAATTTTAAATTTTGTTCTGAAGCCCAGCCGTATCCCTGGTTGAGCATAAGAGAAATGCAGTTGCCACCATTTATCTGCGTAAACAGCCACGCATCGAGCGGGGTGATGATGTGGCCGCAGAAGACACCTGGATACTGCATCACCGCATTTAAGAATCCCTGTCCGGTACCGCAACCGCCCACTACCATATCAGCGCGTTTCGTGTTCAGCAAAAGTGCCGCCATAAATCCTGTATGGATATAGGTAAGTTCCGGCTTGGCGCCTGATTGCGTCATTCCTGCGTTAATGATTTCATGTCCCCTTCCTTTAATGACCGCAATGACGTCTTTATTTTTGTCTGCTGCGCTTGTTTCGTTTATTACTGCAATTTTCATTGTATTGCTCCTATGCCTAAAATTTCACGCGCTTCTTTGGTGGAAGCGATCTCTCGTCCAAGCTCGCGCGCAAGCCGTACCACACGCTCCACTAATTGGGCATTGGTTGTTGCGAGAACTCCTCTTGTATAAAACACATTATCTTCAAGACCTGTGCGCACATGTCCTCCCATAAGGATACTCATGGTATTCATTGCGCGCTGGCACTTTCCAATGCCAGAAACATTATACATGCTTCCCTCCGGCAGGTGGCGCAGCATAACAAGAACCATGCCGTGCCCGTGCCCGATAAAAAAATCATGAGTTCACCCGATTCCGGATGACAGTGGAAATCTGTACAACCGCCATTGGGAGCTAATGTCGAAAGAACAAAAGTAAAACCCTTAATTTCTGGATGCCTGTCGGGCGAGAGCAACACTTTGAGCTCCCGTTCAAACGGCTTTGGAATTGCAGTTCCTGCTGCTGTATCGAATGCTACAAACATGGGGCATTCTCCTTTTATTGTATATATAGCAATACTATTGCATAATTTTCAATATATTTTTTAAATTTTTATCTGCCGTCTACAAGACCCGGTATAATCAAAAAAAACACTTGACTGTATTTTTCAGTTAGCCATTGCATAGTGTGAAATGGCATTGGGGAAAAAGATGGCGCAGACAATACAATCGCTGGATAGAGGCTTAAAAATTCTGAATATTTTGGGCAAATCAGAAAAACCTCTATCCCTCAACGAAATCACTGCACATTTCGACATTGATCGATCGTCCATATTCCGCCTGCTCGGCACGCTGGTGCAAAACAATTTCGTCTATCAGGATTCCGAAACAAAGAAGTACATGCTCGGTTTTAAAATTATGGAACTTTCGGGGGCTTTCGGCGAGCAGACGAAGATTGAGAAATTTTTACGTCCTGTATTGAAATATGTTTCCGAAAAGACAATGATGAACACCCATCTTGCCGTCCTCGACGGCCTTGAAGTGGTCTTCATCGCCGTGGAGCAGCCGCGTCAGAATTTAAGCATGCACATTTCCGTGGGGACGCGCGAACCAGCATTTGCCACTGCGCTCGGCAAAATATTTCTGGCATTTACGTCGGAAAATGACTTGAAAAACATCATCCTCTCTGTTGCCTTAAAAAAATACACCGCAAACACCATTACTTCACGGAGCGAATACCAGAAGCATCTTCAGGATATTGTACGCCAAAAGTTTGCAATAGACAACGAAGAGTACCGAAAGGGTATCGTCTGCATTGCTACTCCTGTTTTTAACCACCGCGGTGCGGTGGAATATTCGATCGGCATATCGGGAGCAAAAGAACAGATATCCCCGAAGATCAAAGAATTCATTTCCATCATAAAGGAAGCGGGAGCCGAGGCATCCCGGCTTCTGGGAATGCCGTCACCATAACACATCCGCATCATTTCACGGAGGCTTTCATGCAACATCGAATCACCAGCACCGGCAGTTTACTCAGCAAAGAAGGGAAACTTCTCGAAGTTGGCTATGCAACCTCACCCGTCCGCACCTACAACCCGGACAATGTATCAATTTATAACTTTAAATTATTAAATAAATTTCGCATCAAAGAATGGGATTACTATGGAATCACCACGGATGAGTATTTTGTATCCGCGACAGTTTCGAATCTCGGCTATGCAGGTCTTATTTTTGTGTATTATATCGATTTCACTACCAAGGAATACATTGAAGACACTCTCATTACTCCTTTTGGCAAAGGATTTACTCTCAGCAAAACGAGCGACGAAAACAGCTTCTTCATGAAAGGCGACATATCTTTCAAATTCATAAAACATGAAACAGAGAGGGAAATATTTGTCAACTGGCCGCAGTTCGGCAAAGGGCGTGGTTTCAGGGCACACTGGATTATCAAGCAGACGCCTCGCGATTCCATCGTGATGATGACGCCGATCGGTGAAAAAAGATTTTATTACAATCAGAAAATCAATTGCATGCCCGCCGAAGGCGCATTTATTTTAGGGAACAAAGAATACGGCTTTACAGAGAAAAAAGCGCTGGCGACACTGGACTGGGGAAGAGGCGTATGGGAATACCGCAGTTTCTGGAACTGGGCAAGTGCTTCATACTTTCTGCCGAATGGTTCGACTTTCGGTCTCAATTTAGGGAAAGGTTTCGGCGATCTTTCGAAAGCAACGGAAAACTGTTTTTTTATCGACGGAGTTATTCATAAACTGGACTATGTTGAATTCCTTTACGACAGTTCCAATTTTATGAAACCCTGGAATTTCGAATCTGTTGACGGACGCCTTAATCTCGAATTCAAACCGTTCTTTGAACGAGTTGCAAAATCCAATCTTATCATCGTCGCAAGCGAAGTGCATCAGCTCTTCGGAAGATATTCCGGACACGTGATTACGGATTCCGGTAAGAAATTGAACATTGAAAATATCATTGGCTGGGCGGAAGAGCACCATGCGCGATGGTAATGTTCTTTTCTGTTTTAATTTTACAGGCGCGACGTGCGAATCGCGCCTGTAAAATTTTATACATCACATCATTTTTGAACATATATTTTCTTTGCCAGCGCATCCATCAGCATTCCCTTTCGAAACAACAGCAGATAATACACCATTGCGCAAAGCGGCAGTCCTGCAAGATAACCCCAGCCAACATTTCCAAAAATATTTCCAAGTGTAATCACAACAACCGTTGCCACAATTGCAAGACCAAGACATACTATCCATTGTGCAGAGAAGAAAACAATTAAGATTGTAATTGGCCCCGGCAGCTTATCTTTCAAGCTCGCATCTGCCATCGCGCCCTCGCGCACGCCCCGTATCATTCCGTACATAAGCATGGGCGCGAAAAGCAGCGCCATCACCACCAGCGTCCACCAGACATTGCTTTTATAAAAAAACTCAAGACCCATGTGAGTTCCCCTCTGCCACAGTACCCCGTTGTGCACACTGGCATCGTACAGGAAGCGCTGATAGCCGGTTCCATCCCACCCGCAAGCCAATATAAACCAGAAAATTATCCATGCAATCATCCAGTTGGCATGTGCAGCGTAGAACATTTTTTTGCGGGATAATTTCCATCCCGCCCAGTAACCTAAAATTCCCTGGGTGATGTTGGTTACCCCGAATATTACTACCAGCCAGGCAGGGATGTCCTCCCGGCAGGCGGCCACCTGCATTGTTTCCCATTGGGGAAATTGCCACAAAAGATACAGTCCTGAGGGCGCGAAAAAGATCGAAAGGAAAAGAAGCACAAACACATACCATTTGTTATTGAAAGGCTTTTCTTCTTTCTCGAGTTGCCGCGAAGCGGCTGCAGCAAATGTCGCGCCGAAAGCATACGACCACACTACATCAACCTGTACCATATTTCCTCCTTAATTTATTTTACACGGGAATTTTGTTGTACTTTACAAAATTCCTCTATGTTCGAAAGGTATTTTGATGTTTTTGCCCCATCAATATATTTCTTGCGTTTGAGCATCTGCTCAAAATTCAAAATCGTTCGGTAGGGATATTCATCCATGAGCAAATTCCCTACAAAAAGAGGCACTCCCGTTGGATCGGCATGAATGATATAGTAACATCTGGCTTTTTCTCTTCCAAGAATATGCATAATCATATACACCGAAATTTCGTACATACGCGTATATCCCTTGACATGGGGCGCCCATCTTTCGCTCTCCGGAGAATGGAGTCCATAACACAGCACTTCAAAACGTCCATACTTCCAGTCTTTGGTTACTTTCGTCCGCACTACCCCGTCGCGCGGCTCAAGCGGCCACGGGAGCGCGGTAACATTATGGATGATGAGGTCTTCATCGGTGAATTCTTTTATCGTCTTTGCACTTTTGCAATTGTGCATAAACTCGGCATAAGCAGGCACATCCCGAACAAGCTGTTCAATCACCTCAGGTTTAGCATGGATAATTTTTTCCGCTTTACACTGAACTATTCCTGAAGGCAATTGCCTTTTATAAACTAAGACATCTCCCTTTTTTTTGTGGAATTTCCAGTCTCTTGCATATTCCAGCCACGCGCTTTTTCTTTTTTCATCGGCGCATTCAGTCCAATTTTCTTTTACGCACGTTATTTCAGCGGCACTACAATCATTCCTGCTATTCAGATTTGAACAAATAACCATCAAAGAAAATAAACAAACCGCAACATACATTTTTCTTGTACTGGGAAAGTGCATCGGAAACCTCCGCGTAATGTTTTATTTACGTATCGATATTAATCGAAAACATCACGCGTTGTCTCGTCAGATCTGGAAATGTCCAAATTTGTCCCTTAAACACGCTAAATGTTATGGGGCTATTCTCGGTAGTTCTTTGGGTTTTTCCCGGTACACTTCTTAAAAGCACGATTAAAAGTTTTTACGCTTTCAAATCCAACCTGCATGGCGATATCGAGTATCGTGGCATCTGTTTCGAGAAGCAGCTTAATTGCCTCCTTCACGCGCAAGGCATAGATATACTCATGCAACGATTTTCCGGTATAATATTTAAACGCTTTGCTGAAATAATCGTGATGGATATTCAGCATCGACGCAAGACCTTCCCGCGAAATATTCTCTTTATAGTTGCGATTGATGAAAACTATTGCCTCTTTTATTTTTGGTTCAAGCTGAGCGGAATAATATTTCGGCTTTTTTGTTTCAATGTTAAACACGCCGATTTCAATCGCCTTTGATAGATTTTCAAGGCTCGCGGTTAATTCTCTGGTTCGTTCTTCCACCTTCTGTTCAAGCAAGGCGTTCATATTTTCAACTTCCCGCGTCATCCCAATGTACTGATATACCACAATCAGACCTGCACCAATAAAAATTGCGCTCGATGTGTAATGAAAAATCGGCGAACTGAACTCATATTGCCAGATACTGTATATCTTCATGGTGAAAACCGAAAGATACACAAAGCCATCATGAGATGCTGTTATTGCGAGGATGAGACCGATAGGAATGAACAATTTCGCGATGTCATTCTTCTTTAATAATTGCTCCGCATGAATTGAAACATTGTACAACGCAAGCAACGTGAGGATAATTATTACGTATTTCCCATATTTTTGTATGTGCATGGGGTTTTTCACCAGCAGAATTGCCGTTATTAATGCAATTGTTATGCCATATAATCCAATTTCGATTTTAATTCTTTTGCATTGATACAGCCGATGGAGAAATAAAAGATGGAATAAAACAAGTAAACTCCACGCAATGCCAAATATCTTTATACGCATCGCCGTGTCCGGATACAGCGGATACGGCATAACGGGTTCGAGAATTACAAAAATTCCCGGAACAAGCTGAGCAAGAAAAATAATATATTTCATTCTTTCGCTTTTATGATACGAAAGCATAGTAAAAATGATTACAAACACAAAACCAATCCCGATGTTGCAAAAAAGCGGTAAAAAATTTTTCATCGTTTCGAGAAGCTGCAAGCGGTTATATTCTTCCGGGGTGATCTGTTTAATGAAAGCATTTCCAATGAGGCGATTAAATCCATAACAGGCGATTTCTATTTTTATGGAATTATCCGCGCCGGCTCTTAGAATTGCAGATGAGAATACATAATACCGCGTTTTATTCCACACCGAAAATTCCAGCGGAAGAAAACCGCCGCTCGAACCCACCAGTTTATCATTGATATACGTTCGGTCAGCATCGCCAATTTTCCCCAGATGAAGCAGCACGTGATCGGTTTTTACGTACTCTGGAACGAAAAAATTCCCCTTTGCGATAACAAAACCCCGAAAATCATTCAGTGTGCGCAAAAGGCCCGGCGTAAAAAATGCCGGAATCGATATTTTGTGCGACTTCTGTTCGCAGTTGCTTGATATTGCACAATACCGGACATCCCACTCGGAACCGAGAGAAATACTGCCTTCCTGCAATGAGCGAAGATGCAGAAAATTGTACCAGTAATACGCCGCCACGGCAAACACGATCAGGGAGAAAATGATGACGGCAATGCCGATAAAAATATTTCTCATAAAGGGATATGCCGCTTTAAAAACGCAAGCTGATCCGAAATCGTCCTTTCGAAATGAGGATCAACATACACATCGAAATGATCCAGATCGTATGTAATTAGCTCGCCCTTCGGCGCTTTTTTTGCCGCGTTGACTGCTGGTTTTGATGGGGTGGTTAAATCGCGCAGGGCCACCTGTACCAGCCACGGGCAGTTAATTTTCTTCGCGTTTTTCCCGGGAGAATAGAACGGAACTGAAAGAAAAATCCGTGCGGCCACTTTTTCACTGTACTGAAATCCCGGCGGAATGAGGCGCATCACCCCTTCAAGCGCTCCCGGAGCGGTCATCGCACCGAGCTTTCCGGGCTGCGCGACAATATCCACATAAAACGGCTTGCTTTTCAAAAGCGCGCACAGCACATCTGTAAGCGAGGCAAGTGAGAGGCGAATGTTTTTCACAAAACCAGACGCAAGTGCCGTGGCTATGCCGTCAAGGTGCGGCACCTGTGAAATCGCCACCGCAATTCCTTTTCCCTTTGCAGCCAACGCAGCGACATGACCTCCGCTGAAAGAAGTTCCCCATAAAATAATTTTTGTTTTATCAACTTCTTCTCTCGATCGTACAAAGTCGAGCGCCGCACGCCAATCCTGGTGCTGTTTTCGAATTGAGAGCAATTGCCGAGGATCACCATCGCTTGCACCAAAATGCCGGTAATCAAACACCAGCACATGATATCCTTCTTGAGCGAACCTTTCGGCATAGGCATCGAGCCGCATCTCCTTCACCCCGCCGAAACCGTGCGCCATAACGATGCAGGGACGAACACCCTCCCCGCCTCGGTAAAACCAACCGCGACAGGCAGTGCCGGAAGATAGAAATTCAATATTTTCCCGTGAAATCATGAAAACCTCCCGTATATATGTTATTGGCACTTTGAAAACCACTGCGATTTCATTCTTTGTCAATGAAAATCTCCGGCGATCGGGCAATTTTTATTTGACATAAATCGCCATCGCATTAGCCTGACTTCGGAGGATTGTCTGAGTGGTCGATAGAGGCGGTCTTGAAAACCGTTGGGTTAATAGCCCCGGGGGTTCGAATCCCTCATCCTCCGATCACTGCCCAACCTCTCATGGTTGGGCATACTCAACTCATACGCCGTAATAGTGGAGAGGTGACCGAGAGGCCGAAGGTAACGGTTTGCTAAACCGTCGCACCTCAAAAGGGTGCCGGGGGTTCGAATCCCCCCCTCTCCGAAGGGAGTTTTTCGTGAGATTCATTTCACACATCAAAGGAAAATTGCATTCCCAAACACACATCGCGAAGGGAAAGCTCACTGCTATTGCCGAAGCAGCGATGCGATATTACCGCCTGCTCAATGAAAAAATCATTTACGCAAGAGAAATTGCCTTCAGCGAAAAATATAATAATTATTTCGCCGCTGTTTCTTTTTTCCCTTTCATCGGCTGGCTGATTCCGCTCTATTTGAAACCTGATAATGAATTCTGTCAGAAGCAGGCAAAGCGCGGGTTTTATCTGGCATGTGTATTTTTAACCCTCATTGCGTTTTTGCTTTTCATCGGCATCTTCTTCTCGCGCGACTGGCGTGTGGTGCGATTCATTCACGCAATTGTTATCTATCTGGCGGAACTGACATATTTTGGTTTCTGTGCGTATGGCGCGCGGATGTCGGTTTATAACAGAGAAGCAGAAATTATTGACAAATTCCCGTTTGTTGCACAATTGGCTACAATAATCGAGTTGTAATTACGCGTCCATAGCTCAGCTGGATAGAGTGACGGACTACGAATCCGTAGGTCGGAGGTTCGAATCCTCCTGGACGCGCATCGCTTTATACAAAGAAGTTCTACTTCACCTTCTGCTTACAATGGCGAAAACCATACCGGTTGGGGATGATTTTTCGGCTTAAAAGGCCTCTTGAGCCGCACCGGTTTTGCAAGATGCCATTCGTACCATCTGGATTTTCCTTTTCCTTTTGTGCATCCGACTATTTCTACACTTCCCACAATCACCCCTCTGGGTAAATCATCAGGCTTTAAACCAAACTCCTCAAATACCTCCCTTTCAGCAAACGAGCATGTCGCATAGATATACACCCTTTCGCGTATTTTTGTGGGACGGCTTCGGTATTCGATCTTTTTTTTGCCGCGCATGATGAGTTCTGCGAAAGGTTGCTGGACACTTAAAGCACGCGTTATCATGGCAATCCACGAAAATTTATTGTAATAACATCCAATGGCATACACAATAAGTGAGGAACACACATTCTGATAGTGTCAAGAAGTTTTCGCACTTTGATAACATCATGGAAGTTATGCATTAATTTTTTTTCCATCTTGCCCGAAGCGAGATAAAATGATATTCATCATGACCAACGTAAGCTACATGCGCATTGCCCTGCAGGAAGCAAAAGCTGCAGCAGAAGAGGGAGAAATTCCCGTCGGGGCGGTGATCGTGCACGAGGGCACCGTCATCGCACGGGCGCGAAATGCCAATCGCGCGTCGCACACCGATGCGACATCACCCTGAAGCAGATTCCATCTCCCGTGCCGTCTGTTGCATCTGTTTATCGAGGTTCTCAACATCCCCGCCGAAAAAGATTGCAGCGATGAGAATGATTATGCCACAGGGAACCCAGAACCCGAAGGAGATGCCGAGTGCGTGGGTGAGCGAGAGAGAAACCGCCATCCAGCCGGCGATATATTCGCCGATGCCAAACCCCACCGAGTCGGTGAGATTAAATATTGAGAATATCGGCCCTCTATCTTCGGGACGGTTGACGCAGAGGAGCATATTCCTGATGTTCGCACCGGTAATTGATGCCCACGCAGCGCCGAAAAATCCGGTAAGCGCCACGACAATAAAATCATTCGGCACAAAATACAGAATGCTCAGGGTAAAAAGAGCGCCGGTTATTGTCGAAATGCCCGATAAAAGCGGCTGGTACATTGGCCGCATCACAAAAAGCTTTCCCCCAATGAGCCCCCCAATAACACCGCCGGTGGCGGCTCCTGCGCCGAAGATGCCGTAAATGGTGGTAGCTTTACTCACATCGAATCCCCGCTCCATCTGCAAAAATTTAATCAGCAAAAACATCGCTCCCCACGGTAAATTTCCCGCCAGTCCCTGGATAAAGAGCAATAGATTCGTTTTGATTTTTGCGAGGCGAATGTAATCTTTGATTTTTATGATACCAGGATAGCGAAGTCCACGCGCAATGAGTTCTTTAAGCGCATCCTCTGAAGCGCCTTTCGGCACTGATGGCGTGGCGAAATAAAATATCGCGATGAAAATAAAATTCGGGACTGCAATCATTACAAATGGAAGCCTCCATCCCAGGCCCGCAGCCAATGAATACCCCGCCACCATCACACCCAGAAGTCCGCCTATTCCCCAGCAGGTGGTAAGGATGGCGGCTGCAAGGGTCCGTCCTCGTTTATCAAAAATATCCCCCAGAAGCGAAAAGACTATTGGAAATGATGCACCAACCCCGATGCCCGTTATTATCCGGAGAAGGAAAAAGACCGGGTAATTTGGTGCAAAATATGTCAGCGCGCAGGGTAGTTCCGCCGCGAACACGGAGAGTGCGAAAAGCTTTTTTCGGTCAACCTTATCCGTGTAATATCCCCATATGATGCTTACCGCAGCGCCTATCAAAGTGAAAAGCAATGACATTAAACCAATATCCGCCGTGTCAACGCCGAATTCCTTCTCCACCTGTATGAGCACGGCACCAATAATATTTTTATCAGCCGTGAGAAAAATGATGTTTATTGCCATCAGCAGGATTATGGCAAAACGCGACGCGGTATTTAATTGTTCCTTCATACTACCCCCCCTCATATTGTGGTGATATCTATTTCTCTTTATCAAGCTCCTTCACGCGATAGTGCGCGAAATATATGATTACTGCTTCATCACGATTCTTTTCCAACTGAATATCCGCTGTCCTCCTCTGAATGAAGGTTACAACCCTTCCTGCCCTTACGCAGGGTCAAATCGCATCGACAAAAGAGCTATACTGCTTGCACCTGCGTGTCAAGATATTTTTCAAAATTCCAAAAAGTCATACTATCACTTCCCTGCACTGCTTTGTTTATAAACTCAAATGCAACACTTTTTCCTTCGCCCCCCTCGATAATTTAAATTCAAAAGTTCTCTCTCTTCGATTACAATCGAATAATTCTTGACTTTTCCAGATATTTTCGTTTATAGTCGAAACTGCTATGAAAGCAAATACTTCACATCTCATACCCCGCAAGCAATATCTCAGACTTCTGGATGGTTTTAAAGATAAACCCCTGATTAAAGTATTGATTGGAATGCGAAGAACGGGAAAAAGCTCAATTTTAAAGCTCTTTATGCACACTCTGACAAAAGAATCAATACCCCCGCACAACATCATATATATCAACAAAGAATCACTCGAATTTGACGATATCACAAACTATAAGGACTTATATGCGCATGTAAAGCACAAAACACTAAACGATTCAACAAAAAAATATATCATAATCGATGAAATTCAAGAGATACACCAATGGGAAAAAGCGGTAAATTCGTTTCTTGCGGAAAATCTCGGTGATATCTATATAACCGGCTCCAATGCTAAGATATTGTCAAAGGAGCTTTCATCGCTGTTAAGCGGTAGATATATTGGAAAACCTGTATATCCTTAAACTTTTAAAGATTTTTTAAATTTCAGAAAACACCATCTGGAAATTGAAAAGGAGTTTGCGCTTTTCACCAGATATGGCGGCATGCCCGTCATTCATATGTTCAATTTTGAAGACGAATATATTTTCTCGTATTTAAATTCGATTTTGAATACAGCATTTTACAAAGACATCGTAACAAGGAATAATATCCGCGATGCAAGAATTCTTGATAGAGTCGTTCGTTATTTATTTGACAATATTGGAAATATTACCACAGCAAAAAAAATTGCCGATTATTTTAAACCGCAAAAAATTAAAGCTTCAGTTGATACAATTATGGGCACCTCTAAAAACCGCTTTCATCCTTAAAAATAGTATCAAAAGAAAGCGGTTTTTCCCTATATATTGTGCCCACAAGGGAACATCCTTATAATGGTTTTTAGAAGTTCCCTTATAAATTATATTGGATACATTGAATCAGCAATGCTCATACACAGAGCGGAACGATATGATATCAAAGGGAAAAAAATTCTCGAATTTCACGACAAAGTATATCTGAATGATGTCTGCCTTAGAAACGGCCTGATCGGTTATAGAGAAAGAGATATCAACGCGATTTTGGAAAACATTATTTTTAGCGAACTCAAGGCGCGCGGTTATACAATCACCGTAGGCGTATTCGACGGCTATGAAATTGATTTTATTGCAGAAAAATATAAAGAAAAAAAATATATCCAGGTATGTTATCTACTCAGAGACGAAAACACAGTTGCGCGAGAATTCGGAAATTTAGAAAAAATAAAGGATAACTATGAAAAGATAGTAATCTCGATGGATAAAATGTTCCCCGAAGAGAGAAATGGAATTCAGCATATCTACCTCTTGGATTATCTTTTGAAAGATAAATGATATTCATCATGACCGACGAAGACTACATGCGCATTGCCCTGCAGGAAGCGGAAGCTGCAGCAGAAGAGGGAGAAATTCCCGTCGGGGCGGTGATCGTGCACGAGGGCACCATCATCGCACGGGCGCGAAATGCCAATCGCGCGTCGCACGATCCCACACGCCATGCGGAACTCGAGGCCATTCGCCTCGCCGCATCTGCTCTCAAAAACGAGCGCCTCGTAGCGTGCGAACTCTTCGTCACCAAAGAGCCCTGCGCCATGTGTGCCGGCGCGATTGTGCACGCGCGCATCAGGCGCCTCATCATCGGCGCGCGCGATGAAAAATACGGCGCCTGCGGCTCGGTGCTTTCCGTCTGCGGCAATGAAAAACTCAACCACGTGCCGGAAATCGTTTTCGGCGTTCTTGAAAACGAATCATCACTGCTTTTGCGCCAATTTTTCGAGGAGCTTCGCCACAATAAAATCCGCTGATTTTTTTATTGCGCAGAAACCCATTTCATGATTCAATCATCCATATATTTTCATTGAGCACATCCCATGACCGGCGCATACTACGACAAAAACGGCAACATCATCGATTTTTACGCAATTTTCAACATTCCCTATGGGGCCGGCGATGACGAAATTAAATCCGCATTCCGCGCGCTCATCAAACGCTATCATCCCGACCTTTCGCAGAGCCACAGCGAACAGAACGCGGAGAAAATCGAAGTCATCATACGCGGCTATCATCTCCTCATCGATGAGGACGCAAGGCGCGACTATGACCGCGCGCTTTTTCAGTCGCGCGACCCGCGCGCCGGTGCGCTTCCGGTCATCCCGAAAAAAAGAATAAAATATTCCGCATCGCTCTCGGAACTTCTCCGCGCGCGCCTCAATCCCCGCCGAATGAAGCGCCGCGACATTCTTTACAATATCGGCCAGGACGTGGAAATTTTCATCACGCCTCTTGAAGCAAAGCGCGGCGCCATTGCGTTCGTGGATCTTCCTTCGCGGATGTATTGCCCGCTGTGCATGGGAAGCCGGAGTGAGTGCTACCTGTGTCAGGGAACCGGGCGCATCAGTTCCTCATCGCAGCTTGAAGTGCGCATCCCGCCGCACGTGGATGACACTACCTTCATCGACGTCGATCTTCTCAACATCAGGCCCGACCGCTTCACCAGCTTCACGGTGCGGCATCTGCGCATCAAAATCACGGTCACGCAAAAGGATAGTAGCGCATGAAACCGGTTGCAGGCATCATCGGCGGCGGAGTGGTCGGCGCGCACATCGCCCTTGCGCTTGCGAAACGTTTCTCAGTGTATCTCATTGAAAAAAATCTTAGGCTCGGACAGGAAACCTCCACGCGCAACAGCGGCGTTCTCCATGCGGGGATATATTATCCATCGGAGTCACTCAAAGCGCGCTTCTGCGTGGAAGGCAATGCTCTTTCGCGTGAATTTTTCTCGAAATACGCGGTTCCCTTCAAACCCACCGGCAAATACATCATCGCGCGCGACGAAACCGAAGAAGCCGAACTCGAGCGGCTTTTCGAAAACGCTCTACGAAATGGGGTGCCGGATATGCAGCACGTATCAATGAAAAAGTTCAGGAATACTTTTCCTTTCATTCAGGCGCACAGCGCGATTTTTTCGGGAAGCACCGGCATCATCGATGCCGCTGATTATATGAATACCCTTGCGGCACTGCTCGACCGCAATGACGTCGAAGTGCTGAAACCATGCGCAGCGCTCGGCATCGCATCGGGGCCGAAAATAGAAACCGACCGCGGCACACTTGAAGCCGATGTGGTCATAAACGCCGCGGGCCTTTATGCCGATGAGATGGCGAAAAGCGCCGGCCTGTTCGACTACGATATTATCCCTTTGAAGGGCGATTATTTAGGCACGCGTTCCTTTGCGCTTGACGTGCCCATCTATCCGCTGCCCAATCACACGCATGGGACGCTTGGACTTCATCTCACGCCCACGTTTTCACCGGAGGTCCTCATTGGCCCTTCAGAAGCGCTATGCAGCAGAAAGGACGATTATACCATTCGAACGCCATTTGAAATGTTTTATGCATCGCTCAAAAATACGTTTGCGCCGTCATTTCTTCCGAAAATTGAATTGTACGAAGGATATTCCGGCAATCGTCCCCGCGCGTATTATAAAGGGAAGCGCTGTGAAGATTTTACAATTATTGAACATCCATCAGGCGTGATGCATCTCATCGGGATCGAATCGCCGGGACTCACTTCCGCACCGGCAATTGCGCGGCATGTGGCGTCACTGATAAGATGATACTGCTCACGGTATTATTCCAGTTCTCCATACATCGCGGCATAATAATCAATCTCCTCGCGTGCGGAAGCGCGGATGACCTTATCCTCCAATCTCCCGAGGCCATACCTTTCAAGAAAATTAATGCCGCGGTTAATTATTTCCCGATGCGAATATTTTTTAAGACGGTCATCATGCGACAACACTTCCTTTGCGGCGGATCGGGCTTCGCTCAACCGTATGGTGTAGTTATGTTTTTTTAGTATCGCGCAGAAAAGATAGTGCGGAAAAATAAACGCATCGCGTTTCCACCTGTCGCGCACCACTGATGTGATGATGGCAAGCGCATTATCCCTGTGAGAAAAATCGGAGACCATCACCGGTTTTGAAAAATTCACCCGTACGGTGTTGGTGAGCA
Source organism: uncultured bacterium (assembly GCA_937921485.1). GTDB lineage: Bacteria > Spirochaetota > UBA4802 > UBA4802 > JAGODF01 > DYLV01. The sequence continues at coordinate 21,254 of CAKZSV010000049.1, forward strand.
TCTGTGTCCAGGATACTCTTTCCTGCCCGTGAAGTTCGGACAGCGGGCGATGAAAGTACGATATCTCCACCGGCACCAGCGCTATCTCCTCGGTATTTTTCTTGAGCGATTCGACAATTGCGCGTATGAATTCATCGCTCATCTCCCGAAGACTGCCGTCTTTAAAAAAGAGAAGCTCGGGGAAAAAGAGCACCGGCACGCCATGCTCAAGCAACGTGGAAAGATACGCCTTCACCACCTCGCGGTAGAGCGGATTTCCAAGCCTTCCGATATTCACGATGTACCCGCCGGCGCGCCTGAGCACGAATCTCCTGAAAGGGCTGGTCACAAGAGAGCTGTTTACCAAAAAACGGGGAGGAAGAAGACCAAACCTGCCCATGGCCACCTCAAGGAAAAGAAAATCAAAATAATTTCTAAACGTCGCACAATAGACCACATTGGCGCTTCTGGCCGCCATGCGCACTTCCCGAAGCATGCCGCTCACCCGCAGGTTTGACGCGAAAAAAGGTTTTGACGCATCGCCGCGGAACACATTCACCATCAGGTTTCTGAATTTTACTACCGCAATAAATATTCTCCAGACGAGAGGATTATACCGGTCGATGGTCTCATCGAGGTATATCTTTGCAAGCTCCTCAATCGCGGAATCGGAAGGGCTGCTTTCAAGCAGAGCAAGCGCTTTACGCTCGCGCCGCGAATTTCGATGCGCATCAGGAAGCACCTGCATCGGCGTCTGGCGCTGACGGATGAGTTCGCGGAATGCAGTTAAAGCTGTTTCCTTCGAAAAATAACCCTCCCGCAGTTTCTTGATGATGATCGGCGCGAAAAACGTCCCCTTTGCATGCTCCATCCCTTTTTTCCGCGCACCTGCCCGAATGCGCGTCTCTTCGAGAAGAAGATGAAAGCGCGCGGGATTTTTGACTGTTTCAACCAAAAGTCTGGTGGAACGGTTATTCAGAAGCACTTCATAGAGCGAACGATATACCGGAATCGGAATGCCCTTTTTTTCAGCAAATTCAATCAACGGCTCAATCGCGTAGGCCCCTTCCGCCAGGTAGTTGAGATTCCGGCTCATTTTTTCGAGGACGTGTTCCGGCCTGAAGCGCATGATGATACGGTCGTAAAAGGAAACGGCGCTACCGGTTTTCATAATCTGCCGCGCGATATCTTTGCCGAATCGGCGGTTTCTGCTGTGTTCTGACAGCGCGGTGGCAATGAGGTCTCCGAGGCCGGATATATCCAGAATAGTTTCCCGCTGTGCTCCGAACGCATCGGCAAGCAGGCACATCTCTTTCAACGCCTCCGCCATGAGCGCGCCGGCAAGATTGTCCCCGCAATTCGGAAGCACACTCAAAAGTCCCGCCGCAATCGCCGCGGGGTTTTTCAGAGTTCCGCCAAGTTCCACTCCCAGAATATCTTCATGCTCGCGGCACTCAAGATAATCGCAGTTTAAAAGTTCAAGAAAATAGCGGCGGGCATCGGCAGACTTTCCTGCAATCATAAGGCAGGTATGAAACTTTTTGCTCACCTCCTCCGCATGGCTGGGGCCTGAAATCGCCACAAGCTTCTCTGCATGCTGCGGCATGACTCTTGAGAGAGCAGATGAGATGGTGACAATTTCATCGTGAATTTTGCAAAAGCCTTTCGTGAGATAGGCTACCGGAATATTATCAGGAATATGCTTTTTCGCGCGCTGTGCGATATCCAGTATCACTTTTGAGGGAGTGGCAAACACCACGGCGCTTGTCCCCTCCAGAGCATCGCGCAGGTTTCCTGTGGCGGTGATATTTTCCAGAAGGTGAACACCGGGCAGGAAATCCGTGTTCTCGTGAAGTTCGTTGATGGATTTCACTACGGATTTTTCATATGCCCACATCACTATGCGGAAATCGGGATTGTTTTCCGCAATCACAAGGGCAACGCTTGTCCCCCACGAACCCGCCCCGATTATGGCCACGCCTGGCTGATGTTCTTTCGCATCCATGAGCGACAGCTACATTAGTTCACCGTGCGCATAAAATCAAGAAGAAAAGCCGGAGAATTTTATACGTAATCCAGATAGTCCTTAAGCTTGCGCGCGCGGGTAGGATGACGGAGCCTGCGGAGAGCTTTCGCTTCAATCTGACGAATGCGCTCGCGCGTCACCTTGAATACGTAGCCCACCTCTTCGAGCGTGTGCGAATACCCGTCATCGAGGCCAAAGCGCATGCGAATGACTTTCTGTTCGCGCGCGGGCAAAGTTTTGAGGACGCTATTGATCTGCTCGGAGAGGAGTCTGTAAGCCGCGGTGTTCGCCGGAGAATCGACTTCCTTGTCCTCGATGAAATCGCCAAGAAGCGAATCCTCTTCCTCGCCGACAGGGGTTTCGAGAGAAATCGGCTCGCGCGCCACATTCTTCACCGCCTTCACCTTCGCCATCACCCAGCCCAGACGTTCGGCGAGTTCATCGGCGGTGGGTTCGCGCCCGAACTCCTGCTGGAAGAGGCGCGTCTCTCTCATCACCTTGTTGATCTGCTCAATCATATGCACCGGCACGCGGATGGTGCGCGCCTGATCCGAAATCGCCCGCGTGATTGCCTGGCGTATCCACCAGGTGGCGTAAGTTGAAAACTTATATCCTTTCCGATATTCAAACTTATCAACGGCCTTGATGAGCCCGATATTGCCTTCCTGAATCAGATCGAAGAAATGCATCCCGCGGTTGGCGTATTTCTTTGCGATTGAAACAACAAGCCTGAGATTCGCGTTGATGAGTTCTTTTTTGGCAATGGAAATTTTGCGAAGACCCTGCTCAATCTGCCTTCCCCATTTTATGATGTTTTCAACAGAATCGCCCGCCTCCTGCTCGATGCGCCTGACTTTCCGTTCGTTATTCCGAATGTCTTTTACCAGATTGAGCAGTTCTTCTTTGTTGGTAATGCCCAAAATCCCCAGGATTTTTTTCACCTCTTCGCCCTTTTCAACCTTGCGCGCGAGGTGTTTGAGTTCTTTGAGGTCTTTTTCGTACTCCTTCTCTATCTTTTCAAAAAACTGATGCGTATCCTTAATTCGCGATACCATCGACTGAATCTTTGCGGCAGTTTTATTGATTTCATTTTCATGGATGCCCATGGCCACGACGGCTTTATGAATAAGTTTTCTTGAGTTTTCTATTTTTCCCAAGAATTCCTTCGCCTTTGGAGAGTTAGGATCCACTTTTTTCAGTTTATTTTCGGCCTGCATCTTCTTCTTGTCTTCCGCGATTATGACATTCATATTTTCATAATAGCGTTTCTCCAGACTCTTCATGTCCACAGAGGAAAGATAGTACAATCGGTTAAAACGCAGTATTTCAGTGAGCTTGATTTTTCCGCTTTTGACCTTGGAATGATTTTTAATCAGTTCGTTCACAATAAGCGAGGACTCGAGCACCGCGCTTTCGATTAATATTTCACCCTGCTCTATTCTTTTCGCCAGATCAACTTCCTGATCGCCGGAAAGCAGCGAAACTTTCCCGATTTCTTTAAGATACAGCCGAATTGGATCATCGAGATAGGATGAATCCTGCGCCGTTTCCTCCTGCTGAGAGGAGGCCTGTTTCTTTTTCGATGCAGAAGCCTTCTTTTTGGCCGGAGCAGCCGCCGTTATGATTGGATTACGCCGCGTCGATTCTTCAACCACCTCAATTCCGAGCTGATTAAGAAGAATAAACACGTCATCGATTTTTTCGGAATTTAATAGTTTATCGGGCAATATCTCGTTGATTTCATCATAGGTAATCTCGCCGTTTGATTTTCCCATTTGAATGAGTTTTTTCACTTCGGGAATGTTCTCAAGTACCAATTCGCTTTTTGCCATATAACCTTATCCTTGCATATAAATCTCATTGCCACCGGATGCAACCGGGCACTACCTCGTCTGAAGATAGGTGAGAAGTTTTTCCTTGTCCCTTCTCAATCCTTCTATTTCGATGAGCATCTCCGAAGATACTCTATCGCCCAGACTACTTACTTCCTCCCACAGTTTTTCCATTTTTCTATCAATTAAATACAGCTTAACATTGACGAAAATTTCGCTGTATGCTTCCGAGGGCCGCTCTGCAACGAAACTTTTTTCCAGAGCTTTTTCCAGAAACTGCCGAACCTCGCCATCGGGAAATTCATCAAAGATTCTGTCGATGGAAATCTGCCTGCCTTCCGAATACAGTTCGGCAATTTTTAAAAATACCGCTTTCGCCAAAGGATCCGTCATTCCTCCAGCGCTGAAATCCAGCATCGCGCTTTCCACGAGTTCCGGATGCGAAAGCAGGAGGATAACAAGCTCCCGGTGGCATCGGGCAAGATAATCGATCTCCTCCCCGGATTTCTTTGAAAGCACATTATAACCCGCCGGACTCTTCGCGCCGGCACGGTATCGCTCATAATCATTAATTATGATCGCTTCTTCAATGCCGACGAGCGCGCCGATTTTCTTCAAATATTCGCGCTTCTCGGAATCAAAGCGTACGTCATCGACGATCCGAAAAAGCGCAAGAAGAAGCCGCCCTCTCGGGATGCTTCCCGCGTCGGCCATCACACGCTGAATCCTGTATTCAACAGGCGATATGGCCGAATCCACCACCGCCATGAGCCGGCGAATGCCGTACTTCTTCACATAATCAAAGGGATCGCCTTCCGGAAGCCGCGCAACCCGCACTTCCACATTTTTCTCCGCCGCCACATCCAGCGAACGAAGCGATGCTTTGATCCCCGCGGAATCGGCATCGAACAGAAGAACAATTTCCGTGCAATAGCGCGACAAAAGTTCCACATGCTGAGCGGTCAGCGACGTTCCCAGAGGCGCGACCACATTGCGCACGCCGTTCTGGAAAAATCCGATTACATCCAGGTATCCCTCAACGATGATCGCCCGTTTCAGCTCGGCAATACTCTCCTTTGCCAGATGAAACGCATAGAGTATGGAACCCTTCTTAAAAAGATCGCTTTCCGGGGAATTGAGGTACTTCGGCTCGCCTTCCCCGATTATTCTGCCACCGAAACCGGCCACATCGCCCCGGTGATCAAAAATTGGAAACATCAGCCTGCCGCGGAATCGGTCATAAAAACTTCCAGGCTTCCCCCGCGTGGAAGGCGCCACCAATCCGAGTTTCACTGCCTCTATTAGGGACACGTTCTCCGCGGCAAGCCTGCCCGCCAGATACGCACCGTCAGGAGGAGCAAAGCCGAGAGAAAATTCCTCTATCGCCTTATCGCCCACTCCCCGCCGGCGCGCATATTCAAGCGCCTGCCGTCCAGATTCGGACATCAGGGCCCGCCGGTACAGATTCATTGCGAATACATTAATTCGCTTTAAATATGCAATCCCTTTATCGCGCTCGCTTCGCTCCTCTTCACGTACCTCGATGCCGGCAATCTTTCCTAAAAAACGTACACTTTCAGGAAAGTTCAGATGCTCAATTTTCGATATAAACGAAAATACATTTCCCCCCGTCTGGCATCCAAAACAGTAAAAGATCTGCTTTTCCGGCGAAACGGTAAAAGACGGCGTTTTTTCTTTATGAAACGGGCAAAGGCCGATATAGTTCGCACCGCGTTTTTTCAGGGACGGCACATATCGTTGAACTATTTCTTCTATCCGCGACCGGTCCCTGATGATTTCAATCGTATCGCGCGGGATTGCCACGAGAACCTCAGAGATTCTCCATTTTTTTCGTCAGGATCTCCTTTACCAGAATGCCGTCGGCCTGGCCCTTGAATTCCTTCATGAGCATGCCCATAATTTTGCCGAAGTCCTTTTTACTCACCTCGCCCATCGATTTCAGTTGTTCATCAATCGCCTTTTCGATCTCCCCGGCGCCGAGTTGTTTCGGCAAATAGCGTTCAATAATGGCAAGCTCCGCGGCTTCTTTCTCCGCGAGGTCGTTTCTTCCAGCTCTGGTAAATTCTTCCATTGCCTCTTTTCGCTTCCTGGCCGCGCGTTTGACGATTTCAATAATCTTCTCTTCGGAAAGTTCAGCACTCCCCTTTGTCTTTTCGTACATGATATCGGATTTCACCATCCGAAGAGTCCGCATCAGCTCTTCGTTTTTGGATTTGATGGAATCACGCAGGTCCTGTTCAATTTTATCCATTAGTTCCATGGGTTCCTCGTATTGGTTCACTGCACACAGTATATATTGCTTCCATATTGCCTGAATTGAAGAAATAATAAAAAAAGCATTTGAAATACCGTATTATTGCTGTTGCCGGTGATAATCCACTTTCAACGGTAGTATTCTTGGTAACATTATTCTTCGCCGCTCGGCTGAATGAGGAAATCATGGCAGGGCGATACTTCCATGATCACCCTACCCAATTCTTCTATATTATTATACTACAAAAAGTCTTCATCGTCAATATTGCCGACAAAAAATATCGAGAAGTTTACAATATTTTAAATAGAAATGGGTTAAAAGGAAGTCTATAAAGCAATCCTTCTATAAATCGAAAAAATGGTGCAATACATGACCACAATATACACCGCAATACACGGAAAAATTACTCTTTCCTGCTGTCAACTACATTTTTTTATGCTCAAACCTTCTGAATTCCTGCGAATATGACATCGGGCATCATTCAAAAAAACTTCAACACCAAAAGGTCAATACACAAACATCACGCCGATGTTTCCCATATAGCGGCGGATCCTGTGATCGTTGTTCATGTGCGTCACGTAGCGCTCAAACTCAGCAAAAACGATAATCGACTGCGCGACCACCTGTCCCACCCCAAGCGCGAACCATCCGCTGTTTAAAAAACGCGTTTTATCCTTGTACTCAAGGCCATAATCATATTGAAGAGTATCAACAAGAGAAAATCCAAGGCGCCCGTATGGTCTGGTGGTAGAACTGATATTGAGCATAAAAATCACATCGGGACCCCAGGAAGACATAAGCTTGAATTTTTGGCTTTCACCATTAATGTCATATCCGAACGAACCCTGCTGAAACGCAAAACCAAAACCAAGGAGAAAAAGATCCGCATTGACGTTTAAGTGCGCAAAAACACCGTATTGATAACCTGTAACGTCTTTATATTGTTCGTCGCCGATTTCAATATTGCCCTGAAAGGTATAGCCGCCAATAAAGGCCGCATCAACAAGCGCAAAAGCGCTTTTCTGAAAAAACACCAAAGACGCAATTACGGTTATTACCAATATACTTCGTTTCATACAGATGCCTCCTTTTTTTATGCTGATCTGAACCGACACTGTTCGCATTCTACGTCATTTTTTCAAGAAACAAATATCGTCGCAATTATTTTTTTCTCTTCATCGCTACACCCGTGCCCCACAAAGCACCTTTTTTTCTTGACTGGAGAATTATTGCAACATGGAATCAATGGCTCTTCACGCGCTCAAATCATACCAGAAGAAGCATGGAGGTATCATCTGAAAATCGCTCTTGTCATTCCTCCGGTGCGCGATTTCTACTTCACCCCCCAGCGCGCATCGTTTCTCGGACCCGCCCTCTTGTATGATGAAATTGTTCGAGAAGGTTTTGAGTGCGAAATTTTTAATGGATGTTCCGGAAAAGCGCGGCGCACACAACTGCCGGTTGAACTTTCATATCTTGCACCATATCGTGGAAAAGAAGGATTTTTCAAACACTACTATCGCTTCGGGAAATTGCCCGCTCATCTCGCCGGTGGGATACTCCAATGGAAACCGGATATTGTCTTCATCTCATCGTTTGCGTTTTGCTATGCGCTCGAGGCAATTGAAGTCGCAAACGCTCTTCGAGATGCCGGATACTGCGGCCCAATCGTTTTTGGCGGAGCAGGCGTAAGCGCGCATCCCGCGTATTATCTTCAGCATACATCTGCAACGTCAGCTTTCGTCGGTGAAGCAGATACTTGCCTCGATGCCATACTACGCAATCCCGCTGGCGCACCCGGAATGTGGTATCTCGAAAAAGAAAACATTATTTCATCCGCTTCCGTGGCTGCAAAAGAATTTCGTCCGGTGATTCTGCCCATGCAGCGCTCTTCGGGAGTGCAATATTATTCGGGAATGTTCACGCGTGGATGCCCGATGAAATGCGGTTTTTGTTCTTCCCGGCTTCACATGCCCGGATTTCGAAAAGCATCTCTTTCGTTGATAAAAGAGCTTTTAGAAAAAACCGCATGGGATAAAAAATCCCATCTCAACATAGAGGACGATGCCATTGTCCGGGACTTCGATTATTTGCTTGAAATATTATATTATTATAAAAAGTGCGCCGGCGGAAACGCGACCTTCTCGCTTGAAAATGGCATCGACTACCGTGCGCTGAATAAAGAAAAGCTAAAAGCACTTGCAAAGCAGGGGCTTACAAAACTCAATATCGCCCTCGTCTCCATTGATGCTGCAATTGCAAAAAGATATGGAAGAACCGTATCCCTGGATATATTTTCTGAAGTGGTGGAGGCTGCCCACTCGCACGGAATTCCCACCACCGCATATCTCATCGCCGGGCTGAAAGGCGACACCCATGAAGGCGTCCGCAGAGGGCTGATGTTTCTTTCACAGCTTCCCGTGCTCATCGGCATATCGCCTTTTTATCCGGTTCCGGGGATACAGGATTTTGAAGATAGACATTTCTTTGACACGATCTCTCCGCGACTATGCGCAGGCACTTCATGCTATCCCTGGCATGATATTTCTACAAGAGAACTGGTGGAGCTTTTCTGTGAAGCGCGCAGCATAAATTTCAGCCGGCGCGAAAAAAACCGATACCATTAAAAAATTTCTCCGGTTATGATAATATCGCCAGAATCCGTTTGCTTCGTATCCCGGCAAGGAAAGGAAAACGCCCGGCGAGCTGTCGGAAATCAAATCCCACAGTGTGAATGTCATCTGCCGATTCGATTATCTCACGTGCTTCTTTCCGAGCTTTTATAATCAGATCTATATCTTTTGATAAATCGGAAAACTCGAGATTTCCATACCCATGCTGGCGCGTGCCGATGAGTTCTCCCGCTCCGCGTATTTTCAAATCCTCTTCGGCAATCACAAACCCATCCGACGTCTTTTCAAGAATTTTCAGCCGTTCGAGAGCTTCAGAGGAAATATCATCCGGATGCATGTAAACGCAAAAGCTCTGTTCGCTGCCGCGCCCCACCCGCCCGCGAAGCTGATGAAGCTGGGAAAGCCCGAAGCGTTCCGCATGCTGTACCACCATCACGGTTGCATTCGGCACATCAACCCCCACTTCAATGACAGAAGTCGATACAAGAATGTCGATCGCACCGTCTTTGAAATCACTCATAATTGCGTCCTTGCGATCCTGCGGCATTTTCCCATGAAGAAGCGCAATCGAGAATTCAGGAAATATTTGTTTCAGTTCTTCATACGCTTCTGTTGCCGATTTCAAATCGAGCTTTTCCGATTCGTCTATGAGCGGAAGCACATAGTACACCTGATGCTTCTGCAAAACGTATTTTCTGATAGAATTATACACACCCTGTTTCTTCGACTCGGGAAACAGATACGTCTTCACCGGGATTCGGCTCGACGGCTTTTCCCGTATGATGGTGAGATCGAGATCGCCGTATAGCGTCAGAGAAAGAGAGCGCGGAATGGGGGTTGCAGTCATCACTAAAAGATCGGGAGAATTTCCCTTTTCCCGGAGAAGCGCTCTCTGACGCACGCCGAAGCGATGCTGTTCATCGATGATGATGAGACCGAGATTACTGAATGCCACATCGCGCTGAATAAGCGCGTGAGTTCCCACAAGAATATCAATCTCGCCTTTCATACAGCCTTTGAGAATTTCTTCCCGACGGGACTTTTTCGTCGAGCCGGTGAGAAGCTCCACCCGCGCATCATCGGCGATAAACCGCGCAAACGTCGCATAATGCTGCGCGGCAAGAATTTCAGTCGGCGCCATCACCGCAGCCTGCTCCCCCCTCGAGACAGCAAGCAATGATGCCGCCATTGCAACCACGGTTTTCCCGGCACCCACATCGCCCTGCAGCATCCGGTTCATCGGGAAGGGCTCGTTCATGCTGTTTTTTATTTCTTCAATGGCTTTTTTCTGGTCATTGGTGAGTTCAAACGGAAGCCGCGCGAGGAATTTTTTAAGAACTTCCGTCTTCACAGAGTTATCGCGTTTTTGCGTTTTTTCGCGCAACTTTTTTCTGGCAAACGCAAGATAACACTGCATAAAAAACAGTTCATTGAAGGCAAGCCTCCGCCGCGCGCGCTCCGCGTCGTCGAATGTTTCGGGAAAGTGCAGAGAGATTATGGCCTCCCTGAGCGAAGGAAGTCCATAATCCCGCATCATCTCAGAAGGAAGCATTTCGGTTATTTCATTGGCGAAAGAATCGATTGCGGTGCGCATCACGCGTCGAAAGCCTCTCGAATCGAAGCCCGCGGCTCTGAGCTTCTCGCTGGAAGGATACAGCGGCACAATCCTTCCCGCGTGTATTGATGCGATACGCGAATCAGAATCGATAAAATCGAATTCAGGATGCACCATCTGGCGCGTTTTAAAAAAATCGACCCTGCCGGAAAAAAGCAGCGTGTCGCCGGGCGAAAACATCTTGTGCAGAAAATGAATGCCGCCGAAAAAGACTACATGCAGAATACCGCTTCCATCGCCGACTATTACATCGAGAAATTTGCGCCGGCTACCCGCAATTGATATATTTTCGACAGTGGCAACGATAGTAGCAATTTCCCCCACCCCCAGGCTTCCGATCGGTTTGAGCGATGAGCGGTCAAGATATCTTCTCGGAATATAGTAGAGAAGGTCTTCAACAGTCTCGATACCCGCTTCGGCGCGCAGAAGCTCCGCCTTTTTCGGGCCGATGCCTTTGATGTACTGAACGCTTGAATCGAGCACCTATTCCTCTTCCGCGAGATACCACACTGAATCGGGAATCTGAACGTACTTGCCGTCCTTCGTGTAAAAATACGTGTAGTGCCTGCCCTCTTTTCCGGAAGTGATGCGCTGCACTCCGGTCCAGCGCTTGATAATCCTTCCATCAAAGCCAAACACCGTAACCGTGAGGTTCATTCCGGTGATGGTATCAAGCTTTCTGCGCACAATGTTTTTTTGTTCATAGGTGAAATAATATCGGAAATATAATATTGTAAAGATCACCAATCCCACGGCAGTGACGGCACCAGCGATTTTCAATTTTGTCGACAATGTCATTTCACACCTCCTCTGGATGTGAGCAAAAGCCATGTGCGCGGAATTTTTTCAATTATTATTTCACGCGCTGGAAAGCACACAGCACCATTGCCTTTAGCACGCGAAAGGTCGAAGATGGCACGAAAGATGAATGTGAGATTGCTGATTGTATTATTTCGTGAGTGATTTTATTGGGAATTCCCACAGAAATATACAACCAATAACATTTTGACCACTAAATTTTGCAATGGTATAAACATGTTGCTGATAGTTATCCTCATTACTGTCAAAAATTGATAGTATTTTATCCAAAAATAGTGTTACCGCTTCTGTTATGAGAAATGAAACTGACTTTTTATGCACCTTCCTTAAATCAATCAAAAACTCATACTCATCCCCAAACCAGCTTACATGCACCCGCTCCCTCATCGCTTCCTCGCTCCTTTCCTGATACCTCACCGCTTCCCATGCAACTATCTCTTTCCGATATTTCCTTGAAAAATACCGCATCAGACCAAGAATGATATCTTCAACATCCATTCCGTGTTTTGATGCCGCTTCTTTCAGCTTTTGATGCACATCCAAGGCAATGTTAATGGTCGTCCGTATCATCATACTCCCTCAAGGTATATTGATTATGGGGGCGAAAAATGTACCTCCCCTATAATACAACGAAGGGAATCCATTATACATAAAAAAATTTTTTCGCTTTTTCGATTTTTTTTTTAAACAGGCATGTGCTGATTCCTGAACCGACTTTTTTAATTCAATGAAAGAAAGATAAATTCTTGACCTGCGGATAAATAATGATATCCTTGGGGCATGAAATTTCATCGCGTCGTATCATGTGTAACTGCGGCTCTCCTTTACTGTACCGTGCTCATTGTGGCTTCCTGCTCAAAAACGAATTTTGTGGAAAGCGAGCCGAATAACACTATCGACACTGCAAATATCATCTCGCCAGGCAAGGAAATGCGCGGGCATCTTGGCACAGCCGATGATATTGATTATTATAAGCTATTCATTTCCTCGCCTTCGATTCTGGATATACGGCTTTCTGAAGTACGAGGCATCAATCACAGCTTTTCTGTATGGGATAGCACCGGAAAAACGAAAATTTTGCATGTCGATGACTTCCGTAAGTCTTCCCCCGAAAGGGCCTGCAACGTGCATATTGCCGGCGGGTATGTGTATATTTCCGTTCAGCACGGCGACAGAGACGCACCTGCCGCAAACCTTGAAAACGCGTATTCACTTAAAATCGAAGTCCGCAATATCAATCCGCATGAGGAAATTGAACCGAACAATTCTACGCTGCAAGCAACTCCTCTCCGCCTCGATGAAGAAATTTCTGGATATTTTTCTCCGGCTTTCAACAGAACCGACGACGCGAAAGGCGGTATCGTTCGCGAAGAGGACTGGTTTGCAATCGATGTGGAACTTCCTGGCTCGGTGCCCCGTCTTCTCGACATAGAGCTTTCTCCGGTGGACGAAATCGATTCGGAAATCCGGCTTTTCTCGCCCGCGATGAAAGAAATTATCGGACTCAATGGCAAAGGACCGGGAAAGGGCGAATCCATGCAGGGCATTTGCCTCACTGAACAGGGAAAATATTACCTTGTTGTGTCATCTGTGAATTTCACATCTAATTTCGAAAAGCCGTACACCCTGAAGCTGAAGACACGTACCTTCGATTTCCGTTCTGAAACAGAACCAAACGAAGTGCCGGAACATGCTCAAATTATTCAGACAGAGGAAATAAGCGGAAGTTTTGCCTCACGAGATGACCGCGACTGGTTTTTATTAAAGAAGGAATCAACGCCTCACATCGCGCGCATCGAAGTTTCCAGCGCAGAAGATATCGACATCGCATTCAATGTGTACGATTCGACTTTAAAAAAGCTTTTTGAGGTGAATGCGGCACCTGCAGGACAGCGAGAAATCGTACCGAACGCAGGATACAGCGACGATATCTTTATTGAAATACTTCCCCGGGGAGCCGTTACCACAACCGGGCAACATTATAAACTTTCCATTGCCACGCGCCCTTATGCGGAAGGACTGGAATACGAGCCGAATGATACGCTAAAAACTGCCACACCCATCTGCGGCAATACCATCACGGGATATACATCAAAGAAAGGCGATATCGATTATTACCTGCTAGAGTTCCCCTCGCGCGCACACAAAAAATTATCTGCAAGCGCGGTGAGCAGCTCAAAGCTTAAAGTGTCGATAACAGATCCTCGCGGGCACATCATACGGACAATAATGATCCCCGGCGGTACCGAAAAGAGGTTTTATGAGACGCTCGATACGAAAGGGTACCTGGTGGTAACATCGCTTTCGGAAAACTACAGCGAACCATACGTAATCCGGATTGAGGATAAATGATATATCGCGTTGTTTTGCAGGCTACATGGGCCTGGATATACTGCTACAATGTCTCATCATCCTCAACATGCTTTTCCGTCCTGGAAATCCTTCCGGATTCGGAATAATACCCGCGAACGGTTGCAAGCGGCACGCGGTAATCGTTTCGCGCGTTCCATAAAATATAGCCGCGCACTTTCGCGTCGTGCACTGCTTTGATCTGCGCCTCGATGTATTTATCGAAACTCAACCCCGACATGCCAACCTTCATCTGAAATGCCTGAATGTAAGTGACGATTTCTGCCTTCTTCGTACGTTCGCGCGCTTTCTTTGAAGTGAGAAATACCGTATAATACGGATCGGCCATGAGCTTCTTGCTCCAGGTATAGTGCGACGGATACGCCATCGGGCAGATGATATCTACCACTTTATCGAGTCCCTCGACTCGCTGTCCGATTGGGTCATTGGCATTCAGAGGAATTCTTCCGAAAATATCGGCGGCAATTCTGACATTGTACTGTTTCAGGTGTTCGCGCGCACGGGCAAGAAAACCTTCAATGAACGCATACCGTTCGCTTAATGAAACCTTGCCCCTTACGCTATAATCGGTGAAGCGAATATAGTCAAACTGGATTTCCTTAAAACCCTTGCGGCATGCATCCTCGGCTACTTTTAATCTGTTTGCAATGACAGAAGGATCAACCGGCCAGTGGCTCAAACCATCGGCAAAAACGACCACTCGTGCAACCGGATGCATTCCATTTTCAAGGCACATTGCCACATTTTCGGCAGGAACCTGGCAGGTATCGCGTGTTCCAATCTGAACGTCAATAACGATGGTGTTGATATTCGAAGCTCTGGATGCTTCAATATATTGACGGAGTTTTGCCGCGTCGCGACCGGATGCAACGGTGAGATAAATCCCCCGATAAAATTCCGGATAGGCATAGCTGGAAACAGGCAACGAATCGCCTTCCCTGCTCGTTGAAAGCTTCGCGCTCTGACTGAAAATTCTGCGTTCAAGCAGAAAAAACGTCGCGATGAGCACCATGGCAAGACCAGCAGCAAAAAACGTTTTTTTCATCGAAGCAATCCTCAATATAAATTTTTCGGGAAAATCCCGATGGAGTTGCGGCGCACAAATATTCAATGTTGAGGTAGTGTGCGTATTAACAACCAAAGCCGGGACTATATATTAAATATCGTCAGCTTCGTGATGGCATTGAAGCGATAAATTGTGACATCACGCAAGTTGTGTCATATAACGTCCGCCTGAAATTAAAATCAACCTTTTTCGTGGTTCGGATGCAAAAATATTTATATTACCTGCGATATTTTTCATCTATGCGATAACAAAAACGTATTGCATTATGTTCTTGACGAAGTCCACAACGCTTCTCATCATCCGCCACAACACCTTTCAGAGCATCAAAAACAAATTCCTTTTTAAAAAAGGGTTTACAAATGAACATCAACCATGTGAATGAAAGCCGTTTTGAAAAAATTCCGGTGAAACTTTTCTCAAGCTCCAGGGAAGCATCACAATATGTCGCAGGAGAAATCGCCCTGCTGATTCGGCAGCGCCAGTCGGAAGGCCGCACCTGCGTGCTGGGACTTGCCACCGGCTCCTCACCCGTCACCGTGTACGAGGAGCTCGTCCGTCTTCATCGCGAAGAAGGGCTTTCGTTTTCCAATGTCATCACCTTCAACCTGGACGAATACTGGCCGATGGATCCATCCGCATTTCAGAGCTATCAGCGCTTCATGAGGGAGCATCTTTTTAATCTCATCGATATTCCCGAAGGCAATATCCATATCCCCGATGGCACCATCGAACGCGATGCAGTGGAACGCTACTGCGCAGAATACGAAGAGGCAATCCGACGTGCCGGCGGCGTAGATTTGCAGATACTCGGCATCGGGCGCACCGGACATATCGGCTTCAACGAACCCGGCTCGCAGCTCGTTTCCCGCACACGGCTTATCTATCTCGATTCCATCACCAGGGCGGATGCGGCGAGCGACTTTTTCGGCGAGGAAAACGTCCCCCTTCGCGCCATCACCATGGGCATCGGCACCATCATGGAATCGCGGCGCATCATCCTCATGGCATGGGGCGAGGACAAAGCGGCCATCATACGCGAAGCCATCGAAGGCCCCTGCACCGACCAGGTGCCGGCATCGCAGCTGCAGCGCCATCCCGCCTGCACCATCATCTTAGATGAAGCATCGAGCGCAGAACTCACCCGAATAAAAACCCCCTGGTTGGTTGGCTCTTGCGATTGGGACGATGGCAGGCTGGTGCGCCGCGCGGTCGTATGGCTTTGCAAAAAAACCGGCAAATCCATTTTAAAGCTCGAAGACCGCGATTACACAGAGCACGGCATGCACGATCTGGTGGCCGATAAAGGTCCGGCATACTCAATAAACATTCGCGTGTTCAACGAACTTCAGCACACCATCACCGGATGGCCGGGCGGAAAGCCTGATGCCGATGATTCCACGCGCCCCGAACGCGCGAAGCCTTTCCCGAAACGCGTGCTGGTTTTCAGCCCGCACCCCGATGACGATGTCATCTGCATGGGAGGAACTCTCATCCGGCTGGTCGATCAGGGACATGAAGTGCACGTGGCATATCAAACCTCGGGCAACATCGCTGTCTTCGATGACGACGCCGTACGCTTTCTCGATTTTGTGCGCGACCTTGCTCATGATCGCGGCTGGCAGCAAAAGGAACTTGAAGAATTTGTGCGAAGCGTCATTGGCTTTTCACGGGATAAAAGCCCCGCGCAAACCGACGGCAAGGACCTATTGCTTGTGAAAACGCTCATCCGCCGCGGGGAAGCAAAAGCCGCCTGCCGCTTCGTGGGAATCCCCGAAGATCGCATCCATTTTCTGGACATGCCGTTTTACCAGACAGGACTGGTGAAAAAGAAAAAGCTTTCCGATGCGGATATCGCGCTTGTTGTGGACATCTTACAAAACATCAAGCCGCATCAGGTGTACGCGGCGGGGGATTTGTCCGATCCCCACGGCACTCACCGCGTCTGCCTTGATGCAATCTTCAATGCGCTTTTCCAATTGAAGCATGAAAGCTGGATGCGGGATTGCCGCGTGTGGCTATACCGCGGCGCGTGGCAGGAATGGAACATCGCGGATGCTGGCATGGCAGTTCCGCTTTCGCCCTCGGAATTAATGAAAAAGCGCCGCGCCATCTTTAAACACCAGTCGCAGAAAGACAGACCGCTTTTCCCCGGTCCCGACAGCCGGGAATTCTGGCAGCGTTCGGAAGCGCGCAACCGCGCCACGGCGGAGCTTTACAATCAGCTCGGCATGGCGGAATACGAGGCTATGGAAGTTTTCAAAAGATATGTGGTGAAATAAAGTGAATGGTAGCGTACCATAGTTCACCTGACCTTATTCATTTTTATTGACATGCTATATTCTATTCGATATATTGATTTTAATGAAATAAGAACATTAAAAGATTCATATGAACTCAGCGATTTTTATCATTCTTCCATACCGTACTCGAGGAACAGCATATGCCAATGCCTGCAAAAATTGGTGAAATTCTTATTAAAACCACGAAATCAAACGACCTGGATGAAGCTTTGTTTAAAGTTCTTGAAGATTATTTCATTTTGAAAATAAAGAATCTGGAAGAAACAATAGACTACTTCCAGAAAAAATGGGGCATGAATTTTGAAGAATATAAATCAAATATCGCCAAAAATACCCTACAGAAGGACCATTATTCATTCGAGTGCGAAAAAGATTTCTGGGAATGGGAAGAAGCCGTAACCCTGAAAAACCATTATGAAACAATAAAAAATCAATGGATGTAAATACTTTTTTACTTTCCCTTTTTCAAACGCTTTCGAAACACGATTTTGTGAAAGATGTTGAACTAAAGCGTGAAGCTTTCGTGATAAAAGGAAAGCTGATATTGGCAAATGGCCGATGTGTATATTTATTTCAATGAGTTTACGAGCACTACCGCTTTTGCTTTGCTCGAGAACAACAAAAGAATCTGGGGAATCGATTTCGATAATCCCAGAGGTTAGCATGAACATCCCTTTGACAATCCACTTTCGCATCTAAACATCGAAGAAAAATCAATCGAAGAAATTATCGCCGCCCTTGCGCAAACCTGGAATCTATAAATACACTTCCCGCGGCTTCGAACCCTGCTGCGGACCAATAAGCCCTTTCTCTTCCATGAGTTCAATCATCCGAGCTGCACGGTTATAGCCGATGGAAAGCCGTCGCTGCAGATATGAAGCGGAAGCCTTCTTCGTTTCGGCCACAATGCGAAGCGCTTCCTGAAAGAGTTCGTCCTCTTCGCCGCTGAAATCCTCATCGTCTTCGGCTTCGAAAAGCTCCTCTTCAATATCGATATAGTTCGGCCGTGCAAGCCTGCGGAGATGCTGCACAATGGAAATCACTTCGTCTTCGGAAATGAATGCGCCCTGAATGCGGATGGGAAACGAACTCATGGGCGATTGATAGAGCATGTCGCCTTTGCCGAGCAGTTTCTCCGCGCCGTTCTGGTCGATGATGGTGCGCGAGTCGGTCTTCTGCGCCACCTGGAACGCGATGCGCGCGGGGAAATTCGCCTTGATGATGCCGGTGATGACATCAACCGACGGGCGCTGGGTGGCAAGCACCAGATGAATTCCAACCGCGCGCGCCTTTTGCGCGATGCGCGTGATGAATCCCTCGATTTCCTTCGCGGCCACCATCATCAGATCCGCCAGCTCATCCATGATAATAACAATGTAGGGAAGTTTTTCACAGCCGGGTGTTTTTTCCGCACGCTCGTTGTAGCGGTCGATATCGCGCGTGTTCATCGCGGAAAGAAGCCGGTAGCGTCGCTCCATTTCAATCGTGGCCCATTTCAGCGCGCGGGGAGCCACATGCGGTTCGGTGATAACGGGCGTGAGCAGATGCGGCAGGCCGTTGTACAATTGCAATTCGACCATCTTCGGATCGACCAGAATGAAGCGCACGTGGTTCGGATCGTAATTATACACAAGGCTGGTGATGATGGTATTCACCAGCACCGACTTTCCCGAACCGGTTGCGCCTGCGATGAGAAGGTGCGGAAGTTTTTTTAGGTCAAGCGTCACCGGATTGCCGAGGATATCCTTGCCGAGGGCGACTTTCAGCCTTCCGGGAATGAGCGCATATTCCGGCGCTTTGATGATATCGCCGAGCGTCACCATTTCCCTGTTGAGGTTCGGCACCTCCACTCCGATGGCGGATTTACCGGGAATGGGCGCCACCACGCGCACGCGCGAGGCCGCCAGCGCCATGGCGATATCGTCGGCGAGCGCGACGATTCTGTTGACTTTAATGCCGGGCGCAATCTGCATTTCGTACAGCGTGATAACCGGCCCGCGGTTAACTTTTACCACGCGCGACTCGATGCCGAAATCGCGCAGCGTGTTGACTAACAGATCAGAATTTCTTCGTATTTCGCTTTGGAAGGTTTCCGAATCAGCACTCTGCGTCGAGATGAGGTATTTCACCGGAAGCGCGTATTCTTTCGCCATCGAAATTTTTTCAAATACATGGGGCATCTCTCCCGACTCTGCTGCCACATCGGCTTCATCATCAATGACTGCGATAGCATCATCACCGGCATCCTCTTCAATGCTGTCGTCAAGGCTGTAGATTGCCTTCTCCTGCTGCGCGATCTCTTCATCGGAGTCTTCATTCAGCACCGCACGCGTATCCTCTTTAAGTTCCGTAATCTGCCGAGGCGAAACACTGATTTCTTTTAATGAAACCGCGCTCAGCGCATCGCGTACGGGTTGTGATGACATCCACCTGTCCCATTCTGAATCGGACTGCGAAAGCAGGGGAACCGTACATCCGGCATTATCATCATCTTTCGCCGCGCCGACGCTATTAAAAAGCGACCTGTCGGCTTCGCGATAGTGATGATATGCATACCCATCGCCGCCGGCACCATCATATACGGGATTCTGCATTGAAATGAGTTTTACCGCACCATCGGCAGCTGTATCCGGACGCGAGTAATGCGTCCCATATAATACAATCTTCTTTTTTGTGACCCAGGGGAGCCGTCCTTTTTTTCTTTTTTCAATCGCTTCCTCGATGCTATTACGCGGCACCCTCCTTTCACGCAGCCTGACGATAATTCTTCTGCATCTTCCAATTATCAGGGGAAGCATCCTGCGTATGCCGCGCATAAACCCCGAAAGAGAAAAAATTCCAGGAAGGATAAGACCGAGCAGGTTGAGGCCGAGCACAAGCAAGGTTGTGCCGAAGACACCGAAAAGCTGCCGGGAAAAATTGGCTAAAAGCATTCCCATCCAGCCGCCCGCATTTTCGGGATGTACCGCATGAAAGAAAAAACCAAGAAGCGGCGATAACACCACCGCAAGATAGACAAGGGCAATGAGTTTTTCCTTTAGCTGCCCCAATCCCCCCTGTTTCATCATTCCCCATGCTAAAAGAGCAAGACATGCAGGAATAATAAAGGCCGCAAGGCCAAACGCGCCCCGCAGATGCTTCGCAAGCCATGCGCCGAAAGGTCCAATGAGATTTGCGACAGCCCTTCCTGTTGCAAGGTTTTCGGCATCATGCGGATTAAAGCTTGCAAGGGAAGTCAAAAGAACAATCGCGGATAATGCTAAAATCACACCCTCGATTTCCCTTCTGTGGGTTTCTTTCTTTTCAGTGTTCTCAACCAATTCTCGTTCTCCGGTTTTGAGGCACAAGGGGGCACAAACTTTTTCCCGGTATTTATTGTCGGCATTTATCAATGTATTATTGAGCATAGAGAGCGCAAACAGAAAAAGAATTTTTGAAATGACCATAATGTAATTGACAAAATCGAATATTTTTTTAGCATATGAGAAATAGAAAAATTATGGATATTGTTGATGAAGCGGGGGATATTCCTTTTCTTGTGTCAAAGACGATTTCCTTGCCACCACCAGCCACGAACTTCGCACACCGCTTCACGGCATCATGGGACTTTCCGACTCGATATCAAGAGGCGAACCGGGACCTGTAAACGAAGTCCAAAAAGAAAACCTACGACTCATCAATCAAAGCGCATTGCATCTCACTGAATTAGTAAATGAAATTCTGGATTTCAGCAAAATTCGCGCCGGCAAAGCCGACCTTTTTTTAGAAAAGACCCGGCTTGAAGATATTGCCGCCACAGTGGTATCACTCATGAAGCAGTCAGCGAATGCAACCATGTCAATTGCAACGGCCGGACATCCTGAACCGTATCTCATCAGCTCCGGGAACGCGATGCCCGTAAAATCGCGCGGTTCGATTATTGGTTTTATGGAATCCTATAAATACCAATCAATTATGCATTTTATGAATAAAGGCGACATCTTTCTGCTTTATACCGACGGCCTGGTCGATCTTATACGCAACCAACACGGCGCATTTAATGATCCCGATTTCAACGCATGGGAGAAGTTCGAAACCCGCATTGGCTCAATTGATCCACATCTCACCCTTGATGAAATTATTGCGCACATCCTTAAGCCGCCGGATAGAGCAAGCTTCTCGCAAAATCGCACCGAGGATGATATCACTATCATAGCCATCAAACTGACGTAAAAGAATCTCAACTTTTAACTTAATCCCGAGAAGCGAGTTCCATCACCCGCTTACAGAAAGGGGCATCTTTACCATAGTCACGAAACTCTTCCGAAGGTCGAATCATTCCATTCTCCCGGCATGTAATTATGCGTTTACACTGTGATCGAAAACTCCTTGGGTTAGTCCCTTTTTTACGGCATACCCTGAATATCAAGATTGGTCAGACCAAACTCCCTTGCCCACCGAATTGCATCCTCATATTCCTCCCGCGTGATACGCCGTGCGATAGCGGGAAACTCACCTGCCCGATAGGCTGGCTGGTATTGCGACATGATATTGACATAGGTATTTCGCGGAAGATGTTGCGCAATCCATCGCAGAACCTCCCTGGTGCCACTTACATTATTCGGCATCACCAGATGACGAATCATAAGCCCGCGGTACATGAGACCATTCGCGGCGGGGATTGCAGCGCCTGCCTGCCGGTGCATTTCAAGGAGCGCCTGGCGGGTGATATCGGGATACGAGCGTGCTCCGGAAGAATACTGCGCCGCCATATTTGAGTCTGCATACTTAAAATCGGGAAGATAGATATCGATTACCCCATCGAGCAAGCGAAGCACTTCAAGGCGCTCCCAGCCATGCGTATTGTACACCAGCGGAATGCGAAGTCCTCTTCGCGCAGCACTATCAAGAGCTTTGAGCACATGTGCCGAATAGTGTGTCGGCGTGACAATATTTATATTAGGACATCCCCGGCGCTGAAGCGCAATCATCATTTCCGCAAACTGTTCGATGGTGGCTCTGCTGCCATTGCCCTCGTGCGCGATATCCCAGTTGATGCAGAACATGCACCGCAGGCCGCAATGCGTCATAAAAATAGTACCTGAACCGCCGCTTCCCACCAGCGGACGTTCCTCGCCAAAATGCGGCGTAAACGATGAAATATAAAGTTGTGACGATGCTCCGCAAAAGCCCCGCTCGCCACGAAGACGATTGACGCCGCATTCACGAGGACAGAGCCGGCACGAAGACATCATCGACCAGAGCGCATCTGCACGCTTTCGAAGCTCACCGCTCCTATGAAGGCGAATATATGCTGGTTCATAATCAGCGGCCTTTTTATTCGATAATGTTTTTTTATCCTGCGCAATTGAATTTTTTCGCAATGAAAGCAATACAAGGCCTCCTGAACATATCGAAACTGTATGAGCAAAAAACAATGTGACAAAATGTTTTCGAGTCATCATCAGGCGAATCCGCTATTATCATTTGATAGCTACTTCTTAAAGATAATAACAACAGGATAAAACAGCAAGATATAATTGCAGAATTGCCCTTATCAAAGCGTGTACTGTCGAATGCACGCGAAAGTGCCCCAATAGCGATATTTTGCACCACAAATACTCCTGAGACGAAGCGATAACAGCCGGATAGTTGAACCCGGTTTGGAAAGAAATCCACGGGGCGGGAAAGCGAGGTTTATCCGAAGTATTCTTCCATGTAATTCGGCGGCACTCCGTACCAGATTTTGATGCAGGTGCCTGTTTCTGTATATTTTTCATGAAGTGACCAGTTTCCGAGGAGATAATTATCCGCAACATCATCATAGTACTTCGCACAGTAGTACGCTACCACCTCGTCAAGGTAGGTTTCCACGGCGATGGCAATGAGAAGCGAAATCGACTTAAAGCAAAACCGCCGCATATCCTGCATCAGCAGATTATCAAACTTTAGTAATTTCATTTTCACCCGATGTTTTTTTATCGGATTGCCGTCTTCATCGGTTCTCTTCTGGTATTCAATTGTCCCATCCCATTTTTTTCGAAGTCTTTTAAAATCATGAATCAACATCCGCATTGCCTGGTCGAGTAAATCAATCTTATTGCGTCCCGTTTTCTTTTCTGCATCACAGAGCTTTGCTATCACCTTTTCTGTCATGCAGTAGCTCGTTTTGATATACATACGTTACTCCTCCGTAAAATAACATTTCCCTTCACTTATTAATACGATGAAAATCGGGGAGAGATAAAATTTTTTCACACAAAAACATTGA
>CAKZSV010000050.1 GCA_937921485.1 uncultured bacterium
ATTTCGGCAATTTATGGAAATCAATGTGAGAGAAATTGCATTAACATTTCTCAATGTGATACGAAATGTTAAACATTCCTGCATATTCATAAACCTGCATCAGATAAAAGGGCTGCAGTTTGATGCGGTGTTTTATTTTCCGGGTATGCCAAATATAAAGGGAGTTGAACATGAGATTCAGCGTCTCAATCTCGACTATGTCGCGCGTTCAAGGGCGGAAAGATTTCTGTATATCATCAAAGAGCGGCAGGGGAGGTAGGGTGGTGCAGGGAGAGGAAGATAGAAAAGGCATGGTAATATAAAACTTCTGAAAAATTATTTTGAATTGTTGACATGCTGAAAGCGATGTTGTAATTGTTGCTGAAAAAGCAAAGGGGTATTATTTCATGCAGGATACACAGCAGGAAAGCCAGAAGCAGGCAGAATCGCAGGTTTCTCAAACGCAGAAGAACAAAACTTTCCGCAAGGCTGAGAAAAAAACATTTGCGATGAAAGTTTTCGGGTTAATCCTGAAATATAAAGAATCCGCCGTTTTCCAGTGGGTCAACAGGAACTACGTGCTCTCATTGGTGATTGTAGCCCTCTGGGGGGTGCTCATCGTCGGGATATTCCTTTTTATGGTTATCTACAATATCATGCGTCATTCGCCGCAATAGGTTTAATTGTCCGTAAACAGGGCATGTATTGCCCGAAGTTCTTCTTTGCTCTTCAGAAATAGTTCTACCAGATTCGGGTCGAAGTGCTTTCCTTTTTGGTTTGATAGGTATTCAAAAATATTTTCAATTGGCCACGGGTTTTTATACGGACGTTTTGAAAAGAGCGCATCGTAAACGTCGGCGATTGCGACGATTCGGCCATATAAGTGAATTTCTTCTCCTTTCAGGCCATTTGGATATCCGCAGCCATCGTACCGTTCGTGGTGGGTGAGCGAAATGATCGCTCCGGCCTGAAGGAATGGACTTTCGGAATTTTTTAAAATCATGTAGCCGATTTCGGGATGCTTCCGTATAAGGCCAGTTTCATCGATGTCGAGCCCTTCAGGCTTGGTGAGAATAAAGTCGCTGATGCCGATTTTTCCAATATCGTGCAATGGCGCGGCATTGAAAATGATGTCCTGCGATTCGGCGGATTCTCCTGCCTTCTTCGCAAGCAATCGCGAGTAGTGCGCCACGCGCGCAATATGGTTCCCGGTTTCCTGATCTTTATACTCCGCGACGCGTCCAAGAATGACCAGCGTCTCATGTTCCCGCGCAAGGATTTTTTCAGTGGCCTTTCGCACTTCATCTTCGAGGAGTTTCGCGCGGTCTTTGAGAAGCAGTTGCGACTTGCGAAGCTGGAGCAGGTTTCCCGTTCGGGCTTTGAATTCCGGCATATTGACGGGCTTTCGAAGAAATTCTGTGGCGCCTGCCTCGATTGCGCGCAGCATGAGACTGTTGTCGTCAACTGCGGTGATCATCACGATCGGGATGTCGGATGCGATTGAACGAATGTGCTGTATTGCGGTGATTCCATCGATCTCCGGCATCATATAATCGATAAAAACGATATCAAAGGTATCGCTGCGAAAAGCATCGATTCCCTTTCGTGGATCGGTAAATGAAACGACATCGATGCCGATTTCGGCGCCCATCGCTTCGATGAGCATCAGGTTGAATTTTTCATCGTCGATTGAAAGAGCTTTAAGATTCATTTGCTTTCACCTGAGTGCGTCTAATTTTATTTTACGCAGGTGCTGATCCATATCGCCGAAGCTTACAAAGAGTAAAATATTTTCCGGAATATCTAAGCTTTCGATAAGCATGCCGTAATGTCTGCCTGCGATGATGAAAACCTGTCTTGAAGCGAACAGCTTGAAAACAACTTCAAGAACTTTTGCGTCGGATTCGTCGAATTCGCGGAGAGGGCGAAGGTCGATCACGCAGATTTTTCGCGCTATCTGTTTGAAAAAAAAATCGGTAAATACTTTACGTGCATCATTAAGGAAACTTTTGCTCGAAGGCCTTGTCGAAAAAGAGATCATTACAGTATCCGATGAGTGCGATATGAGAATCGCCTCGCTTTTTTCATCGGCTGCCTGGAGGCGGCGAAGCTCTGAATAGCGTATCGTCGAATGGATTTTTGCAAGCAGTTTTTGATGATCGTGCGGCTTGACAATATAGTCCACCACGCCCAGACGGATAGCTTTCTCTACAGCGCTTCGGTCTCCGACCGATGTCAGCACGATGATCGGAATTTCGGAAGTGATGGAATCGTTTGCGAGATCCTCGATAACCTGAAATCCGTTCCTTTCGGGCATATTGAGGTCGAGGAGTATCACATCGGGATTTAAGGACTTGGCGGTTTCAACGCCTTTTTTTGCGGAAAATTCCGTGAAAATGCGGAACTTCGAATACAGCTGCTGTTCAAGAATTTTCAATATTGTAGTGTCATCATCAATTGCCAGCACAATATGCATAAGCCTACCTTGTATTCACATCTAAGATATATTTATACGCTTCAAAGAGCTTTTTAATTTTCTCGATATCGGATGCCGCATCATCGAGGTTTTCGGATTTTGCGTCGTTTTCCATTTTCCCCGCGGTTTCAGCAATTGAGTCGAACCTGAGATTTGCTGCGGCGCCCTTCAGCCGATGTGACGCGTGCTGGATCGCCGGAGCGTTGCCGCTCTTAAGTGCGATCTGCAATTCCTCGATAACATTATTCGCACCGGCAAGAAATTCAAGGATAATATCCCGAAACGCGCCCGCGCTTATGCCTAAGGATGCGGCGGTTTTTTCAAGATCATAGTCAATTTTTTTACTGGAATCGGCGGATGGGGTGGTATGTGAAAACGTATGAGTTGCAATCTGTGTATGTGCGAAAATTGACGCGAGCGTTTCTTCAAGTTTGTTTATTTCTATGGGTTTGGAGAGGTATCCAGTCATGCCGGATTCGAGAAAATGCTCGCGGTCGCCTTTCATCGCCTGGGCAGTGAGCGCAATTATTGGAATCTGTGGAAGGGCATGTTCTTTTTCGTGCATTCGAATCATTCTGGTAGCTTCAATTCCGCCGGTAACGGGCATATTCACGTCCATCAGGATGAGATCATAAGGTTTCCTCAGATACTGATAATAGGCATCAAGCCCATTGTTTACCAGATCGACCGATAGGCCATATTCTTTGAGCATTAATGTAATTAGCTTCTGGTTGACTTGATTATCTTCGGCGACTAAAACGTTCCCGGTAAAGCTGTCAGGAAGTTTTTTTTCAGATGTGCCCGCATCTTTTTTTATGAAATGATCATGTCCAAGTATCTCAATAACGCAATTGAATAATTTCGAGTATGAAATCGGCAGATAAAGAATTTTGCTTACATGCAGCAATTCATTTGCTGCATCCTGTGTATGCCGGGATTTGACGAGCACTGCGGGAATTGGAAGCGCGGTAAGTGACGGAGCAATTTCGCTATAATCGAACTGAACTGCCGATGGTTCTACGAGAAAGAGGATGCCGTTTTGGGCGGATATTTCCGAGAGGCGAAAGATGATTTTCGCATCTATCCGCAAAGATGAAAAATACCGAAGAAGCAGTTGCGTAAGATCAGAATCGGATTCGCCGGGTGCATAGATGTATGCCGCGGCGTGCATGGGAAGATTGTTTTCCCTTTCAAGTTTCACTTTTTTAACGGGTATGATGAATGAGAACGTGCTGCCTTTTCCCGGCGTGCTTTCAAGGGAAATTGAACCACCCAGCAAGCTGACCAGGTTCTTGCTGATGGCAAGTCCCAGACCTGTGCCGCCGTATTTTCGCGTAACCGAGCTGTCGGCCTGCGTAAATGATTCAAAGATTATCTCGCGTTTATGTGGTGGAATGCCGATGCCGGTATCTTTGACGGCAAAGTGTATATCAATGGTATTTGCGGTTTCCTGTATGGGCTTTATGTCCACGAAAATTTTTCCGCCTTCCGGCGTGAATTTAATCGCATTGCTCAGGAGGTTAAAAAGAACCTGACGAATCCGCAGCGGGTCGCTTGCAATGCTTCGAGGCAGATTCGGCTCGATATAGGGGTAGAATGAAATATTTTTTTCTCCGGCTCGTTTTGCAAAAAGTTCGAATATAGTTTCAAATTCTGAAAAAGGATCAAACGCAACGTGCTCAATTTCCATTTTCCCGCTTTCAATTTTCGAAAAATCCAGCACGTCATTGATGATGCCCAGCAAGTTTTCGGCGCTTTGAGCGATGATATGAAGATACTCTTTTTGCGTTTCATTAAGCGGTGTTTTTTTCATGAGTTCGATGAAGCCGGAAATGCTGTGCAGCGGCGTGCGGATTTCATGGCTCATGGTGGCCAGAAATGCGCTTTTAGACCGATTGGCGTTTTCCGCTATTTCGCGGGCAGATTTAATTTGCTGTTCGACTTTGATGCGTTCTGTGATATTTCGAATGATGGAGAGCACCTCATCTTCGCCGCTTACGATGAAACGCGCTTCGTAGTAGTGCGTTTCGTTGTCTCTTTCAACAGGGTATTCATACACCTGCATTACGCCTGTTTGCAGAGTATGTTCAATATACATGCGCGCATTTTCACGTTCATTTTCGGGAAGAACTTCATCAATTTTTTCTCTGAGATTATTATCCAAAATCTCTCCCTTTCCATTGAGGCGCACCATGATGTCGGGGATGGCTTCGAGTATCTCGCGGTTGCGTTCTTCCAATTTTCGAAGCTCTTCCTGTTTGTTTTTCAAGTATGTAATGTTTTCTTTTATGGCCACATAATTGGTTATATTCCCTAACCGGTCAAAAATCGGCGAGATCGAGGCTATTTCCCAGAACGGTTCTCCGGTTTTAGTGATATTATGAAACTCTCCCCGCCATGGTTTTCCCGAACTGATAGTCTTCCAGAGTTCCTCATAAAAATCTTTCGGCAGAACACCGGATTTTAAAATGCGCGGATTTTGGCCTATCGCTTCTTCTTTGGTATAGCCGGTCACCTGTGTAAATGTCTTATTGACGTATTGTATGGTGCCTTCCGGATCGGTTACGATGATCGAAACAGGGCTATATTCAACAACCAGAAAGAACTGATCGATGAATCCGCTAAAAACATCCATTGCGTGTATCTCTTTCATGGATACAACGATGAATGGTTCGTTTTCTTCCAAGCTAAATAAAGCTTTCTGACAACGGTAACTCTTCTGAATGCTTCCGATAGTAAGCTTTATTGAGAATTCAATTTTTTGTTTTGTTGCGATGAGGCGCTCATCGGTTTCCTTTTCTATTTTTTGATATGATGCGTCGAAAAGGCTATCGGTTGAAACGTATGTTTCACCGCCTGGTTGTATTCCTGCAATTTGAGCAAAAGAAGGATTTGCATAAAGGATCATCCCTTCAATGTTTTTGCAAAACATCGGAGTATCCGTCATATCCATTGCTGCGGTTACATCTTTGAGAAAGTTCATGCGGTGCTACTCCATGATAATGTACAAACAACGGGATATGATGTTCCGGATAAAGTGAAATGTGGATTCTGAAATAAACAATAGTTTGTGGTGAAAAATGACATTCTTTGTGATTGCTCCATCATGGATATATAATAGCCAATTAGATGATTTTTTCAAGCAATATTAATTCACATGCTCTTTTTTATTATAAGGGAACTTCTAAAAACTGTTTTTAGGGATGTTCTCTTGTGGACACAAAATATAGGAAAAAACCGCTTTCTTTGATGCTAATTTTAAGGATGAAAGCGGTTTTTTAAGGTGCCCATAAACAAATGCGTGAACTGAAGAAAATAAGGCGGGTAAAATGGGGTTATCCAATTCATCATTCAGATAACCCCGTATGTCAAACCTTAGAAATTATCGCACAGCAGTTCAAAGTGCGATTGCGGATGCTGGCAGGTCGGGCATGTATCTGGGGCTTCCGTGCCCTCGTGAACATATCCGCAATTGCGGCATATCCATTTTTCAGGTTTATCCTTTTTAAAGACTTTCCCTTCCTGGATATTTTTCAAAAGAGCCCTGTAGCGCTCTTCATGGTGCATTTCAACCTTTGCCACCAGCCGGAATAGGGCTGCAATTTCCTTAAAGCCTTCCTCTTCCGCGATTTTTGCTGCTTCAGGATAGAGCTTCGTGTGCTCTTCGTTTTCGCCCATTGCCGCGGCTTTGAGGTTTTCCGCGGTGGTGCCTATGACCCCAGCAGGGTACGAAGCGGTGATTTCTACCATTCCGCCTTCAAGATACGAAAAGAAGCGCTTCGCGTGTTCTTTTTCGTTCTCGGCGGTTTCAAGAAATATTGCTGCGATTTGCTCAAATCCTTCCTTTTTAGCTTTCGAGGCAAAGTACGTGTATCGCGTTCGTGCCTGCGATTCGCCCGCGAATGCCGCGAGCAGGTTTTTTTCGGTGCGTGTTCCTTTTACGCTGGCCATTGGTACTCTCCTTTTAAATCATATTAATCATTTTCCTGCGTGAATGCGCGCTTGCCGAGCTCCTTGTCGAGGTAGAAGATGCCATTGGTTCCGCTCACCATTTTAAGCTTTTCGACAATCGATGATGCGTGTGCCTCTTCCTCAACCTGTTCGGTTACGAACCACTGCAGCATCGCAACAGATGCATAATCCTTCTCGGCAATGGCAATGTCCATCAGATGATTGATGCGACCGGTGATGTGCTGTTCGTGCGCGTATGCTGATTCAAACGCATCGAGTGCGGATTTCCACTCGCCCTTCGGTTTTTCGATTGTAGCAAGGGCTACGCGTGCCCCGCGTTCGATGATGTAATCGAAGAATTTTTTAGCATGCGTGAGCTCTTCCATCGCCTGGACTTCCATCCATTTCGCAAAACCGGAAAGGTTTGCGCTATGAAAATAGGCAGCCATTGCAAGGTAGAGATAGGCGGAAAATATCTCCTCGTTAATTTGCTTATTAAATTCACTATAAATTTTATCGCTGAGCATTGGAAAACTCCTTCTTGTTAATTTGCTTTCCACAGCCCGTGCAGATTGCAGTATTCGCGGGCGGATATGGATGAACCGGAAACATCAAACGTCGCTTTCGGCGCTTCGCCCGGATTTAAAAACTGCCGATACGATTTGCCGTCGACGATGAGCTGAATCCACTCGATGTAGTGTTTCTCCTCCATCGGATGGTCAACACTGCCAACTTTCACGGTGACGGAGTTTCCGCTTTTTTCAATGACGGGTACGTGCTTTTCTTTTGATGCGTCAACGGTGTTTTCAGTCATAAGCTTCATCGGTTCGCCGCAGCAGACGAGCTGGCCTGCACCGGCATGAAGCACTTCAACGATGTTGCCGCATGTATCGCATTTGTAAATCTCAAGTTTTTTCGTCATGGTATTCCTCCATAAAATAAATTTAGTGCGGTACAAAATTTAAACTTCAATTCTTCCTTTAAAGACGCGATATACGAAAATTTTATACAGAATTACGATTGGCATAAACGCAAGTGCGATGATGAGCATTGCCAAAAGCGTGGCATCGCCCGATGCCGCATTCGCGGCAGTTATCGGAACGCTATTTCCCGCTGAAGCCACAATCCTGGGGAAATGAAGTGAACCGGCGCATCCCCACATAAGCGCAAAGGAAAGCGACGTCGCCGTGAAAAGAAGGCCGTCTTTCTCTTTGGAGAGCGCCACAAATCCCGCTGCAATAGCGCAAAAGAAAAGAATCGCACATATCCAGAAAAGGGCATTGGTGCTTTGTGCGGAAAATGTTATGATGTGGAAAGCGGCTGTTGTGGCAAAGAGCACTGCTGTAACAGGAAGCATCCTTTTTGCAATGGTGCGCGCCTTTGTTCTAAGGTTTCCGGTCATTTTCATGGCGATATAGGCGCTACCCTGAAGCAGGATTGTCGAAAAACCCAGGATGCCCACCACAAGAGGGTATGGTCGAAGAAGCGTGAAGAAGCTTCCCCCGTACTCATGCGCTTCTGTGAGCGGTACTCCGTACACCACGTTGCCCAGCGCAACGCCGAAGAGGAGTGAGGGAAGCGCGCTTCCGATTGCAAACGTCGCAGTCCATATTTTCCTTCGGGATTCGTCGTATGTCCAGAACTCCAGCGACACGGCCCGAAAGATGAGTGCGAAAAGCACCAGCATGAGAGCCAGATAAAATCCGCTGAAAACCGTGGCATATGCCAGGGGAAACGCTGCAAAAAGCGCACCCCCCGCAGTCAGCAGCCACACTTCATTGCCATCCCACACCGGTCCGATTGAGCGGATGAGCGCCGCGCGTTCTTTTTCTCCTTTAGAAATAAAAGGAAAAAGCGTTCCGACGCCCAGGTCAAAACCGTCTAAAATCGAATATCCCACAAAGAGGATGCCGATTAAAAGATACCATGCGGTTTGAAGAAAATTCGGGTTATCCATGGTGCATTCTCCTTTTTTTCATGGTATCAGTACGCCGATTTTTGTTCGGCGAAACCCTTCTTGATGAAACTAAAAAGAAGGTATGTGAAAATTGCAAACAGCAGCGCATACACAATCGCGAACGCTATCAGGCTTGCAAGAATCTGCCATGCCGGCACAACGACTGAAGCTGCATCAGCCGTGCGGAGAATCCGGTAGATGGCCCAGGGCTGGCGTCCCACCTCAGCGGCAATCCATCCGAACTCATTTGCCAGAAGCGGAAGAGGTGCGGCGAAGATGAGCCCCCGGAGATACCATCGCGCGGAATACAGTTTTCCTGTGATAAACAGCAGAATGCCGATTCCCGAAATTGCCGCAAAAAGCGAGCCGAGCGCAATCATCACATGGTACGACGCATAGGTGAGAAGCACGGGCGGCCATTCGTTTTCGGGAAATTCGGAAAGGCCGGGAACCTTTGCACTCGCATCAAAATGTATGAGAAAGCTCAATAACCCTGGCACAGCTATTTCCGCATAGGTCTTACGTTCACTCTGCACTGGAATGCCCGCAAGCGACATTGGCGCCCGCTCTTTTGTTTCCCAGAGTGCCTCGAAAGCGGCCATGCGCTCGGGATTGGTGCGGGCGACCTGCACGGCATGCGCATGCCCCGATGCGAATTGCAAAAACGCGCATGCGATGAAAACGCCGAGAGAAATCTGAAGGATCTTTTTCGATTCTTCCATGTGTTTCTGCTTTAAAAGATACCACGCGGCAATTCCTGCGGCAAAAAGCGTGCCGCTCATCCACCCCGCGATGACGACATGCACAAAGCGGTACATCGTTGATGGATTGAACACTGCAGCAGAAAAATCGGTGAGCACAAGCCGTGTGAGCTTTCCATCTGTCATCACCTTTTCAAACCCGGCCGGCGTGTGCATCCATGAATTGGCCACGATAATCCAGAATCCGGAAAGGTGGGAACCCAGAAACACCAGAAGCGCTGAAAGCCAGTACACTTTTGGTGATACTCTGTCCCTTCCGAAAAATAAAATTCCTATGAACACGGACTCAAGAAAAAAGGCAATGACAGCTTCAGCGGCAAGCGGCGCACCGAAGATATCGCCCACGAGGCGGGAATAGTTAGACCAGTTCGTCCCAAAAGAAAATTCCAGCGTGATTCCCGTGGCAACGCCCATCACGAAGACCAGCGCCATGATTTTTACCAGAAACGCAGAAATTCTCTGATACAGATTTTCTTTTTTCAGAAGACTGAGCGTTTCGAAGATTAAAATCAAAAGGCCGAGTCCAAACGTGAGCGGAGGAAAGAGAAAATGAAACCCCGCGGTGAATGCGAATTGAATACGGGACAACAGTACCGGGTCCATAAATGTACCTCATTAATCTTCAGGTTCAAAGGCGCTTTTGTCAACTCCGCACACGGGGCAGACCCAGTCCTCCGGAATTTTTTCAAACGGGGTGCCGGGCGCGATGCCGGAATCGGGATCGCCTTCCGCCGGATCGTACACATAACTGCATACTGAGCATTTGTACTTTTTCATTGATTGCCTCCA
The DNA here is from genome assembly GCA_937921485.1 of uncultured bacterium. GTDB lineage: Bacteria > Spirochaetota > UBA4802 > UBA4802 > JAGODF01 > DYLV01. The sequence continues at coordinate 9,914 of CAKZSV010000050.1, forward strand.
TGAATAATAATTGTTTTAATTCTTCTGCGTCATTGCACATAGAACAATAGATTTCAATCTTTAACAGGATAACCGGCATCCTGCAAGGTTTTTTTTACGGATTCAACTGAAAAATTGCCGGAAACTTCCACGGTTTTATTTGCGACATTAACGTCGATTTGTTCAACCCCTTTGATGCCGGAAAGAGCGTTTTCGATTCTCATTTTGCAATGATGGCATGATATATTGGGTACCGCGAATACCATATTATTTCTCTTTTGCCTCCTTCGTTTCGCAATCACGGCATGTGCCGTAAAAATTAATCTGAAAAGATGACGGTTTGAACTGCGCAATTATCTCTTTTGGAAGATTCGGTTTTTTCAGCGGCATCATCACATCGATGATTTTTCCGCATTTCGTACACAGCGCGTGATGATGAAGCGATGTATCGGGATCGTAGTGAACGCGCTGGCGATCGATGACGAGTTCCTGAATCACCCCAATTCGGACCATGGATTTTAAAATATTATACACCGTGGTGTAGGAAATATTAGGATAGTCACGCCTGAGGGCGGCAAAAATATCTTCCGCCGTCGGATGGCTTTTATTGCCATCTAAAAGATTGAAAACGGCAAGCCGCTGGGGAGTGATTTTGTGTCCCGCTGCCTTGAAGCGTTCGGTCATGAATTCTGAAAATTTTATCATAGTAATTAATTCAAAATAACAATTATTACAAATAAATATTTATAGCGAATTTGTCAAGTGATTTTTTTTGAACTCCGGGCGTTCGGATTCGTCAAATGAGCATTTTGAATTCAGCTTTGGCTATGAGATGTTTTCTTCAATAAAGGTTGTAAAATTTTTCAGGTCGTCCAAAAACAAAAGATGATGCTCTATCAATTTCCTTTTTAGAATACCGATTTTTTCGCTATCAATTATATACCCATATGCATGTCTGAAAACATGACGGAAACCGCGCAGCTCGTCGAAAAAATTAAAGATTTTATTTGATAAAAGCTTTGGGCGTATGCCCGGAATATCGATTGTCATTCGTTTAAGAATTTCCCTATGGTATTTTGATGTGTCGTCCACTTTATTTTCAAAAGTACGAGCAATTTCGATAAAGATATCTTCCACTGCACAATAGTAATTGTGCATCAAGTAACCGGTATATACCAGGTCTTTTTTATCGTTTATGATCTGTTCCTTTATTTCATTATATATTTCAATAATGTTATTTCTCTGGCTGCTAATATAGCCGGCGAGAAGCAGCAGATTTTCTTTATTTTTCATAGATCAACAAACCTCTTTCTCTAATGTTTTTTGCAAAAGAGCATTTTTCTATTTCAATTAAATCAACATTTCTTTGAAGGAGTTCTTCAAGTTCACACATGGTACGGAAATAATCTTCATTTAAGTTTTCAACAGCGATATCTATATCGGAGTTATCACCAAAATGCAAAGGTTGTAGTACTGATCCGACTAAATACGCTCTGGAAACCATCTTTTTTTTAAAATACTTCTTAATGGAAGGAATTATGTTTTTCAGCAATTCTTCACGTTTCTTTTCAATGGAGAGTTGTTTTTCTTCATTGATTTTTATCCACAGTTTTATGTCGTGGGAAGATTTCATATTGTTTACCCATTAAAGAAATATTATGCGTGTATGCTGATAAAGTATTCATATAATTTCAGCTTGTCAACATGTAAATACGAATTTTAAAGAAATTCAGAGCGATTATGGGCACATCTAAAAACCGCTTACATCCTTAAAATTAGTATCAAAAGAAAGCGGTTTTTGCCTATATATTGCGCCCACAAGGGAACATCATTATAAATGGTTTTTAGAAGTTCCATTATTTTTTTATAATTGCTTCAAGCACTTTGCAGTGTACGGTCACAATGTTTTCCTTCGGGCTGTACGAAAATGATTTGCCGTCGCCATAGCGAAATGGAATCGCGATAACAGTGCCGGCGAAATCCCTGCCATGGGGCAATGATTTCAACTGAGATGCCGTTTGTATGTCGGTAAAGTCTCCGGGTGCTATTCCAGCAATATGATTGTCCCTGGTATAATAACGAAAGATGACAAACGGGAGTTCATATTCAATGCCCGCATCAGTTCTTCCTTTTTTCCGAATCTCTTTTCCTTTGAAGATAAGGGATTGCGTTTGGCCGGAATATTTCTGAAAATAAAGGGCATTATGCTCTCCGATGATTTTTCCAGCCGGAAATTCTTTGTTTAAAATTGTAAATGCTTCCTTGCGAAGCTGCTGAACACAAATGGGGCATGTTTCAACAAGGCTTTCGCCGAGCTTGTGCAGGGCTTCTTCAACTGGAGATTGTGCGCGCTGCTGTGCGGAAGCGCATTGTAAACATAATGCGACGAGTAAAACCGAAATTGTCTTATGCATATCATTGTTCCTTTGAAATATAATCGTTGATGAAGCAGTCGAGTGCTTTGCGATAGACGTTGATGCTTTGCATAAATCCGGTGTTATGGCCGCCGCTGAGTTCAACAAATCGTTTGGGTTCGTGCGCCGCTTTATACAATGTTTCAGCGTGGGAAAATGGAATTGTTTCATCTTCGCGGCTGTGCATAATGAGAACTGGAATGTGAATCTTTTGAATATGGTCTATCGTGGAATAGCGATAAGTGAGAATCGGATAGAGAAGCACGAATCCCGCACAATAATCCCGTGCAAGCGCGCGTGTTGAAACAAATGTCGATTCGAGCACAAGCATCTTCGCCTGTTTTTTCGATGCGAGCTGTGCTGCGATTGCTCCGCCCAATGAACGGCCGTGTACGATGATGCGCTGCGGTGAAATTTCCATCGTCTGTACAAGATAGTGCCAGGCCCCTTCGGCGTCGCTGTAGGTCCCCGTTTCGCTTGGGGAGCCTTCGCTTTTTCCATAACCGCGGTAATCGAAGATGAACACGTCGAGATTAAGATTGTGCAGCATTTCTATGGTTTTCAACCGGTGGGAAATATTGCCGGCGTTGCCGTGACAGAAGAGAACCAATGCGCGGCTTCCTTCTTTTGGAATAAACCATCCGTGTAGCATGGTGCCGTCTGTGGCGGGGAAAAGCACATCGTCGAATTCAAGATTGAGTGCAGATGGGGTGGCAATAAGCGCGCGTTCGGGATGATAGATGATATCGCCCTGGCAGAATACGTTTGAAAAAGCAAAGAGAATGAGTACGCTGTGGTATACGTATTTCATATGATCATAAAAAAACCAATGATATCACGAATGAATACATAATGACTATTAAGGACATCATTTTAAAATTCATTCTGTAGAATATTAATGTTTAGATGTTGCCATTAATACGTCAACCACGTTTCTGTGGACAGCGGAGGCATACGCATCCCTGCCTGCCGGGTCCGGTCGTGGGTATCTGGATATTTTTAATGTTTTTTAACGGGCGAACTCAGCAGCTAATAGCGCTGGATCGCAGGGCAGTCCCCACCAGATGTGAAAAACCGTCGCTTCTTCTATACATTTATCGTAAATTGCACAGTTTTTGTAGGGATAAGAATCCACTTCCTCATCATACGCGCCGCTTTCAATGCGTTCCACAAGCTCCGGCAAGTAGGTTAGCACCGCAATCGCAATCACATGCGAAATCGACCTTCGGAAAAACCTCCGCATATCATTAAAATAATCATATTCCCGTTCAAGGAATTTTACTTTCACGCGGAACTTTGGTATCGGCATACCCTTTTCGTCCAACCGCTTCTGGTATGCAATCCTCCCATGCTCCCTTTCGTACTTTGCGTGATGCCGCATTGCGCAGCGCATCACCGCGATGATGAGATCAATCATCGTCCAGCCGGTTCGCTTCTCGGCGTCTTTGAGCATCATCAACACTTCTTTCGTCATCATATAGGACGTTTTTATCATGGCTTAACCTCCTGTATAGCAGATTAAACAGCCCTATATATGTATAGTATTTTTGCAAGTAAAAAATTTCATTTATATAGATTAAAAACCTTTGATCTGCATGCTTATGTTTTTTTATCCCAAATCAGAAATACGCATTACACCCTGCGGTTCCATCAAACATACCCGTGCGTTTTTCGAAATCGCTGCTTCCGGCAAGATTATATTTTCCCTCAATCATGAAATTGAAGTTGCGGGTGATAGTGATACGCAGTCCCACGCCTGCTGAGACTTCGTGGTGGTTTGTTTGAAGAATGTGATACATATCTCTTGCATAAAAATGAACTCTAATATTTTGTGTTAATTTAGTAAGTGTCCCAGCAGAAACCCCTCCTGCAACAAAATAGTGGCGTTCTATGTTTTTTCCAAAGCCGAAATCCATCTCGCCGAGCAAATACATTATTCCCAATGGTGTATACCGCGCAAATCCTCTTCCGGGGTTCATAAATGCAACAAGGGGAGAATTATTTGTGTCTAGAAATAATCGTCGAAAGCCAGTTGATATTTTCCATGAGACAGCCCTGATAAAATCATCATTTGGAGTAAGCGAAATCAGATCAATTATGTCCCAGCGCTGGAGTAGAATTTTTTTTTCATCATTATAATAGCGAAAAGAAAAATCGCTAAATACGATTTGTCCACCTTCAATATAGCCATCATCGGGGTCAAGTATAGTGTGATAGGCAGGGCGTAAGCGTATTTCCTGGTAGAATGTTTTTTTTGCAACACCGCAACCCAAAAAGAACCGAGCAGAATTATGACCACTTTCAGGTACTGCCGGAACTTGAATGGAAAATGCTTCATTAGGTGAATCTATTTTACTGCGAACTTGCAAAATCTGAATAAGTTGAGAACTATATTCTTCTTTTGCAATTTTTTCATCTGAATATTGGTATCGAATGTATTCCGTTATGAGGTCTGCTATTTGTGCTTTTTCAGAGTTTGGAACAGATGCTTCTAATAAATCAGATGGATTTTTCTTTTTATTAATAATCTCCCTTGCAATTTTTTTACCTTCATAACTTAAGATTTTTGAAAGATGACGAATTTTTGTAACACGCGATGGGCGAAAATCTGTTCCTTCTATCAATTTTTTTTCTTTAATAGTTCTTATGGTATCAATCGGAATTACCCAGGTAGGTATTTTTGTGTAAAAGTGGTCACTTAGTTTTAGCGAGGGGCGTGCGATATCTAAAAGAAATAAAATATTGTACGAGCAATTTTCATCGAAAAAATAATAATGTGAATACACGTTCTCAAGTTCAAGTATGTGATAGAGCATTTTCCTAACTTCTTTTTCGGTAAAGTTGAGGCGATACTCCCAAATGTCGCGTTGGTCGAAATCATTGTATTCCTGAACTTTAGCATAGTAAGGGAGAATGTTGTAATAGCCGTTGTAAAGACCAAATATTCCTTTGATTGCCAATGCTATCATCCAATTCTCCTGCGTATGTGCTGAATAATCAATTGCATGAGCCAAAAGCTTGCTTCGGTTTGCCGTTTCGATTGAAAGCAATGTGTGCCCAAACATTGATGCGGGACTGTTTATGTTGGACGCGGGGAAAACGAGTGTTGCTGTTTTCGGAGATATTTTATCTATAAACTCCTCTATTTCAGCGCATCCTTTGACGGGAAGTTTCGCTTCGTCGAATGCAAGCATTTCCTTCAGCCACTGGTAGCGCGCGCTGAAGCGGCAGACGGGATGCTTTTCTCCCGGATGCGGCGGTGAAAGAATCGCTTTGATGGTCGCGTGAAGTTCCGCCTTGGGATTTCTTTTCCCTTCAGGAGAAACAAAGAATTTCGGATCATCGATGAGGCTTCGGGTGCCGAAAAGCGTCTCCTTGTAGTGGACGAGCGCGCGCCAGGCTTCGTGATTATGAAGCGCAAGTTCATCAGAGCGCCGTATGAGAGAAGCGCAATAATCAGTGCCTTCTTCTGCCCCTGTGATAACGCTACTGAAGAAAGTAGTGACTAATAAGGCAAATATAAAAAAAGATACGGGCAGAGAAATATACCCGTATCTTCTTGCTTCATGTTGAAAGCGCACGGACGATTAGCTTGAGTGAAGAACTGTTTCGATGTTTCGGATCACTTCGTCATGCGTAACATTGGGTGAAGTGAAAATCCGCGAGAAGTTTCTCTGAAGCTTTGAATAGAAAGCCGCGCGGTCGCCTTCGCGAACGTCCATGAGAACTGCGAACGTGCTTAAGTATTCGCCGCTTCCGCGTGCAATGTCGATTGCCAGATTGTCAAGGTTTTCCGATACGAAGATGTTGATCCTTTCGTTGGAAGCGATGCCTGAAAAACGCTGGCAGTTCGAGGTGCCGGAAGTAATACCAAAATACTGAGTATAGGTAGATTGGTTTGTGGTGGCTGCTAAAGTTTGAGAAAGAAGTCCGCTTTTACCCTGGAAAATGACCGAGCCAAGGCCGCAGCCGGTGTTGGACTGGTTTGCGAACGCTTCGGTAAATGCGAATGCCGTCGCGAAAACTGTGAGAACGATTAAAAGCTTCTTCACGTCGTACCTCCTGATGTTTAGTGGTTTTTGAATAATTTTTTTTGAAGCATCAAAACTTGATGGCAGCTTTAATTGAAAGTCAAGAAATTTTTTTTGTAAGGAAAAAATTTTTTATCTTTGCGATTTTGTGTATATTACGGCATAATGATTTTTAGTTGATTGTGTTGGCCAATTATATGCCGTCATTCGAACGATAAAATCATGACCGACTGGACGAATTTTGTATGAGCGATTCAATTAAAAATAAAGTGGCGCGTTTTATTGATTCTACCGGCATACTGTATAATACAAAGAAAGTTTTGCTTTCTCTCTCCGCGGGCAAGGATTCGATGGCGCTTCTGCACATTCTTTTTGCCCTGCGCGATGAGCGTGCGCTCGATTTTGAAATTTTTCATCTCAATCATCTGAGTCGCGGAGAAGCGTCGGATGCCGATGAAGCATTTTTGCGCGATATAGCCGGGAAGTTGGATCTGCCCATCACCATAGAGCGCGTCGATGTGATGAAAACGCGTCCCGGAGGATGTTCGTTTGAGGAGCATGCGCGCAATGTGCGGTACGCGCTGGCGGAGGAGACTGTGCGGAAACGGCAATGTGATGCAATCGCCACCGCGCATACGCTGGACGATTCGGTTGAAACGATGGTGATGCGCATGTTTCAGGGCACGGGCATTCATGGCCTTCGCGGAATTGAACCCCGCCGCGGCATGCTCATCCGGCCGATTCTGTGTCTTTCATCGGATGAAGTGTATGCGTATCTGCGCCGTCATGGCATTCAGTGGCGCGATGATGCGACTAATTTCGATACGCGCTATCTGCGAAATTATGTGCGCCACGCAGTCATTCCGGTTATTAAGAAGCGTTTTCCAGCGTATCAATCTGCACTTGCGCGGCTTTCGACAATTGCACGGGAAGAAGCAGCGCTGGTTGATACTCTTATCAAACAGAGTTATGGTGAATCAGCCTTTCGCCGAACCGATGAAGGAATTATCATCGAACTGGAAAAAATTTGCAGTAATGAAACTCTTCTCAAACATCTTATTGCGCGTGCGTTTCACGAACTGGGCGGATACATCAGCGCGGCGCTGATTGATGATATCGTTCGCAAGCTGAAAAGCCGCCGAGCGCATGCGGAGCTTTTTTGCGGGAGAGGGGTCAGAGCTGTAACGACGCGCCGTGGCGGTGCGGCAATTATCCACATTCATCATTATGCCGGTGACGAGCTGGCAACCAATTGGAAATATTCAATATCGCTTACACGGCTGCCCTGCACAATTGATATCAAAGAAGCACGTTTGAAGCTGAAGTTATATTTTGCTGATGAGAATTATTTCTGCTTGCATAAAGCGGCTAATAATATCGCATGTATCGCGCTCAGCGATGCGGTGGAGGAAGTTGTCATTCGAAGCAGAAAAAGCGGCGACAGGATATCATTAAAATTTGGAGAAAAGAAAATAAAGGAAGTGTTCATTGACGCAAAATTGTCGCCGCGTGAGAAACGCCTGGTGCCGCTTGTTGAAGCGGATGGGAATATTGCTGCAGTGCTGATAGGTATCGCAGCAGGGGGCGCCAACCGCATTTCCGAGGAATTTCTCGTTTCATCCGGGGCCAAAAAAATACTTGCCATACAGAGGGCATAATACTACCGGTAAGGAATGCGCGAAGGGGCGCAGAATCGTATCGCGTCATTACCATATCATCAAAAAGAACAAACTTTTTTTGCCCCTCCGTCGAAAAGCGCTATATTGTAATTATAGTAGGGGATTGGCCCGCACATTCCACTTTATTATGAGTAGTGCAGAAGCTCGTCACGCAATGCGGCGGCGCATGTGCCGTAGAATAGCGGGCAGATATTTTTTCAGGAGTTATCTACATGGGAAAAGCCGGCAAACAGATTGCCTTATTGCTCTTAATAGGAGTGCTCGCGGTGGCGTTTTTCCGCCTGAGCGATTATTCCAGACCGCGGGTGGAACGTCTGAAATACAGCGAGTTTATACGCATGGTGAAGGACAACCGGGTGCGCACATCGGTTGTGGTGGACGGCAAACGCATCTCGGGCATTTTCATGAAAAACGATAAAGCCGCGCAGTACGAGACCATCATACCTTTCGACGACCCGGAACTCATTCGCATGCTTCTGGCCTATCGGGTGGAAGTGCAGGGCGAAGAAACCGATGAGAATTTTTTTCTCAAAGGGCTTCTGCAGTTTCTGCCCTGGCTTTTCTTCTTCGGGCTCATCTGGTTTTTGATGATTCGCCAGATTCAGGGAGCGGGCAACAAGGCGATGTCCTTCGGGAAAAGCCGCGCGCGGCTGAATCCTGAAACGAAGAACAAAGTTACCTTTGCCGACGTAGCCGGCGTTGATGAGGCAAAAGAGGAATTGAAGGAAATCATTGATTTTTTAAAAGACCCCAAGAAGTTCATAAACATCGGTGCGAAGATTCCCAAAGGCGTGCTGCTCATGGGCCCTCCCGGCACGGGCAAAACATTGCTTGCGCGCGCGATTGCCGGAGAGGCGGGCGTTCCGTTTTTTTCCATCAGCGGCTCGGATTTCGTGGAAATGTTCGTGGGCGTGGGCGCCTCGCGCGTGCGCGACCTCTTTGAGCAGGGGAAGAAGAATGCCCCCTGCATCATCTTCATCGATGAAATCGACGCGGTGGGCCGGCTTCGCGGCGCGGGCCTTGGCGGCGGGCACGATGAGCGGGAACAGACGCTTAACCAATTGCTCGTAGAAATGGACGGATTCGAAACCAACGAGGGCGTCATCATCATTGCGGCGACTAACCGTCCCGATGTGCTCGACCCCGCGCTTCTGCGCCCCGGCCGATTCGACCGGCAGGTGGTGGTGGATGTGCCGGATATCCGCGGCCGCGAAAAGATTCTTGCCGTGCACAGCAAAAAAATTCCTCTTTCCCGCGAAGTCGATTTGAAAGTCATCGCGCGCGGCACGCCGGGATTTACCGGCGCCGACCTTGCCAATCTTGTCAACGAAGCGGCGCTTCTTGCCGCCCGGCGCAATAAGAAGCGCGTTACGATGCTTGAGATGGAAGATGCGAAGGACAAAGTTCTCATGGGGCCGGAGCGGCGTTCGATGATTATCAATGATGAAGAGAAGCGGGTCATTGCCTATCATGAATCGGGGCATACCATTTTGGGCATCATCACCGGCAACGACCCGGTACATAAAGTAACCGTCATTCCACGCGGGCGCGCGCTTGGCCTCACGCTGCAGCTGCCCAAAGAAGAAAAGCATATTCATCCGAAGAGCTACTGGATTAATCAGATCATCACCCTGTACGGGGGCTATGTGGCGGAAAGCCTCAAATTTCAGGATACCTCCACCGGCTCCAGCAACGATATCGAAAGGGCGACGGATTTAGCCCGCCGCATGGTGTGCGAATGGGGCATGAGCGAGAAGCTTGGCCCGCTGGCGTTCGGTAAGCGCAACGAGCAGATTTTTCTTGGCCGCGAGATTGCGCAGCACCGCGATTACAGCGAGATGACCGCGGAAATGATCGATGCCGAAGTCAAGCGCATCATCACCGAAGCGGAGGCAAAGGCCAGGGAAATCATCCAGCAGAACATGGAAAGGTTCGAGCGGATGGCGCAGAGCCTTGTTGAGAGGGAATCGCTCAATGCGGAAGAAATCAACATGATTATGAACGGCGAAGAGCTCCCGCCGGTTCAGAACGGCAATGCCGGCAAGGCGCCGCGCGATAAAAACACGGAACACCCCGGCGAAAAGGACTTCATGGCATGATTGATAAGGATCTCGATAGCATCCTGTCAAATATTGATAAAGAGTCCGACAAAGAGAAAGCGCGAAGCAGGGCAATGGATAGCCCTGCGCCTCTTAGTGACGATTCCCTGCTGGAAACAAGGACTTTATCGGAACGGCTATCATCTCTGCGGCTTTCTTCGGGAGCAAAATCCTTCCGCGAAGGGCTTCTTTCGAAGCTCAACGGCCACCTCGAATGCTGTAAAGCATTCAGAGCGACGAATATTGACGCGGAAAACGATGCGAATCTTGAGCATATTCTCAGCCAGTATAAATACACCTTCATTCGCAGCATAGAAAATATTGAAAAGCTGTGCGATGATTATTTTACCATGCTTGACCGGCACAATATCGAGAAGAAAGCCCGCAAGGAATATAACTCCTTCTTTGAGGGGTATGAAGATGCGAATAGATTGAATTATATCATCCTCAGGGAAATGTTTATTGAACTGAGGGAATTCAACAGCCTCATCCGCAAGGAGTGGCGCGATCTGGCGAAAAGCATCGGCGTCATAAACCTTGCCTCCAGCGGGAAACAGCTCTTTTTGAGTCTCAATTCAATTGTGGAAAACGCTCTTGTGTTGTGCAATGAAACTGCCGAGTTCGTGTTGTTTCTTGCGCAGATAATCGGCCTTCCGGAAGACCGGCAGGACCTTCTCAAGTCCGAAGTCTACAAACTTTCGAAATATATCGATGAAATGAATTATGAATACAACGCGATTTTCAATATCGTAAGCCCGGAGACGCAGGAATCACATGCGGCACAAGCGGCTGAAATAAAACCGGCGGAGATTTTTAAAGGCGGAAAGGAAGATTTGCCGGCCGTTGAAGTAAGCGCTGCTGCTGCCGTGCAATCAAACGAAATGCCGGTAGCTTTTACGGTGAAGGGGACGCGCCCCTGGAATATTAGGGAGCCGTATGTGATTCGGCTCAATGCGGAACGCCTCCGCAAAGAGCGTGATGACCTTCTTGAATCGTTTTATTTTATTCAGCGTCCCGTTAATGAAAAATTCCTTGAGGGCGATGTTAAAAGAAGCATGCTCGTGTATTTGAGGGACAGGTCGCTTAATATTCTGGATGCGTACGGGGAATTCATACTCAAAACTGTTTTTATGAAAATTCAGGAAATTGTCTCATTTTTCGGAGCCGAGGATATGATGACGCTTTTTGCCTATCATATGGGGCCCTATACCGCCTATCAGGTACTCTCAGATGCCTTTGCTTCCGAGGGAATTGGATTTTGCTATAAATACGCGCCGGGCAATAAAGTTCTGAGGCATCTTCCGTCGGAGTTTGTGAAGGGGAAAGTGCTTGAGTGGTTTGAGCACAATGTGAACGTGTTCGATCTGCCGTTTGACGGCACTCAGGAATACGAAAATATCCGTAAAATTGTTTCGAAAAAATATTTTGCATCGGTGGACGAAGGCTATAAAAAGCTCGATGAACTCGTTGCTCAAACTCAAGCTGCCGGAGATCCCAGGTTTGATAAGCAGGCGTTTTTTAAAAGCTGCTGGAAAGAATGGTTCGGCGCTTCGAACATCATTGTGTACAACCGATTCTTAGAAAAAACGATTTTCAAATAAAAGATTATTTTTCGCGAAGGGCTTCGGTTTTGAATTTTTCCGTATGGATAATCATTGCCGAAGCGGTGACGAAATGTTATATTCATTCATAAGGAGATGCCTGTGTCACACACAGTGAATCAAAGCCAGATAAGCTGGTCTGATATTGAAGTTTCATCATCGGTGATGCCGAGTTTAAGCGAAAACGCGCAGCTTGTCCTTGAAAAGCGCTATCTTGCCAAAGACGAGGAAGGGCGATGTGTCGAAACGCCGGAAGACATGTTTAAGCGCATTGCCCGGTTTATCGCATCGGCCGATCTTCTCTATGGAAAAGATGCGGCGTTCCTCGGACATGCTGCGAACCGCTTTTATGAAATGATGGCGCGCCTCGAATTCATTCCCAACAGCCCCACGCTCATGAATGCAGGAAGGCCGCTTGGACAGCTTGCCGCCTGTTTTGTACTGCCGGTGGAAGATTCCATGGAAGGCATTTTCGATTCCATCAAGCACATGGCGCTCATCCATAAAAGCGGCGGGGGTACGGGTTTTTCTTTTTCACGGCTTCGCCCGAAAAACGACATGGTGCGCTCCACTGCGGGCATTTCAAGCGGGCCGGTTTCCTTCATGAGGATTTTCAATACCGCAACCGAGACCATCAAGCAGGGCGGCACGCGCCGCGGCGCGAATATGGCGATTCTCAACATCGATCATCCCGACATACTCGAATTCATACAGGCGAAGAAGGACAACAGCCAGCTTACCAATTTTAATTGCTCGGTAGCGCTCACCGATGCTTTCATGCAGGCGCTCGAAAACGACGAGGAATACGATCTGATAAATCCGAAAAATGGAAAAGCGACCGGGAGGCTTTCGGCTTCTTATGTGTTCCGGCTGATTGTGGAGATGGCATGGAAAAACGGCGAGCCGGGAATTATCTTTATCGACCGTATCAACGCGATGAATCCGCTAAGAGATGTTGGCTTGATTGAAAGCACCAACCCGTGCGGGGAACAGCCGCTTTTGCCGTATGAATCGTGCAATCTCGGCTCAATCAATCTTGCGCGATGCCTGAATGTGGAGGGCGGCAGACCTAAAATTGATTATGAAAAGCTGGACGCGCTCGTTTTCGATGCGGTTCATTTTCTGGACAATGTCATCGATCTGAATAAATATCCGCTTGAAATAATAAAGGAAACTACGCTTGCCAACCGCAAAATCGGCCTTGGCGTGATGGGTTTTGCCGACATGCTCGTACGGCTCGGCATCCCCTACGATTCAGAGGATGCGGTGGTCGTTGCCGAAGCGGTGATGGACCGCGTTCAGAAGGTTTCAAGAGAAGCGTCGCGTCAGCTTGCTGCAGAACGCGGAGCGTTTCCGAATTTTCCCCGATCCGAATACGCGAAGCGGGGAGAAGCGCCGCTTCGAAACGCAACCACGACCACGATTGCGCCCACCGGCACCATCAGCATCATCGCCGGCACCTCAAGCGGCATTGAGCCGCTCTTTGCGCTTGCGTTTGTCCGAAACGTGATGGATAACGATATCCTGGTTGAGATAAATCCGCTCTTCGAAGAAATTATGCGAACAGAAGGCCTGTACTCCGATGAGCTTATGAAAGCTGTTGCGAAGACGGGTTCCGTGGCGCACATCGATGAGATGCCTGAGGATATGAAGCGCGTTTTTGTCACCGCGCACGATATTTCCCCCGAGTGGCATATCCGATTGCAGGCCGCGTTTCAGAAGTACACCGACAACGCCGTTTCAAAGACCGTAAACTTTGCGCACTCCGCGACGGTTGAAGACATTGCAACAGTGTACAGGCTTGCCTATCAGCTTGGTTGTAAAGGAGTGACAGTCTATCGCGACGGCTCTCGGGAATCCCAGGTCCTTTCGGTACAGCGTGAAGAAAAGGGTGATGAAACACGGGAGAAAGCGCTCGGGCATGTAGGCCCCCGACCGCGCAAGGAAGTAACCTGGGGCACCACCAGAAAAATGAATACCGGCTGTGGTGCGCTGTATGTCACCGTCAACGAAGACGAGGAGGGTCTGTTCGAAGTGTTTGCTCAGATGGGCAAAGGCGGCGGATGCGCATCCAGTCAGACGGAGGCGGTGAGCAGGCTCATTTCGCTTGCCCTGCGTTCGGGTGTTGCGCCGGAAATGATCATCAAGCAGCTCAAGGGAGTGCGCTGTCCCAATCAGGCATGGGAGAAAGGCGGAAGAATCTATTCCTGCGCGGATGCGATCGCAAAGGCGCTCGAGCGCTATCTTGAAGGCGGGAAAGGCGTGCGCCCGATGGATAAAACGCCGTCGGATGCTGCGAAAGAGAAGGCCGAAACAAACGGGAAGGGAAGCGACGCGGTGATGGTGGGGGTGTGCCCGGATTGTCACGGACCGCTCGAATTTGAATCGGGATGCTCGGTATGCCGGCTCTGCGGATTTTCGCGCTGCGGATGAAGTATTCCGAAATTCAAATTCCTTCCCGCGTCGCCTCTGCGGTGCGAGAAATAATGTTCATTTTGCAAAGTGCAGATATGCGAGTGGAAAATCCTTTCGCGGAGAATCCCTTCCCGGATGGCCGATCGCTCCACGCTTTTCCAGAGATCGACGTAAATTGCGCCATTGCGCCGTAGCGTTTCTTCCGGAAAATATTGCGCCACATCCTCGTTCACCCGGTAGGAAGCTGGACCGATTGATGGAAGAATAAAAACCAGAATGTCCGAAGGGATGCTCCCCTTTGCTTTCATCATGCGGATGAGCTTGCCGGTAATATCGAGCCTGCAACCCTTCCAGCCCGAGTGCGCAGCGCCCAGCAGTTTTTTTCTTTCATCGAACGCGAACACGGGTACGCAGTCGGCGGTGCGTATGACTACACAAAGTCCGGGAAGCGCAGTGATCATGCCATCGGCATCGGCAATCCAGGGGAGGTCTTTTTCCGGACAAACATCAATTTCGACGATTTCATCGCCGTGTACCTGGTTGAGCATGACAATATTTGCGGCAGGGATGCCGGTGAATTGTTGAATCAATTCCTTTTCTGCCCGGCGTATCTTTTCGGAGGGGAGAGCGTAGTCGATGTGATTGCTTGCGCGCCCAATGACGCCGATTACCGCGCCGTTTTTGACAGACTGATGAAGCATCTGAACGTCCATGTTCGCACTATTAATCATATTTCAAAGTGTAATGTCAAAACGGCGGCGCTTTTCAAACGCGGATATTTTTCGGTATCCTGCTTTTTTGAGCATCTCGACCGCGCTGCTGAATGCATGTCCCACCTCATCGGGGCTGTGTGCGTCGGAGCCCAGCGTGACGGGAACATTCAGCGAAAAGAGCAGCGCAACGATGTCCTCGGATGGATACATCTCCTCAACCGGTTTTCGCAGGCCCGCGGTATTGATTTCTACTGAGATGCTGTGTCGGGCGGCGTTGAAAAGTGCGGCAATCTCTTTCGAGAAATTCTTTTTTGCGCGATGTCCGAATTTTTTCACCAGATCGAAATGACCGACGATGTGAAAGATGCCCGATGATATGAGGTCTTTGAGTATCGCATAATATCGGGAATAGATATCGTCGATATCGCGCTTTGAAAAGCCGTCGATAAAATCGGGATGATCGAATGCCCATCCGTCGATGAAATGGCAGGAACCGATGAGATAATCGATGCGCGGGTCGGTGAAGTATTTTTGGTCGAAGGTATCGTGCAGGGGAAAATCGACTTCAAAGCCGGTGCGGACGGCAATACGGCCTTTGTATCTTGAAATCTGCGATACTATCGATGCAAGATATTCTTCGGTCTGGCCATCGTGCATGGTGATGCCTTTGCGCAGGCCTTCCGGCAGCGGCGCGTGGTCGGAAAAGCCTATTTCGGAAAGGCCTTTTGCGATGGCCGCTTCGATGTATTCCTCTACGGTTCCGGTTGCGTGTCCGCACAGGGCTGTGTGTGTGTGATAATCGACCAGGCCCATCAATATCCATGCCGCGAATAATAAAACGAGGTTTCAATCAGCCGGGAGTCGATAGGCCCTTCTCTTCTAAGGAAGAATTTGTCGATGAGATCCTCGCCGGAAGTTTCAATAATCGAAAGCACATACCACAGCGGCGGGATATGTAACTTCTTGAGAGACGTGGCGGGCGATTTCACCGCAAGGCTGGTATTGTGCACTTTTGAAAGGTCAATCGGCGTAAATTCGCTGTATTCGTGGAAGCGCAGCCCTGTGGTTTCATAATAAAAAGGATGATGAAGATACTGCACCAGAATCTTTTTCCTGCGGAAAAACAAAGCAATAATTTCAATATTGTCCAGCTCAACATACCTGGGGCGCAGGATGATTTTTTCAATGCTTTCCAGATCCGAAGCGTAGGGATAGAGAGAAAGAAGAAACCGCACATGGTTGGGACCTCTGGCGATGGGGCGGCTGCCCGGGCATCCGAGGGCAGGGTAGAGTATTTCGATGGTCCTGCCGCCCCTTTTAAAGATGTCGGAAGTGTAAAGTTTGCCACGGCGGTTTTGGGTGATATCCTCAATGACAGCATTTAAATCTTCCTCGACATCGAGTGAGCCGGTTGTGGAGCTTATTTCGCCCGTTTTTTCCAATTCATAATCGTACATATCGAACATTGTCAAATCCTTCAGGCTGTGATGCTGATACAATATAACCTCATGGTGTTAAAAAAACATATGTTCATGGTTGCCTCAAAAATTAAAAAACGTGTCCCATTTACCAAATTGCGCTTCGATTCATTTGAAGATGTTATAATAATCCTGCGATCTTCAATACATCTGCTACCTTTTTATCCCTCTTTGCCAATTCTTTGAATGCCCTTTCTATCCGTTCTTCTCGTTCTTCCAGTTCTTTATTCTTCTTAATCGCAGGTGCTAAGGCTGTCCGTCTATCCCATATAACAAAGCCAATTAGAACAAAAATGCCTCCTATTACTACATATATCAGTTCTCGTAATGATTGGACTTCAATTTTAAAGTCATTAATTCTTTGATTAACCCCTTTAAGTCCTTCTTCAACCCGTATCAGCCTGTCTCTGTCATCCTGTGTGAATGGCAATTCCCTTGCATATATGTTTGAAGAAGCTAAAATCAGAGATATAATAATTACTGAAAGTGCATTTTTTAACATATATAAAAGACCTCCTCTGATAATAAGTAAATATACAAAAAAAGTACCTCATAATAACTGTTTTTTCAATATGCATAAAAAATTATATAGTGTCCATGATAATAAAATTCTTGTCAAATGTTTTATGGTTCGCCATAACGACATTTACATGAATCGAAGGCACCTCCGAACGCCTTTTCCCGAACTGGTGCGGGGAGCCTTGAATTGAGAGGGATTATGATAGATACGAAACTTCTGGAAATTTTAGCCTGCCCGGCATGCAGGGGGGATGTTGAATACGATATGAAAAATGAGAAAATTATCTGCGTGGAGTGCGGGCGGAAATATCCCGTGAAAGACGGCATACCCGTGATGCTCGTCGAGGAAGCGGAAGGCGGCAAATAACCCCCATGTTTTAATAATTGAATTGACAAATTCTTTAATGAGGCGGGCACTACCATTCCGATGCTCATTTGAATTATTTCCGCCCGTCAATGCGGCTGCTTGGAGGGTGGAATTATTTTGCGGCTATCATCACGTGAAAATATGCAGGGAGATTGTATATGCGGAAAGAGGATTTAAACTGGAAGAATATTGTCTGGTATATCATAATTGGATTTTTTACGCTCATTATTGTGATATCGTTCGGAATGCCCGATTTCCTCTCGCGCATCGGCCGCAACGAGCTTATGGTGGCAATGGTGAACGGTGAAATGATTGACCGGCTTGCCTTTGTCCGGTTCCGCGATACTATGGGAAGAGGGGTGAAGGCGAAATCGGAAAAAGATGTTGCGCGCGCCATTTTAAATGCCCTCATCGAGCATCGCCTGCAGATTCAGAAGGCGAAAGAGCTGGGTATCACCGTTTCCGATGAGCGGGTGAGAGGTTTCATTCAGAGCATCCCGATTTTCAAAAACTCACTCGGCTCTTTCGACCAGGAACAATACAAACGCTATCTCAATCATTACCATTTTAACAAAGCCGAGTATTTCCTCTATGTGAAGGACAATCTCATCAGCAGCGATTTTTACGAACTCATCGAGTCGGGCATCACCGTGTCGCCGGATGAGGTGATTGCCGAGAGCGCCATCGAAAATTCGAAGATTCAGGTGCGCTACGGCTTCATTTCCAACTGGGCGCTGAAGAAGATGTTCAAAACCGAGCTTGCGGTGAACGAGGCGGAGCTTGTGGCCGAGATGAAGAAAAATCCGGACAGGGCAAAGTCCGATGCGGCCGCGGCGATGGTGAAGCTCGAAGCGAAAAAATTCGAACAGCTTCGCGGCAAAGTGCTCGGAAAAATAGAAATGTATGCCCGACAGGGCAAGCCCTTCGCGGATGTGGCAAAGGAATTTGCTGCAGAGGTTTCGCTTTCTCCTGAATTCAGGGGCGGCGATGACCTCCTGAACGAAAAAACGCCGAAATACCTTCTGGCGCTGGCTTTAGACAGCGTGTTCCTCGAAGACTGCCTGATGCTTGAGCCGGGTAAGACTTCCCGTGCTATACCCATCTCGGACGGCATTGTCTTTTTTACGCCGGTGAAGAAGGAAATCTCATTTGCAGAACCGGATGCCGAGAATTATGAAAAAATACATAAAAAATTGTTGAAAGAAAGAATGAATGCTGTATATGCATCTATGATGGGTTCTTTTGTGCGCCAGGCGAAAATAACCATCAACCCGAAATTCGCTGAAAATTAACGTTTTAGGAGCTTCCCTATGAACATTAATGCTGAATATATCAATCCTTTTCTTGAAGCGGCAAGCGCGGTATTCAAATCTATCATGGGTGTTGAATTGCGGAGAGGGAAGCTCAGCATAAAAGAGTATCCGGAACCTTCGCATGAAGTGGCTATCATCATCGGCATCACCGGCGCAGTAACAGGCGAGGTGGTGTACAGCATGAGCTACGGCATGGTCTATAAAATCGCAAGCATTCTTGCGCCGGGAATTACCGAAGATCAGGTAAAAACTGAATATAAAGACATCATCGGCGAGCTGGCGAATATGATTACCGGAAATGCGATGAATCTCTTTGCCTATTCGGGAAAACGAATTGAAATGACCACGCCCACCGTGATTGACGGAAAGAATTTCACCATCACAATGGTGAAGCAAACCACTCTGGGGATTAATCTCTACAGCCCCTTCGGGCAGCTTGAGATGAACGTGGCGCTGAAATAGCATGTGAGCTTTTGTGCAGAAGATGCCGCGTGGTGCGACAGCGCACTGCTATCGTTCGTGGCGGAAATATCGCTTTTCGAGGGATTTGAGTTCGCGCTTTACTCTCCGCAAAAGGGGAGAATCCGCAAAGTATGTATCGCCGTTCTCTGCTTTCTGAATGAAAATCCGATAAATTTTTCGCGAAACTTCAACATCGCGCAGCAGGGGGTCTTTTTCGTAGATCTGCCCAATCATGAAGTAGGCATCATCGATGGTTTCACGGTCGCCGTAGTGGCGGATAATTTTCACCGCGGCCTCAAGCGCCTGATGCCCCTTTTTTTCCTGAAGAAAAATCTGACTCAAATGCACAAGCGCATCGTCTGCCAGCGAAGTCTGCGGGTACTGTGTCGAAAGGCGATACAGGGTGGCAATGGCATCGTCTTTTTTCCCCATGCCGATCTGCGCTTCCGCCAGATGGTACAGCGATGCGGGATATTCGCCGGACCCGGCCGGAACCGCAAGGAGTTCTTCCGATGCTTTTGAGAAATTTCCCAGGCGCATATACGCCTTCCCGGAGTAAATAAGTGCGCTGTGGAGACGGGGAGATTCTTTGTGTTTGCTCTTCAGCTCGTCGAATGACTTTATGGACGCATCGAAAAGGTTGGCATTGAAAAAATCGATGCCCGATTTGTAGAGGGCTTCGTCGGCGGATGCCTGGCCTTTCGCGTCGGATTTCTTTTTCCGGTCTTTGGTGATTACTGATTTCTCTTCTTTGGGTATTGTTTCAGCCGCATCGCCTTCCTCTTTTATGGAAGGCACAGCAGTTTCAGATTCTTTTTTCGGGGTGATGTCTCCCGGGGACGGTTCTGCCTTTTTTGGGGGAAGCACCTGCGGTGTGAGTTTTTCCTGCGGTACCGGTTTTTTCTCAATGGGTGCGGGATCTTTTTTCTGTATCTGAGATTTCTCTGGAATCTGGGGAGCCGGCTTTGTCTTCGGTTCTTCCTGCTGGATTTTTTCCCCGCCGATAATTTTTTTTACAATGTCTTCCGCTCTGTTTTCGTCGCAGGATGCCCTCTTCTGCAACAGCAATTCCGCCGCAGAATAGATCGCGAGCGTCATTATGATGAACGCGATGGGCCGCACGTATTTCAATTGGAAGGATAATTTCATCGTTCATATATCCGGCGGTATGGGCCGCCTGACGGCTCATTTATCAAGTACCGCAGGGCCTCTGTCAAGCGGTTTCGGTGATTTTTTGCCCTGTACCCGAATTGTTTTGCCGGATGAAATAGAGGAGGAATCGCTTTCTTTTGTTCCGCCGCGCACATCGACCCCGCTTTTTCGGGGAAGTGCTCCTTCTTCGGCATCGGGAGGTATCGTTTTGGGGGGTGATGCTGCATTTTTTTTGAAAAGCGGCTTCACGTCTGATTTTGCTGGTTTTTCATCGGTGCGGTCGATTTCAGAAAGCCTGTCGGTTTCCGCCGGTACCGCCGCTTTGTGTGGAGCCTCGGGCTCGACAATCGTTTCGCCCACGGATGGTTCCTGCCCGGCCTGCGCGGGGAAGAGAATGCGGCGAAGTTCCGGATCGGCAATCTCGTTGATCTGACCGCTTTCTATCATAGTCCGGGAAAAAGTTGTTTTCCTTGCCCGTTTCACGTCCACCTCGAAAATTTCATTGATGCTTGAAAAACTCGGCATGGCACCAATACGAGCTGCTTCTTTGCCTTTGTAAATGCCAAAGCCCACGCTTCCCGCGACAATCACGAAAGCTAAAAGGTATCCCACCTGTTTGATTGTTTCGAGCGTGCTCTTATCCATTCCGCTTATCAGGCGGTCAATGCCTGAAAGTATTCGGGCAAGTATGTTGAAAACCGGGTTCATGGCGATTCAGCAATCCATTTTATCTGGTTTATGCACATTGACTATTGATCCTTTGAAGAAAGAATAATAATAACATTGCAGTTTTTCAAGTTTTCTTTTGTCACCGGGCTGCCCAAAATTCTACGAGCGTCGCGATCGGAAATAACAGGGCAGCCCCGAAGCGCGCGTATCGCGGCGATGTAGTATGGACGCTGTCCGGCTTTTTTATGGGACATGGCTTCGTCTTCGGAACGGCAATACGATGCGAGGCCTGATTTTCGCGCACGGGATGCTTTTGCGAAACGTGGGCCGTATATTTCAAAGCCATGCTCGGTATAAACCGATGGAAGAAGCATCGGGCGGATGCCGAGCCCCCGGGCGTCTATAATCAACGAGGTATAATCCGTGCGTATCTTCGCGTCATCGCGCGCGGGTAAATCCTCCTCTGGAAAATCAAACGAGAGCGAGGAGATTATGTCGCCGAAACGGATAGCTGCCTCGCAGTGTGCAGAATAAAAACCGTCGGGTTTTTCTCTGAAAGCAACCAGATGCGCAATTGCTTCGGAAAGTTTGCTGCGCGCATCCTCTTTCTCGGCTATGATGTCGGCAATGGTTTTTTCGCCGTCGACGCGGATTTTGCGGATGGTGGCAGCAAGATTTTCAAGTGCAAGGTCTTTCGCGCGGATGTAGGTCTCTGACCGCGCGCGGCAAAGCGAGCTTTCCGTTTCGCTGACGGGCGATATTGGCATCCCTTTTGCATTCGTTTCAAAGGAAGCAGTGGCTTTTGATGAAATGGTGCCGGATTTCCAGTCGATTATGCCGTAGCGATGAATTTCCAGCATGCCTGCACCGCTGAGTGGGTTTTCGAGAAATATCATAAAGCCTGCAAGCGCGATGGAATATGCGAGTGGTATCAGAGGAATTATCAGCAGATGCCGCACAAACTTTGTTGTCATTGTAATTCCAAATAGATTTATTTAAATGAAAATGCATTTCCTGCAAAGCAGTATTATTATCGGCACATGCGATGAGGTATCTTGATGAAGATTTACGCTGACTGAATCATGTGCATGGCGCAGAGCGGCTATAACAATTGCTCAAGGCAATTGCGGAGTTTCATAAGATATGGGCGGATGCGTTCTATTGCCCTGATGATATCGTTTGCTAAAAGTTCCGCAGCGCGTTTTGCGGAAAGTTCCGGGTGTCTGGCAAGATATACATGCGTTTTTTTGAGCATCGGCGCAATGACCGGTGCCGCCTTCCCCTTGATGCCCTCGTTAATAATGAATTCGGAGTGTACCGTGTCGCCGCGTGCTTTCTCTGTGATGGCGTCGAATGCCGAAAGGACCTCGCCCGCGGCTTCGTATAGCCTCCTGGGTTTTGATGATGATGTAGATGAAAGTGCCTCCGCGATTATCGCCTCCGGCGTTGTGCGGGGTTGCGGAAGTTGCGCCAAAATCCGGGCAAGCGGCATTTCAATCGTATTGGCGATCCGCGCGCCGCCTTCGGTCGCGTTGATGACCTTCACGGGGACTTTACCGGCTGAATCGGCAAACCAGCCGCGGTACAGGTCGAAAACAAAATCGGATATCACCGTTCCTTTGCCGCCGTACGCTTCCACGTACTTAGCCTTTCGCTTTCTGATGACATTCTGATTGATGCATTCAAGATTTTGAAATCGATTGATGAGCGCAATCCATTCCTCGTTATGATGGCTCCCCGTGCAGTGTATCTCTCTGCCGGTGTAGGCCAGATCCTGGCCGATGAGCACAATCGGCGCGCAGCCTGCATTGAGCAAAAGGTCGAAGGCGCTTGTGGCAACCGATCCTCCGGATTGAATATCGCCGGGAGAATCCACCCATTTTTCAAGCCAGTCCACCAGCGGAGTTGTTTCGCGGAGTACTCTCCCGTCGGCTGTGGTGATGAATTTTGAAGTGGTGCTGAGCATCCTTGTGCCTTTCCAGGCTCGAAGAACCGCCGGGCAGCTTACCAGATCTGCAAGGAGAACCGACGCATTTTCCCGGACACCCAGGAAATGGCGCACACTGTGCCGCTGGGCATCTAAGGTCATCACGATATGCGGGGTGATGCCGTGCTTTTCAAGAATCTTTAGAGCGGTATCCACGCAGACGATAAGAGCTTTTTCTCCCACCTGTTTTAGAATCTCGACATTTGTGCGAAGCGATGGCCCGGCTGAGACGATGATGCCGGCCATGCCGCGAAATTTTCCAAACAGGGACGCGACCGGCAGCGCGCCGAACAAATAATGAGCATTGCTTAGAATGTTTTCCACCCACCGTTCGGCGAATTCAAACCGCGTGAGCATGTCGCTCAGGCGCGAAGAGAAATACTGATGCACGTCTTTTTCGAGCGCATCATAAAAATCTTTAAAAAGGAGATAGGACGGGCGGTGGCGGAATACCACGGCACCCCGAAACGATGCCATATCGATGAATTCGAGCGCATCAGGAATATCCGCATTTGATGTGATAAGAGGGATATTTTTCAGCGCTTCGGGATTGATACGCTGTGCAATTTCAATGAGCTCCCGGTCTTTTTCTAAAACGATTATCTGCAAAGAAGGATGCGTCCGTCTGATTTCAGTCAGGTGATACCCCAATCCCAGCCCGCATACGATGATAACGCTTGCTCTTCCGGGTGAAAATGTTTCGATTGTTTTTTTTGCCTCTTTCAAAGGGTCGTACGCAGAGTGAATGCGCGTGTGCCCTTTGTCCGCGTACACAAGTGTGGGAAGCCCCGAAGGAGTGTCCTGTACAAGGTAGGTGCCCATCGGTTCAGGTCTGTGATTCCGGTTCTAATCGGTTGCTAATCTCCTGGTGAAGCTTTTGCAGTTGTTCGACAGACGTGATGCCGTACCGCTCAAGGACTTCTCCTTCAAAGTAAAAATAGTCGTACTTCTTCGACTCGACTCCGCAGAACATGTTTGCAAGGTAGGTGATGTTCACCTGGTCGCGGAATTCTTCGGGACAATTGAGCGGCGAATGATGCTGCCGTATGGACTGGGTGAGATAGTCGGGAAACAACCAGTGCTGCGCGATGAGCTCGCCGATGCTCGAATGGCTGATGCCGATGGAAACCTCCTCCATGATGGTGGATGTTCGGATTTTGCGGTTGTTTACGATTTCCGAAATCCAGTTGGTAAGTTCAAGATTTGTCGAAAGCAGAACGATTTTTCCGAGGTCGTGCAAAAGCCCTGCAAGATACACGCTTTCCACAATTTTTTGAAGTCTGAATTTCATCGCCAGGAGGCGCGCGTAGTACGCGGTTTTATTGCAATGGCTCCATATCTGTTCGAATTTCGAAAAACGCTTGTCTAGGATCTGGCGGGCGCTTGCAGCCATGAGAATTGCGTTGAGATTTTTAAGTCCGATCGTCATGATAGCTTCGTTCACATTTTCAACTCGTTTGGATGTGATGAATCCCGCCGAGTTGGACAGCTTCATGACTTCAGAAGTGAGCGCCGGGTCAACCATGATTTTGTTCGATATTTCAGCGATCGACGAGTCGGGATCGTGGCAGAGGCGCTGAAGCTCGATTATGTTTTTAGGAAATGTCGGAATGCCCTCCACCTGGCGGATGATTTCCTGCTTTATGTTGGTGGTAATTTCCTGCGGGCGAAGCTCATTCGGAATGAGGAGTTCGCAGTTTGTTGCAGTGCCGTTGCTGGAAATTTTGTACGATTCCACGCCGATGCCGGAGTTTTTCAAAAGGAGTGTCACCAGAACGATTCCAAGGCCGGCTCCTTCGGTGCTGTCGTACACTTCTTCGTATGCTTCGCTGAAGTCATTGAAGGAACGCGCCTTTTCCATCCTGAGTTTAATGCGGTCGAGCTCCTCCGGCAGAATTGGGGTATTGTTGGTGACGTTTATCACAGCGCCTTTAGGAGTTTTCTGTATTCGGACTCTGATCCTGAGCGAGCTTTTACTGAGCTTCTCGCGTATGGTTTCAAGCTCTCCGACGATTTCATTGCGGAAGCGCGCCATGCCCTGCGCGTATTGCATGGGATCGGTGATGTCCATGCCCTCTTCCTGAAAGAAAATACGTTTCGCGTTGGCTTTTGCGGCATTGATGATGATTTCCCTCTGAATGGTGACGAGGGTATCTAAAAGATATATGAAATCCATCTTGGCAAGTATTTTCGCAAAGATAGAATTGAGCGATTTCATCACATTCTGGTCGGGGTAATAAAACGCCACGGTGACGGGCTCGCCCGATTCGAATTTGCTGAGGATTTCCATCGATTTCATTGCATCTATTGCCATGGCAGTGTTCCTTATAAGGCTTTATAAAAATCAGAAATCGCAAACGAAATGATACATGTGCAAAGCTGGATGTCCAATCCGCAGGAGTTATGAATTGTTGCGAGCATCCAGATACACTATCGGTTTAAATTCCGAAAAAACGAATATTGCAGAAAATAATTTTTGTCAATCTGAAATGCGGTGAAAATTGCAATAAACCCATTTGGGCGAATTAAGGGCGGGTGATGAGAATTCCCGCGCAGAGAAGTTCAACGGAAAGTTCCGAGTCCAGATAACCGTGATATTTTGAAAGCTCTTCCCGATGTTCTTTGCGGGCTGATTGTATGGCGCGTTTGGTGCGGGTGATGGCGCTTTTCATATCGGTACCAAACCATTTCATGGAGCATTCCTGTCGCTCGAGTTGTTCTTCAAGTTCCTTGAGCTTTTTGGAATATGCATCATTTACGCGTTCAATTTCATTTTTCACGGGTTCCGCGATGCTGTCGGTGAGGGCGGTTCTTAAAAGCGATATCTTTCGCTCTGCTCGCTCTCGGGCTAAAGCGAAAAACATGTCAGTACGATCGCAGATTTTTTTTATTTCCATGAGATACTCGTGAGGGTTGGCTGGACGGCCGCCGAACGGCTGGAGGGAATTTTTTTCAATTTCCGCAAGGTCTTCGTCGGACACGCGGCTTGCCCGCACCACCGCCACAGGAACGAGTTCTTTTCTCGGCGTGGGCGACTGGATTTTTACAAGATAATAGAAAATCATGCCCGTGAGGAAGTGCCGGAAATGCACGGTTCGTATTCCCGTATGGCCTCCGAAGTCGGCTGAACGCGCACGGTTAATGAGGGAATCGACAAGGGGGTTGCCGAATGCAAGAAATTCGAGGCGGTCGTTTTCAAGTGCCCTGCGGCTTTCGAAAGTGCCGTATCGCTTCGATTGAGGAAGCGGATACAAACCGGTAAGTTTGCTACGGCGGCCGATACACATATCGGCATCACTATCGATTTTGCGGAGGCGGTTAACGAAATCCTCAATCCTTTTGTTTGAAAACGCCCGTTCCCGGAGGGTGATGCGGTAGTATTCATCGTAGTTGAAATCGAGCTTTTGAGTGACTGCAAGCTGCGAAAGCTTTTCGTAGCTTTTTCGGGCGCGCTCGAGTTTTTCTTCGATTTCGGTGCCTGCTTTGCGGACGGTTTTTCGCCTGGAGAGAATGTCCATGATGATTGAAGGAAGGTTTAGTTCTTCTTCAATTTGCCCCAGAAGGACATCGGGCGTGCCGATGGATTCTTCGAACAGACGGAGTTTTTTTTCAAGAACCTTCAGCACGTTTTCGGCGACGGTTCCCGCCGTTGAGAAATTGTAAATCACGACATCAAGTTTCTGACCGAAGCGATGGATTCTTCCGATTCTCTGTTCGATTTTCAGGGGAGACCACGGCAGATCGTAATTTATGAGAACATTGCAGAATTGCAAATTGCGCCCTTCGCCGCCCGCCTCGGTGGAGATAAGAACATCTGCGTGTTCCTGAAAATTCGCGATTGCTTTTTCTTTCTGGTCCCTGTTCATCGATCCGTGGAAGAATTCAACTTTGAATTTTGAAAGGACTTCGCCTAGATATTCCTGGGTGGTGCGGAACTGCGTAAAAATGAGGATCTTTTTTGATTTTTTCGTCAAAGCTTCCACGAGTTCGGCGAGTTTTTCCGATTTTTTATTGGCATGGACGCTTTTGCCGAAATCAAGAAGCGAATCAAGCGTGCGAATTTCTTCTGCAAGCTCACGGCGGGTTTTCTTAATGGATTGAATCAAAAGACGGTCGTCGATTTCTTCAATGTCATCGCCGTCGGCACAATCGGCATCGAGGGATTTTTCAATCGGATAACATCGGAGTATTTCTGTATCGTTTTTTGAAAGAATCGCACTCAGATGGTCCCTTCTTTTGCGAAGAGCTGAAAGGAGCGCCGCGGTTGAGGAATCGAGGAGTTTTTGAAATACCGTCATCACAAAACCGACAGCCCTGTTATCGGACTGCATTGCCCTGTTGTATTCTTCGGCCACATACCGGGTGGTTGCATCGTACAGCGCGCGCTCTTCAGGGAAAAGCTCGAACCTGATGGTGCGGGCGATTCTTCTGGTAAATCCTCCCACGTCCTTTTTCGTGCGGCGTATTATGACACTCGAGATTTTTTCGCGCAGCGCGGAAAGATCGGCGTTCGGGAGGCAGTAGGTGTTGTAAAAAGTCTGGAATGGTCCCAGAAGATTTTTATCAATGAGGCGGATGAGATAGTACAGCTCTTCGAGTTTCCCGCGAAAAGGGGTTGCTGTCAGAAGGAGAAGCGCTTTCGCGCGGGCGGAGAGGAGTTCCCCCGCTGTATAGGCAAGGGTGGAATGAAGGGAATCGCGGCGCAGGCGATGCGCTTCGTCAAAGACAACGATGTCCCATTGAGTTTCAGAGAGGAGGTCCGCATTGGATTTGCTTTTGAGAAAATCCAGTGAGCAGATCGCCCGATTGAGCTTTTTCCATGGATTTGCGCATTTCATGTTTTTTTTATATCGCGCAAGATAGTGCCGGTCAACGACCGTGAAGTCCTCGTTGAATTTATTTCTCATTTCATGCTGCCACTGGAGCACGAGCGAGGCCGGGCAGACGATAAGTATCCTCTCGTAGCCATGCCGGAAAATGAGCTCTTTGATGACGAGTCCCGCCTCAATGGTTTTTCCCAGACCCACCTCATCTGCGAGCAGAAACCGGGGTACGAGCGCGCTGATGATGCGATGGGTGGATTCGAGCTGATGAGCCAGCAGCTGGGTGCGTGAATTCGAAAGCGAGAGGAGCTTGTCGTTGGAATACGCAAGCTGAAGGAGCCATGCTTCTATTTTAAGGTTGAAGCGGTCATCTCCGGGAATATCGCCGCTGGAAATACGCTTGCGGATGCTCTCTTCCCCCGCAATACCTGCTTCCTCATCCGGAACTCTTTCGAAAAGAAGATTGCTTGAGTACAGCCCTTCTTCCTCCGCCCCATCGCGATGTACATCGATTTCGTTGTCCATGGTCATTTCATGAAGGCGACATAATCATAGTGCTTCTTTGAAAAAGCAACCATTTTTTATGGTGTCGGCTCCTAATCCTCCGATAAGACAGTGATTGTCAGGAGTTGTGACGCAAGCGGTAAAGAAAAAACTGCTTGCCATTTCGAGCTTGCTGTGAGAACTGAAGCGGAAATAGAAATGAGCGGGCTTTGATGGCGGGAAACACATCGGCGCATATGCCGAAACAATAACATTTTTAAGAGGAAAGGGATGTTCAGAGACTATTTCAAAGCTCTCGGCGATGAGCTTATCAAAGCGTGTGCGCCCGTAAAGGTAAAAAAAAGCGGGGCAAAAGCAACCGGGAAAAAAGCCGCACCTGTGCCCTGCGGTTATGACGAGAAAAGGATGGAGGATGCGCTCTCTAAATTTGTTCCTGCGCACTACACCGTGTCGAAAGAGAGCATCATCGATCCAGGCGGCTATTCTCCGGAACACGTTGATTATATTATTTATAAAAAAGTTTTTCGCGATATGGATGCCATGATGCATGCAATTCCGTCGGAACTTGTGTACGGCGCTTTTTTCATCAATAGCGCTCTGACGGCAGTTTCGCTCGGAGAAACCCTGACGCATGTGGCCAATATGAAAAAGATAAACCGCTTCAGCGAGCAGGGAGGCAGCGGCCAGTTTATTCCTGCTTTCGTGCTGGCCATGGACATGAAAATGAGTTATCAGGATCTGAAGAACCTCGTTTTAGACTACTATGTGTCGCGCAGCCTTGATAATGTGTTTGAATTCGATATAATGGCGGTGGTGAATCAGGGAATCGTGGTGAAGGACTGGCGTGAAAAAAGAAGCTTTAAAATACTGGATACCGGTGATGATACCATGCAGTGGTTTTTCATTCTGATGAATGAGTATCTGGATGTCGAAAAGGAAGAATCGCTGGATCTGAGAAGATATGTGAAGGAAACGGCTCAGTATCGTGAATATTGACGGGGGATGATGAATCCGACCGGAAATATTATGTAACATAGAGAAAAGATGTAAATACCGGCTGAAGCATGCTCCATGATTTCGGAAATATTTCTTCTTGACAAAAAGAGAAAGAAATTGCAGATAAATAGTCAATGCGTGATAATCGTTGAACCGCCGGATACTGCATCAGGCGGCATGATTTTTGGAGGACTCGCGAGTGCAATTATCCGGCAGGATTTCATAACCCGGGTGCCCCGAGCAATGTGCAGACCGTTTTCATAAAAAAGAGAGGTGCTATGAAACCTAAAAAAATGATGAAAATCTGTGTCGCGATGTTCGTCTTCTTCTCGCTTGTTGTTACTTCATCGTGTAAAAAAACATCCGAAAGCGAACGGGATATCATTTTAGTGCTCGATACATCCCGAAGCATGATCGGCCAGGGCGGGAAAAACATTTTTCCCCAGGTGAAAGACAGCCTGAAGAAATTTGTCGATGACATTAAAACAGGGGACACCCTTACCATCGTAACGTTCGATGAGAAGGTGGAGGTCCGCCCCACGATTGCGATTCGCGACAACAACGACAAAGAAATTGTAAACTCGATGCTCGCGATTACAAGAGCCGAGGGTATGTGGACCTACACCATGGAAATGCTCCGCAATGTTTTTAAGCTCGCGGAGGAGATGGAAAAGAAGAATCCGAATCGCAAGCAGGTAATCGTTCTTTTGACTGATGGTCTTGATGACCCGCCTCCTTCAAAGAGAAAAGACCGGTTCAATATCAAGGAAGCCGCAAAGGAATATATGGGAAAAGAATGGTACGTGTACCTTGTGAATTTCGGCGATATGAAAAAGAACGAGCGCTTCAAGGAAGTGCAGGCGGAACTCCAGAGGACAATGACCAGGCACGTGGAGCTCATTGAAGGCGGCAAAAGCCCTCAGGGCGCGGTGGCTGAGGTACAGCAGACTATTGAACAAGAGCGTCAGCGCGACAGAATTTTTTCCGTGCGCACACTCGTAATCGTTCTTGCGGTAATTCTGCTTCTGGTGCTGATCATCCTGCTTGTTTCAATTATTTCGAAAATCAAAGTAAAAGGCGCGCTTGAATACTACAACTACAAGCTGCTCGATCCCTATATCAACGTGGTAAACCTTGCAAGGTATGGCCGTAAGGAAGTAATTATCGGCCGAACGGGAGGCGATGTCAATCTCCGCGATTTTGAAGGCAAAAAGCCGTTTGCCATTAAGGCGGCCCGCGTCAAAGGGAAGGTCGTCAACAGGCTGATTGTGCCCGAAGGCCTTTCCGCTGAATTCGTCAACCGTGAATCGGGTGAATTTTTAAATGATGGTGATATTTTTAAGGTGGCTAATTACAGCTTTAAATTCATGGCGCCGCAGGAATAGCGTGGCACAAGGATGATCTTCGGGGCCGAATCATCAAGCATGCAAAGTTCGGCTCCTTTATTGTTTTGAAAAGCCTTTGGCGCTGTGATTTCTTGAAGTTTCGTGCTTTAGTTGCCGAAATACAATAATAAAGCAATGCACCGGTCGGTCGATGAATAAAGATGGTTTACCGATGGCACATTTGATTCAAGCAGGGTGCGTGGAGCGGTTATCAATGACAGCAATTGTGCAGATTGCAATAATCCCCGCCGATGAATAACGATGCGGCATGCGCTAAGCTTGTGGTTGCTTGTGGCAGGAAAGGGTCGCTGTCGGAAACGCGTGCAGCCATTGATAAATTTTTTTGTAAAAATTAAAATAAAGCCTTGACATCAAAAAGGTTATCGGCCAGAATCAGCGAAATTGTTGTTGTCATCTTCAATAATATATATGTAGTGTGTGCCCGTAAGGGTGAAGCCGTTTCTTGTGTTTTCATTAAACTGTAGGTAGAAAGCTTTGAATATTTTTAGGAGGTCATAGATGTCATTAGCTCAATTCCCCAAGAGTCCGAATAAATTTCACCCGACCATTCCCAATGCTGTCGGTTCGAGGGAGTCCCTTGCGCAAGAAGGGCGAGACAAGATCAGCGAACAAAAGCTGATTCTTGATGAGACTACCGATAAGGTGCTCAATCATATTCAGAACAAGCTTCCTCAGGAAGTGCTTGAAAGGCTGGATGTGATGGGCGGCCTGAAGGAAAAGCTGTACAATTACATCAATCAGACGTACGTAAACATGTTCAATCGTTATACGGTAACGGTTGAAGACGAACTCGTAAAGAAAATTCGTGATTTCGTCGACAAAGAGGAAATCCGCTCTCTGGCCCGCTATACTCCGCGGGAAGTCACCGAACTTTTAGATAAAATCGGCGGCGCGGACAAGTTTCATACCGGTGAAATCGAGAAAGCCATGGTGAATATGTACGGGCACTTGCATGGTCATATTCAGCGCGGGATGAACGACCTTGAAAACGAGACTAACTCGATTCTGCGTCAGAAAACCGACGTGGGTGCGTTTGTCCGCGGCGAAAACGCGTATGCAATCCTCAAGTGCATCTTCAAGGACAATGAGCTTCGGCCCAAGTACGTGTACGATGTGAAGCTTTCGATCAATATTCTTGATTCAGAGCTCATCAGCCCCATCTACCATTACCAGGTGACGGTTGAGTCGCTCCTGAAAGATGCCATTCAGAAGCACATCCATGACCTCATTGACCGTCAGATTCAGTTGCTGAAAGACGATCTTGTAGATCAGGGCAAAAGCGAACTTTCCGGCGCCGAGGAAATGTTCGAAAAGATTAAGCGAATCGAAAACTTCACCGACGACGACAAAGAAGATGAAAAATCGAAGCGCTATACTATTCTTGCCAAGCGGTTCATGGACAAGATCGAGGGCCTTCGCGCCGAAATCGACGTTGAGGAATACGATCCTCTAAACATCCGCGAAAACATCAAGCACATCATTGATACCGAGAATATCCGCAACCGCGGCTACAATACGGCCGTCAACGCGATTACTTCAATTCTTGATACCAGTAAGCTCGGCTATCAGGTGTGCGATAACATGAAGAATGCCCGCGTATGCAAGATTCGCGAATACGAGGAGATGGATCATAATATTCTCCCCGACGAGCGCTATGCGATGCGCCTTGCGTACTACGATCAGAATCAGCTTCGTGAAGAGAAGAAAGAATTCGATCGCCAGATGGAAGCCTTCACCCGTGAAATTCTCAAGATCTGGGACGTGACGCACGCGCATTATGAATCCAAAAAACGGTTCCGCGCAATCCGCGATTTCGACGATCTTGCCGCTCGCCTCATGAGCAAGGAATGGAGACGGCAGAGGAAAGAAGAGGAGCAGGATCCTCAGCATGTTCTGTGGAATGAAGTGGGAGAAATGTACAATGAAGAGTCTTTCGTTGAAAAGAACAACAGGACTTACGAAGACAGAATCCTCAATCTGAAGAACAAGCTGAAATATTGTTCGGATCTGCTTCAAAAAATGCACGGTTTCCAGAACCCCGTTGAGCGCGTGGTGCTTGATGAGCGCATCAATTTTATCGTCCGCAGATTCAATGAGTTCACCTATCGGGTAAATCCGCATCACATTCAGCCCGGCCTCATACTTGATGTGGATATCACCACGATCAAGAGGAAGCAGTACATGCTGAAGAACATGGCGAATGTGCTCAATGAGTTCCTCTATGGCGTATCGAAGGGCTTTGCGGACAGGGCGTTCGCGTCCTACAGCCGGCGCCGTTCGACGATGCGCGAAGACATTACGCAGAGCTTCGCGCAGGATGAGATTAAGGAAGACCTCTTTGAAGCCGCCTATAAGAGCGCAAGCAGCGAAGGCGGAGAATCCGAAATTAGGGGTTCGGTAGACCTTTCGCCGAAATCGAAGAAGAAGACCGGCGGGCTTAAAGAGCTATAAGGATGCAGTGAGCTTAATTTGTGCAGGAATATTCAATTCGGCGGGCCGCATTTCAGCCCGCCGAATTGTTGTTTATGGGCATCTTTTGAGATTTTAAAAAAATGGGGATTTTGAGCTTAATCTAATGTTGAAAAAAAAACAACAAAAGGCTTGCAAAAAAATTTCATTCGCGTGAATATATGCATGTTTTGGGGGCCTGTGCGCATCAGTCCGCCATGAGCAATGTAAGGGAATAATCGGAAATGGATTGTATAGAGAAATTCCCTGTTGGGCACTAAAAATTTAAAGATTGCTTTTTTAATAAAGCGGTTTTTGGAGGTGCCCATAAATCTTCAAAAAAAGGAGTTGCGCTGATTATGGAAACGACCTATTTTACTCTTGCATCAAAAACAAATTTTAACACTTCCCTCAGGCATTTTTTCAAAGTAAATGAAGTTGTCGACGACATGGAACGGCGACGAAACATCGCTGATATCATCAATGCGGACCTCGATGCGGGTGAAATTGTGAAAGACCAGGTATTGCCGATGATAGGGGCGATAGTTCGCGACAAATTCGAGTACAGCTATGATTCGTTTAATATTCCCGAAACGGTGAATGAATTTTCAAGAATCGTTGAGGAAACCCGGAAGTGGACGGCGCTCGATATTGTTATCGTGTACTTCAATCCAAACGGAGAGGTTTTTGTTATTAACCCGAAAAATCACGAGCACTGGGAAAGAGCCCGGGAGTTGAATCGCGACCAGCTTGCTGTGATATATACGAGACATCTCAAAGCTGAACGCAACAGAAAAATTGAAAAAGACGCGACAAAGGCAATTGAGGAGATGCTGATTGGGAAGGATGTGTTCATCAATCCCGACTTCGTTGATCAGACGGTACAGCCGCGCGTTGAAGCGCCAGCTCCTGTAGCGCCAAGGCCTGTGCCCGCAGCAAAAGGCCCCGCGAAAGCCCCCGCTGCGGAAGCAGGAGGGAAGAAGCGCATGACGCCGAAATATGCGGTTTCGGTGTCGAATGAGCTTTTCCACAATGGAAATGTAGAGGCGTGGAAAAAGATCGTGGAAAGCTATCATACGAAATTTCCCGATTTGAAAGTGAATATATTCTTTGAAGGAGAACTTATCAACGACATCAATTCCCTTTTTAAATGGGGCAAGGTGAAACATGGAGATTCAATATTCTTCCAGGTTGTTGGTGAGAACATACAGGGCGTTTCGAAACTTCAAAAATATCTCTATGAGGGAGCAAGCCCCCGCTTCGAGCAGTTTTTGAAAATAGGCGTTGGCCGCGTGCTCAATCTTTTCTGATGCACGCGAGGAGATGATTATCTTGCAATGATGAAAATCAATTGAACAAAGGAGTTGTGGTATGGATAATAATATAGTATATTTCAGCAAAGACCTCAAAGAAGTGGACGATAAGCTCCATAAAAGGCTGGGTATTCGGGGAAGGCGCGCAGTGGATCTTGCCATGATGGGGCTTCCCATTGCGCCGGGCTTTATCATCGATTCTCAGCTGACGATGAAGCTTCCTCAGATAAACGTGAAGCAAATCATCAAGCCCTATATCGAAAAGCTTGAAAAAGATACGAAAAAAAAGTTCGGCGATCCGCAAAAGCCCCTGCTTGTCAAGGTGGTGCTGAGCTCGGATCTGAATGTGCCATTCTTCCCTTCCATCCACAACATCGGCCTGAACGATTCGACGGTCAAAGGTTTTGCGAAATTTACCGGTGAGGATTTTGCGTGGGGAGAATACCGGTTTCTGCTCAACAGCGTCTCCACTAAAGTCTACAAGCTGCCGGATGATGAGATTAAGAAATTTGACGTCAAGGGGAAAGGAATAAACGCCGCTGCGATGCAGGGCGTGGTTGAAAATTTCAAAAAGTTTTTAGGGGATAAATTCAGTCAGGACGTGTACGATCAACTGAGCCTCATTCTCAAGGGGGCTGCGGCAAGCTATTGCGACAGCGATATTGATGTGGACAATTCCCTTTCAATTATGGTTCAGGTGATGGTGTACGGCAACTATGGAAAGAACTCATATTCTGGAAACTACTACACGCGCAATATCGTCACCGGCGATGCTGAAATTCAAGGCGACTTTTTGCAGAACGAGTTTGATGTGGACAGGGGAAAGCCGAAAGAAATTTCAAAAATCGACAAAAAGTACTACGACAAGCTCGTTGAAATCGCGCGCAAGGTGGAAGACAATTTCAAGGAAATCCGCGAAATAAAATTCACCATTGAAGAAGGCGATTTCTGGCTCGTTGAACAGCGCGAGGTCGATGAAAAATCGACGCAGTCGCACGTGAAAACCCTTCTCGACCTTTGCAGGAGAAAGATCATTACCGAAGAATTTCTTGTGCAGAGCATCAAGCCCAATCAGCTCAATGAACTGCTCCATCCGGTCATCGACCCGCGGACGGTGAAAAATGTAAAGAGCATCAAGGGAGGAATTGCGGGTTCAACAGGTGCGGCAATCGGTCGTGTATTCTTCTCAACGCCGCGTTTGCTCGAGGAGTACAAACGCGCGATAATGCACGGCGGAGACACGAATCTTATTCTAGTGATGCCCGCGACATACGCAGAGGATGTCAAGGCGATAGAAGTAGCCAGGGGCGTAATATCGAGTGAAGGCGGTTTTTCTTCACATGCGCCGGTTGTAGCCAGAAGCCTGGGCAAAGTGGCAATGGTGCAGCCGGAAATGAAAATTCGCGGCAACAGTTTTACCCTCGCCGGAAAAACCGTGAAAGAAGGCGATTATGTATCGATTAATGTCCCGTATTATGAACCGCCGACGATCTATTTAGACAAAGTCGGCCTCATTGAACCCGAATTTAAGAAAAACGGCCTTCTGGATTTTCTGAATATTGTGGAGCATTTCATCGATACATTCAATGTCCGTGCCAATGCCGACCTTGGAAGGGATGCGGCGGTTGCGAAGGATTTCATGGCGGACGGAATAGGCCTTTGCCGGACAGAGCATATGTTTTTCAATGAAAAGCGCATCATGAAATTCAGGGAAATGATTCTCTCCGAGAATGAGGTCGAAAGGCGTGCCGCGCTCGAAAATTTGCGCCCCATGCAGCGCTCGGATTTCTATGATCTTTTCAAAATTATGGAAGGGCGACCGGTCACCATTCGCCTTCTGGATGCGCCGCTTCATGAGTTTTTGCCGAGAACGGAAGACAGTATGAAGCAGTTTATCGACTACATGAAAACCCGAAAGAAAAGCGCATCACCCGCTGAAATTAAGGCCAGGTGCGAGGAAATGGCAGAGATGAATCCGATGCTCGGCCATAGAGGCTGCCGCGTGGCCATCACCTATCCGGAGATATACGAAATGCAGACCAGGGCAATTTTCGAAGCCGCATGCATGCTCCGGAAAGAAGGGGTGAAGGTGGTGCCCGAAATCATGATTCCGATTGTGATGTCGGAACAGGAACTGAAATTCATTAGAAATGGCAAAAAAATCGAAGGGAAGGAAGTAAAAGGCATCCGCGATATTAAGGAAGAAGTCGTCAAGGAATACGGAATCGACGATCTCGAATACAGCGTCGGAACCATGATTGAACTTCCCGCGGCCGCTCTGGATGCGGGCGACATTGCCCTCTACGCGGAATTCTTCAGCTTTGGTACCAATGACCTCACGCAGACGACGTACGGACTTTCGCGCGATGACGTGAATTCATTCTTCCCGAGCTATACGCAGTTCGACCTTTTAAAGAACAATCCTTTTAAGGTTCTGGGTGACCAGGTGAAGGAATTGATTCAGATTGCTGCACTACGCGGAAAACTGACCAGACCGGATATTAAGATGGGGCTGTGCGGTGAACATGGCGCCGACCCGGAAAACATAGAATTCTGCATGAAGGTCGGGCTCAATTATGTTTCGTGCTCGCCGTACTCGATACCGCTTGCAAAACTGGCGGTGGCGCAGAATAATATCACCATGAAAAAAAGCGCGAAGTAATTATTTCGGACAGAGGTAATGCTACAACAGGGGGATTCGTCCCCCTGTTGTGTTGGCATCTGCGAAATCAAAAGCAAAAAAAGTTTGCGGTTTTTTTTGAAGCGGTGAGCTTTACGAAACGCATAAAAAATTCTTTACATCAATGCGTATGCCCTTATTATCGCCGACAGGGAGTAAAATATATTTTGGGAGTCATGGATTAATGGCGGATAAGAAGACTCAAAAGGATGTTTCGAAAAAATCTTCATCGAAGATATCGAAAGCATCAGGAAAAAGCCCTTCGAAGAAAGCGATAAAGGATACCGCTGCTTCGCAGGGGATTTCGCTTTCAAAAATAAAATCTAAAGTCGGAAAGCGTAAATCGAACCTTTTAAAGCTGTGCGCAGAAATGAATAAAATAGCTCTCGATGCCGTCGATAAAGAAGTGATAAAGAGATTCCGCATTCTCATCGATGCCGCGGAGGAAGATATTACGAAGTCCGGTTTGCATGCTGTCTTGAAAAACTGGAAGGACGTGGAAGTGTCCCAGTTTCACGAGAGTTTCCATCCCTATATCAAGCACTATATTTTTATGATGAAGCGTAAACTATCCCGATAGTATCTCGGCGCAATGGAAATCAGGCTGAAAACATTTGCATCTGTGGCTGACGCATGCGGTTTCAAGGAGCGGACCATCACAGTTGACGATGGCAGTACTCCGCGGTTTGTGCTTGAATTGCTGATGGGCGAATTCCCGCAGCTTTCTCATCTAAAAGATGTGATTATGGCTGCAGTCAATGAGGAACACGCCGATTTCGATATGAAACTTGCCGACGGCGATGAACTGGCCCTATTTCCTCCGGTGAGCGGAGGTTGATTGCGATGTTTCGGGTTGCCATCCAGAAAGAACCGCTCAATGAATCGGAGATATTGGAAAATATTGGAACGGATGTTGACGGGGCGGTTGTAGCGTTTGTGGGAAGAGCGAGAAATTTTTCAGAAGGCAAAGAGGTGCTCTATTTGGAGTATGAAGCCTATGAGTCAATGGCGCGCCGGGAGCTTGAAAAAATCTGCAAAACCGCTTTTGAGCAATGGCCGCTTTCGGGATGTACAGTTATTCATAGGTATGGCAGAGTAGAAATCGGCGAAGCCAGCATCGTCATCGGCGTGTCTTCACCGCACAGGAAAGAAGCGTTCGAGGCTGCAATGTATATCATCGATACCATCAAACAAACAGTCCCCATCTGGAAAAAAGAGTACTATGCCGACGGAAGCATGTGGGTTTCTGAGCATCCCTGAGTTTGTGCGCTTTCGAGTGATGAACTCTAAATTTTTTAGACGAACAGGAGGGCTGCACGATGCCGTCTTGAAAATTTCTCCACACCTTGCACTAAATGTTACTGCATTTTAAGCTGGGATTTAATTTCCTCAAGCACCATCGCTGCGTTTTTATTGAACTTTTCCGCTTCGGATTTTGTGACTTTCATGCCCGGATTTTCTTCAATTTTATCTTTAAATTCCTTAGCTTCCTTCATTATGTCAGAGATGTGAACGCCCGTCCAGCCGGTGGGGTTAAAGTATTTCTCAGTGAGTTCGTGTATTCTATTGTAATCGTCTGAGTCCTCACCTTTTTCAACCAGAAGTATCCTTATTGAATAAAAAAGGGATAGGTATGAATAAAGAAGTGAATCGTTGAAATGTGATTTCCGAAGCATTAATGTTGAAAGCCGAAGCTTTTCTTCGCTCTGCTGGAGCCTGAATGCGATTTTTTTTCTTTGCGAAGGGTCTATTGCCATATCATGATACTCATGCATTGAAATGTTTTATTGTCTGAATGATGCG
This sequence comes from uncultured bacterium, assembly GCA_937921485.1. Taxonomy (GTDB): domain Bacteria; phylum Spirochaetota; class UBA4802; order UBA4802; family JAGODF01; genus DYLV01. The sequence continues at coordinate 48,765 of CAKZSV010000050.1, forward strand.
ATATGAAGGTGATAAATTCAAGCAATTTTTTTTGTTAGCGGGTGCATTTCTTTTTTAATAATGAAGGAAATCGTTTATGTCGAGGTGCAATCCGTAAATATTTCAATTTTTTGTGTGGACTTTTTTCGGCAGGCGAATAGCAGTTTACCGGCAAGCCCAGTGTTCGGGCAATTGAGCAAACTGGGTGTTTACTGATATGAAAGAGCGGACAATCATAGCACTGTTGACCGACTTTGGCAATAACGACGCGTATGTGGGCATCGTTAAGGGTGCGATAGTGTCGCGCAATCGGGATGTTGAAATTATTGACATAAGCCATGGCGTGAAATCGTATTCGATTATCAATGCGCAATTTTTTCTTTTTTCTTCATGCAGATACTTCCCTGAAGGAACGGTGTTTTACATTATCGTGGATCCCGGCGTCGGTACCCGGCGGCGCGCGTTGATAGCCCGAAATAGCGGTTTTCATTTCGTTGCTCCTGATAACGGTATCCTTGATGCGGCTATTGGCGAAAGCGCAGAAATTTTCGCAATACGCGAAGAGCGCTTCGTAAACGTTTCAGCGACATTTCATGGGAGGGATATATTTGCACCGGTGGCGGCAATGCTGGCGATGGGCATCCCTGCTGAAGAGCTGGGCATGCCTTTTTACGACAGAATAAAAAAACCATTCCCGCAATATCTCACACAGGGAAACCGGGCGGAAGCCACGGTAGTGCATGTGGATACATTTGGAAATGTCATCATATCGCTTCCGAATTCAGCATTTGAAAACAAAAGCTGTACAGTGGAAGCGCCGGGCATGCGATTCCGTGCCAACTTCTGCACGACCTTTGCCGACCTTGCACATGGCGATGCCGGCATCATGGCGGGAAGCGCAGGGCTGGTGGAGCTCGCGAAAAATTGCGATTCACTTGCGGATGCCTATGGAGTAGCGATTGGGGATACGCTGAGGTTATTGTATGACTGAGCGGAAAATAATCATTCTTGTGGGTGATGGCATGGCCGATTATCCCATCGCATCATTAGGTGGGAAAACCGTTCTGGAAGCTGCGCAAACACCGAATATGGATACAATTGCGCGGGAGGGTCTTCTGGGACTGGTTCGAACTGTTCCCGAAGGAATGTCGCCGGGGAGCGATACTGCGAATCTTTCAATTTTTGGGTATAATCCAAAGCAATATTATACCGGCCGTGCTCCACTTGAAGCGCTCAACATGGGCATTGAACTTGGCGCGCGTGATGTGGCATTCCGCCTGAACATCGTGACCATAGAAGATGGCATTATGGAGGATTTCAGCGCGCACCACATCGAATCAAAATTCGGAAAAGAGATTATGCAAGCGGTTGCCGCCGGGATTGCTGAAAAGGGAATAGAATTTTATGCGGGGGTATCGTACCGGAATATCATGGTATGGAGGGATTTCCCTTTCGCGGAAATTACCATGACTGTCCCTCCGCATGATATTCAGGGAAAAGCATTCGCGCACTACCTGCCGTCCGGAGAAGGTGCTTCACGGCTTATTGATATAATGGAGCGGGCAGGAAAAATTATTTTTCAAATGAAAAATCTTGCCGATTTGAAGAAGACGTATGGTGGTAATCCCACGGGTATCTGGTTGTGGGGAGGCGGGAAAAAACCGCAGATTCAGACGCTCAAAGAGCGGTTCGGGCTTTTTGGATACACCATCTCGGCGGTGGACCTTATTCACGGGATAGGACGCGCAGCAGGTCTTGAACCGATGAGGGTTGATGGTGCCACAGGGTATCTCGATACGAATTATGAAGGAAAGGCCGATGCCGTTTTGCATGCTGTTTCAAACGCGAATTTCGTTCTATGCCATGTCGAATCTCCCGATGAATCGGGCCATGAGGGAAACCTCGAACATAAACTCAAGGCAATCGAAGATTTTGATGCGCGGCTTGTGGGGCGCGTCCTGCGTGGGCTTGAAAAGTTCGACGACTGGTCGCTTCTGGTGCTTCCGGATCATCCGACTCCGATTTCTTTGCGAACTCACTCGAATGAGCCTGTCCCGTTTGCCATTATGAAAAAAGTCAAGGGTAAGTGTATTGGCAGCCGCAACGCAAAGGGATTTTCATTTGATGAAAATTCGGCAGCCAAAACCGGCGTATTCATTGACCATGGATATGAACTCATTGAGCATTTGCTGTAGTGAATTGGGCATTGCGCGCAATCAAACGGCAAAAATTATTATTTTACATGTGATAATATTTTAGCAGATACCGCGGAAGGTGTGATATGGATGTATATCGTTCGGAAAGTAAATCGACGTGGATAAAAGTGCTGGCTGGCGCAGCGGTGCTGGGAGTGATTGCGGGAACCATTGCGCTTGTGGTGAAATTGACCGCGAAGACGGAATTTGAAAAGGCGATTGCCGAATATGATGACGGCGACTACGTCGATTCGCTGCGCATTCTTAATTCGCTCACGGGAAAGCTTGACTTCGAGAAAGCCGAAGTGGTATACTACTATCGATGTAAGGCAATTAACAGGCTGGCGGAAAGGCTTGAAAAAAAATTCGATGATGAACTTGCCGCGATTTTTTCGCCGTCGGAAAATAAGGAACGGAAAGAGCGGGAAACCAGATATGTAGAGGAAAGGCTGAAAAAGATTAATGAACGCGTCGGCGGCGATCTAAAAATCGTACAAAGCGATAATGCAGGCAGGATTGTTTCCGGGGGAAAATTTTACGATGAGTTCGTGGCGAAATATAAAGGAAGCGCATATATTGAAGACCTCGATTTTGAGGAACTGGAAAAACTTCAGAAAAGCGATCCCGCGCGTTTAACCGGGGCGATCTTCGGCTTTTATGAAAAATATCCACGAACGCCGTACCTTTCGCAACTGGTGGGCATTCTTTTTTCCAATATTGATAAAATGGGACCGGCCGTGTCGGACCGGGGTGATGTCCTCACACGGCTTATGATCGATTATCTGCGCAGATATCCGACAAGCTCGCATGTGCATAAAATTTTTAGCTGTAAAGGCGAGGGAGTGAATTTGCGAAACAGCCCGGGAGTACAGGGTAAAATTGTGGGAAAAATAACGAAGGATGAGATGCTCATTCAGGTGGAAAAATCATCCGATGTTGCCCAGGTGGGGGATGTGCGTGATTTCTGGTACCGGGTTATGAATCAGAAAGGTCAGCAGGGCTGGATATTCGGTAAATTTTTATCGCCGTTTGATGTGTCGCGCTTTGCTGCGCAAGAAAGTGAAGAAACGTGGAGCTTTGAAGAGCATTTTTCTGAATGGGTTGATTCGAACACGCCGAAAAATTGGAAACACCTCGAGGGAGCGGAACCATCGGCGATTGGATTTTTTGATATTGGCGCAAAGAAAATAGCACGACTTGTTTCAAATGGAAGCTTATCCGGACTGTACCGGCGAACAACAGGCGCGAGAGCGTTTACAATACAAAGCAGGGGAAGATTCGTTTCCGGCGACGAAGCTGTCCTTTTTGCCTGCTCAATGGGGTCAGGCGGATATTTCAGCCTGACGCTTTCAAAAGATGGCATCGATGTGCTGGGAAGAAAGCTTCCTCTTGCGACCAGTATGTGGCATGATTACACAATTGCTTCGGATGATGGAAAATTTGCGCAACTGCTGGTGGACGGAGAACTGGTGCTGAATAAAATTCCTTCACAAAAAGGAAGTGAATTTGCGCATCCGGGTCTCTATTGCCTTGCGGCTAAAACAGGTGCTAAAGCAACGATTGAAATTGAATATATAAAATACCGCTGAAAATCTTATGGCATGAGCCTGGAGCGGATGAGCCGGATGGCAGACATAAGCATCTCATCCGTTGCTTTTGCAAACACCAGAGTGTCTTCTTTCAGCATGGGGCGAAGTGCATCGATGATATCAGGGCTCGGATTGCCGTATTGCCCTAAAAAATGCCCCAGGCGCATTTCGAGGCTGAATTCAAGTTTTTCTCTCGGCGATAAATTGAGATATGCATCAATTGTCCGAAGCATTGTGTCGCGGTCGTGAGGGAGTTTTCCGTACAACTCAAGCAAATTCGATGCGCTGTCGCTTAAAATTTCGGTTTCGCAATCCGTTTCTTCCACCAGTATGCGTATTTCCTTTGCCACTTGCTCTTCTTCCGCTTCAATGAATTCACCCCGCCTGGCCATCTCTTCAAGCGGCGTATGAGGAAAAATTTCGAGCGTCCTCAATCGGACAAAGTCGGGGCGGCAGCGCATAAGCACCCGTGCCGTTTCATGCGCGTGCTGTTCCGAAAAAGCTTTTCCGCCCAATCCGGGCATCACGTACACCGAAGGAGACATTCCCGCCTCCCGTATCTTGTTGCATGCTGTAATATGTTCTTCCGCTGAAACGCCTTTGCGCACGAACTTTAGGACTTCATCGGATCCGCTTTCAAGCCCGAAGTGTATTCTGTGCAGGCCTGCGCCGCGGTATTCTTTCAATTCTTTTACTGTGCGTAATTTCGCGACAGTTTTTGTACGGCCGTATACGGTAAACCGGCTGATGGATGGAAAACGAATTTTGATGTATCCGATAATTTCTTTCAAAAAATCAGGTTTTACTGTCATCGAATCGGCATCGCCCAAAAAACAGGTCGTCCCGCCGGACATTCTCCATTGCAAGATGTGATACACGCTGTCTTCGAGCGTGGGGGTTTCCTTGAACCATTGCAGAAACCATTGCATCCTCGGGTTAAGGTTTTCGGGATATGAAGCGTGAGGGACATCTTCCGTTTTTCCGCCGCCAAAAGAGCGGATGCGGTTGATGAGCTCCGCAGTGCGGCGGTATTCTGAACCTGTTGAAATACCATCGCCAATGCCGTGTGCATAAAGAACATCGTCGATTGCTTTTGCACGATCAACATCAGCTTTTATTTCATCAATTGAGCGGCGGGAAAACTTCGCGCCGAGCTTATAAACCGGGCAAAACGCGCATTTGTTCCAGGGGCAGTTGCGCGTGAGGCGGAACGTGATGCTGGTATTCTCCGTTGGTGGACGGATTGAACAGATTTCATAGGGTTCTATTGCAGAATAATCGTTCGAAAACATGCATTTCCTCCCTGCGGATGAAGCATGGCGGTTTTGAGCACGTATGTCAAGCCGGTTTCAAGGAAGAGCATGGTGTTGTGATAACACTACGTTGCCGTATAGCAGATAACGCGCTGTGAAACAATATCGGCTGCCAGTTCAAGTTTCGCAGCCGTGACATCGTGTACTTTGATGATTTCCCTGAATGCCAAAGCATCGGGAATAAGAGTTGAAAAGATGTCTTCAAATTGATTAATAAATTCACTGTGGTAGATAACGTTTTTTGAATCAGGAAAGAGTGCCACATAAAAAATATCTGTTTCAACCAGGTCCTGAAAGAAATGGGTTCCGAATGAAAGTTCAGGAAGCACATTATCGCTCATGATGGCGAGTTCCACGAGCACCGATATATGGTTTATTTCCGCAAATCTCACCGGTACGCCAAGCGAAGGGGTGGTGGTGCCCCATCGCCCGGGGCCAATAAGCAGGGTGGGATTATTTTCCCGATCGCCTGTTTCTTTATTGATACGTCCCACTAAGCGGGCAGCTTCATATTTTTGCGAAAGCGGAAGAGCGCTGTAGCGGTGAGGATCTACGTAAATGATTCGCTTCAGCGGCTGCAATATGCTTCCACCTAAAAAGTTGCCTCCGGATTCGAAGTAAACATTCTCTTTGATCTGGATTTTAGGAATTTCCAATTTTTTTCCGATTCCCTTTGCCTGATGCGGGCGGCACTGCAGGAGGTTTATACGGTAACTATCTTCCTGGTTAAAGTTTACGGTAAATTCGATATCCACAGGGTATTGGTATGTGCTGGAAATGGTTTTCATCATCCTGCGCATGTCGGCAGTGAAAGGAGTATTCATTAAAAGTTCATCGAAAGTAATAACCCATACAGCGCGTTCTATTCCACCGTATTGCTGGATTTTTCTTTCTATGTCGAAGTCTCGGCTTCCGATGAATTTCACAGGAAGATTTAAATTCATTTCGAACAACTTTTCAATCGATATGGTCTGTATTTCGTTTGCTTCAACGTTAAGGATGTCAGCATCGTGCTGTGAAAAACGGCGCATATCATCTATTCCGGCGAGTGGTTTTGCCGACGGATCGTCTAAAGCGACAATGCGCGGATAGTCCCCTTCCACGCGATTTACCGCGCGGGTTCCAAGGCCGAACACAAGCCGAACCATTCCGGCTTCAGGATCGAGTCCGCTCTTCCAGACATACGTATTATATGAGAGACCGACGCCGCCGATATCGGGAAAGAAAAAATGCTTGTGATGGTTTCCCGACACTCTTTGAACCAGAAGAGCCATCTGCTCTTCCATTTCGTTCAATCCTCTCTGAAGGCGGTAGGCAAGTGCGTCTTCGTTCATGGTACTGGCGTAGATTTTTCGAACTGCTTCGGTGAATGCCTGATAGCGTTCCCTGGGAGAGCCCTGGTTGACCAGAAAGAAGCTCTCATATTTTCCGGCGAAAGCGTTGCCGAATGAATCTTCAAGGAGGCTTGATGAACGCACGATTATGGGTGATTGTCCCATATAATCGATAAGCTCCTGAAACTGTTCTTTGATTTCATCGGGAAAATTGCCTTTGCGCATTTTTTCTCCGAGTTCTTTCGCGATGGTGAAATAACCTGCCTGGGTTTGCTGTTCCATCAACATGCGCCACCAGCCATTCTGGACAATATAAGAATAGAAGACGTCGGAGCCAATGTAAAATGAATCGTGAGGTTCCAAAATAGTTTCCCAGACGCTGGACTTATCATTTTTTAATATCGCACGTGCAATGAGCATCCCGGCCGCTTTTCCGCCGATGTAGCCAGTTCCTATCATCCGGTTTTTGATGGCGACGAGGTCTTCGAGGGAAAAATGGCTTGCAGCAAGGTCAAGCATACGTTGTTCTCTCCCGATCATCACCTTGCAGAGGCGTTCTATCATTTCGTGTTTTTCTTCAGGTTTGCCGTCTGATTCAAGAAGCATCTGTGCTTTTAGAAAAAGCCTGTCCCAAAAATCTAAATTGCGCTGAGTTTTTTCCCAGGGGCGCTTTTGGATGTGAGTAACAAACTTCATTGCGTCTTCGCTTCTGGTTAGAGCTATGAAGTTTTCACCTTTTTTCTGATGAGGAAAGAACATGGTGGGAGAATATCTATTGAGCACTTTTAATGGGTGGACATAACATTCGTGTTCGCAGTCATAGACATCGATGAGAAGCTGTGTGATGTCTCTGATACGAGCAATAGTCTTGAAGGAATGGCTGTTGCGAAGCAGCGCGAAATATGCGATTGTGTTTAATTCATAAAGGTATGGGCATGTGATAGCGAAAAAATTTCCTATCATGAGATCTGTTGCCCAGGCGGAGAGTAGGTCGGAAAGGCAGTCGAATACATAGTAAGCATCTTCGCCCTGCTCAGTGATGATATTGTACACCTGTTTGGAAAAAATTTCGAAACCACTGAATGCGTCCAGCCTGTGTATGAGAATGCCTGGCTGTTCTTCGACGATTGACTCGTGGCTTGCAAATCTCATGTAGTTCAAAGGCCTTCCTTCAGCAATGGCCTTGCTCACAAAAGGCGCTGTAAAAGTCTTATAGTCCTGCATGGAGTCCACCTGCCAGACTACATTGTCGCCCATCTGAAGGTTGTTGAGAATATCATCTAATCCCGAGAGTCCAGTACTGGCTTTCAAAATCGCTTTCATGATTTCCTCCAATGATTATTAATAATATCATATCAATATGGAGTGTACAGTTTTTTTTAGGTTCAAAGGTTACAGGCATGAAAATTTTTTTTGGCGAATGGACGAAAAAAGGAGGCGGTTTATACCGCCTCCTTTGTGAGCATTAGCGAAATTACAACAGGCGATTATACAATGCCGTATGCCAGCATAGCCTTCGCGACCTTTACAAAGCCGGCGATGTTGGCACCCATGACGTAATCGCCCTTTTTACCGTAGGCTTCGGATGCCTCAATGCAGGATGTGTGGATGCTCTTCATAATAATCTGAAGGCGATTATCCACTTCTTCTCGTGTCCAGGAATAGCGCATGCTGTTCTGACTCATTTCAAGTCCCGAGGTGGCAACACCGCCTGCATTAGCCGCTTTCCCGGGGCCGTAGAGGACATTATTGTCCTGGAAAATTTTCACTGCGTCGGGATTGGACGGCATATTTGCTCCTTCGGAAACACAGAAACATCCATTTTTTACAAGAGCTTCGGCATTTTTTCCGTCAATTTCGTTCTGTGTTGCGGATGGGAACGCAATATCGACTTTGATCCCCTGTTCGCGGATTACATCCCAGACGCTCTTGTTGTCGAAGTACTGTGCTTTGAATTTATCGGCATAATCTTTGATTCGACCGCGGCGGACGTTCTTTAGATCCAACACGAAAGCAAGCTTCTGTGCGTCAATGCCGCTTTCGTCAATGATAGTTCCGTTGGAATCGGAAAGGCTAATGACCTTACCGCCCATCTGGTTTACCTTTTCTACGGTGTATTGTGCAACGTTACCAGATCCGCTCACTGCAACTTTTTTCCCTTGCAAGGAGAGATTGCGTGTTGCGAGCATTTCAGCGGCAAAATATGTTGCGCCATAACCGGTGGCTTCAGGGCGGATGAGGCTTCCGCCGTATTCGAGGGCTTTGCCCGTGAGAACTCCAGTATGTTCATTGACGATCTTCTTGTAGTATCCGTACAGATAACCGATTTCGCGCCCGCCGACGCCGATATCTCCCGCGGGGACATCGCAATCCGCCCCGATGTGGCGGAAAAGCTCGCGCATAAACGCCTGGCAAAACTTCATCACTTCCATATCGGACTTCCCTTTAGGATCGAAGTCAGAGCCGCCCTTCGCGCCGCCCATCGGGAGAGTGGTGAGGGAATTTTTGAAAATCTGTTCAAAGCCAAGGAACTTGATTATGCCAAGGTTTACTGAAGGATGGAAACGGAGGCCGCCTTTGTAGGGTCCAATGGCATTGTTGAACTGGATGCGGAAACCCCGGTTTACCTGTACATCCCCTTTGTCGTCGAGCCATGGCACACGGAACATGACCACGCGATCGGGTTCCACGATGCGCTCATAGATTTTTGCTTTCACGAATTCGGGATGTTTGTTTACGGTTGGCTCTAAGGTTTCGAGCACTTCCTCGACCGCCTGGTGAAATTCGGTTTCCCCGGGGTTTTTCGCTTTGGTTTTAGCGATAAGCTCGTTGATCAGAAAAGACATGGTGTTAACTCCTCAAATTATAAATTTTTCGGGTTTCCCATCGCCATCTTTAAATGAAATGGCGAACGCCGAAATGTTATGCAGAATTGAGGGCTGAGTATTGGATATTTCGCTATTTCGCTAACCTGTAATTTCGTCTAAGATGTCGTCAATAGCAAAAGGGCGATAATTTGAAAATTTACATATTTGTAACATTGCATGCATGTAAATGTATGCAATGATAAGTTAAAAAAGTATTTATAATAATATATAATATGATGATGAATAATAGATTATAACATTCGTCGATATTGCCCGAGCAGCTTCCCGGGGATTACCGCATCGGACGCTCTTCGTATTCTGCACGGCTTATTGTGAAACAAAAATCGCTTGAACGACTCAGGAAATCAAATTTAATGGAGTAAAAAAATGCGGAGGATTGCATGTCTATTTCATCGAAAGCAAAAGCCGTTAAGCCATTCATTGTGATGGATGTGATGGCGAGGGCCGAGGAGCTTGAGCGCGCGGGTGAAGACGTCATTCATCTGGAAGTGGGCGAGCCCGATTTTGACACGCCCGAAGTGGTGCGCGAAGCGGCATTCGAGGCCATGCGATCCGGAAAGACGCACTATACGCATGCGCTCGGGCTTCTTGAGCTTCGGGAAGAAATCTGCCGGTACTATCAGCGCGAATACGGTGTGGATATTACTCCGGATAGAGTGATGGTGACGAATGGGACTTCTCCGGCATTGCTTCTTCTGATGATGGCGATACTGGAAGCGGGAGATGAAGTCATTCTTTCCAATCCGCATTATGCCTGTTATCCGAATTTCATTTCGGCAACGGGCGGTGTTCCCGTGCAGGTGCGAACGCTGCCGGAGGATGGATTTCAGTATCGCTCCGAAGAAATTCAGAAATCCCTTTCGAAAAAAACGCGCGCCATTCTCATCAATTCTCCCTCAAATCCCACCGGCATCGTGATGAATGAGGAACATCTCCGTGAAATTGCGGAGTTTTCCAGCTGCTGGATTATTTCTGATGAAATCTATCACGGGCTGGTCTATGAAGGCCGCGCGCGTTCCATTCTTGAATTTACCGACCGCGCGTTTGTCATCAACGGCTTTTCAAAACTTTTCGCCATGACCGGCTGGCGGCTCGGCTATCTCATCTTTCCAGAAGAATTTTCGGAAGTTATGAAAAACATTCATCAGAATTTTGCAATTTCCGCAAACAGCTTTGTGCAGTGGGCGGGTGTGGCGGCATTGCGGCATGCATGGCACGAGATTGAAAAAATGAAGGCGACGTATAACAAACGGCGCGTGTTTATGATTCGCCGCTTGAAAGAAATCGGCTTTAAAATTCATCACGAGCCGACGGGAGCCTTTTATGTGTTTGCCGATGCAAGAGAATTCTGTTCGGATTCTTTCAAAGAAGCGTTCAATATCATCGACAAAGTAAAAGTGGGAGTAACTCCCGGCATCGATTTCGGATCAGGAGGAGAAGGATTTTTGCGATTTTCCTACGCAAATTCAATTGAGAACATCACACGGGGACTTGATCGCATACAGGAATATTTCGCCGCGCGTGGCAGGTGCTGAATATGGCGGCTGCCGCAATTTCTGCATTGGTATTTGCTGCATGTTTTCCTGGCACCTGGTTTTCATGTGTCATTTTTATTGCGCTTGTCCCTTTTTTTATATATTTATTAAATGTAAATTCTTTAAAAAAAGCATTTTTTGCCGGCCTGATTTTCGGTGCAGTGCACAGCACCATCATGGCCTACTGGGTTTTCAATGCGCTCTTTTTTCATTATGAAGTCAATATATTCGCATCGATATTATTTCTGGCAATAATTGTTGTATTGCCGGTTGCGGTGTTGTACGGGATATTTGCGATCGCATATCGGTTTTTATTTAAAAATACAATTTTTTTCTCTGCCTGCGTGGTTCCTTCGTTGTGGATACTCTTTGATTTTCTCCGCGATCTTCTGCCGCTCTATCTTCCCTGGGGATTTGCAGGCTATTCGCTTGCCGCATATCCGAAACTCATACAGATTGCCGATGTTGCTGGCGTGTATGGCGTCACATTTTGCATTATCGCGGTAAATTCG
>CAKZSV010000051.1 GCA_937921485.1 uncultured bacterium
CGCACGTTCACCTCGCGAAATATGCTCAGAATTTTCCGCTCGCCGTTTTCAATTGCTCTTCTAATTGTATCCTGACAGCGTTTTGAATACACCGCGTGAAGCGGTTCGTACTCCCCCTGATGCCGCGGTACGGTGACATCATACTCGGCCGATACATCAACCAGATATCGTATGAATTCTTCATTGAGCGACGGCATATCGCCAGCCACGGCAAATATTTTTTTCGTCGGTGAATACTCCAGCGCCGTCATTATGCCCGCAAGCGGTCCAGCATTTTGCATCAAATCTTCATAGCACGGAAAAGGCAGGTACGCAAAGCGAGTGCGGTCATCGGCAATAATCGCGACTCGCGCAAAAATTTTTTCACACACCTCCGCCACATGCGCAATGAGCGGCTTCCCGTGCAGCGGATGATTGAGCTTATCGCCGCCGAAGCGCCTGCCTTTTCCGCCGGCAATAATGAATGCCGACACGTCGGATATTTTGCCCGTTACACTAACTGGTGTCATGATTTCAAATCCTAAGAAGCGCAATCGTCACGCCGTCGCCGCCCTCCCCTGTTTCACCGGGCCGGAAAGCGGTCGCATACGATGAAAACTTCAACGCGCTCCGCACTGCTTCCTTCAGCGCGCCCGTGCCATGGCCGTGAATAATCACTGCGCATCGAATGCCGCTTCTGCACATCACATCGAGCGATGCATCCATTGTTGCGAGCGCTTCACCCGTCCGCTTTCCACGCAAATCAATTGTGTTATAGCTCGTCTGAATGGTGAGCGGCACAAAATTTTCTTCCATTTCATTGACAGGCCTTTCCTTTTGCGGTGCACGCTTCCTGACATCGATAGTAGCTGGACGAACAAAAAGTTCATCAAAGGAAAAGCGCGATTTCAGAGAGTTTCCCATCACCACCAGAGCGATTTTTTTTGCCTGATCGATGTCCTCCACCCTTCCCCACCGATTCAGGGGAACGATGAACACTTCCGAATCGCACCCTCCCTTTTGTGCATCAAACGGCACAAGATCCGCGCAGTGCACTTCCATCTCCGCTTTCTGAACTATCTCCTGCGCCTGGCGCTGTGCCTTTTCAAGATCATCGCGAAATTCGGCTATTTTTTTATAATCAGCCTCGCGAAGCTCTTTTTCCTTTTCAAGGAGCATATTCCGCATTCTTTCGATTTCAGTTAAAAATTCTCTGCCTGCCGATGCATCTTTTCCGGACTGAAGAATCTGCATCTCTTTTTCTCTTTTCTCAAGTTCTTTTTTTTCTCTTTCAAGATCCAATTTTAATTTCGATATCAGTTCTCTTTCCCTGTGCAGTTCTTCATCTAACATCTGCACCTTTTCAATAAGCGCTTCTGCGGAAAGTTCGTTTTCATCCAGAAGTGTGCGTGCTCGATTGACCACATTCTCGGGAATCCCATACCGCTTCGCGATGTCAAGCGCGTGGCTTGCGCCAGGAATGCCGCAGAGCAATCGATACGTTGGAGCAAGGGTTTCCGTGTCAAACGCAACAGATGCGTTTATGAATCTTTGATCTTGTGACGCGAATTTTTTCAGTTCTGAATAATGCGTGGTGACAATCACAAACGCGCCGGTTTCCGCCAGCCGTTCAAGCAAGGCACGCGCAAGCGCGGCTCCCTGCCGCGGATCGGTGCCCACGATGATTTCATCAATGAGCACAAGGCTGCCTTCGCCCGCGCAATCAAGCATATCCCGAATAGTCATCAATTGCGCCGAAAAGGTTGAGAGCGATTGCGATAAATTCTGCTCATCACCGATATCGACGAAAATATTATTAAAAAGACCAATTCTTGAATCGGCACCGGCGGGGATATGCAAACCATGCGCCGCCAGAAGGGCGCAAAGGCCCACGGTTTTTAGAAAGACAGTTTTGCCGCCGGTATTTGCGCCGGAAATAAGAAGGCAGCGTTTCTCTCCCGCAAGCTTTATGGAATTTGGAATGGTCGTTTCGAAATTCATCATCGCAAGGATCGGGTGACGCGCATCGATGAGATCAATCATTGCTTCCTCTGCCACATCGGGGACCTGCGCCCGCAACAATTCGCTGAGCTTTGAGGCCGCATTAAGAAAATCAAGTTCAGCTACGGATTCAACGTTGGCAAGGATATCCTCCGCATGCGCTGCGATCTCCCTGGTAAGCAATTTCAGGATTCTGTTGATCTCGGCTTTCAACTCATGCTCTTTTTCAATGATGCGATTATTGAATTCAGAAATCGATTCCGGCTCAACATATATTGTCGATTCGCTCGATGAAATATCGTGAACAGTACCCCTGATCTTTCCTCTGCTGCCCGATTTGAGCGGCACTACATACCTGCCGCCTCGCGTGGTGAACGATTTTTCCTGCATAATCTGCCGAACGGAAGCATCATTGAGAAGGGAATTGAGCCGTTTTTCTATTTCGGCTCGAATCGACGAAATCTCGTCTTCAAGCAACGCAAGCTCTGGATACCGGCTTCGACTGAGAGAGCCGTAATCCGTGATTGAATTTCGAAGAAGTCTGCCGAGCTCTTTGAGCGAAATGAAGTGCTCATCCCAAAGACCTATATCGGGATATTTTTTTCTATGCTTGTGAAGAAAGCTCTGGATGCCGTCCTGTACTGAAAAAAATTGTTTCACCTCACCTATTTCATCAATCGTGAGCATGCCGCCTTTTGATGCCAGAAGAATATGCGCACGTATATCCCCGGTGTATGATATATCCAGAGAATCATGTTCAATCGCGCGGATTTCTTTAAGCTGCGAAATTTCGCGCATACGCCGCTTTACATCTTTTAAGGGAAGCGGATGAATCCCTCTGGCAAAATCTCTGCCGATGTTTGTACCGCATCGCTCGATGAGTGCATCGAGGATGAGATCCCACTCAAGGGCGTTGCGCGTTTTTTCCGAAAATTCCATCATATAATCGATTGCACATTCAAAACATCTTTATACACCAGGGTTACTCCACCTAATAAAACGAAAAGCGAGTGGTTTCCCACCCGCTTTTTACATGAGATTTCAAAATCATGCGTTATTATGCGCTCTGCGCTCCGCGCTTCTTCCACCAGAAGAAATATCCCGCGGCTCCGCCTCCGCCGAGTACCACAAGCACAGCAAGGAGTATCCAGACCCATTTGTAGGAGGATTCATCCAGATTATGATATTGAATTTGTGCTGGTGCGATTGAATTGGGATCGACGTTCTTCGCTTCTTCAGCACCGGCATCTTTCAGGAGTTTTAATATCTCGGGACGGCTGTGATTGATCGCGTACTTTACGATTGAATTCCCGAACTTGTCTTTCGCGTTCACATCCGCCTTTGCCTCGATGAGCGCCTTGGCGATTTCAACGTTCCCGCTGATGGTGGCTGCCATAAGTGGCGTGACATGTGCCATCACAAGCTCATAATCTTTATCATTGGTCTTCGCGTTCACGTTGGCCCCGCCCGCGATGAGCGCTTTGGCAACATCGGTGTGACCTTTTTTTGCTGCAAGAATAAGAGGTGTTTCGCCAAAGTCGTTGGCGACATTCACATTCGCTCCTTTCGATACGAGATAGCGAACAACATCGGCATAGCCTTTCTCGGCAGCTATCATAAGCGGCGTCATCCCTCTTCCGCTGGGCTGATTGACCCGCGCTCCGCGTTCCACGAGATCGGATACGATATCCACATTCCCGGTTTTCACCGCAAGATACAGCGGGGTAATGCCTTCCTTATTCGCCTGGTTGACGTTCGCGCCTTTCGCGGTTAAAAGCCTAACGACCTGAAGGTCCTGGTTTTTCACCGCAAGGGAAAGCGCAGTGATTCCATAGGTTTTGTCGGTGGCATTTACGTCCGCTCCCTTGGAGATCAAAAGTTCCACAATTTCAGCCAGGCCCCTGTGAGCGGCAATAATCAGCACTGTCGCTTCGTAGTTATCCGGGTCTCTGTGATTCACATTTGCGCCTTCTTTAAGCGCTTCGCTGACGCCCCGAAAACTTCCCACGCGCACGGCGCGTAAAAGATCATCGTTCGGTGCGGCATACGCTGCAATCGCGGCGCACAAAACAAGCAAACAAAAACACGCAATCTTCTTTTTCAAAATATTCCTCCGGTTTATTGTAAGAAATGGATTAATACTGATGTGCAGTCACATACCAGCAATGTTTTTCAAACGACCCGCACGTCTGATATGGCCATTAAAGGCGCATGGTACGAAATAATATTTTTTTGTCAATAAAATTACAGCAGAAAAGAAAGAAGGCAGCCAATAACCGTGGCACAGCGATTCCTTAGGCAACTGCGTTTATTCGGCAAAGCGCTTTATTTCCTCATGGGGATTTCTTCGAAAATACGATGCAACAATCTCCCGAATCGCCGCCAGGCAGTCAGCGTTGCGAACATCCGTAAAAAGCGAATGCGAATGAAAGACATTTTTTGAAAAATACATGCAAAACCTATGGGCGCGCGATTTGTGAAGATGAACAGGAAGATAGCGCTCGATGTAGTCAATGCCGGCAAGAAAACAATCGCGTATATTCACTGTGATGTCGTACTTCCCATGCGTGAAATACTCCTCACAGGCCGCAAAAATCCAGGGAGTCTGTACCGCACCCCTGCCTATCATGATACCATCGCAGCCTGTTTCAGTCATCCGCTGCCGTGCGCTTTCCGCTGAAACGATGTCCCCGTTGCCGATTACGGGAATGCGCACGAACTGCTTTAGCTCTTTTACCAGTTGCCACTTTGCTGTTCGGGAATAATAAATTTTTGCACATCTCGGATGCAAAATTATATAATCAATTCCTTCATCGCAGAGCATTGAAGCACATTCAAGCATCCGCTTCAGATCATCGTTTTCAAAGCCGGAACGCACTTTTACCGAAAGCGGAAAACCCGTCGCCGCCCGGCATGCGCGTACGATTGCCGCGGCACGCTGAATATCGTTTAAAAGCGCTGCACCCCACCCCTTTTTCACAATTCTTGAAACCGGACAGCTCATGTTGATATTGATACCGAAAGGCCCCCGATCGGCAAGCCGACGGCACGCCTCAGCCATGATCGCGGGATCATTGCCGGCAATCTGATATACCAGATGCCTGTCAAAATCATACCGCGCCGTCATGGTTTCGTCGTGAAAGCCGCCCGAAAGGAGAGCCGATGCGCTCAGCATCTCGGAATGATACACGGCATGGTCTCCAAAGTCCGATATCAATCGTCTAAGCGCCGGCGTGCTGATTTCCGCCATGGGGGCAAGAAAAAATTTTGAGGGAAATTGTACCGTCATATCGTGCAACGAAAAAATCGAAAAAAAGAGGCCGCCTTTCGCAAAGCAGCCCCTTATTATGTCATTGCAATGAATCGCTACTGAATCAGTCGCCCGCTTCCGGCGGATACATGCTCTCGATTTCAGCGGCATATTTCTGCGACAGAACCTTCCGCTTCACTTTGAGAGTGGGCGTCAGCTCGCCGGTGGCCTGAGTCCATTCGGCATCTAAAAGCGTAAATTTGCGGATCTGCTCGACCCGGGAAAATTGCTTCGTGTACTTCTCGATCTCACCACTTATGAGTTTATTCACTTCCTCGTTTTTCAAAAGTTCCTTACGGCTGCTGAAGGAAATACCGCTTTTCTTCGCCCACTTTTCAAGTTCTTCAAAGGCAGGAATAACCAGCGCCGAGAGGTACTTTCGCTTGTCGCCGATAACGGCAATCTGCTCAATATACTTCGAAGTCTTTATGCTGTTCTCGATATTCTGCGGCGAGATATTCTTTCCGCCCGCTGTGACGATGATGTCCTTGATGCGGCCGGTGATATGGAGCCTTCCTTTTTCGTCTATCATCCCGATGTCGCCGGTGCGGAAATAGCCGTCTTTGGTCATCACTTCTTTGGTGGCCTGCGGATTCTTATAGTACCCCATCATCACCTGAGGCCCTTTGATGAGAATTTCACCCTCATCGGAAATCTTGACAATGGTATCATGAATCGCGGGGCCTACCGAACCGGGCTTGATCATGCCGGGACGGTTCGCGTTGGTCACAGGCGTTGTTTCAGTCAGGCCGAAACCTTCAAGAATGATAATGCCCATGCCAAGGAAAAACTCCGCGTCACTCACGGAAAGCGGCGCTCCGCCCGATATTGCAAACTTCATTCTATCCATGCCAAGCGCGGCTTTCAATTTCGAATAAATCAGCTTATTGAAAAGATTATATTTAAACTTCAGAAGCCCTGTCATGGGTTTCTCTTCACAGATATAGGGAAGCGCTTTTGCCGCGGTCGACATCGCACCGTTAAAAAGCTTTTTCTTTAAACCCGGCGCTTCAGCCACTTTTGCAAGAATTCCCGCGTGTATCTTTTCATACAGCCGCGGGACGCTCACCATAATGGTGGGGCGTATTTCCGTGAGATTCTGCTGCATCGTTGATACGTCCTCAGCGAAGGCAACCGTCGCCCCCATAATGACCGGCATATAGTATCCGGCCGTCCGTTCCAGCGAGTGGGAAAGCGGCAGAAACGAGAGGAAAATATCATCATCCTTCAAGTACGCCCCGTAATCAGTCATAACCTGCTTCACGTTTGATACGAAATTGCTGTGCGACAGCATCACGCCCTTGGGATTGCCGGTCGTTCCGGACGTGTAGATGATGGTGGCGAGGTCCTTCAGATTGATTGAATTCATGCGCTTATCAAACGCTTTCTGGTCTTTGTACGCAGCACCCTTTGCCAGCGCTTCCGAAAACGTGACAATACCGGGCTTTTTCTTTTCGATTTCATTGAAGATGATGAGGTTTTTGAGTTTCTTGCACTTGTTCTTCACCTTGAGCACCCTGTTCAGGTGATCCTCGGTCGCAACAAAGCAGGCCTTCGATTCGGAATGGTCGAGCACATACTGTGCTTCTTCCGCGGAATTGGTCGCATAGATCGGCACATTGACGGCGCCAATTCCTAAAATCGCCTGATCGGCCACCCACCATTCATATCGGTTCGGAGAAAAGATCGCGACCTTGTCGCCCTTCTTTATTCCGATCGAGATGAGGTACGCGCCGATTTTCCTGATCATCGCGTTCATTTCATTCCAGGAAATGGGGGTGTAAACCCCGGCTTTCTTATACATCACGCACACCCGGTCGCCATATTTCTGCACCTGGTTCTGGAATATGGCCGCCATGGAGTTTTCTTTGTACTTGGACATTTTATCCTCCAGCAAATAAAATTTTAATAATGCCGCTCATGAAATCACATGGCACTCCACGAATACACACTTAACTAATAATGAATTCGAAATATAGTATAAAACAGCTCACAGCAGTACATAATTCAATTTATTTACATTATACCGCCGACTTTCTGCCGCTTTATAGCAGGTACACCGCACAATTCTTCACATCAATCAGCCGGAAAGTGACGCCCCTCTGCGTCAAGGCCTTCTCGCCGAAAGCCTATCCGCTTCCAAAAACCACATAATTTTTCCCTTGCCTTTTTTCCAGAACTACGCAGAAACAATTGAACAATCGAGTTGTATTATAGACCAACGTCATTTCGTTGTCAATCATCTTATGGTTTTTTTTAAAAAAATTCTTCATCCGCCGCCTTCATCCGCCAGCGGAAGGTACACGACGAATTCCGTGCCGCTGCCCTTTTCGCTTTTGACTTCTATCTCTCCGTTGCAGTTTTTTATAATCGAATACGATATTGAAAGGCCGAGGCCCGTGCCTTCCGCCTTCTTTGTAGTATAAAAAGGTTCAAAAATCCTTGATAAATTGTCTTCTTCTATGCCAATCCCGTTATCGCGGACTATTATGGAGATTTTAGGGCCTTGTTTTTCAGCAAGGCCGGTTGCAATTTCGAGTACCCCTCCCTCTTTGCCTGCAAGCGCATCGTCCGCATTATTAATGAGATTCATCAGCACCTGGAGCAACCTGTTTTTCGATATTCGGGCAGACTTATTGTCCGATCCGAGCGCGGTTTTAATCGTGATACCCTTCTTTTTCATGTTTTTCAGCATTATTTTCAGAGGATATGACTTAATTACCTCATCAATGGAGGCTATGGCATTCTCGTCCGCCATCTCCGGTTTTGAAAAATCTTTCAATTGATTGATGATGCCCGACATTCTTTCAATCTCTTCCTGAAGAGAATTAATAATTTCATGATACTCCCGAGGCACATTGTCATTCGCACGATACAGATGCTTCAGATCATCCAGATCCAGCTGCATGATGGATAGAGGGTTGTTGATCTCATGCGCCACTCCGGCGATAATCCTCCCCATTGCCGTGAGCCTCTCGAACCGGTCGAGAGCCTGTTTCATGGCGTTTTGATCCCTCTGCGATATGATTTTTTCAATTGAGAGCGAAGCGAGATTGGCCATGCCCGAAAGAAGCGTGAGTACAATTTCGTCAATAAATTCAATCACCTCTTCGAAAGCGATGACCATAAAGCCTCGCACTTCACCTCCCATGTTGACCGGAACGAATACCGCCGATGCATTTTTGTTTAATTGATGGAAAAATTTCAGATCTTTCACCGCAAGATCACGCCTGGTATTGGAAACGAAAAACGGATAGGGGTTTTCAATGATTCTTTGAAGAAGCCGGCATTGATCTTCCCTGATAAAAACACCCCGCCTTCGCACACGTACATTATGCGCATACACGCTTCTAAACCCCCTGCTTCCTGCGGCGAAAAGCTCTATGGCCGACGGGCCCAAAATCTGCAGAGCCGCTTCGGTAACTAAACGATACACCTCTTTCACCGATGAAGTGTTCAACAGCTTCGCGGAGACCGCGCCGTAAATTCCAATGAGCTTCATAATCCGGTCGCTTTTTTCGACCAGTTCCCGTTCATTTCTTTTCTGTTCTGAAATGTCTTTTATGAAGGCGAAACTGCCGATGAGCTTCCCCTTCCGGTCGAAAAGGCGTGAAATCGTCACCTGCGCGGGGACTGTTGTCCCATCCGGACGAATATATTCTTTCTCGAAAGAAACGGTTTTGCCGGTTTTCCGTAATTCTTCCATAATTTTTTCTTGAAACGCACGGTATTTCGGGGCGGTGAAATCATAGAAATTCTTTCCGACGAGTTCGTATTCCTCCCTCCCGATTATTTCGAGATACGCTTTGTTGTAGTCGAGGTATTCATCCCTGTCATCCACAAGCACAAAACCTAAATTGACCGTCTCGATGATACTTCTGTTATAGTTGCGCTCTTTTTCGATGAGGTTTTGAAGGCGCTTCATTTCGGTGATGTCTCTGAGAAAACCGTAGAGACTGTGCACCCGGCCGTCCGAATCGATGAGAGGATTGAGGCTGATGAGATAGTAGCGCATCATTCCGCTTTCGTTTTCGAGTACAACATCAATTGCCTGCGAACGCTTTCTCTTAAAGGCTTCGCCGGCACTGCTTTCAAAACGTTTTCGGGATTCTCCATCAAAAATCTCGGTGATTTTCCCATTTTTTGTTTTTTCCAAAAGGCTCCCCAGCATTTCTCGAAACGACCTGTTGTATTGCATAACACAACATTCGCGATCGAGCACGAAAAAACCATCTAAAGAATCATCGATGATTTTTTTATATGTTTCATTTGAATATGGCGACATATTGCATTATCCGCAGCGATAAGAATCCAATCCTAAGCTTGAACGCATTTGTAGAAATGGCAAGCATAAAACAGCATAATTGCACATTGTACCTGATGCAGTACCGGAGAGTTGCTTACCATGGAAGGAAACTGCTTGACACCGGGTAGTAAAATTTAAACCGTCCCATTATGCGCACAGCAATAAAAGCTGGCATAATAATCTGAATTTTGCAATAAGAAGGAATATTCTGTGGCATCACGCGGCAAGAAACAATCCGGGGAAGATAAAGGTAAAAAACGCATACCCGTAAAAAAACCATCGGCATCTATCCGGAAAAAAACTAAAGCCGAACATCGGGAGATTGAACCCGCGAGTTTAAACCAGTTGCCCCCTCCGAAAGAGGAGAGCAGCATCACCCATCCCGCCCCGGAAATAAAAGCGGTAAGAAAGGATGCCCCCGAAAAAGTTGAAAAGAAAAACATGCTTGAAAGGCTCATTGACGAAGAAGAAGGCGAAGACGATACTCCCCCTGATCCGGAAGCCATTGAACGCGGCGATACGCCCATGACGCTGGTAGAGCATCTTAGCGAAATGCGTTCGAGGCTTTTGGTCGTTCTTGCCGCGCTTTTAGTGATTATGCTCATTGCCTTCGGTTTTTCGGATTATCTGCTGGCGCTTATCGCAAAACCATTTTCCGCATCGGGCCAGAAGCTCAATCTTTTTACGCTGTTTGAAGGCTTTACCCTTCGGCTGAAATCGTCGCTTTTCGCTTCTGTGCTCATTTGCCTTCCTCTTATCGTATATCAAATCTGGAAATATATTGAACCGGCAGTCAATCGCAGCAACCGAACGGTGATACGGCTTACCCTCTTTTCATCAATTTTTCTTTTTTATGCAGGAGCTGTCTTTGCCTATTTCTTTCTTCCCCTCGCGATCATCGCCCTTATGGGATTTGCGCCTCCGGACATGCTCATCACCAACAATGCCACCGAATACTTCAATTTTTTTCTCATGACCTCGCTTATCTTAGGGGCTATTTTCGAGCTTCCGATAGTCATTCTGCTTCTCACCAAGATGGGAATCGTCTCGCCTGTTTTTCTCACTGCGAAGAGAAAATACGCGATTGTCATTATCTGGATCATCGCCGCGCTCGCAAGCCCGGGACCTGACCCGCTCAGCCAGGCGCTTTTAGCGCTTCCGCTCATGCTGTTGTACGAAATTTCAATTGTGATTTCGAAAGTGATAGTGCGTCGGAAGAAGAAACGAGAGCTTGAGCTTTCCTCATAAAATACACAAAAGATAGCGAAACACAACCGGGGCTGTTGTTATCCACCGGCAGTCAACTGTATGATCGGCACACGCGGAACTAGCGGCAATAACTTCGCCTACCAGATAAACAGCAGGGGATTGATGAACTCGCCGTGCCGGCTCATGATGAAGTGAAGATGCGGGCCGGTTGAGCGTCCGGTTGTCCCCAGATGGCCGATGATCGTTTGTTTATCCACCAGATCCCCTTTCTTCACTAATATCTTTGAAAGATGCCCGTACATGCTCACGTAGCCCTCTTCATGCTGTATGACAATCGTCTTGCCGTAGCCGTCTTTCCACCCTTCAAACGACACGATGCCCTCGCGCACGGGGCGGATGGGATCGCCGATTCTTCCGGCAATGTCGATGCCATTGTGAAACGCCATGCCGCCATAGTGCGAATCCTGCCGCATGCCGAACATAGAGGTGAAATAGCCGAACACCGGCGCCTGAAATTTGCGCTTGATTTCAAAAAGCGCTTCCATGTGTTCATTGACAAGCACCGGGCGGCTGTTTGGAAAGAACGCAAAGCGGATTTCATCGAGCGCAAGCAGTTCAAAGGCGGTATGCCGGTACGCGCCGCGCACCTGCCCTTTATGCGGAAGCCGCCGCTTCATGCGCCATACATCGGTGATGTTATCGACAGGCACAAGCACGCCTTCTTCCAGAGGAACCACCAGCTCGGAAATCCCTTCAGTTGACAGCGAAGAGAGATACGGATTCGCGGCAATGATGGTATCAACCGAAATTTTGTACTGATGAGCAATCATCCAGAGCGATTCGCCGCTTCGGATCTGATGAATTTTGACCTGCACGCCGAAATCCTTATGATACCGCTTCACCAGCGATATATATTCGGGAGCCGAAGTGAAAAGCGGAAAACCGTCTTTCAGCACATACGAACCTGCCGGAACGACAATCCTGTCTTTCATCACGGCGACAATGATATTTCCCAGCACGATAATTGCCAGAAAAGCCAGCGCACCCATTTTGAGATAATAGATCAGCCTTGTGACCTGATAGCGCGTCAGAGGAATGCCGTTCATGATTTCTTTCCTCCAAGTTTCTCGGATTTTTTCGCGGCCGCTTCGATGGCATCGATAAGAATACCGGAAAAGCCGGCGCGCTCAAGGCAATGAACCGCTTCAATGGTGCTGCCTCCCGGAGAGGTCACCATGTTGCGAAGATCGATGGGGCTTACGTTTGAATATAAGACCATTTCGGCCGCGCCGGCAAGGGTCTGCGCGGCAAGGAGTACCGCTTGATCACGCGGGATGCCGAGCTTCACCCCGCCATCGGCCATCGCCTGAATCACAGTGAAGGCATACGCAGGTCCGCAACCGGAAACTGCGGTCACCGCGTCCATAAGCTTTTCAGGCAAAACAATAGCTTTTCCGATAGATGCGAATATTTTTTGCGTCAATTCAAGCGCTTGTTCATCGTACCTGGTGCCGGATGAAATTACCGACATGCCTTTCCCCACAAGCGCGGGGGTATTCGGCATCACGCGCAGCACAATGCCTCCGCCCAGCGCTTCTTCGAGTGAAGGAATCGTCACTCCAGCAGCGATGGAAACCACGGGTGTATTTTTCAACACCGCGCTGTTTTCGCGCACAAAGGGGATCATTACATCCGGTTTCAGTGCAAGAATGAGGATATTCGAGTGCGCTACAATGTCCTGTACATTCGTGCATATCCGGCCGCCGATTGCCTCGTGCAGTTTTTTCGCCTTCTCCTCATCGACATCATAATACGCAATAGTAAAAGCAGAATCAGACGTAGAGAGCCCCCTCGCAATCGCACTTCCCATATTCCCCACGCCGATGATACCAACCGTCTGTGATTTCTTTTCCGCCATCCATTCACCCATTATTGCTGCTCATATCCCTGCCGGTTTCCATAGCCCACCGGCAAAAACAGACTTGCTTCAATCAATATTACCGAACTGCATTACCGAACTGCTGCATCATTTTTATGCGCGCGCTCCGAAAATCCGCGTTCCAATCCGCACCATTGTGGCGCCCTCCTCCACCGCAATCGCGAAATCAGAGGACATGCCCATTGAAAGCTCCTTCATTGAAATACCGAGGGACGCATTTATTGCATCGCGCAATTGCCGCAACAGGCGAAAAGATGTCCTGATAGCGCCATCATCATCCGTCAAAGGCCCGATGGTCATAAGCCCGCAGAGCTCAAGATTGCGGCACCGCAGAACCTCTCTGCATAGCGCTTCAGTTTCCTCTGGCGCCGCGCCGCTTTTGGTTGCTTCACCCGAAGTATTCACCTGCACAAGGATTTTTTGCCGCTTGCCGATTTTCCCGGCTTCGGCATCGACTTTTCGTGCCGTGCTTGCTTTATCGATGGAATGAATCATATCAAAAAGCCGCACGGCATCCTTCGCCTTGTTTGATTGCAGATGCCCCACCAGATGAAAAGCAAAAGAACCGCGAAGTTGCGGAATTTTCGCCGCCGCTTCCTGCACCCGGTTTTCTCCGAAAAGATGAATGCCGGCGTCAATGGCTTCTTGCAAAACCTCCCGTGAAACCGTTTTGGAAACCGCAACAATTTTTACTTCTTCCGGATTCCTCCCGGCGCGTGCAGCAGCCGTTTCGATTTCATCCATCACACCGCGGTACGCCTCTTGAATTTCCGCCATCAGCACTCATCCGCAACCCGTATATCTCACTTCACGCGCTACCCGCGCTTGACATCGCATGTCATACACGTTTATTGCTACTTTATTGAGAGAACTTTTCCGAATTCTACATTTCCACGCAAATGTCATTTGATTGCATAAATCATAATAATGTCAAGCATTATCCGATTAGCATAGCAATAACCTGCCATGCTACAAAAATAATAAAGAGGGCAATGCTTCAGATTATTCAGTTGACTTTTTTTGCGGTATGCTGTTCAACGCGTCCTATCGCTTAATTATAAAGAATGTAATTCGATTTGTAATCAATAGACCCTGCGTTTTTCGGCAATTACAAATCAGCAAGGATTTTTGCAATGAGCTATAACACCCGCGACATCATCATATCACTGCTGCCGGTCATCATCCTTAACGGTATCGTGATTCTATCCTGGATTGTGTTCGCCTTCATTTATCCGCACAGGGAAAAAACAGAAGAAATTTTAAAACGAATGCATCCGTCATTTTTCGGGCTTTTCCTTCGCGAATGGTCATACTGGATACTCTACCCTTTCCTTCTTGGATGTAACGCACTCAGGCTCACTCCCAACATGATTACCGGCATATCCCTCATGCTCGGTTTTGTTTCCGGCTATCACTATTTCAGGGGTAATTTCGCCACCGCCGGCTGGATACTTGCCGCAAGCGGCGCGTTCGATATGCTTGACGGAAGGCTTGCGCGTATGACAAACCGCGTCACGCGCGAAGGCGCCTTTTTCGATTCCTGCGCCGACCGTTTCTCCGAAGCGGCGATTTTCATCGGCCTGGCAATGTATTTTGGCCTGAACCGCTCAATCGTCATCTTCGGAGAACTCACCTGGGCATATATTCTGCTCATCACGCTCATTGCCATGAGCGGATCCGAAATCGTTAGCTATGTAAAAGCGCGCGGCGAATCGGTGGGCGTCACCACCAACATGGGCCTTATGCAACGGGCTGAGCGCGTGGGGGTTTTAGCTTTCTTTTCCGTGTTCTATCCCTTTTTCAAAATTTTCCTTGTATCGAATGGTCTGGATGAACACCTGCCTCTTATGTTCGCTATCGCTTTCATTGCAGTATTTTCGGTTCAAACAGCAATCACCCGCATGGTGATTCTCTTCAGGAAAATTCGCGACTCAAAGTAGCACGATGTCCAGAACCTTCTGCATTAAAACTCTTGGTTGTAAGCTAAACCAGTACGAATCGGCGCTCATCGCACAGCAGTTTCTGTCGGCGGGATGGCGCGCCGTTGATTTCGGCGAAACTGCCGACGCGGTCATCATCAACACCTGCACGGTAACCGACCGCAGCGACAAAAAATGCCGCAATCTCATCCGCCAGGGCGCCCGCTTTTCGCGTTCCGGAGGCGTGATTGTCACCGGCTGCATGGCGGAATCATCGAAATCGGAACTTTCCGGAATGCCGGAAATCATCGCATGCTTCAGCAACGCCGAAAAAGACGCCATCTGCGAATACGCAAAAAAGCCGGGATTGGACGCAAAGCCGGAAGCTACATCGCCAATTTCCAAACATCATCCTCTGCCCTTTAAGCGAACGCGCGGATACGTAAAAATCCAGGATGGCTGCGACCAGCATTGCAGCTACTGCATTGTGCCCGCTGTTCGCGGAAGTGCGCGAAGCAGGCCGGCTAAAGAGGTGCTCAATCACGCCCGCGCGCTCATCGATGCCGCGTGCCCGGAAATAGTTCTGACGGGCATCACCATTGGCGCGTATGCCGATTCAGGATATAATCTTGCAAAGCTTGCACTGGCAATTGCAGAACTTCCGGGCAATTTTCGTTTGCGAATTACCTCGATTGAGCCGCTGCATGTGAGCGATGAGCTCATCGATGTGCTTTCGCATCCAAAGCTCTGCCCGCATCTACATTTGCCTCTGCAATCCGGTTCGGATCGCATTCTTTCGCTCATGAACAGGCCCTACACTCGTGCACAATATCTTTCAGTGGTAGATAAAATAACATCACAGATTCCCGATATTGCCCTCGGATGCGACGTGATTGTGGGATTTCCCGGCGAATCGGAATCCGATTTTTCCGATACGGTTGCCGTGATACAGGAGGCCGGCTTTTCCTATGTACATCAGTTTTCTTTCTCGCCCCGGAAAAACACGCCTGCCTCTTCAATGGAGCTCCTCGCGTATGATATTGTGCGCACGCGGGGCGCGCACCTGCGCACCATCGCACGGGAGGCAGGGCTTGCCTATCGAAAACGATTTACCGGAAGGACGCTTCCCTGCGTTATTGAAAAAAAGAAGTCCGATGACGCCTTCACGGCCTTAAGCGGAAATTATATCAAAATATTGATTCCCCCCGATAAGCATGCGCATGCGCATCGCGGAAAAATCGCGCCGGTGCTATTAGAAGATATCAGCATCGGCCATAACACCGGACGTCTTGTCATAGATTAATTTTTCCGCCGCAGTGATCATAACAATCAAAGAAAACCTCAGTCACCGCGACATTTTGATATTGCACCACACGATATCCGAAAACGCGCTTTCCGCTTTTATGCACAATCTCCATCCCTTCATCGGCCCGTTTTTCAGAATACTCCCCGCTCATTTCCACGACCGCATTTTTTCGGATTCGTGCGATCAGCGCACCCTTTTCATCGAAAAGCGCGCAGGAGATGAAAGGATATTTCTCCGGATGCGCCACTTCCCTTGCGTGAAAGAAAAATCCCTCATCCTCATTGCCGCGGTGATATTCCTTGCATAACATTCCGCCGACCTTATAGGAATGATACGCGCTCACGGTGGAAATTGACGCCGTAGTAATCACATCCGCTCCCCGGAATTATTTCACGTAGGCCGCGAAGAAATCCTTCACTTTTTTTTCCGCCAATGCAGGATTGGACTGCCAGGCGCGGGCATGCTTGTCGCACGACGCGGCCCAGAACGCTTTCGGCTCTCTGGCGGCGGCAAACAGCCTTTCTGCGTGGCTGAATTCCGTGTAGTTATCTTTATCGCAATGAATGATGTACACGGGCCGGGGCGAAATTTTCCCGATGTAGTCTTCGGGATTCATGCGGGCCGGATCCATGGCGCCGCGCATGCGGTACACGAAAAGCACCGACGGGATGATGGGAAATCGCGGCAGGGAAAAATCCCGCTTCGCAATCTGCGCAAGCAAATCCCCAAGATGTGCATATGACGCTTCAAAGAACCCGGCAAGGATGCGGCTGTCTTCGGCCATCGCCTGAATAGCTGTCGCGCCGCCGAGAGAGACGCCGAACACCCCGACTCGTTCATTGCCCCGCACTTTCTGCACATACTCAACCGCCGCCATTACATCCTTCTTTTCGGCATAGCCCATGCCCGTGGGAGATTTATCGCTCTTTCCGTGATTTCGAAGATCGAAAAGCAGGAGATTATAGCCGGCGCCATGAAGCGCTTTGACCCAGCGAAGGCCTTCGCGCCGATCGGCGGTGATGCCGTGCACCATGATGATGGCTTTCTTCGACGCTTTCGCGGGAACATACCAGCCGCGGAGCGTGAGATTTTCCGCGTTTTTGAATTCAACATCCTCGTAGGGAATGCCAAGCTGCGACGCTCCCCCGCAATAGACAAAGTGGTCTTCCTGACACGTGTACGGCTTCGGAAAAAGAAGCTGATTTGAAAAATGCCACGATGCCCCGAAGACGACCACCGCTGCAGCAACGAGCACAATAACGAGCGCGATAATGATTTTTTTCATTGAACACCCCCATGATTCTCATTATGTTTTCTGAAATACATCAGCACAGAACCTACAGCAAGCACACCGACGAACAAAAACACAAGGTACGAAAACGCATCGCCCGCTGCCGCATAGACCGTGCGATGATTCAGGCTGAAATCCATATCGCCGGCAAAATATCCCTTCGTGAGAATGGGCATTGAGGCTACGGTTCTCCCGTAAGGATCGATTACCGATGAATATCCGGTATTCCCTGCCCGCACCACCCACCTGCCGTTCTCTATGGCACGAAATACCGATGCGGCGAAATGCTGCATGTGGCCGTTAAAAGTATCGGTCCAGCCGTCATTGGTGATATTCACCATGAAATCAACGCCCAGCGATGCATAGCGCCGCACATGCCGGAAAAAAATTCCTTCATAGCACACCAGCACGCCGAACCTTTTCCCGAGCACCTCAAACACCGCGGTCTCACTACCGGGAGTAAAGCTCGATGCTCCGAAACTGTCAACGATGTTTTTCACCCAGCGAAACCACCGCTCGTAGGGAAACCACTCGCCGAAAGGCACTAAATTTATCTTCGAATACGATTTCACCACTTTCCCTTCTTTGCTGATGAGGACGGCATTATTGTACACATGCGCCTGACGCCGGATATAATCGTCGAGCCGACCTATTTCGCCGGTGAGAATGGGAATTTGCAATTCTTCCGCCAGATGCAATACCTGAATTTCAAATTCATTGAGGATTCCGCGTTCAAAATCGTACGAAATCGTTTCAAGCGTCGCAGACTCGGACCATATCACCAGATCGGGGAATGTCGCCGCAGCACCGCGGGTTTCCCGTTCAAGTTCGGCAAGATAGTGCATGCGGTTGCGCGACCAGTTATCCCAGGGGTCGATGCAGGTCTGGACCATCGCCACGCGGAAATCCCTGTGCAGCGGATTCTTTCCATGAATCGCAACCGCCCCCCAAATGGCAATAACTGCTACAAGAACACATCCCGGTGCACATTGCCGTACACTTTTCATTCGTAAAATGATTTGTAATGAAAAATCTTTGCTGTGTAATTGCATCGCAATCGCATCGGAAATTGCATTTGCGATGAGCGCATTTGCCAGCACCAGCACGAAGCTTACGCCCATCACGCCGGTGATGCTCGCCATCTGAATGAACGGTGTAAACGGATATTGCGAGTATCCCCAGTAGGTCCATGGAAAGGCAAGGAAACCGAGCGACTGGATCCAATCGATGAGTATCCATACGGAAGGATAGATGAGAACCCTAAGCGATGAAAACTTTCGGGAAAGATATTCAGCGATAAGCATCTTCGTTGTCATAAACACTGACAGCGAAGGGATGAGAAAAAGCAAAATGACGGCATATCCGCCCGGCACTTCCGCACCGAAATTGCCGATCCACTGATAGGTGAAAAAATTTCCGAAAAGAAAAGCGATAAACGAATAAAAGAGCACATCGCGATAACTTTTCCCGCGCGCGAAAACGAAAAGCGGCACAAGCGAAATCCACGCAAAGAATGGAAATCCCTTTAAAAACCACACATCATAGCTCGGAAACGAGAGAAACATTAAGAAGGATGTAAGAAGATAATAATGCCGCTTTGCCGCATCCCGCATCTTGCCGATGATATCACCTGTTTTCATTCTGCCCGGCCATCTGTATAAATTCATCTTCGGTAATCACTTTCACGCCAAGCGCGCGCGCCTTTTCGAGTTTGGAACCCGCCGCCTCGCCCGCTACCACGAAGTCCGTCTTTTTGCTCACTGATGAGGCCGCGCGTCCTCCCAGCTTTTCCACAAGCTCTTCGGCCTGTTCGCGGGTGAATTGCTGCAACGCACCGGTGAACACGAATGTCTTTCCCGCAATATCCCCACCCGGTGAGGATATTTCTTCTTCGGGTTGTATTTCCACGCCCAGCGAAAGGATTTCACGCACAAGATTTTCCCCTTCACTGCGAAAGAATTCGTACACCGAATCTGCCACGCCAGGGCCCACCTCCCGCACAGCCATAAGCTCTTCCTGAGTCATACGCATGAGCCGATCGAGAGTGCCCGACGCGCGCGCGATAACTTTCGCAAGATGATCGCCCACGTTTCGTATGCCAAGGCTTCGCAAAAAGTGCGCAAGGCCGATTTTTCTTCTTCCATCAATTGAGGCAAGGATTTTCTCGGCAATTTTATCGCCCATGCGCTCAATGCCTAAAAGGTCTTCTTTTGTGAGGCGATAGACATCGGAAATATCCGAAAGTTTCCCCGCATCATAAAGCCTTTGCACAAGCTCAGGGCCGAAGAATTCGATATCCATGCCGTCCTTTGAAACAAAAAATTTTAAATATTCGAGTTTTTTTGCGGGGCAGGACGGATTGATGCAGCGAACAAAAATATCCTCGAAAGCGAGCGGGCTTTTGCAGGAGGGGCATTTTTCCGGTGGCAGAATATCGCCTTCGTTGCTATCGGATTTCTTCACCACCTCAATCACTTTCGGGATGACATCGCCCGCGCGCTTCACCTTCACCGTATCGCCCACGCGAAGACCGAGCCGCTGTATCTCATCAAAATTGTGCAGCGTGGCGCGCTTCACCATCACCCCGCCGATGTTGATGGGAGAAAGATTTCCCACGGGGGTCACCACGCCGGTACGCCCCACCTGAAAATCAACGCTTTCAAGGACGGTAAGCGCTTCGCGCGCGGGAAATTTCCATGCGGTAGCCCACCGCGGGGCTTTGCTGGTGGAGCCGAGGCGGCGCTGATACTCGAAATTGCTCACCTTCACGACAATCCCATCGATGTCGAAATCGAGCGCATGGCGGTGTTCCATCCAGTGAGTGTAAAATGCGCGCGCGTGGTTGATTGTCCCAAACGCATAATATTCCTTCACGGGTAATCCGAGAAAATTCAGAAGCGCAAACATATCCTTCTGTGATGCCGGCAACGCAATGCCTTCAATTCTCCCTACGGCGTAGGGCGCAAAATCGAGATTGCGCTGCGCGGTGATGGAGGCATCGAGCTGGCGAAGCGATCCTGCGGCCGCATTGCGCGGATTGGCAAACGGTGTTTCACCATTGCGCGCGCGCTCTTCATTGAGCCGCTCAAACTCCTTATGCCGCATGAAGATTTCCCCCCGGACGGAAATGTATGCGGGAACATCATGCCCCGTAAGCCTTTTGGGAATGTTTTTTAGCGCTGCAATATTGGCGGTGACATCCTCCCCCACCTCGCCGTCGCCGCGGGTCGATCCAAGCACAAATACGCCCTTTTCGTACACGAGTTCCACCGCAAGGCCATCGTACTTCAGTTCCATAGAATATTCGATATCCTCATCGCCGATAGCCTTCACAATCCGTGCATGGAAATCGAAAAGTTCAGCTTCACTGAATGCATTCGAAAGGCTCTGCATCGGAGGATCGTGGCGCACTTCCGCAAATGTGCTGACTGCCACTCCGCCGACCTTGCGTGACGGCGAATCCCCTTTTATAAGCTCGGGATGGCTTTTTTCAAGTTCAACAAGCTCGCGCATGAGATCATCGTAGGCGGCATCATCGACCAGCGGCTCATTGAGGGCATAATAATGATAATTGTATTTCTCGATGAGCGAAACGAGTTCGCGGTATCTTGATTTAATGTCGGATTCACCCATCGGCGCACCTTAAAAAAGAGTGGGAATATACTCTTCGTCTTTTTTTTCTTCCGGCGGTTCACTCGCGCTACCGTTGCGAGTTTGAAGCGCTGCACTGGCATTATCCTCACCGGCAAGGCGCGCAAGGACCTTCTTGATGTCCTCCCACACATCTTTTTTCAGAGGGCTTGCATCGCCGCCGTTTCGGAGCACAAATGACGGATGATAGGTCGGCAGAACGGGGATTCCTTCATACACAAACCAGCGTCCATGTACTCTGGTGATGCCCTCTTTGAGACCGAGCAGAAATTTCGTGGAAGGATTGCCGAGCGTCACAATCACCTCCGGGCGGATGATATCGATCTGCTTTTTCAAAAATACTCCACATGCAGCAGCCTCTTCCTCATCGGGCGGTCGATCGCGCACAAAGGCCATGTCCACCGTGGGGCGGCATTTCACCACATTGGCGATATAGACATCCTCACGGCGCATTTTCATTCCCTTTTCGATGATGGCAGTGAGAAGTACGCCCGCCCTTCCCACAAACGGACGGCCCTGAATATCTTCATCTTTGCCGGGGCCTTCGCCGATGAACATGACGCGGGCATCGGGATTGCCTTCTCCGAAAACGATAGTCGTACGAGTGGCTGAAAGCTTGCAGCGGCGGCAATCGCCGATTTCAGCTCGAAGCTCCTCTATCAATTTTGCCTTATTTCCATCCATAATATTTTCTTTCAAACCCAAAGCTTTATTTTTCGCACAATTTGCCCGCGAGCTTTTCTGCACGCCTCGCGGCCTTCCGCAAGCGCCCACGCAGCCCGGGTGAAATCGAGAGTCGGCATGCCGATGAGATCGGGCTCGATGACGACATCGGGCTTGTACACCCTGAGGATCATCTGCGTGTTCATGTATTCCATAATATCCACCGACTGAGCAATAATATCGAAAATGTTTATTTCGCGCTCCGATACGCCTTCCTTTTTTTTCTTGCGCTTTTCAAGAAAATTCGCAAGCTGCCATAGCGCGCCTTTATGCGGCACTACTTCATCGGAACCATCAACCGTTTTAAGATCAGTCGCATCGCCTTCGCGACTTTTTTCCATTTCTTTTTTTACCGATCGCGCAAACCGGCGTTTCGGAAGCGATGGGTGAAGATTCACGGCAATCTTCAAACCGGCGCCCATTCGCTCAAGCACATCAATCGGGAGCGGATTGGCAACGCCGCCATCTATTAAAAGCGAACTGCCGAATTTCACCGGTGTGAATACCCCCGGGATGGCAATGCTCGCACGAAGGGCATCTAAAAGATTGCCGCTTGTGAAAATAACCGGCTTTCCGGTGTAATAATCCGTTGCAACTACCGCAAGAGGGATGGGAAGCGCTTCTATCTTGGTATGTTCGGGAATATAACGCTCTAAAAAGGCCCGAAGCTTTTTTCCTTCCACCAGCCCCGTTCTGGGAAATACCGGATCGACGAGCTTGATGAACTCTTTCCAGTCCATGGAAAGAATGCTGTCGCGATAGCTTTCCATAGCGCCGATGCAGAAAAGCGCCCCGATGACCGCACCGATGCTTGAGCCGGAGATCATGTCGATGGGAACACCTTCGGCTTTTAGAAATTCAAGCACCGATATGTGGGCAAGCCCTTTTGCACCGCCGCTGCCGAGCGCGACGCCTACTTTTCTGTTGCGCAAATATTTTACTGGATTGAACATGGTCAGCCATAAAGAACTTTTCAAATTCATTACAAATTCATTAATGTGCAATTTTCTTCTTTATCGTCAACCGATTTTTACCAAAATACGGCATCCGCAACAATTATTCCGAAAAGTATCGCGATTAAAACACAGAGGCGATAAAAAAAATTTGACACAATACGCCCCTGTGCTTACTTTGGTTAACAAGATCGCGAGGTGGAGCAGCTGGTAGCTCGTTGGGCTCATAACCCAAAGGTCGCAGGTTCAAATCCTGCCCTCGCTAAGAACGGCGGAGTAGCCCAGTTGGTTAGAGCAGCGGAATCATAATCCGTAGGTCGGGGGTTCGAGTCCCTCCTCCGCTACATCGATTGACGTTATCGTGAGGAAAAGCGGGTTTTGAACCGCTTTTTTTTATTCATTTTTTCTGTTCATCAAAACGCTTCAAAATCACAAACCTTTCGTGCTTCCGTATATTTCTCAGGTACAACTGTATCGCTCAACACATCACTGCGATGCATATATCAATAGCAAAAAAAGGCATACGACATCCAGCCATCTTATGCAATGGCATGATTTTGATGCATGATGGTTGTAATTGATTGGGTTTTACTGGAATAATAGCTCCAGATCCCAGGGTATTCCCCACCAAATCTTAAACGTAGGGACATTTTCTATACATTTTACAAATTTTGCACGGTTTTCATATGGATAAAAATACTCGTGCAGGTTGCTGGAATCGTATTTTAGAATTTCATCAAGTACTTCATCGAGATACCGAAACACCGCAATGGCCATCACCA
>CAKZSV010000052.1 GCA_937921485.1 uncultured bacterium
GGTGGAGCGCATTGTAAATGGTGATTATGATGAGGACGTGGATTCTTATCCCTACAAAAACTGTGCAATTTACGATAAACGTATAGAAGAAGCGACGGTTTTTCACATCTGGTGGGGATTACCCTGCGACCCGGCGCTACTTGCCGCAGAATTCGCCCGCTAATACCACTTAAACATCACCGCCTTCCACTACCGGCATCTCCGCGGAAGGGATACCTGTGTTTTTTTCTCAATACCTTATTTTTTTATTTATTTCAGTTGACGTTCAACCCTTCTTTTAGTATTTTTAGCATATGCTAATAATACAAACAACAGGAATCTCTTATGCCTCGCCCTCATAAGATGCGGACGGTGAACGGATACCCCACGGCCACCATTTTCAAGCCGGCGGGCATACCGAAATTCCAGCTCGAGGAAGTGGTGCTCACCCTCGATGAGTTTGAAGCCCTGCGGCTGGCGGACTATCATGGCCTCTATCAGGATGATGCTGCCGCTTCAATGAATGTCTCGCGCCAGACGCTTGGCAATATCCTCGTCGAAGCGCACCGCAAGGTTGCGGACTGCCTGGTAAACGGAAAGGCATTGCGCATCGAAGGGGGACCTGTTGACATCAGCGAACGCATCTTTGAATGCGGCGCATGCGCACACCGCTGGGCCGTGCCACATGGTGTGGAATGTCCCACGGTATGTCCTTCGTGCGGGAGCGGCAATTTCCGGTGTGCGAGCGACGATGCAGGGCGAGGACATGGGTGTGGATGTCGGCGTGGCAGAAAAAAATTTTGGAGAGAAAGCGAATGAAAATTGCAA
This sequence comes from uncultured bacterium, assembly GCA_937921485.1. Taxonomy (GTDB): domain Bacteria; phylum Spirochaetota; class UBA4802; order UBA4802; family JAGODF01; genus DYLV01. The sequence goes on from CAKZSV010000052.1 coordinate 808, forward strand.
TCGCGGTTCAGGCCGACAATCCGCAGGCGAAGCTCGATGTCCGATTCGGGCGAGCGCGGTTTTTTATGGTGTTTGATGAGGGCGATAATACTTTCAAGTGCGTTCCCAACACTCGGAATCTCTCGCTTCCTCAGGGTGCGGGCATCCAGGCGGCAAAGACAGTCATAGAGACGGGAGCTGGCGTGCTTATTGCGTGCAATGTCGGGCCCAAGGCATTTGATCTGCTTCAGCGCTCCGGCGTACAGATGTATTATTGCGACGGTGAAATTTCCGTGCGTGATGCGGTGGAGCGGTACACGCGAAATTTGCTTGTTCGACTTGAAAACGCGAATCAGGAAGGGCACTGGTAAGGTTGTTCGCATGAATATCATGCGTAATGTATATAAAAGGAGGTTTCGTTATGACTGCTCGCAATAGTGAAGCTAGCACGGATGCTCTGCATCCGCTCTTGAAGGAGGAACGTCAGTTTCATGATGAGGTGCTCAGGTGTCTCAATGTGCTCTCCGGCAAAATAGAAGGCTGCGGATCTGCTGCCGATCGTTCCGGGAGGGATAAAATCCTTTCTATGATGGTGGCATTTCAAAGCCGCGTGAAGCGCATCGCTGAAACAATTGGTTCGGAGATCGAAAGAAAGTACAGACTCGATCCGGTGAAGGATCAGGACATGGCACGGGTAAGTGAGATTGACAGGGCGATCAAATCCATCATTCAGGAATGCGGTGATGATTTGAGCGCATTCTCCTGCTCTACCGGGGAGGAGCTGGCAGTTTTCAATGAGAAGGTCAATGCGCACATGCGCGAATTTGAGAAGCTCTATGATGAGCGAAAAAAGATTTTGCGGCTGTACCGTATTTACGGATAAATGATAAAGGGGAAAGTTGAATAACTCGTTCAACGAAGCAGAATTATGAAAACGAAAATCACCGTTCTTTGCGAAAACAGTGTTCTTACTCCATTTCCGCTCATCGCCGAACACGGGCTTGCCGTGCTCATTGAGCAGGACGATATCACTCTGCTGGATACCGGGCAGGGACTTGGGCTTATCAACAACATGAAGATTCTCGGGAAAGACCCTGTTACGATAGCACGACTTATCCTCAGCCACGGCCACTATGACCATACCGGCGGCGTCATGCCATTTTTGCAGGCCAGGGAAAGAGCGATTCCTGTTTTTGCACACCGGTCAGCGTTTATGCCAAAGGTTGCACAGATACCAACCGGTGCCGATCCAATCGAAGTGCCCATCGGCATGCGCGCTACGCGCGAGGAAATGGAAAAAGCCGGCGCGGAGTTCCGGCCTATTGCGGGCTTTCAGAAAATTACCGATACAATTGCGGCACTCACCGAGGTGAAACGCCCCGAAGGCTGGAAAACCTGGGATGTGCGCTTGAAACAAAAGGACGGCGACAGCACAATCGATGATCCGTTCAATGACGATTGCTCCCTTCTCATTATTACTGACTCCGGCCCGGTGGTACTCCTCGGCTGTGCTCACGCGGGGATTGTGGAAATACTTGACGATCTCTCGGCGCGCACGGGCTACCGTGAATTTCATGCCGTCATTGGCGGGACGCACTTGGAGACGGCGCCGGCTGAGTACGTCGAGAAGGCAGTCGCTGCTCTCAAAAAGTACCGGGTGAAGAAGATTGCAGTTTCGCACTGCACCGGTTTTTCCATCGCCTGCCGCATGGCAAGGGAATTTCCGTCAGAATTCGCAAACGCCTCCGTGGGTGCGATTTTTGAGTTTTAGGGAAAAAATGATGAATATCGCCATCGCCAGCGGGAAGGGAGGAACCGGAAAAACGCTCATTGCCGTATCCTACGCGGCGCAGGCAATAAGCAAGGCCGACGAAGAGCGCATGCTTAAGGAGAACCTCGGACGCATCAAAAACAAGATCGTGGTTCTTTCCGGCAAAGGCGGTGTGGGCAAAAGCACCGTGGCGGTGAACATCGCGCAGGCGCTGGCGGCGCGCGGGCTCAAGGTGGGGCTTCTCGACGTGGATATCCACGGGCCAAGCGTGCCGAAGCTTATGGGACTTGAAGGTTCGCGCATTGCGGCAAGCGTGTCCGGTATGCTTCTGCCTGTGGAAACAAAGGATGGCATCAGAGTGATGTCAATAGGCTTCATGCTGGAAAATGAGGACAGTGCGGTGATCTGGCGCGGGCCGCTGAAGTATGGCGTCATCAAGCAGTTTCTCAAGCGGCAATGATTCACAGCGCGATACGGCGGCCCATAGGGCCTTCGAGGTAATTGTGCAAAATATTATGAAAGGAGTACAGATATGAAGATAGCGATACCGATGGCAGATGGAAAGCTCTGTATGCATTTTGGTCATTGCGAGACGTTCGCGCTGGTGGATGTTGATTCTGCCGGCAAGAAGATAGTTTCCGCTTCAAACGTTGATGCGCCGCCCCATGAACCGGGACTGCTGCCCCGCTGGCTTGCGGAGAAAGGCGTGAACTGCGTCATCGCCGGCGGGATGGGACAGCGCGCCGTTTCACTCTTTCGGGAGCGCGGCATCACCGTGATTACCGGGGCGCCGGCAGAGGTTCCCGAGAAAGTGGTGATGGCTTTCCTGGAAAATCGTCTGGCCACAGGCCCGAATGCCTGCGATCACTGAGTAAACGTATCGCACCGATTTTTACTGATGTCGTGTTGCGGGTGTGCACCAACACCCAGGCGGAAATATTGGGGGTAATGGCTGTTTGGATTTTCAATCAGCCGAAAGATATTTTTCCAGATACTCGTTAAGGTCATTGATGTTCTTTCGTATCATTGCCTTAAATTCCGGCGGGATATTCTGCGACATCACCGTGCGGTAGTAGTTGATAGCGTCGCGTACGCGGCGCTTTTTAATAAACTCGTTGGCTTTCTCCAGAAGCGGTTTGTATTTGTACAGCGAGTACTCCAGAATATTCTTGTCTTTTGAAAGGCTTACTTCGTCAGGGAGCCTCGAGAAATCATAGCTCACCTTCAGAATCGGCAACTCCTTTCGCACGCGCTTTTCATGTTTCAGAAATTTTTCATAGAATTGTTCATCATCGCGCCGCTTCTTCTCATATTCTTCTTCGGAGAGTGCGAAATACCCCTGCTGGTCTTTCCTGTCCCCCACAATCTCAATCGAATCCTGGATTTTTTCCGTGTCTTCTTTGAGAATTTTTTCAAAGATATCTTCGTCGGTGAGGCCGTCTCCCCCCGCATCTTTGTTGTCTTTAAGGTATTCGCTGAAAAGTTCGAAATCTTCAGACTCTTCCCCATCCCTGGTAATTATTTCCCTATCAACACCTTCTTTGGCGTGCGGTGAGGCTTCCTCCGGCGCGTTTTTACCGGCCTGTTCTCCGCGTGGCGGCTTGAGGGGTACCGCATCGGGCGCTTTTTGGGCAGGAAGCCGGTCGAGAAGCTCCATGAGCGGTTTCGTGTCGAGTGTGACCGGAATCGGCGCTGAATATTTAGCTTCTGCCGCAGACGGGGGTTTCGCCGCCTCGAAAGGGTGGGACGATGCGCCGACGCCGTCTTCCTTCAACTTCTTTATTTCTCTATGCGCTTTCTCCGCTTCCCTGCTGGCTTCCTCCAGGCGCTTTTCCATTTCGCGGAGTTTATCCTGCACTCCTTCAAGCACTCCTCCCGGCCCTTCCATTGCACCGGGCGGGATTTCACCTGCAAGAGCTTTATCCGATTTCATGAGCTTCTGGACGCCTTCCCGCAATGATGCCACTTCGTTGATGTATTGTTTAAGCTGGCGTTCGCGTTCACGCGCTTCGCTGTCGCGCTTGAAAAAGTCCGAGCTCATGAGCTTCGAGGTGATTTCATCGACAATTTTATTTACATCGATTTGCTTTTCTTTTTCGATGTTCTGTATTGGCGCGGCAAGGCCGATTTGTATTTTGTCCGGAATTGTGAGCGGCCCGTCGATGGATACCCTGATTTCGCCGCCCTGTTTTTTCCGGAGGTTTTTCTCGACGTTTTCCTTTTCTTTCTGCTGTTTTTCGCTGATTTCCCTGAATTTTTTCAGGTACTCGATATTTGCTTCAATTTTTCTATTGGTTGCCTCGTCGTTGATGCGCTCATTGACTCCACGAAAAAGAGAGATGGCAGTATCGAAATCTCCCTTGCGCGCGTAGATTTCCGAGTTGAGAAGGGTTCTTTTGTAAATGCGGAAACGCGACGTGTCGGATATTATTTCATCAGCGGAATAAGGAAGCCGGATGTCTTCTTCTTCCGGAGTCTCTTCATCTGAGCCTCCCGTTTTTTCCCTCTGCTGGTGATCTGATTTTCGTCGGCCGCGGGCTCCTTTTTCCTCGGGGAATGCGCGCTCTATCTCCTGATCTGCAGCGCGGCGGCGGAACTGGCGTTCCGGAGGAACCTCTTCCCCTGAGCGGCGCTCATCGCTGCCAAGAAGAGCCCAGCCGGTAATGAGAAGGATGAGAAAAATGAGGCCCAAAAGAAAGAAATTCATCGAAATTCCGTCCCTGAAAGAAAGCGAATCACTGATATAACAGTGTTTAATAAATATACTACACCACTTAGAATGTCGTCAAATAAATTCCGATAATTAAATGAAAAAGGGGCACTATCATTGCATTTTCGGCGGGGAAATGAGTATCAGAGTTTGGCTGGTAGCCCTTATGGTATGCACGAAGCATATCGCTCTGGAGAAAATTACTTTTTTTGAAAAATTTTTTGGTTTTTCAGAAGAATTTAAGTATATTATTAAATGCTGTATATTCTATAATTTTCTCAAAAAATGGTTTTTTACCTGTATGCTGTAAAGGAGGAAATGAAAGGTATGAAACGGGCATTTGCTGCAATAACGGTATTGGCGTTTGTGATGATATCTGTTCAGTGCGGGAGCAAGAAGGGCAGCGGAAGCGGAACCTATCCCCGCTTCCAATCGGGAGAGAATACTATTCTTGAGTTTTCCTTTCTTGCGGGGAATAATCCCGGACTGCAGCCGCAAAGTGATATCATTGGGACTATCTCCGATGGCTCCATCGTACTTACGGTACCCCATGGAACGAATGTAGCGGCCCTCGTTGCCAATTTTGTCACCAACAGTACCGATGTGACTGTCAACGGCATCAAACAGGTGAGCGGAAAGACACCTAACGATTTTAATAGCCCGGTGGTGTATAAAGTTACCGCGGAAAACGGCGATGTAAAAGAATATACCGTCACTGTGACAAAGGCGCCGAGTTCGGAAAAGAAGTTCGCAGCATTTTCAATAAACGGCGTTGAAGGGAGCATCAACGAAGAAAGTGGTATTATTGCCCTTGAGCTTCCTCCGCGTACGAATCGCAGCAGTCTGACGGCGTCTTTTGCCGCGCTCGCAAAATCGGTAACCGTAAACGGTGTTGAACAGGTATCTGGAGCGACCGTTAATGATTTCAGCTCGGATGTGGAATATCTCCTTACTGCGGAAGACGGTACAACCAGGAATTATCTGGTGAAGGCAAGTGTCCTGCCCGCGCCATGGAATGATATTACAGCTTTTGCTTTTAGAAAACAGGATAATTCCTCACTCGCGATTGATGTGAGTGGATTAATACATGAAAATGCTATTAATGTCGAATTGCCGTACGGCTCTTCAGTGCTTGGTCTGACTGCATATTATGAAACAGAGGGCGTTTCCGTGAAAGTCAATGATATACCTCAGACATCAGCCCGGACGAAAAACGATTATTCATCACCGCTTGTGTATCGGGTGATTGCGGAAAACGGCGCGGCGCGTGAATACACAGTGAACGTTTCGGTGGCGAAAAACAGCGCAAAAGAAATAACCCGATATTATTTAAGCGGCGAAAAAGGAATAATTGATGAAGGGGCAAAAACCATTACGGTAAATTTTCCCGCTTCCAAACCGCTTGCGGGCCTTGTTGCGGAATTCATCACAACCGGTGTCTCAGTGAAGGTGGGAGAAACCGAACAGGTTTCCGGAACTACCCAAAATGATTTTACGCAACCAGTGACATACATCGTTTCTGCGGAAAATGGCACAACTGCACAGTATGTCGTTACGGCGGTGAAAAATGCCGAAATAACGGGAATCTGGAATTTTGAGAGTTCTCCTGAAGGCTATACCGTGGCGGGTGCTCAGCAGGTCAGCGGCATCACCGGAAGCGCGCTTCAGTTCAATGGGACGAGTGATTATGTGATTGTGCCGGACAGCGACGATCTTACGCTGGCGGAAGGAGGTACTATTGAAGCCACTGTGATGGCGATTACCCACAGGCCCTATGCCGGCGTGGTGCACAAAGGAGTACTAACGGATTTCAGCGATGAAACGTACAGCCTCCAGTTCTGGGGAAGTGACGGGACGCTTCGCTTTTCGATTTTTAATGATAAAGGCGAATACCTGTATGTGGACAGCACGCAGAAGCTTGCCACCAACCGGTGGTATCATCTCGCTGCCACATGGGACCTTACGGGCATCAAGTTGTACATAAACGGCGAGCTTGAGGCTTCAGCGCCGAACACCATCGGAAAGGTGCGCGATTCAAATGGCGGGCTCATCATTGGTGCGCAGCTCGATAAAAAATACAGCTCTTCTTTCGGGAACATAGGATTCAACGGAGTCATCGACCGGGTTGCGGTATTCAACAGGGCTTACAGTGATGCTGAAGTGCTGGCGCTTTTCAACGACCAGCAGGCGCAGAGCGGCGGCGCCTTTACGGCGTTTTTGCTTTCCGCCACGGTGAAAAATATCCGGCTTATAGCGATTATGGCTGGTATCATCGCGCTTCTTTTTGCTGCGGCGTATTTTTACAACAGAAGGCGAAGCGCAATGACGACGTGATGTGCTGTCGGCTTCGGGCCGGTTCAAAATTCCATGGGAGGAATCGGCGTTGCCGCTTCGCTTGATGCGGCTGCGGTGATTACGAATCCTGCCGGAATGAGCAATCTTAAAGGCAGAATAGATTTCGGTGCGACATATTTTGTTCCCTCCGTCGAACAAAAAGTTTCCGGTGTAATGGCCGGCATAATGGCGCAGGATGGAAAAGCTATAGAATCGAACCGGGGTGCGTCGCCTGTCCCCGCATTCGGGTTGATAATCCCGATAGCTGAAAAATTGAATTTCGGCATCGGTGCATATGGCATCTCCGGCATGGGTGTTGATTATGAACGCAATGTATATCAGAGCATTTTAAGCACATCCTACAGCCAGATGCGGTTTTCGCCGGGAGTATCGTACAAAATCAATGACATGATTTCAGTGGGTGCAGTGCTTAATATCATGTATGCCACAATGGAATTTTCCGCCGCGACCAATGGCTCTGCGGTGGGGATGCCGGCAGATCAGGAAGAGCATATGAACTCGGCTTCATTCGGCTATGGCGCAACACTCGGAGTTTCCATCAAGCCAATTGAAATGATAGCCATCGGCATTGCCTATGAAACGAAAAGCAACTTCCAGGACTTTGAATTCCAGACCGATCAAGGCAGGGATACGCTTCAATTTGATCAGCCTCAAAGCGTGACAGGCGGTTTTTCATTCACTCCATTACAGAATCTCCTTATCGCTTTTGAACTGCAGTGGATCCAGTGGTCTTCCACCAACGGCAGCAAGATGCCTGAATTCAGCGAAAATAACAGCAATGCCACGCCATGGAATCTGAATTGGGATGATCAGATTGTATATAAATTCGGCGTGCAATACGCTCTGACTCCGATGTTTGTAGTTCGAGCGGGATTTAACTACGGAAAAATGCCGCTTGATAAACAAAGAGCATTTGAAAATGTTGCTTTTCCCGCAGTTGCAGAATACCATTATACCGCCGGCTTTGGCATTGCATTCAACAATAACCTGACGCTGAATATCGGCGGGATGTATGCGCCGGAAGCATCTATAAAAGGCGGAAACACTTCGCAGTATATCGCATCGTATGAAACAAAAATGTCTCAGTATTCATTTGATATAGGATTAGCATACGTATTCTAATGGGTATTGATGGTACCCTGAAATTGAGCCATGGAACGCCATGGCTCAATTTTTATGTTGCGCATCAGCCCGAATAAGGCTTTATGTTTGTGGCAATAAAGCCTTCAGCGTTCTTTCCAGGTTTTCCAGTGTAAATGGCTTTTGAAGAAAACCATCCGCGCCGCGTGCATTTTCATCGTTCATCACATCTTCTTTGGGGTATCCGCTGGTGAGAATACAGAGTGCGCTTGGGTTTATTTTTTTTATTTCTTTAAGCACTTCCCGGCCGTCCATGTGCGGCATTGAAAGGTCTATGATTGTGCAGCCGATGTCTGCCTGGTGCCGGAATGCCTGAATTGCTTCTCTGGCGTCATGTGCCTGAATCACTGAGTAGCCGAGCGCCTGCAGCATGCCGCTTGCAGTATTGAGCACTGACGCATCATCATCAACCAGGAGCAAAGTGTGTTGCGTGGGGTGTTTGCCGGCGGCGCTTTCTTTTCTTTCGCTGTCAATGTCCATTGTTTCTGATTGCTCCGCGACAGGGAAAAGCACTCTCACCTTTGTGCCCTTTGCGGGCTTGCTTTCGATGATGATTGCCCCGGAATGGGCCCTGATGATACCCAGTACCGCGGCCATCCCCAGGCCGCGGCCGGTGAATTTTGTGGTGAAGAAGGGGTCGAATATTTTCTCGAGGTTTTCCTTCGGTATGCCGCATCCTGTGTCGCTGACTTCAAGAAAGGCATAGGCGCCTTCTGGTAGATCATGGGCAGGTCGGGAATTTTCGAGATATTTTTTATCGCAATGCATTTCTCCCGTTTTTACGGTGATTTCACCGGGGCCGTCTTCAAGTGCTTCGGAGGCGTTGATGATGAGGTTCATCGCGATCTGCTGTATCTGAGTGATGTCTGCCCTGACGGGATTTTTGTCCCCGTTTACATGTGAAATAAAAATTGCCTTTTTGGAAATGAACGATTTCACGAGCGAAAGAATGTCCTCAACGGCCTTGCCGAGGCGAATGATTTGAAGATGTTGCTGGACTTTCCCTGAATAGACCAGCATTTGCCGAATAAGGTCGGCTGCCCGCTTTGTTGCATGATGAGCTTCCGCCAAAAAGCTTTTCGCGGGAGAGTTATTATCGAGATGCAATCCAGCAAGTTCAATGTTTCCCATCATCGCCATAAGGAGATTGTTAAAGTCGTGCGCGATGCCGCCGGTGAGCACCCCCAGACTTTCGAGTTTCTGGCTGTGCAGAAGTTTGCGCTCCAATTCAAAACGCTCTTCCTCCCGTTTCTTTCTTTCGGATATATTGGTGAAGACACCGATGATGCCTTTAAGATTGCCATCGGAAATGACCGACTGGCTGTTTGAGATGATCCACACGGAGCTTCCGTCTTTGGCAACGAGGCGGTATTCGTCGGGGCCGATTATTCCATGAACTAATTCATTGTATTTTGTAATTATTTTCTCGACATCGTCCGGATGAATGAATTGTATGAATTCATGTCCGATTACTTCATCGGGTGCGTAACCGGTATGATTCTGGATCGAAGGGCTGATGTAGGTGATGATGCCGCCTGCATTTGCTGTGAAGACGATGCTGTCTGTTTGCTCTACCAGATTGCGGTATTTGCGCTCGCTTTCCCGTAGCGCTGTTTCAGAACGCAGGCGGGCCACCACGGCGCTTACCTGAGAGGCAAGGGCCTCAATTGAATTTTTTGCTGCGTCGGAAAACTCATCCTGTATATGAGAAGTGGCATTCAGTGCGCCGATGAGTTCACCGCCATAGATAAGCGGAATCGAAGCAAGGGCGCGAATGCCTTCCATGGATTGCATTTTTTTCTGCTCTTCGCTGAACATTTCAAGGAGCCTGGAAAAATGGATATAAATCGGCGATCCTTTCTGAAGCAGGTTTACCTGCGGAGAATTTGATGGCAGGTAGGAAACTGCAGAAATGAATTGTTCCGAAAGCCCTGTGTGTGCTGTGAGCATGATGTCGCCGGTGACCAAATTCCGTATGTACAGTCCTCCGGAATCGACCTCGTCTATCCGCAGCAGTGCATCCATGATAAGCTTCATTGCCTCATCTGCTTCAATCACGCCGGATAGTTTAATGGCAAGATCGTGCAGCATGGCAAGCATGTTTTCGCTTCGCTTGCGGTCAGTGATGTCCAAAAACTGCACTACTGATTGAATACGGTCATCCGGTGTGTTGTAGAGCCCCACCCGTACCTCGCCATGTATCTTTTCGCCCGATTTTCCAACGAGCGTTAATTCATATACTGAAGGCACATTTTCGCCTTTCTGGCGTCTTCTGTATCGGTCCAGGACAAACTTGCGGCTTGCATCATCGATGAAATTTATAAAATTCCGGCCTACTATTTCATTGAAGGAATATCCGACAAGGCGGCACATTTCCGGATTGACAAACACTATTGTGCTTCGGTCATCGATAATGACGATGCCGTCATGTGAATTCTCCACGATTGACCGATAAAGCTCCTCCTTTTTGCGGAGCTGTTTGAGCGATTCTTGTTCCGGTGTTGCTTCGGAATTATATCCCTTCGCATGCCTGGCAAGGAAGAATTTTTTTATTCTGTTCATCGCATTATTCAATTGAAATATAACATGAACACATGCGGCTATAAAAGTCAATGTGTTTTTAATCGCCTTGTGCTTGACTTTTCAATGCTCGTGGGTTAAAAATGCACGTATGGAAGAGGGTGCTTTCTGATGCAGGTAGTAGCGTACATCCTTGCGGCAATCGGCGCAGTGCTTCTCTATGAGTCAGTGCGCGCCTTTATAAAGGAAAAAATCGTGCGGCATTTTTCACGCTCGGCCATACGCTACATCAACGAAAACCGCATCAAGCTCGACCGCTTCAAGTTCATGAATAAGTTCATCATAAAAAAGGAATTGATGAACAACATTGACATTCATGAAGCGATGATAGAGCACGCGCGCGAACGCGGTATCAGCATGGAAGACGCGGAAGATCTGGTCGAAGACTACATCGAAGAAATTGTCCCCTTTTTCAACCTGCTCTCGTATTATAAAATCGGCTGGTGGGTGGCCAACACCTTTTTAAATTTTCTCTACGAGGTGGTGATTGACCACGAGAACGCCGAGAAGCTGAAAAAAATTCCCGAGCACCACGCGGTTGTGTTTGTGATGAACCATCGCAGCAATGTGGATTATGTGTTAGTGGCGTATATGCTGGCGAAAAATATTTCCATCAGCTATGCGGTGGGTGAATGGGCGCGCGTGTGGCCGCTTGAGTACATCTTCAAATCTTTCGGCGCGTATTTTCTGCGCAGGAGATACCGCGAGAGGCTCTATCATACCGTGCTTGAAAAATACATTCAGCTCATCAGCCTGCAGGGGGTGACGCAGGGAATATTTATCGAAGGCGGACTCACGCGCGATGGCAAGTTCCGCGACACGAAAATCGGCGTCATCGATTACATCATGAAAATCAAAAAAAATCCCGAATTCCGCGGCGATGTCATCTTCGTGCCGGTGGGAATCAATTACGACTGGGTGCTTGAAGACCGAACGCTCATTGATGAATGGCAGAAAGGCAAGGAAAAAAGCGGATTCGGCGATAATATCGCCTCTCTTTTCAGAGTAATTATAAAAACTCCTTATCTTTTTATAGCCAATACGCTCCGTTTGCTCGCCGGCAGGCTCAAGCAGCACGGCTATGCGAGCGTGAGCTTCGGGGAACCGGTTTCGGTTTCAGAGTTTATCCATAAAAACGGAAAAAATTTCTTTAATCTTGAAAGAAATAAACGCCTTGCGGTGGTAAAGAAATTTGCTGACATGCTGCTGGATAAAATCGGCGATGTCATACCTGTCACGCCCCTGTGTCTTGTTGCGTACGCTCTCGAAAAACGAAAATGGGATGATGTTTCGCGGGCCGATCTTGTGCGCGATGTCGCCAGACTTAAAGCTCGATTGAAACGTGACGGCCGCCGTATTGTAATAGGGAAAGCTTTTATCAGTACCAAGGAAGGCTTCCGACGGCTTCAGTCGGAGAAAAGCGGTCGCCAGAAAGAGCTGGTGTCTTTTGAAGAGGAATTT
>CAKZSV010000053.1 GCA_937921485.1 uncultured bacterium
GAGAAGCCCGATAAACGCCTCTAAGTTTTCCGTGTGCCGAGCGGCCCACGCGATAAGCAATCCCCCAGTGAGAGCGAACGCAAGTGAAACCGGATAGATGAGCGAACCATCGAAGAAGAAAAGCGACACGGCAGCGCCGAGTGCGGCCATCTGACCTATGGCAAGGTCGGTGAAGATGATGCCGCGCCGGATGATTTCCAGACCGAAATAGGCGTGAATGCCCACCAGTACCAGCGAGAGAACAAACGCGGAAACGAGAATATCGTTCATGGCACAAGCCTCCGTACGATGGTGTCGAACAGTGATACAATGCCTTCTGCTTCGGAAACAGCGCCCGCATCGTGGGGCAATTTCACCATGGGAATGCTGAATTTTTTTGAAAGAAGTCGCGCGGCATCATCAGGATTATACACATCCTGAAGGATAAGCGCGATTCCGCCTTTTGAGAGAATTGTTTCAAGCTTCTCAATGTGCTTTGAAGTGGGAGGAATTCCCGGAAGCGGCTCGATGGTTGCTGCAAGAATAACTTGATAGCGGCGGAGCAGGTAATCATAATTCTTATGATATTCAATCACCTTTTTGCCTTTCAGAGAGGCGAGTTTGCGGTCCCATTCCGCAATCTTCGCGTTCCACATGTGATTGAATGCGGCCAGATTTTTTTCGTAGTAGGCGCTGTTGTGCATGTCGAGTTCTGTAAGTTTCCGAGTAATAGACGCTGCAATGAGCGGTATATTGTGCGGGTCCAGATAGTAGTGGGGATTCCCATCGGGATGAATATCGCCCTGCTCGCGCGAGACGCTTTTGGGAACATCGATGAGCCTTACAGAGCGTGAGAGATCTAAAAAGCCGGTTGTCCCCGGGTTTACCGATGGATTGTTCGCCTGTTTGAGAAGGGGAGGAAGCCAGCCGATTTCAAGCTGCGCACCGTTGATGATGAGCAGGTTCGCTTTCCGAAGCCGCGCGATGAACGAAGGTTTCGGGACAATTGTGTGCGGATCGTAATCGCCGCGCGCAAGAAAATCGACCTTGATTTTATCGCCGCCGATATGCCCGGCGATGCTTGCGATATACGGATAGGTGGTGACAACCTTCAGCTTATCCGCAAAGAGCGGTTCGATTGCGGCAAATGCCGCAAGTATCAGGAATAACGCTTTTTTATACATTGATTTCATAATTATCTCCTTGTAATATTAAAACGAATGCGCGCCGTGCGCGCCGATGGCAAGATTCGCCTGCACAATGATTTCGTGATTAATCTTCTTTTCATAGCCGTTTGATGAGATTGCGTACGTGCTCGCGTCGAGATTGTACTGGATGCGAAAGCGCGAAAATTCCGTGGGATTGTATTCGAGCATGCCGCTGTAGCGGGGCAATCTTTCCGGAATTTCCGTGATGCTGCCGCGTTCGGTAATCTCATTTTTCCAGAGCAGATCGTAGCGCGCGCCGACACTGAATCGTTTGGAAATTTTTCCCACCAACTGCGCGTACAATCCGGATTGCTTTTTCGTACAATCAAACGAGGTCATCACATCAGAGGCGTCGTTGACATAGCGGTCGCCTTTTATGTTCCGGTACAGATATTCGGCCTGAAAGGCGATGGAACGCATCGAGTCGATCATGTATTTGAGCGTGATATCGCCACCGAAAAGATATGTAGTTCCTACGAAAGCGCTTCCTTCTTTCCCGGTTCGGTCGATGCCGTGATTGATGCGCGCTCTGCCAGCCGCCGCGGAAGCGCCCGCAAGCACCACGATATCGCCTATGTCGAAAGAAGTGCGGATATTACCCACGTAAAGATTCGGTCCGTTATGACTTTTTTCAAGCGTCGTGCCATTTGCGTGAAGTATCTTTTCATTGCCGAAGCTCCGCTGATTTTCCCCGCGAAGAATCTCGGCGGCAACCATCAGCAGAAAATCGGCTGGTGCCACCCAGCTTATGCGCGCGCCAGTTTCCCGAAGGCCGCTTTGGCCGAAAAACGCGCCATGCACGAGCGGCATATCGTAAAAGTTCCAGTAGTGCGTATGCTGCTCGTTGAGACGTCCAAACCCGCTTAGAAATTTTCCGGCTTTGATTTGAAAGCCGAGCGGCAGCGCGCGCGTGGTGAAATATGCTTCCTCGATACCGGCTCCATTTTCATCGAACTCACATACCGCGAAAAGGTCAAAGTACGGATCCACGATTGAGTAAAACGTGATTTCCGCGTAATTGAAGTTGAAGCCGTTTTCGTAATATGCTTCCGAATGTCCATGGCGCGCTTCATCGGCGGGAACGAGCGTAAATCCTGGACGGAATAATTTTGACATTTCTTCATTTGCGCGGTTGGTCTGAGTGCAGGAAGTGTCCAGTATGAGCGAAATGTCGGGCACGAATTTCGATTGATTGAAAGGGGAGCCGGCGGGTTCATCACCCGCAGGCGTTGTTTCTGCGTCTTCCGCAAAAAGCATTAATGATGCAAAACAGGTGAATAATATTAATAAATGAAAATAGCGTAATTGTTTCATGCATAGCTCCTGTGTGTGAAATTATGCAGCGATTTCGAATGCGGAGCAGGAACAGAAATTATGAAAACCCAATCCTGCAATCATACAAATCGAGTGGCGTTTGAAATCGCTGCGATGCAATGCCGAATCAGAAGCTGACGGGAGGCGCGTTTGGAAGCGTGGAGATGCTGCGAAAATGTGAGATAATAACTTCGTGTTCCTGGATTACTGCATTTCTCTGTGCCGGCAAAAGCAGATTATGTGCCGCAACATCGTAATTGCTTGCAATGGTACCGGAATCCTGGAAGCGGCAGACGGGACAATCATCGATGATTCTTCCGCCTTCGTGGTAGTGGAACGAAGCAAGCAGAATTCCGCCGGCAAGAATGAAGAGCAATGATAACGAGAATTTTTTTACGAATGCACAATTCATTATAGCAAATTAAAAGTTAGATTTATTTAACTTTTGCCAGGTTACAATGCACTGCCATTTTGTCAAGC
>CAKZSV010000054.1 GCA_937921485.1 uncultured bacterium
ATTTATATGTATTGCTCAACCTGTTGATGATGCTCGTCAAAAGCATCAAGCGCGATTCACCATTTTTTTCAGTACGAGCAAAAGCCTTTTCGCTGATATTCAAATAGGCGTTCGTGAGCAGGCGTATCTCTTTTATTTCCGAAGAAAATTTCTCTGGAAGCGCAGGGAAAAATATTTCCTCTCGTTCGATGGAGAGTAGCCCACCGCTTTCCATAATCTGCGGTATAGTTTTCAGGCGCGCTATTCTCGGAACTATTTCCAGATTGAGGTTCGCAACCTCAAAGGAAAAATCATTTTCACTTCTTTGCAATATGTACGCTTGAAGAGTCCTTCTGCTCACCGCTTCAACAAAGCGCGTGGCATAGAGCACCAGAGTCGCATTCATTCTGCTCGCATTTTGACGTTGATATAAAAACGCACATACCGAAGCGGCAACAAGCACACCGATGATTCCAACTAAAAATACTATAAAAATCTTTCGTTTAATCGATCGTTTCATCGCCTCATACACTTATGCATTATAATTCAAACCGCCCATTGTTATATTTTGTTATCCATACATGGTCGAAAAAAGAATGATACGACGGAGAGATGCGGAGAAGCACGTCCGTACCGGGATTATAATCGCTCATCCTTTCAAGATGATGCATGAGCCGAGAGCGCGAAAGCTCTCTACCGCACCGCTTCAAGCCCTCGACTAAAATTTTCGCATTGACATACCCTTCAAATGCCACATAGCTTTTCAATTGCCCGGGAAAGGCTTTTGAAAATTCTTCGGAAAACTCCTTTGAGGCGGCATTTTGTTTATCGTCGGGAGGAGGTACCACCTGGGTCACATATACCGGTATTGTTTCCGGTACTCCAAGTTCTTTTAAATTGCGCGCGAAAGCCTCCGACCCCACAAAAGAAACCGTATAGTACTCTGCTCCTTTCAAACCGGCTTTTACTGCCATATCAACGAACGTAGCCAGCGCGAGATTGGTTCCCACCATAATCACGCCATCGGGCTTTGCATCAACAATGGTGCGCACATCTTTATCATCGGGAAGCTTGCCTCGCTCGTAGCTGGAAGCTGCAATGAGCGCAAGATTATGCCGCGCAAGCGCAAGCTCGGCGCCATCTTCAACAGCTTTTCCGAATGCATCGTTTTGTTTGAAAAGCGCGAAGCGCTTCTTTCCCTGCGATATCCAGCGGTCAATCATCTCAATCACTTCATCGTAATAGGACGCCCGCACATTGAATACGAACGGCTGAAAGGGGGTTCGCAAAAATTCCGCACCTGTGAAAAGGCCTACAATTGGAATTTTCGCTTCGTTTATTTTTCGAAGTACTACCTTCGCCGTTGGCGTTCCCACATAGTCGAAGAGCATGAAGACTTTATCTGTTTCAATGAGCTTTATGGTATTTTCAAAGGCGCCTTTCGGCTCATAGGTATCATCATACACCACAAGGCGGATTTTTCGGCCGTGGATTCCACCCTCTTTGTTGATTTTATCAATATACAGCCGCGAACCCTTGATGAGTTCATTGCCAAGAAATGCCGCAGGGCCGGACAATGCGGCGGAAACTCCGATGGTAATGGCATCCGCCGATATGCCGACGGTATCATTTTCAATTGTAGATATTCTTTCCGGCTGGCATGCCTGGAAAAAAAGAACAGACATACAAATGAAACTGATTATATTTTTCATAATCAATAATAACCGCAAATTATTGATTTTTTATGATATAACGTATAGAAATTATGTCAATGATTTTTTTGTGAATTGAACAAAAAACCGCTATTTTTTCACCCTGCCGCTTTCCGCAATGCGCTTTCCGGCAGCATCCGCATTTTTGTATTTTCCACCAGCTTCGCGTACACGGCGCGCTTCGAAGGCTCGATTTCCGCTAAAGCGCCGTACAGTTCAATTTCAAATTCAAGTCCAAGCTGAACCGCCTGCGCGATATCGCGGCATTTTGAAATCTCAAAAACCATGTGGCGCGTGTTTATTCTCTGAGGGCGAATGCGCGTCTGAATGACCGGCGCGTTGCGCGGGGTGATTTTTCCTCCCACCGAGGTGATTTTACCCAGCTCTTCCGACCAGCGCACAATGGATTCAGTCACGAGATACACGTCTTCATCATCATTTGTTTTATGCATGGACGCGGAAAGATCGCTTCGCCCCACGGTAACCTGGTCGATGAAATTGAATTCCTCGCAGGAAGTGATATGATCTAAATTTTCAAATGCCGTGATCGTTTCAATATTTATCGCAAGAAATGGGATATCATTCTGATAGATGCTCTGGACTGTCTGGACGAAGTTGACGAGGGAATATTCCGATTCCACCATAGGCGCCAGCAGGCAATCAACTCCGATTGCCTTGCACGCACGCATGTCGTTGCGAGCCTCGGGGCCGCCAATCTTCACGATGAGCGGCAATTCCTCTCCCCCCAGCGCTTTCAAAAACGCGATTTCTTCAAAGGTCATGTCCTCCACTTCTGTCCCGCCCTTCAGCGCCACAAGGCCGAGTTCATATTGCAGTTTTCGAAGATGATGACACAAATGTTCCATGGCTTCCTCCAAGCGGGATGAGAATAACGGCCTATGAATAACGGCCTATGAATCATATCGGCAATTTGTTATAATCCATAAAGCATAATATCGCCTCAAGAAAAACCAACCACGGAAAAAAATTGCTTGAAATCGGCTGCGAATATCAGTATATTTTCAGCTCAATATAACAGACGGGGTCAGCGATGAAACAATTACTGAAACAATTTGCAGTCATCATTATGTTCTTTTCCGCAGCATCACTCTACTCCGAAGAAATTCATTTGACTGACGGGAAAGTACTGCGTGGAAGCGTGAAAGGAGCGCACAATAGCAAACTCATATATAAAGATGACGGGGCATTTCAGGTGCTTGAGGTATCTCTTGAAAGCATATCCCGTATTGTATTCGAAAACGGAATCGAAGTGGATCCAAAAGCGAAACGCGATGACCGGATGTATAAAAAAGACGGCACGGTACAGCATTGCAAAGTACTCCGCGTTCAAGAAAATTCTGTCTTTTTTCTGCGCGAAGACGACATCTTCCCCCGTTCGCACAGCACAGCAGAACTGGAAAAAATTGCATTCGCAAATGGCAGTACTCTTGCATACACCAATGCCGCTAAACTGCCCGGCACCAATGAAGTGCAAAAATCCGGACAAAACACTTCGGAGCAGTACACGGCCCCAACATATCATAAAGACGGAAAACCAAATTTTTACATTCTCCTTCTGGGAGGTTTCGGCATCACAAAAAACAGCGACGTGCAGACCTACGCCGAAGAAACAGCCGAACGATACCGCGCGCATCTCGAAAGCACCTATGCGCTGTCGGGCTACAAGACCGAGCCTGGAACTTCCGATTTCAATCCCGACATCAACATTGAACTTGAAGCACGTCTCTTTTTCGATAATGGCATTGGAATGGGACTTATTGGAGGCCTATCATTTCCCATATATGAACCCATTGACATTGTTAATCCGGCGGGAGAGGGAGCCTTCCAGGTGGATCCGATTGGTCTTTTCCTGTATGCCGTTCCGGCCATATATTATAAATATTATTTTTCTTCGTATAATGCGATACTCTTTTATGTCCTGGGCGGCGCGGGAGTGGGGATCTGCCGCGGAAAAATTCATTATACCATCATTGAAGGATACAGCAATAACAACGTGGGGACGCCTGACGCGTCGCGCTTTGAAAAAAATTTCAGCGGAAAAACAATTGCCTATATCGGAGCGCTGGAACTCGGCGCAGAGGAAAGCAATGTTGCCCTGTTTCTTGGAATGAAATTTCGCCACGCGGTGATTGATAAATTAACCGACGGCGACACCGTCATGCAGCTCAACAATGGAAGCAATGCCAGGCTTATGCTCAACGGGGCGTTTATCTATGCCGGCATCGGGCTGTTTATCTGATGAAATAACTCGGGTCATTGCTATTGCGATCTGGCACCGTATATTTCGATCACTTTCTCCCTGTCTCCCCGGCTCAAATATGTCGGCCATTTTTCATTATACTTCGGATCATTAATTGTGTAGGTTGGCGTGAGCAGATTGACAGCTCCCGCGCTTTGTGAATAATGCATGACTGAGCGGTAATCGTAGGGATATACTTCCTCCTCATATAATGAGTTTTTAAGCGGCAGATATTGGGAGTAAGCCTCTGTCCGGATATTATTCCAATGCACTGTGATATATAGATCCCTATCTGGCCGCTGATGCTCATGCGTAAGCCCAAGCACATGCCCCAGCTCATGCGTTGCCTGCCGCTGGGAAGCCAATGGCGTGAGATACACCCTCGCATCTTTGACGTATCCGAGGGTTGATGCCGTTGTATCAGACTTAATAATTCGAACGACATATTCACCGCCCTCGGGCTTCTCAACAAAGGCGATATGTGCCGCGGCCGACCATTCCTGCATCGCGCGCTTTACCGAAATCAGACTAAAGCGATCATCGTCATTCGCGGCATCGAAGCCTTCAAAGCGGTAGTACACCACACCATCGGGCCAGGGAACCACCTCTATCTCGGGGATAGTTTCAAAGGAATCAATGCCGGGATATTCATAACATCCGGCAAAAAAAACTACAATGAGAAGAAAAACAGAACTCGCCCGGTACTTCATACTCAACCGCCTCACCACGTAGCGCAAAAATCAACAACGAACAACTGTTCATTCTTTTTATATAATATACGAACGTTCGTTCATAACGTCAAGTGCTTCGAAAAAAATTTATTATTTTTTCAAAAAAATCAATGATTATATTCATCGTAATCGATTTATTTAATCATCGACCAAATTAAAAATAAGCACGGATGTATTATTTATCAACTGGAAATATAATTTTTTTCTTTGCGATAAAAATTTTTTTTATGCGATCTGACGGTATTCGTGAGGAAAAATTATTATTTATAAGAAATTGTTGTGGAATAATTCACAACCACATGGCAGAAATCAATAGACTTCATCATGAGAACCAATGTCAATAAAAACTGCTTTATTATCTTCAAAGAAAAATATTGCCCGTATGTTGTATGTCACGGAGAAACTCCATAGATTTTTCAAATTTCCAGATAGCCTGTGTGTTTTGAGTACAGGATGATATGGGTTTTGAATAAAAAGAGCTATCGCATCCCAGAAAAGTTTTTCAATATCTTTGTTGTTTTTATTCTTTTTTATAAGCTCTTTTAAAAGATGAACTGAAAGCAATTTCCATACTCAGTCCATCATTTTCTTTAATTTTGATATATTTTCCGAAAATTTCAACTTGTTTTTTGCTAATTCCTGCTTGCTTTCAAGATAACTTTTATAAATTTCCTGCCTGCGTTCATCGATTATTGATTTCTCAATAATTTCTTTTATTTGAAGTTTTTCATCTATGGATAGGTTTGTAATCTTTTTTACAATATCATGAAACGTCATTTGCATAATACACGCTCCCTGCTGCAAATATTAACCTGGTATTCAGTTATATTCAGAGCTACACATCGCAACATCACTAACATATTATGCGAAATATTTAAAGAAGTCAATATTTTTTCTCGTAGTATATAAATCCCCGGGTATAGACTAAAAACCGTTTTCTTCATTGGAATCATATGCAATTCAAAAATGGATATACAGCAGTTAACGATTCATCCTGTATGTGAAATTACCCCTCGTATCGCTTTGATATGCGCGGGTGTGGTTCCGCAGCATCCCCCGATGATGGAAACACCTGCCTCCAGCAAATCCGGCACCTTTGAAGCAAAAAACTCAGGCGTTTCTGGATAAACAATCTCACCACCTTTCAATTGCGGAAGGCCGGCATTGGGCTGGATAATAATTGGAAGTTTTGTACAAGCTCGGAAATCACGGGCAATGCGCACCATCTGCTCTATGCCATTGCCGCAGTTGGAGCCGATGATGTCCGCTCCGTGCGCCTCAAGTTCCTTAGCCGCGCGCTCAATACTCGTTCCCATGATGGTGACAAAACCTTTCGAAGTAGACTCAAAGGTCATCGTAACAATCACGGGAGTGGCTGATGCAATTTTTTTTGCCGCATCCAGCGCCAAAAGCGCCTCGGATACATCCGTCATGGTTTCGATGCAGAGTGCATCAACGCCGCTTTCAGCCAGCACGGTTATCTGCGCTAAAAAGCTCTCGTACACCTCCTTCGGCTCTGTGTCGCCATAGGGCTTTAGAATGCGGCCTGATGGTCCCACCGAGGCAGATACAAACGCGGAGTTTCCGGCAGCATTTCGCGCGGCTCTGACCCCCGCGGCATTAATTTCTTTTGTTTTATCTGCAAGATTGCTTTTTACAAGCTTCAGCGGCGATGCGCCGAAGGTGTTTGTCTGCACAATGTCGGCACCGGCTTCAATATACAGCCGGGCTATTTCTTCAAGAATCTGCGGGCGCTCCAGGTTTATCATCTCCGGCGCCTTTCCGCTTTCAAGCCCGCGCGCCATAAGCATGGTGCCCATCGCGCCATCCGCCACTACTATCTCACCGCTTTGTATTCGCGCAAGAAGACTTTTCACAAAACCACCCTCCGGATTTATTCTGCTCTGGATGTGCTCTGACCGAGAAGTTTTTTTACCGTAGCCACAGAATTTGCCGCATCGAAGCAATACGCATCGGCGCCGATTTCCCGGCAAAATTCATCGTTCACCGGAGCACCGCCGATGATGACTTTTATTTTTCCTGAAAGTCCGCGCTCTTTAAGAATCTTCACCACCTTCCCCATGCCGGGCATCGTGGTGGTAAGAAGCGCCGAAAGGCCGATGACCTCTGCATCACGCGCCACTGCCTCGTCAACAAACCGTTCCGGCGCAACATCGGTACCCAGATCGATCACCTCAAAGCCGGCACCCTCGAGCATGATGCCCACCAGGTTTTTCCCGATATCGTGCAGATCGCCCTGCACCGTGCCAATCACCACCTTCCCAAGAGAAGGGATTTTTTCTTTCAAAAAAAGCGGGCGCACCTTCGCCAGCGCCGCGTACATCGCCTTTGCCGAAAGAAGCACATCGGGCAGAAAGATTTCGTGCGTACGGAACTTTTCGCCCACCACGTTCATCCCCGCAATCAGCGCATCATCCAGAATAATTTTTGCGTCGATGCGCTCTGCTATAGCATCACCCGCATAGCGCGCCGCATGTTCTTCATTGCCCTCAATGATGCTCTGCTTCAGCACTTCAAGTATCTGCATAACTACCCCTCACAGTATTTCATTGAAATCATTTTTTCCCGAGGCTTTGAATGCGCGCCCGGCATGATTTGTGCGTGCACGCCTCGCAGAATGCAAAATTATTTTTAAAAAAGTGTATTTTCTTTTCACCCGATATCATCACGCCGGAAATTGATTTTTCCGGATTCATGAGGAAGCTTTCGTTGTGCGCAATGCCAATCTCCGAAGCGTTCAACGCCGCAAGAAGTTTTTTCTGCCCGCTCACATGCCAGCCACAATAGCCGGGGCTGTAGCGAAGCACCGCGTCGCCCTCGAATAATTTCCCTTCACGTTTACAGTGCTCAAGGCAGCGGCGCGTGAGCTCCTCAGCAGCCGCCTCCGTCCCCTCCGATGCCACCACATCGAGCATGTAGCCAAGCGCCACTTCCTTCTCGTTGAAAAGCCGTTTGATTTCGTCGGTGATTGTGCTTCCCAGGGTCAGAGCAAAAAGCATAAGCACCCGCGCTCTCGGTGCAATGAGTTCCACCACCGACGGCACATCATTTGCCCCATCGCCGCGATATATTCGCATGAATTGTTCAATGCTCACTTCATCAATCACAGCTGTGGGCGATGCGGCATCCCGAAAAATTGCGAGAGCCTTTTCAAAGAGCAACTCCACTGTTTTAGTGATGCGCGTCTTCTCCGTCATCCCCTGCCCGCGGAATACCGCGTCGCGATTGACGATAAGGGCATCGGTGCTGATATGCTCAATACGCCTCACTCTTCTCGCTCCGGTAGATGTTCCATACCGAATTTTTGCGCTTCCCTTTCCATAAGCATGATTATTTCCCGAACTGTGCCGGCCGGAAGACCTGTCGGCTGATATTCCGCAAGCAAACGCAGTATTTCATCGTGCGCACGCACTTCAAGCGACCTCCCGCCTTCCTCCTTCCAGCGGGCCCTGTTGGCGCGGTCGATAACCCTGCCGGGAAAATATATTTCATCTTTCAAGTATTTGCGCGTATGCTTTGAAATCAGCAGATGCTTTTCCGCCAGAAGTTCCTGAAAAATCGGCATGGCGGGAAAATCCTCTTTTGGCTCAATGCCCCTGACAAGGCGAAGCGCCATCCCGCAGATTTCATTGTCGAGCACGAGCTTTTCAAGGCTCTGTGCGCTTTCAAAATCGAGCATGCCGGGACCGGAGATGCTGTTTATCCCTGAAAGCGCGGCAAGTGTGGCACCCATAGCGCTTTCAAGCCCGGCCTGCGCATCGAGCATCTTCGCGTCGCTGAAAGCAATGTAGGCCTGCGTGGGCATCGAAAGGCGCTTGCCGATTTCATTATAGGCACAATCAATCATCTCGGTTTCCACCGCGCCCATGGGAGTGGTTTCATAGCGCACATCGAAGATTGCCGGCGAACCGCCATAGAGCATGGGCGTTCCCGGAGAAGCGAGCTGACCGATGACGATGCCGCTTAACGTTTCTGCCGTATGCTGCACGAGCGTTCCCACCAGCGTCACCGGCGCCATGAACCCTGAAAGCGGCATGGCAATGAACTCGACGGGGATTCGATATGCTGCGCAATCAAGCAGATTTTCGCAGGTGGTTTCACTCCATTTCAGTGGCGAGGTGGGACAGCAGGAAAAAATCGCAAGCGGTTTTTCTGCAAGGGCCTTTTCGCTTCCGCGCACGGCAACCTGCATATCTTTCATCACCCAGAATGATTCTCTGGTAAAAGCCCCGGTCACCACCGGCTTTTCGCAATAAAGGAGGCTTAAAAAAAGCCGGTAGCTGTCGGAAATCTGTTCGGGAACATCAGCGGGAATAAAGGCTGTGCTCGTCGCCTGAATAAACTGAAGGCCGCGCATTATCTTGGAAAATGCAATGAAGTCTTTCGTGTTCGGCTTGCGCAACTCGCCGGTATCATAATCCAGAATATTTATGGCCGCAGAACCCGGCGTAAAATGAACATTATAGCCAGCATACTCACATGCGGCATTTCCATGGACATTGTACAGATTAAAGGATGAGGGGACCGAAGAAAGCGCGCGGTCTATGAGTGCTCCGGGGATATACACTCTGCCCTGCGCGGCATCGACACGGGCACCGTGGGAAGCAAGCAAATCAACCGCGCGGGCGTTGTGGATTTCAACGCCGAGCTCACACAGAATTTCGCGCGCTTCATCGATGATGCGATCAATGAGTTCATTGTTCAGAAAGCGAAGAGTGGGACGCATAGAAACCTCGAGTGAGTTGATTATGACGAAAACATTGTATAGCCATAAGAAGCACTGTAAAATGCAAGAAAATATTTTATGCAGGGTAATCTGAATTTTTTACTTGAAAAAAAATACTATACACATGTATTGTTATCGCATTCGACACATGCAATGATTATCCCATACGGAGGTCTATGATGATAAAAACAACTTACATGATGACGAAGGAAGTGCTGTTGATGCTTAAAGACGCCGAGAAACGCACGGGATGGACAATGATTGATTTGGTCATCGCGGTGATGCGCTACGCTATGCGGCATCACGCAAAGTACGAAAGGGAGAACGGAAGAATCGAATACCAGAAGCGCCTGGACGGCGAGGGCATGCCAATACCAAAAGTTCGCGTGAAGGTAAAATTCATTCAAAGGGAGTATGATTATTTCAATGATATGCGGAGGTTTTTCAGGAGGTCGATTTCGCATG
>CAKZSV010000055.1 GCA_937921485.1 uncultured bacterium
TTTCGTCACATCCCTTGCTATTTCGAACCGGACTTTTCTGCCGTCGGGCCAGTTGATAATAGTATCGGTGAGCATGAAATGCCGATTGAGCTTTTTGTTATAGAACTCCCAAGTGTACGGCATATCGGGGTTTCGGCGAAGTATTTCGTTGGTACAGAAATCGCAGGGAGCATCCAGCCCGTGGAACTCTTCATAACACTTCCTGCCGATAATGTCTTTCTGAACAATTGCGCGAAAAAATTTATTTATGTAAAGAATTTCATACGTATCCATATCGCAGACATAAATGGGTTCGGGGATCGTGTCCAAAACCGCGATAAGCTGCCTGCGTTCAAAATCAATCATCTGCTCGCGCGAAAGGATTTCATCCTGTGCGCGGGCATACTCTTCATTCGAAGCCTCCAGCTCCTCCAGCATCTGATGCAATTCCTCGTTCATGGTTTCAAGCTCGGCATTCTTTTCATCGAGCGCACGTTTCGCCTCAAAGAGACGGAAGGCCATTTTTATTGAAGCAAGAAGAACCGTAGGGCCGCCTGCCTTCACCACGTACCCATACGAAGAAATCTTTTCAGTCTTCTCTACAATCTCAGGTTCTGTGTGTGCGGAGAGAAATACAATCGGTATTTCTTTTATTTTGAGGATGCGCTCTGCCGCCTCGGTGCCGTCCATCCCCTCGCCCAGATCGATGTCCATGAGGATGAGATCGATGGCAGTGCTGGCAGCAACTATGTCAACAGCCGATTCGCCGGATGGTACATGCAGCACCTCATATCCAGCTTTTTTTAGCTGCAGCGCTTCGGTTTCCGCAATAATGATTTCATCCTCAACTAAAAGAATATTTTTCCCGGCTACCATTTGCTCATCCCTCATGCACCTTTACGTTCCCCTCGGCTGGCTTCGCTCGCAAGGGGAAGCCATACCCGCACGCACACCTTTGTTTCGGAGGCGCGGGAAATATCCGATGAATCGAGTATGTTCGCAATCGAGATACTTCCTCCATGTTTCCGAACAATTTTTTCAACCAGCGTCAGCCCCAACCCATAATCGGATGTTTCAAATTCTTCATATACTACTTTTGCAATCCTGAAAAAAGGTTCAAAGAGAAGATTTTCGTATTCCACCGGAATCCCCACCACCCCTTCTCTAATGATTTCAGGAGTATTAATGATCAATATTTCAACACCCTCGGTTTTCATATCGACGAACACCATCACCGCCGTTGAAGGCTTTGAAAATTTCAGCGCATTCATAAAAATCTCATGAAATGCTTTTTTTATATAGTCCGATTCAATATTCACATACGCACTTTTATATGGAGGCTTCTGCTCACTCAATGCAATTTTCATCTTCTTTATGCCCGCATATTTCTCAATTTCGGCAATAATCATTCGAAGGAGCGAATGCAATTCCATCACCGAAACTTTTTCAAATTCAAACGTCCGGTTCATTATGATAACCAGCTCAGAAAAAATATTTAAAATCTTTTCCGCAACATCCGCATTTTTTTTAATAAGTTCAAACATCTGCTCGTCGATAACATAATTCCCATTGCTCTTCTTTGCCATCGACGCAATCAGCCGTATGAGCGTCAGGAGGGATCCAAAACCTGCACCCTGATTGAAGCTTTCATGAAGGTTGGAGAAAAGCTCTCTGTCAACGCGATCGTAATTTCTCTGAATGATACTTTCATGCCAGTTAAACCACTCTATCTGGCGTTCGAGCTTCAGGATGCGCTCCTGCTCCAACGCTTTTTTCATTTTTCGATATTCTGCGCTCTCGAAAGCCCTTTTGATTGTTGCACCAAATTCCACAGGTTCAATCGGTTTCACAATATAATCATAGACATTTTTCTTCATGATGTTTATAATTGTCGCAGGATCATAATAGGAAGTCACTACCACAATCACCTGGTCATCGTCTATTTCCTTGATGTTACCAATCACTTCTTCTCCGCTCATCTGCGGCATTTCAAGATCGGTTACCACCACCGGACAATGGAATTGTCGATAATATTGCAGCGCATCATTTCCATTATAAAAAATGGCAACCTCGTATCCCGCGTTTTGAAGAATTTTTTTATAATATTCGGCAATAATTTCTTCATCTTCAATGACCAGAATGCGCTTATCCATCGCGGTTCTCCTTTGCCAGCATTAATTGTTTAATTTCCATAATCAGGTGCTCAAGCATTCCAAATACATCATCCGCAATTTGCGCCTCGCCTTTTGCTATTATTTCAATTTTTTTTGCACATTCCGCAAGCTCTTCAAACCTCAGATTGAGAGCAACTCCTTTGAGTTTGTGCGCTTCCGCAGCAAGGCGCTTCATGTCGCCGGAATTTTTCGCACTGAAAATGCCCTCGCGATACTGCGGCAATCGCTCCAAAAATTTTTGCACCAGCGACAGATAATCGTCGAGGGGCAATTGCATCGACTCAGCAGCTTTTTTAAAATCCATGTCATGTTCTCCATCATTATACATTTGTATTCTTCAAGTGTAAATGTTTTTTTAACATATCATACACTTTTTCAATTCGTACTGGCTTCTCTAAATAGTCGTCCAGTCCAGAAGAAAGAAATCGTTCCCTATCCTTTTCCATGGCATGCGCGGTGAGCGCTATTACAGGAATATGGTTTTTTGCAATCTTTCTAATTTCTTTTGTAGCTTCCACGCCATCCATGCCAGAAAGCTGAATGTCCATAAAGATAATATCAAAATTATTCGTACGTATTTTTTTCAGCGCCTCCTCCCCTGATGAGGCAAGCGTGACATTGCAACATGCCTTACTGAGAATCAACCGCATCAATTCGAGGTTTATCTCATTATCATCTACCACAAGAACATTCACGCCATCAAACTTACATTCATCGGGCCGCGAAGTACTTTCCGGCCTTTCCCCGGCCGCGTATTCAACATAAGCCGGTTTTCTTTCAGGCAAAAACACCTTAAAGCTGCTTCCCCTATCGACTTCGCTTTGCACCTCAATTGTTCCCCCATGCATTTCAACAAGCCTTTTCACAATCGTCAGACCCAGACCCGTCCCCCCTGCCTGTGACATCCGTCTGCCCTTTGCCTGTTCAAATGGCCGGAATATTTTTTTCAAATCTCCGACAGCAATCCCGATGCCCTCATCCCACACTTCAAACATCACTCTTTCATCCTCAGCAGTGGCACGTATTCCTATTCTTTTACCGGCAGAGGTGAACTTCACCGCGTTCGAAAGCAAATTGAGCAGAATCTGGCGAATCCGAATCTCATCGGCGAAAAGAACGCCGATCCCCGGCGCTATATTTAGTTCAACGGAAATTTGCTTTTTCCGTGCAATCGGAACAATAGCGGAGTAACCTTGCCGTACCACATCCTCGATGAGGAATTCCTTCTTTTCCAGTTCGAGTTTGCCGGCTTCAATTTTCGAAATATCTAAAATATCATTCACAAGCTGAAGGAGGTGTTCCCCGCTGGTACGTATGTGTTCAATATAGGTATGCAGTTGCTCTTTATCGCATTGAAGATCTTCGATGATTTCCGCAAAACCAATGATCGCATTGAGCGGCGTGCGAAGTTCGTGACTCATGGCAGCCAGAAAGCTGCTTTTTGCTTTGTTTGCTTCTTCGGCATGTTCTTTGGCAATTTTAAGACTTTCCAGAGCTTCATGTAATTCCGTGGTGTTTCTTCGAATCTCTAAAATGCCGCTCACCGCACCGCCTTCTTGCATGAGAGGAATTTTTGTAATTGAATACCATATTCGCTGTTCTCCTTTCTCAAGGCATATTTCGTTTGCAATCGTTTCCGCATCTTTGATAACAACCCGGTCGTATGCAAATGACTCTTTTGCCATTTGGGCAGGAAGAAAATCAAAATCGGTTTTTCCCGCCATTGCATTGATATCTGTCAGCGAATGCGCTTCAAGCGCCTTTTTATTTACAAACACATAGCGGCATTCGAGATCCTTCTGATACACTTCATCGGGAATATTTTCCACGAGTGTCATCAGCCTGGTTCGCTCGCGAGCGATGCTCTCCTCATTTCTGCGACGCATGCATATAAACCAGAACGACTCTAACATGATCTGCAATTCATCAACATCGGCATCGGTATAGTGTTCCGGCTTGTTTGCAACCCCCGCAAGCGCCACTATGCGGTTGTTTTCAACTACCGGCACAGCTAAAAACCTTTTAAGCTGCGCATGTCCTGGCGGTATGCCTTTTTTAAAGGGCGATGACGCGTTTTCATAATCATTTACCACCAGCGGCCGGTGCGTATCAACAATTTCAAGCAGCCATCCAACCCCCGCCTTCTGGAAATGGCTCACCTTTTCCATGGTACATCCAGCCATGGTTTCGCGGGAATAAGCTATTGGCAGGTATTTTGAACCGTCTTCACTTATGATATTTACAAATCCAATTGTGCTGTTGGTGATTGTTATAATCTTATCAAGAAAAAATTGCGCAAGCTCTTCGATGCTTTTTTCTTTTAAGAGTGCAAGACCGAGAAGCGCTTCAGTGCGCCGGTAATTCAACTCGAACTGTTTTTGCGCTTTTTTCTGTTCGGTAATATCGTTATACGCAATTGCCACGCCATAGCCGGAAGCTAAAAGAGGTGCTGCGGTCACGCTAATCCATGTTATATCATCGGAATCTTTCACAAGACCCATCTCTACATCTTTCACAAGCCTTCCTTCGTTGAGCGCACGAACAGAGGCGTACTCTTCGGCCGGCATGGAACTTCCGTCCGGACGCACAATCTTCCAGTTCGAGCCATGAACAAAAAGACCTTGTTGGGCATTTTTCGTGATTCCTAATATCTTTTCCGCCATTTCATTGCTTTCAACTATTTGACCGCTTTTGTTCGTCAGAGTTATTGCAATGGGAACCAGGTTAAAGAGAGTACGATATTTTTCTTCGCTTTCGCGAAGCCTGCGTTCCATATTGGCGCGGAAATACGCAATTTCAATAGCATTTTTAAGATCCTGACCCGCAACAGGTTTGGTAAAATATCCAAAAGGACTGGTGCTTAGTGCAAGATTCTGAATATCCGGATCGCTGTGTGCGGTGAGAAAAATTACCGGTACATCCTTCTTTCTGAATTCTCTGGCCAGTTTCACACCCAAGGCACTATCGTTCTCCCCAATGGAGATATCCATTACAACCACATTGGGAATATTGTGATTGATATACGAATATGCTTCGTCCAAAGAAAGGGCGGTATAGATGGCATTAAATCCATATCCCTTCAAAACCGCTTCGGTTGAAGCAGCCACAATAACATCACTGTCCACTATGAGGATTCGAATTCCCGTCATTGCAGATTCCCATATGCATGATAGCTATCGCATTTTTTCACCATTACCCACCGGTTATGAAAGGTAACCCTTTTCGGCAGGCACCTGGATATGTACCATAAAGCCGTTATCCCTTTCAAAGCGAAGCGAACCCCTCAATTGCTTCACCAATAACTCAACCAGAAGGGTACCAAAACCTTTCGGCACATCCTTATTAAGATCGGGGGAACTCTTAGTCCCATCATCGGAAATCACCAGAATAATGCTTTCATTGACTCTGGAAAGCTTCACCGTAAGCACTCCTGAATTAGTATCCGAAAATGCATATTTCAGCGAATTGGTAACCAGCTCGTTCACAATGAGTCCCCAGGCGGTGGCATTTTTTGTGCTTACCGCCACTGGCTCAATATTCATTTCCAGCCTGATGCCGCTTCCTGCCAGGCTGCTCACCAGGGAATGAATCACCTGCGATAAAAATTCATCCAGGCGCACAGAACGGATGTCCGCGGACACATAGAGTCTATCATACAGTTTAGAAAGGGTATCAATACGATCGCGCGCTTTGCCGAGCAATAGTTTTAACTTCTCATCGCCCGCGTGTTCACTTTCAAGCGTGATAATGCCCGATATCATCGCCAGATTGTTCTTCACGCGATGCTGCAGTTCCTTTAAAAGGATTTCACGTTCTTTTATTGACGATTCAAGCAGTTCAATATTTCGGCTGTTCATAAGGGCGATAGCCGCAATGTCTGCAAATTCAACCGCGACTTCCACATCTTCTTCGGAAAATCCACCCTTCTTATTTGCAAGGCCGATGAGCCCCACCGCCTTCCCCTGCAGTATAAGCGGGGCGAAGAGCACATTTTCAAGCGCAACATGCCCCGCGGGAATAAACTCCATCCACCTGCTGTGCAAAAAATCATTATCGTACACAGCTCTCCGCTCACGGCAGGTCACCTCCCGCAGGCCACGGAGTGGCATGGGAAGCGAAGGGTCAACCGCGCAGGGGAGGCCTCCAGAATCGAGAAAAACCACTTCATTTTCCATGCCATCGGAAGACAGAAGTGCCACATATCCGGAAGTCGCTCCAGTGAGTTCCTTGCATATATCAAAGATGATTCGTGCGGCATGAAGGAATTCCCGGCTTTCCAGAACTGCCCGCGATGCCTTCAAAAGGGCATCATTTCTTTTCTGGCGTTTCAAAAGCTCCGCCTCGCTGCGCTTAAACGCAGTAATATCGCTTACCGTGATAAGCAGGTGATTGCCGTGTTTGCCGGGTCTGTCATCAGCAAAATGGGTACCCTCTATGCGGATGGGGATTGCAGCACCGGAAGATGATATCATTTCCACAAGAATTATTTTGTCTCCGGGTTCTTTAAACAAAGCACGGAAGCGGCCTAAAAAAATCTTTTTCCCTTCATCGGATAAAAGTTCTGAAAATGCGGTGGCTCTGAGCTTTTCAAATTCTCTGCCGACCATGCGGCACAATGTCTCATTTGCTTCGATAATCATCCCATGTTCATCGATGATGGCATATCCAACCGGTGCGCTATGAAACAGCCGTAAAAAGCGATCGCGCGATGCAGTGAGCTGTTCCTGGGTTTTTCTCAGTTCCTCATTCTGTATTTCAAGTTCAATCTGATGCACCTGAAGCTCATGGATGATTTCAGGCACATCTTTCAAGGGAGGGCCTTCGGATCTTGCCCCGTTTTCTTTCAAGCGTCGTAAAGCTTCTTCCAGCAATGCCTTCTTTTCACTTTCACCCATAACACCCCTCCTTTTTTAATATTTCACCATCATTCACGAAGGAGTTATGTCCATGATGTTTCCGATTACTTTCACAACTTTTCCTTTTTCCTTAACAGCATGAGCTGCGGTACGAATGCGCATGCGCCTCCCATTTACATCGGTAAAATTGAACTCAAGATCATAAGGAATTCCTTCTTCACAGCATCTTCGAAAAGCCTCGAGTATCGCCGGCCGATCCGCCTCATCGTAACACAGTATGCTCTGCTGAATGTGTTCAGCAGCACCGGGAGGGATTGCATCGGGATCCAATCCGTGTATCCGGTACACTTCATCACTCCAGAACATTTCTTTTTTATCGATGATCCACATCCAGCCGCCAACCTTTGTGAGTTGCTGGGTTTCATTGAGGATTTCCAGAAGCATGTCTGTTTTCTGCATCGCTTTTTTGCGGATAGAAATATCTCGCACCATACACGCAAGTTGGGAGGGTGCCGGGCTGTATGAGTATATTTCATAAAATATGTCCAGTGCAGGGCTACAATCTTCAAATAGGACGGGTTCTTTTTTTGCAAAAACATCTTCGAACTTTTTCAGCCATATTTCGCAGCTGGCAATACTAATATCTTTGATGCTCCGTCCAATAAGAATGTCTCGTTTTACGCAAAATAAACTCTCAAATGCCGTATTCACCAGCACATAGCGGTAATCCACAGATCGACCGTTATCATCTGTTACTACATCAAAGAGCGCGTAGCCATCGCGCATGGTTTCAAAAAGCTTCTCAAAACGCGATTCGCTTGCTGTCAATTCATCCCGTGCTTTCTTTAAAAGACCGATGTCGGTAAAGGTGAGAACCACACCAGAAACAAATTTTTCGCTAACATAATACGGAAAAATACGCATCAAAAACCATTCCCCTGCGGAGGTGGATACTTCTGTTTCGATTACTTCTTCATGCCGCAATGCTCTTTCGATCAGAGCAATGACATCCATTTCTTTTAGTGAATGCGATAAATGGGAAACCGGCCTGCCTATGTCGCTATCAAGTATTTTAAATACGCGCTTCAGTTCAGGAGTAAATTTTCTCACCTCCAGATTTTCATCCAGAAAAAGCGTTCCTATTCTTGTTGCGGCAATGAGATTTTGAAGATCGTTGGTAATTTCAGTAAGCTCCATGATCTTCATCTGATATTCTGCATTGACCGTATGAAGCTCCTCATTAACCGACTGCAGTTCCTCATTGGTGCTCTGAAGCTCTTCATTGCTTGCGAGAAGTTCCTCGTTTGTCGCCTGGAGCTCTTCATTTGAGGTTTCGAGCTCTTCAATTGTTGCCTGAAGATTTTCTTTCGTAAATTGGAGTTCCTGTTCCAGGTCTTCTATCCGCTGTTCAACTTCCTTGCTGATATCGAATATATTATTCCTTCCATGCTCAATTTCTGCCCTGGGAGTTGAAAGTTCCTCTATAAAAATCGCAGCAAGAGGTTCCTGCCCTTTTCGGGCAGGCAAAATGCGAATGCGCATCTGGACAGTTTTATTCTTTTCTGCTGTCTGCACGCGTATGTTTGTGTATTTTATTTCTTCTCCGGTATTGAAGACTTTCTGGATACCGGTGGAAAGAGGAATGGCAATTTCCTTAGAAGCCATTCGCGTAATATCAAAAATTAGTTTTCCCGCAGGAATGCGGAGAAATCCTTCCGCATTGCCCGCAACATGGAGAAGTTCCATCTTTTCATTAACCACCGCTGCAAGGATGAAATAATTGCCCGCCAGTGACTGCAAAAGCCTTTCCATGAGACGTTCTTCCTCTCTTTGAAGCAGGCTGTAATTGCCACGCTCACCCACGGCATACAAACGCCGCATTTTTGCATCGCCCGGGGTTTGAAATTGCAATCCTTCATTTGGTGGCCGTTTCTTTCCTTTTGAACGAAATATCTTCAATTTGTGATGCAATGTCTCAAAGAAATCTCCCATCTCACCGGGAGTTTCGCTTGTACCTAAAATGAGAATCCCTCCCGGATTGAGAGAAAAATTGATATATTCCATCACCTTCTGCTGAAGCACGGGCTGGAGATAAATGAGAAGATTGCGGCAGCTTAAAAGATCAATATTAGTAAACGGCGGATCCTTGATGACATTATGTCGTGCAAATACCACCATTTCTCTCAAATTGCGATGCACCTGATATTTGTCATCACGCCGGATGAAATATTTTCCAAAAAACCCGCTGGGAATATCGGGAGCTATGCTTTCGGGATAGAGGCCATTGCCGGCGAAAAGTATTGCGTCCCGATCGATATCGGTTGCAAATATTTTAATGGAGAATGTTTTGTTCATTGCCTCCATGCACTCGCGTGCGGCTATTGCTAGCGTATAAGCTTCTTCACCGGTTGAACATCCCGGTACCCAGAAACGCACCTCGCGGTTTTCAAGGCCGTTTAAAAGCTGGGGTAAATGCGTGGCAATAAGCTCTTCAAAGACTTCCCTATCCCGAAAGAAGCTCGTGACGCCAATGAGCAGATCTTTGTACAGAGCAGTCACTTCACCGGGCCTGTGC
Source organism: uncultured bacterium (assembly GCA_937921485.1). Classification (GTDB taxonomy): domain Bacteria; phylum Spirochaetota; class UBA4802; order UBA4802; family JAGODF01; genus DYLV01. Next base: position 9,585 of record CAKZSV010000055.1, read on the forward strand.
TCAAGAAGACGAACATACTCGTTTAAATCGCGCGATTGATTCACCGCCATACGTCTATCGATCCGCCGAACCACCGTACTCGGCTTGTAGAATGTAAAATCCACCTTTGTATGTTCGCGCAATATTGCAAAGATTCTGGTGAGTTTGTCTTCATCCTTTATTAAAACCTGCGGATTCTCCGGAACCGAATAGGGGCGCGTAACAAAGGAGACGAGACGGGCAGGCATATCCTCAGGATTTAAGACCATATCCACAAAACCGGTTGCAAGGGCTGAACGTGGCATACCATCAAATTTGGCCGTCTCTTCGCTCTGAACAATGACCATGCCGCCCATCTCTTTAATCGCTCTAATTCCACGGGTGCCATCACTTCCCGTTCCGGAAAGAATAATGCCGATTGCTTTTTCACCCTGATCTTCCGCAAGGGATCGAAAGAAAATGTCGATAGGGAGATTGATCCCCTTCCCGTGGTCGATCTCCCGCAATATGAGTTTCCCGTGAAAGATGGTAAGTTGTTTCTTCGGCGGAATGAGATACACCGTATTCGCCTCAACAGGCATCCCATCCTCGGCCCTACGCACCGGCATTGAAGTACGCTTCGAGAGGAGCTCCACCATAAGACTCTTGTAGTCCGGAGAGAGATGCTGAATCACGATGAAGGCAAGGCCGCTGTCGGGGGGCATGGCTGAAAAGAAAGCTTCTAACGCTTCAAGCCCTCCGGCTGATGCGCCGATGCCCACATAATACAGAGGGGATAATTTTTGATCACTATTCTCCTGCACCATGACATTAAACCGTCCAAAGAGATTAATATAATGTATCGTATTTTCAACTTTTTTCTATGGAAAATTACTTACTACATGTAAAAATTTTGTAAATATTCTACTATGCCAGCGGTATGGTTACACGAAATATGGTCATCGGCGTGTCTTCAAATACAAATCTCCCACTCATCTGTTTTGTCAGCATCATAATAAGTCTGATGCCAAAACCGCCGGAATGCGAAAGATCGAAGCCCTCCGGCACACCAACACCGTTGTCCGCAACTTCAAGAGATAGAGTCTCATCCTCGTGATGAAGCAAGACTTTAATAACACCCGTACTACGATCACCAAATGCATATTTAAGCGCATTCACTAAAAGCTCATTGAGAATGAGTCCCAGAAGCGATGCTTTTTTTGTATCTATCACAATATCATCGAAATGATATTCAAAACAGATATGATAGGTATCCGAATAATAGGATTTCATAATAGATTCGCTGACAGATTGCAGATAATTCCCGAGAGACACCTGTCGAACCTCTCCATATGTATATAGCAATGCGTAAAGTTCCGCAAGCGAGTTTATTCTTCCATGCAGATTATTCAGAGATGTAGCCACATATTGATTTGTTGCAAATTCCTTTTCGAGATTGATGAGGGATGCAATCATTGACATGGTGTTTTTGATTCGGTGCTGAAGTTCGCGAAGGAGCGATTGCTTTTCTTCTGCGGCCGATCGGAACGCTTCCTCACCAGCTTTTCGTTGGGTGATGTCCGTGGCGATGCTCAGCACAGCCGGCATCCCCTCCCACTCAACTTTTTTGGCGTAAACCTCAAGAGGGAAATGCGAGCCGTCTCCTTTAAAATGTTCAACCTCGAAATGAGCCTCGCTATTTTGTTCAATCAATCTCATTCTCTCTTCAATAACCGCTGCGCTGGCGGGAATATCTATTTCTTTAAGGTTCTTTCCCATAAATTCTTTTTCACTCATGCCATGCATCTCGAAGGTTCTTCGATTCGCATATAAGAATCGGCCGGTCCGGTCGTGGATGGTAATTGAACCTGGTGCGGTATCGATCATTTCCCTGAACAATAATAGCCGCTGCTGTTCTTGCCTCTTTTGTGTAATATCACGAAATACACATATCAATCCATCCGAATCTTCATTTGCGATTATCCGGCTTAGGGCGATTTCGCAAAAACGTGCTTCGCCATCACCCCTGATTATTTCCACTTCACCGCGGTAATGGCCTTTTTCTTTCAGTTCTGGATAGACACGCTTACCAACCTCCTGAAAGTACTCTTTAGATTTATATATCAAAAGAATACTTTTCTCAATGAGTTTTTCTTTCGGGTATCCAAGAATTTCAGAAGCCGCACGGTTGCACATAGTCACAATATTTTTTTCACTCAGCGTAACAATGCCATCACTGGAGTTCTCGAAGATTGCGTTTAAACGCTGATGAACCACCAATAATTTCTTTTCAGCACTGATACGGGCACTCACGTCCTGTTTCACTGCGATAAAATGAGTAATGTTGCCGGCTTTGTCCTTCACCGGTGTTATGGTCATCTCTTCGGTGTATTGGGTGCCATTCTTTCTTCGATTAATGAGAATTCCCTCCCATACGTTTCCAGAAAGAATAGTTTCCCACATCCCATTATAGAACTCCACGTCCTGCATTCCGGATTTGACCAGATCACCTGGATTTTTCCCTATAGCCTCCTCAACAGTATAACCCGTCATCTTAGAAAATGCAGGATTTACCCAAATAATCATTCCTCTTCTGTCGGTGATGACAATGCCATTAGCCACAGCCATAATCGCCGGGTAAAAATATGACATCTTCATTTCGCGATCAAGAAGTTCCTCCCTTGAACGCGCCAACTCTGTATTTGTCACCTTAAGTTCCTGCACCACATGTTCCAACTCTGCGCGCTGATTGTGAATTTTCTTATGAGCTTCAAAAAGCCTGAAAGCCATTTTAAGCGAAGCCAGAAGAACGGTGGGACCGCTTGACTTCACCACATACCCGTACGACGTAATTCTCTCAGTTTTTGCTACAATCTCGGGTTCGGTGTGCGCGGAGAGAAATACAATCGGTATTTCTTTTATTTTGAGGATGCGCTCTGCCGCCTCGGTGCCGTCCATCCCCTCGCCCAGATCGATGTCCATGAGGATGAGGTCAATCGCATCGTTTTTATTTGCAATATCGACGGCCTCTTCACCGGAAACCGCGGTGAGCACCTCATATCCGTGTTTTTCAAGCATCAAAACTTCGGTTGCGGCAATGACCACCTCGTCTTCCACCAGGAGGATGGTTTTTTTTGTTCTTTCGTTTACAGTATCGCATTCGTTCGAGTTATAACCCATTCGATGTACCGCCTGCGGCAATCAATTGCGCAATCTTCTTCAAATCCATGACCATATCCGCCGCGCCGAGCTTAATTGCCTCCCGCGGCATGCCGAATACCGTGCACGATTTTTCATCCTGCGCGATTGTGCGGGCACCGGCTTCTTTCATTTCCAGAAGCCCCTGTGCACCATCCGCACCCATGCCGGTGAGCAAAATTCCGAGCGCCTTTTTTCCGGCAATCTGCGCCACAGAGCGAAACAGCACATCCACCGAAGGCCGATGCCGATTGACGGGCGGGCCATCGTTTATTTCAACAAAGTAGCCGCCCGCGTCGGCGCGAAGAATCATGTGCCGGTCGCCCGGCGCGATGAGCGCCATGCCGCGGAGCACCCTATCACCGCCTTCGGCTTCCTTGACGTACAATTTCGCAAGCCCGTTTAATCTATCAGCAAACGCCTTGGTGAACTTCTCCGGCATGTGCTGGACAATGGCTATTCCCGGCACATCTTCCTGCAAATTGGAAAGGATTTCCGCGATGGCTTCCGTGCCGCCGGTGGAAGCGCCAATAGCAATTATTGAATCGGAACCAATTCTCGAAACAAGTTCTTTTTTCTTTGGCAGAATCGCGTCGGCGGAGAATTTTTCCGGAACAGCAAGTGGCTTTTGTTCCTGAGAAAGAGGGCGAGATTTTCGCTTAATTTCAAGGCGGCTTGCCGCGGTGATTTTTTCAATAAGTTCAGCGGCAAATTCATCCCACGCCTTTGCATCGTCCAGCTTCGGTTTGAGCACGAAATCAACCGCGCCGAGTTCCAGCGCGCGTATCGTCTCTCGTGCACCGGCATCGGTGAAGGCGCTCACCATCACCACGGGCATGGGGTGAGCAATCATGAGTTTGGAAAGAAACGTAAGCCCGTCCATGCGCGGCATTTCTATGTCGAGCGTAATCACATCGGGGCTGAAGCGCTTGATTTTATCTACGGCAATGAAAGGGTCTATGGCCGTGGCCACCACCTCAATGTGTTTCGACTTCTGAAGCGCTTCGGTGATGAGCTTTCGTGTGACGGCGGAATCGTCCACCACAAGTACGCGGATATTATCCATTCAGAAAAAAACTCCTTTTTAGATATTCTTGTTCCGTATGTACCACTTTTTCAACGATATCATTGCGGGATGTCTTTTTCAAAAAAACTTTTCCGCTGTGCACCTCCATCAAAAGCTTGCGGGTGAATATTCCTCCTACATCGCTTTTTACAATCGGGATATCCTCAATCTCAAGGAGAATCCGCGCGATGCGGATATTATCTTCCGGAATGGTGTTTTTATCTCCCTCGATGACAAGGATTTTGCCTCCACCAAAGATTTTGGCAACCCAATCGCTTTTTTTTGAACCAAGGCGCTTCATTTCATCCATCAGATTTTTTATTGCGGTGATGCCGTAGCGGGCCATGCGGTCTTTGAAAATATCGTGGCGCGAAATTTTCCCCGGCAGCATGAAGTGGTTCATGCCGGAAATTGACCTCTGTGCGTCTATGAGACAGACGGATACACAGGAGCCAAGAAGAGTGCCTACTATCTCATCATCCCCCGAAACATACAGTTCGCCCGGGTATATAATCTTAATCGGCTTCTCAAAGCGGCTCGAATTTCTGATATGCATCTACACAACCTTCCTGTATATGCTGTTGGCGACAAGCGCAAACCGGCTTGTTAGTCCCGTCAGGGTTTCCGAATGTCCCAAAAATAGAAATCCGTCATCACTGAGAAAATCGAACATCCTATCAAAAAGTTTTCTCTGTGTTTCTTTATCGAAATAGATAATGACATTGCGGCAGAAAATCAGATCGAATTTCCCCTTCATGGGATATGTTTCATCGAGCAAATTGAGCCTTCGGAAATAAATCAGATTTTTTACCGAATCCTTAATTTTAAAAAAACCTTTGTTATCACCCGATCCCCTCAGAAAATATTTCTTCGCCATCGGCAGCGGCACATCGGCAATCGCCTCAAGGGAGTACACACCCTTTTTGCCCTTTTCAAGGACATCGGTATCGATATCGGTCGCAAGGATTTTCACGTCCGCGCTATCGATATTCGGGAAATACTCCCGCATGGTGATGGCAATTGAATACGGCTCCTCGCCTGTTGAGCATCCCGCGCTCCAGATGCGGATGCGCCGCTTTTTCTTCTCACACCACAGTGGAATGAGATGTTCCTTCATGAATTCGAAATGGCGGTTCTCCCTGAAAAAATCGGTTTTATTTGTGGTGATGCAGTTTATGAGGTTTTCAAGTTCATCATGATAATGCTGTTGTACGTACTCGCAGTATTCTTCAAAGCCGCTCAGCTTAAGCTGTCGGATGCGCTTGATGAGCCGTGCCTGCACCAGCGCTTTTTTTAATTCAGTGAGCCGAATGCCGCTTTCGCGATACACGACATTGCGGAAGTATTCGAATTCCGCATCACCGAGCGATTGCACGTTAAAACTCTTCAAATCCGTCATCGGCCATGAGTCCTTTGAGGTCTTTTGCCTTCGCCTCGGCTTTTACCGCCTTCAAAGCTTTTCCCGCGGGCTTCGACGTTTCCGCTTTTGCGCTATGCAAATGCACTTCTTTGTGCTTCTTTTCAAAAATATCCTTCTTCACTTCCTGACGGATTTTAAACCGCTCCATCATCGACATAAGCTCCTGCGCCTGACTTGCCATCTCCTCGCTTGCCGACGCCGTCTCCTCCACCAGCGCGGCGTTCTGCTGCGTCATGGTATCGAGCTCGGATATGGCGATGTTGATCTGATCCACTCCCCGC
>CAKZSV010000056.1 GCA_937921485.1 uncultured bacterium
CCTTGAGTTGTTCAGGTAGAGGCGGAATTAATGCTTCACTCAAATATACCGGTAGCACTATTATTCTTTTCACGCGCGCTTTGAAAGCCGAGTCACTCATGCGAAGCGAACGCGATGTGCAGTGTAACGCACTTATAATAAGAATGCTGGCATACGCAAAGATCATCAGTCTTTTCATTTTCACTACTCCTTAAAAAAAATCACTGGGGTCTGCGGGCAGTTTTACGTAACTACATAAGCACTGATGCGCCGAAATAGAAAAAGACGCCTGTAAGCTGTGCGGAGAGGTTTCCTCCATCAACGTTTTTCAGGGTATTATTTCCATCTTTAAATTCGGAAAACTTCACGTATCTTCCTTCAATGCCGGCGTAGAGCGTAAACACATCGGAAAAAATGTAATTCCATTCAAGTCTCGCGTGCGCACCATACGCGTTTCCTTTGAATTTTATCGTTTCACCTTCACCATAAGTAGCCGATAATGAAAAATTGTCCTCCCATTCGAATTCCATCGTTCCCTTATAGTAACCCCCGCCTACGCCTAAAAGCATAATGACTGAATCGCTCATATCGAGACGATAGTAGAAAGTTCCAAGAAGAGGGATACACTTCAGCTGCATATTGTAGTCAACATTATCATCGAAATAGGTATGCTCAATGCTCGACTCTGCATGTTGCGTAACATGGTAGCCAACCGATATTCCTGCTCCAAAATCGCTGAAAAAAAATCGCGGCTCAACATCAAAGCCCAAATTCCAGTCGGCTTTTTTCTTATTGTTTTCAAATTCGCCTGGAGCTGATGGATATTTAGTATCCACATAAGCATTCATGTCAGCGGTATCAAAATCGCCTATCGTGTGAATTAAACTATTCATCTGTTTATTTTTAGCATAGCCAAAACCAAAGCGCATGCCAAGCTGAATTGTTTTCCCCTGCAGCGGATCGAACTCCTGTGCCGCAACAGCCGTAACAAAAAAAAGCACTGCAATAAGTGAAACTACAAACTTTTTCATCCCATTCCTCCTTTATGAATAATAAAATTATTTGATTGTAATTGATTTCCTCATGTCTTGTTCGCACTTCGGCAGTAGAAAATGATGAAAGCGCGAAGAAGTCTCGCCCTTTGAAACAAAGCTTCACCCCCACCTTTGTGTAAGGTGAATTTTACGAGCGATAAAATTTTACATGTTGAAATCACGCGCTACGAAGCGCTTCCCCCGCGAAATGCGCCTTTGTGTGTAGTACGACCGCAGACCCCGCTAAGAATTTTTATTTTTTTTTCTGAGGGTCTCATTGTGACCACAGGTGTTTATTTTGTCAATAATTTTTTAATGAAGAACGCCAGGCGATTGATTTTTTTTCATCATACATTTTAAATTCTTGATTTAATCCAATACCTCGGATTAATCTTATTGACATAAATACCAATTCAGTATAGAAATTGTCCCTTCACAAATATTATTGAATGGAGGATCCACATGGCAGTATCATACAAAGATTTAGGCCTGGTAAATACCCGTGAAATGTTTAAGAAAGCGATGGAAGGCGGATACGCCATTCCCGCATACAATTTCAACAATATGGAACAGCTCCAGGCCATCATTCAGGCCTGCGTCGAAACAAAATCCCCCGTGATTTTGCAGGTGTCAAGCGGTGCACGCAAGTACGCAAACCAGACGCTTTTGCGCTACATGGCGGAAGGCGCGGTGAAGATGGCCGCAGAGATGGGATATCCCATCCCGATTGCGCTGCATCTGGATCATGGCGATACCTATGAGCTCTGTGTGTCCTGTATCGAATCCGGCTTTTCTTCGGTGATGATCGACGGTTCTCATCTGCCGTATGAAGAAAACGTTGCTCTCACAAAAAAAGTGGTGGAATATGCCCACAAATACGATGTCTCTGTTGAAGGTGAATTGGGCGTTCTGGCCGGAATTGAGGACGAGGTTTCAGCGGAAAAATCATCCTACACAAGGCCGGAAGAGGTGGAAGATTTTGTAAAAAAAACCGGTGTGGATTCCCTTGCAATTTCCATCGGGACCTCGCACGGCGCCGCGAAGTTCAAGCCCGAACAGTGCACACGCACCGCTGATGGTGTACTCATTCCGCCGCCACTGCGTTTCGATATTTTAGAAGAAATCGAAAAACGCATTCCTGGTTTCCCCATCGTGCTCCACGGCTCATCCTCCGTGCCGGTTGACGCCGTGAAAATCATCAATTCCCATGGCGGAAAGCTCAAAGATGCGGTAGGGATTCCCGAGGACCAGCTCCGCAAGGCCGCAAGCATGTCGGTCTGCAAAATCAACATCGACTCCGATGGGCGCCTCTGGTTTACCGCGGCCATCCGCGAGCTTTTTGATGAAAAACCTGCAGAATTCGATCCGCGCAAATATCTGGGCCCCGCACGTTCGAAACTTGTTGAGATGTATAAGCACAAAAACATCAACGTGCTCGGAAGTGCGGGAAAGGCCTGATGGAACAGCGCCTCAGGCCCGATACCTATGCGCGGCATACGCTCGAGCGCTACACGGGCTCGGAAATCACAGAGTTCGGAGAATATATACTCCTCGTTAATTTTCCACGGTACCTCGAAGATTTTGCCCGTGAGCGCGATGTGCCCATCCGAAGCGGACACTGGTCCGCCGCGCATGATGCGAAAAGCGGCGTATCGATCATCAACTTCGGCGTCGGCTCACCCTCCGCCGGCATCATCACACATTGTCTTTCGTATTTGGACAACATCAAAGCGGTGCTCATGATTGGCATGTGCGGCGGCATTGACGATGCACTCGAGGTGGGCGACATTGTCCTTCCCACGGCAAGCGTGCGCGATGAAGGCACCAGCCGCCACTATATTCCCATCGATGTGCCTGCCATGCCGCATACCCGCATCAACCGCGTCTGCAACGAGGTTGTACGCGCTCAAAGCGGCGTGCGCGTCAGATCCGGCCTCATGATGACCACCGATTACCGGATGTGGGAATTCGACAATGAATTCATCGACTATATTCACAAACACCGGATCATCGCCATCGACATGGAAATCGCCACCATCTTCGCCGTCGCCTACGCGCTCAATCTTCCCGCGGGTGCCATCATGCTGGTAAGCGACATGCCGCTGCGCGAGGGCGGCATAAAAAATAAGGAGAGCATGAAAGAAGTGTTCACGAAGTACACGAAACTTCATCTGGAACTGGGCATTAAAACCATTGAAAAAATCCAAGAAATAAAGCTATAATGATGATTGTTCGACATGGAGTGAAGCAGTATTTCTTTGCGGTTCGTTTTTTTACGCTAGATTCTATAGCTTCAAAAAAATCATAAAAAAATAATTGCCTTATTATTTATTTATATGTATATTGTTTTTTTCATTTTAGATGGTTTATTGCGTTATATTTATAATTAATTGCAGGAGGATTCCTTTATGAAAAAGAGCATCGCATATTTATGTATCGCGCTTTTTCTCATCGCCACTGTTTGCTCAGTCTCGGCACACGCCAATGAGGTAAACAGCACCAACACCGGCATTCTTGTAAACGGTGCTCTCAGTACCGGCGGTACGATTTTTGGAGTAGTCGGCAATTCCACCAGCAGAGGAGATCTCGGCACAGGCACTGGCAGCGGCTTTCACTTCGGCGCATTGGCGAATTTTCAGATGCTTGCAATCGGCATGGCGTTTTCCACGGTAAACTATTCCACACTCGAATGGAGCGAAGAAGTATCGGGAGTTGAGTATAAATACAAATCCGAAGGCGACGGGCGTTACTGGACATTCGATCTCATATTCGGGGCCAAGATGTTTACCGAATCGGGCGATATGGGATATACCCTTCCCTATATTGGCTATCGCTTCTGGAAAGCGACACGCAATCAGGAAGACGTCACCCGAAACGGCATTCCATACCCGGCAGGAAATATTGAATATGAGCTCGTTGGAAATGGCTGGATTTTCGGCATACGCGACTTCAGCACGCTTTCCTTAGGGGGCTTCGCAATCGCTCTGCAGACGGGCATATGGTTCTATCAGGCACCAATGTCATCATTGAAATCAAATGGAAACGATGTATCATTCACCAGTGAACAAAATGTAGGTTTTGGAATTGAACTGGGCATTGGAGCAGCTCTGGAAGACATGGGACTTTCCATCATTGGTGGCGTCAAAATAGATATTCAAGCAACAGAATTCAAAGTATTAACATTTGACTTTGTCGCTGGAGCCGGATACTCGCAGTTTTTCTTAGCGTTGACGTATGAGCTTTCGATATAATCACCATTATCGGCTAATAACTTACGCATGCGGAAAGGATGACTGCCTTTCCGCATGTTCATTTCAATTCCCCTATTTTTTCAATCATCGTTGCTTCATAGGGATACAGCTCAAATGATAATTCTGCAAAATGCTCAAAGCTGCTTCGATGCGTCGAAAGCAGCACTTTCCACTGCCCCTGTTTGCCATCGTTGACTCTTTTTCGCTGGTCTGTGAAGTTCAGCACCACGTAGAGGGTTTCATCTTCATATTTCCGCATGTACGATATCACGCCATGATGTCCTTTACTCCTTGCCTTCCACTTTCCGTGCGTCATCGCTTTTTTGTGCTTTCGAATTTCAATGAGTTTTTTGTAAAAATGCAGAAGAGAATGAGGATCATCCTTCATTGTTTCGACATTAACCTGCTTATAATCCATTGAAACGGGAAGCCACATTTTTCCGCTGGTGAATCCTGCATTGTCGTCCGGAGACCACTGCATGGGAGTGCGCGCGCAATCCCTGCCCGCATACAGCGGCCAGAATTTTTTGCCTGCCGGGTCGGTAAGTTCCGAGCGCGAAATCCTGAAATTCTTCATGCCTATTTCTTCGCCATAATACACAAACGGGGTCCCCCATAGCGTCAGAAGCAGCATCGCCGCCACGCGCGCGCGTTTTTCTGAATCCTGATCGTCCTTATAGCGGTTGAAGCTGCGGGGCTGATCGTGATTTGAAAGCACATTGCACGGCCAGCCGCCGTCAGGAAGCACCGCATACCAATTTTTTATGCATTTATAAAACTTCCGCGCATTCCATTTGCGGTAGAGCAGCGAAAAATCGAACGCAAGATGAAGTTCATCATTCCCCGTACCCAGATAGCTCGCTGAAAGCTCCGAATCGCCGGGAGGATAGCTGAAGACTTCGCCGACCAGCATGCGACTGTCGTACGAATCGACAAGTTGACGCAGGTTTCGCATAACCGCGTGCGTCTCCGGACGGTTTTTATTATATTTTTCCACCTGATTGCTGATTGGATTGAACGAAAAGGGATTGTTGCGGAAAAGTTTGTCCTTCACAAAATAATTCGCCACATCGAGACGAAATCCGTCCACACCCCGGTCGAGCCAGAAGCGCAGCTCATTGAGCATGGCTTCCGCAAGATCGGGATTTCTCCAGTTGACATCCGGCTGTTCTTTCAGAAACGTGTGCAGATAGTACTGTTCGGTCGGCTGATGCCATTCCCATGCGCTGCCTAAAAATGCGCTTCGCCAGTTATTTGGCACTCCACCCTTCACCGGATCGCGCCAGATATACCAATCCCTCTTAGGATTATCGCGTGAGGAACTCGATTCGATAAACCAGGGATGCAGATATGAAGTGTGATTGAGCGCCACATCCATGATGATGCGGATATTCCGCGCGTGTGCTTCATCGATGAGTCTTGCAAAATCTTCGAATGTGCCGAACACGGGATCAATACCGCGATAATCGCAGATATCGTAGCCGAAATCGTGCATTGGACTGGTGTTGACGGGGGAAAGCAAGATGGCATCAACTCCAAGCCATGAAAAATAGTCCATCTTTTCAAGCATGCCGGGGATATCCCCCACGCCATCACCATTAGAATCATAAAAGCTGCGGACATACACATGATACACCGTGCCGTGCTTCCACCATGTTCCGTCAGACATTGCCGTACTACCTCAAGCTGCGCTTCCTAAATCTTTGAAAAACCGTTCAAGGATGATATCGACATTGTACTGCCGCGCTCGCTTTAATGCCTGGGCTTTGAAAGACCGCCTGAGCTTGTTATCGCTTAAAAATCTGATGATCTTGTCCGCGATATCGTCATCGCCCTTCGCGAGGTATCCATTCACCCCATCGATGATGATGTCCTTCGGCCCCTTCGTATTATACGCCGCCACAGGTAGCCCGCAGGAAAGCGCTTCGAGCACCACGCAGCCGAAAGTATCAAAGCGCGAAGGAAGGATGAGCATATCGGCGGCTGAATACACCTCGGGAAGTTTGGCATGATCAACCCACCCTAAAAAGACGGCATCGGGCAGAGCCTTTTTTAATTCCTGCTCCTTCGGACCCATGCCGGCAAATGCGATTTTTGCATTGGGGTGTGTCTTCCATACCTTTTCCATGATATGAGGTATTTCCATGACGCCTTTTTCATCCGAAAGCCTGCCGGCAAATAGCAACACAGGCTCTGACCCCTCAACTCCGAAGATGGTCTTTTTGTCGCTTCCCCGCGGTTCGAAGCCCTCGTCGGCCCAGTGCGCGGTGAGAAATACCGTTTCGGGACTGAATCCCATATCTTTTCCTATAAGCCATTTTCGCTGGTCATTATTGAGCACGAAAAGCCCGTCGAAGCCCTTGTAAAACGCGCGCAGAATACGGCGCAATCTGCTTTTATTCTGTTCATTAAATTTGAGCACCCGCTCGGCAAACATCATCCAGTCCGTATGCACGTAAAAGTAGGCGGGAACGGAATATGCGAGTTTCAGATACAGCGCCGCAAGCCCCATGGGCCCTTCCGTGGAACAGATGATGCGGCTGTATTCCCCCTCTTTAAATATCTTGTGAATTTCAAGAAGATTCGGGATGCGAAGCGGCTGCTGTTCGTAGAACGAAAGCCGGTATTCACCCACAGGCTTCACCGCAATGAGATGATCCCCGGACTGAAGCGTGTTGCTTGCGGTAAGTATGTCGATCGGAAGGTTCCGCTTGCGTATCTCATGCAGCATGGATTTTAGCACCATCGCCACGCCGTTGGAATCTTCCAGCGTATCCGTGAGCCAGAGCGTCCTTTCGGGATGGACAAGCACATTGTGCTTCCGCGCAAACTCGTAGAGCACGGGCCTGGACTTGTACATCACCCGCGCGCTTGCAAAGAATGCCGCCAGAATGACCGATGATGAAAAAAAGGGGAATGAGAGATTGTCGAAAAACTCCGAAAGATTGACGCCTTTCAGTTCGGTCCGAAGCGCTCCCTTTCTTTCATCGAAAAGTTCTCTGAAATGCGAGGGCATTTCAAATTTATCCACCAGGTCTTCAATGCCCATTTCGGAGATGCCGCTTTTTTTATCGATCTTTTCAATCGCTTTTTCAGTGCGTCTGACCAGCAATTTCAACAGGATTTCAAAAATTTTTTCTATGGATTCATCGAAAGCACGCAATGCATTTTCAGGATTATCTCTGCGTACGATTGCCATACGCGAAGCAATATCGAACACTTCTTTGTAGTCATTCTTCACAATAAATCGCTTCGATTTTGCCGGAGCCTTTCCGCTGAAACAGCCGTGGAAAATATTAAGAAAATTCACCGTGGTTTTGTGGCGCTTGATCTCCATACCCGCATTTCCTATCAGAAACGCGATGAGCTTCTCGCGCGGCGTACCCTTGTGCAGCAATATCCTCACCAGGCCGGGATCCTTAATATTCAACCCCACCTGGCAAAAGTAATCCAGAAATGCGATTGCCAGCTTCTCGCTTTCATTATGCGAACCGAAGGGCGCCATATCTCCGCGCTTGATTGCCTCCAGGGCAAGAGCAGAACGCGCTGATGACTTCAACCTGTGATGCAATGCCGGTACATGCACATACGAACCGGTGAGTCCGGTGAAAATTCCCATATGGCTATCAGATCCACCTGCATAGGCTTTCAGATATGGATTGCGGCAATACCGCCGGGGGTCTGTCTTTTGCTTTTTTGCAAGCCACTGAATTTTTTCCGGCGTCAGCGATTCAATCCAGGTTTTTACGAGCATGTTCTGCCAGCTGTCGCGCTGTCCGTTTATTACTTCAAAGCGCTCAAACAGCAGCGACATTTTGTCGAAAAATTCCATCGGCGGCATCCCCGATGATTTGTAGTGATACAGAGGGTGCGCCCAGATGGTGGGGATGTCGTTTTCGCAGGCGTATTCCTGAAAGCGATACACGTCTGTCCGGTACTTGTTGAGCTTCTTCTCCTGATCCCGAGTGAAGCCGTAAGCCAGCACGTGTATGCCCGTTTTGAAATCCGGAACCATGCAACTGAATTCCGCGCCAACCAGCACATCCACGCCTTTTTCCTGCAGCTCCCAGCATGAGCGTGCGTTATTATGATTGGTCACCGTAAACGTGTCGCAACCGTTTGATTTCAAAACATGTAATAAATCGTCCGTGGCAAGCCATGTCTCCGGCACTGCCAGAATTCTTCCGAGCTGTTCATCGGGAACATCGCTGTTGTGATCGTGGCAATGCAGATCGATTTTAAGCCTATCATGTTGCGGGAATTTGCGCTTTTGCTCTTCGACAAACTCATCGATCATCTTTACAATTTCTTCACTAAAGGTCTTCGGATGCTCCATACTCACTGCTCCTCAATCATTTCACTTTTCAATTACAAAATTTTCGTTATGAAAAGATAAAGAAATTATGTGATAATCGTTAAGGGCAAGCGCGCGGCGGGGTAATAACGCCGTTTTCAGTACAGACAGTTTCAAAACACCTTTCGACAGGCATGCTCATCCTAAGAAAAACGCGAAGGCGCCTACAAGCTGAAAGAGATGTCTGAAAAAGCCGTTCTCGGTTTGGGCATCGCCATGCCCGATAAGCGGGGTGATACAGAGCGAGGAAGGCACGCGGAGTTCCTGAAGCTTTAAATAAATCGACCTGGATTCTTCCGGTGATATTACATTATCATTGTTGCCGTGAATGAGCGCGACACGGGCCTTCAGGCGCGAGAGTTTATCAACCACTGAAAGCTCTTTCATCAACACCCTCACTTTGCGCGACCGTGAAAGAATATCATGCCACACTTTGCGGCGGAAATCAACATCGCCGAGAAGGCGAAGTATCCGGCGTCTATGCGGCCCGCGGACAGCTGCCAGCTTCAAGGGAAATTTCGCTTCGGCGCGCTTGAGTCCATTGTCGAGAATCGCTTCGCAGAGCACTTCGCCTGTTTCATCCCCGAATCCAGGTGCATGATGAATGAAATTCTTCATTATAATGAGCCGGCCGTATTCATCAAAATCTTCCCGCGTGAGCAGATCATGTATCACCGTATCCACCGACCCGTAGGCGCCGACCGAGCAAATCGATTCGACAATATCCGCACACCCGGGATGCGAAGAGGCAATAAGCGACATGCCTGCAGAAAAAGAAGGGGCAAAAACCATCACTTTACCTTTCGGGCAGAGCAATCTGTCGGAAGCAATCGCGCACAATGTTTCCACAATACGGTCGATGGTCTCAGCCGATATGCAAAAATCAGCAATATCCCTGAAAGAAGGAGATATTACCGCGTATCCGCATCGGGCGAACGCCTCGCACACGATGATGATTCGAGGGTCAGCATTGCCCATCGCGGACATCCCATGGATGACCACAATTGTTCCTTTCACCTTTTTCTCAGAAAACCAGATTGGCGGCAGATAGACATTCGCATCCAGATACTCGTCGCGTAAACGAATCTGCGTATAACTGTGAGAATTTTCAACTGGCTTCAGCCTGCAAAGGATCACAAACTGAAGCGCCTTCACAAAAGAAGTCAAAGAAGGAACGCCGCTCATCGCATGCGCTCCTTACGGTAGTTGTCGTTTAAGTTGTTGAGGTCCAGAATTGTAAAAAGGTCGGCGCACTTAAACGCTCTGTCAAACGCAGGCTCACCGCACACTTTTGCACCAAATTTAAAGTAATCCTTCAGAAGCCGCGGAAGAACCGCGCGTGCTGCACTATCAATATAGTCCGCACCCAGCACGCAGACAGCGCTGACATCATCACGAAGCGTGGGAATCGCATATTTTTTTCTCGGCCTGATGCCTAAATCATTTCGAACATGGTTTTCCGAATTCAAATACTGGTACAGCGAGGCGATTGCCGTTCGGTCTTGCGTCATGACGCTTGAACAGCCGAAGATATAGCGCGCCCCGATTTTCCCAAGATAGGCATATATTCCTTCCCACAGAAGCCCCATCATATTGCTCTTGCGGTACTCGGAATCGATGCAGGCACGACCGATTTCAAGCTTGACGCCTTCAAGCTCATGAAACTTCCCGAGATGAAATTCGGTCGCGGAGTAGAACTCGCTTGCGTACACATCAGAGATGAGCCGGTAGGTTCCGAGGCATTTGCCCGTGGCCTTTTCAACAACCATGAGATGATCGCATTTTCTGTCGAAGCGGTCGATATCGACACCGAAAACATTTTTTTTGCCGAGCATCTCTTCAATAAAAACCGAGTGTCTGAGGCGGAAGACAGCATCAAGCTCATCAAGAGTCTGTGCAGTCTTGATAAAAAATTCTCCTTTATCAATTTCAATTTTAACATTCGCCCTGTAGTTTGAAAATTGAACGAGATACGGCCGCGATATGAGCTGCGGAAAAGGTACTCCGCCTGATATCGGTCTTGCATCCAGCGAGTTATTATGTGATTGATTCATTCTTCCCTCCATGCTGAAATATATGCTATACCCTAACGCATAATAAACTTTTGCTCTATAGGTGCGCTTTATTTGTGAATATTTTCTAAAGGTATCGCTAAGAAGTGCAAATAAACCGTAAATTTATCATTTTCTATCATTCATTGGCTTTCGCCAAAGCATGAGATAATCGTCTTCACAATTCCTTTATAAAATTTTTATAATTGCATAAAGAAAGATATTATAATTATATTAGATATCACGCACTAAAATCAATCAGGTTCTCGCGATGAAAAAGCCGAAAGTTCTCTTTCTCTGTGTTCACAATTCCGCCCGAAGTCAGATTGCCGAAGCATTTTTAAACGCGCTTGCACCGGACAAATTTATAGCCGAAAGCGCCGGCTTTGAGCCGCGGGAATTAAACCCGCTTGCTATCAAAACCATGGCGGAAGCCGGCATCGATATTTCAGCAAAAAAACCAAAAGCGGTATTCGACCTCGTAAAAAAGGGAGATTTCTTTGCGTACGTTATCACCGTGTGCGATGAAGCCTCAGCCGAACGCTGCCCGATTTTCCCGGGAGTGACGCACAGACTTCACTGGAGCTTCGAAGATCCAAGCGCATTTACCGGCACGGAAGAAGAAAAGCTTGCAAAAACGCGTATCATCCGCGATCAGATAAAAGCAAAAATCGAAGAGTTCATCAAAGAACATAGCAAGTAGATTCACCAGCGTATCCACCTTGTGGTAATAAATTCCGCTTGACTGCACATCCGCCTTCAGTCACTATCACTCTGCATCATTCAAACGAACGGACAAATCGCATGCAGGGAAAACGCATCCTTTTAGGCATCACCGGCGGCATCGCAGCCTACCGCGCCTGCGAACTTTCGCGCGATTTCATTAAACAGGGCGCTGAAGTGCGCGCGGTAATGACAAAAAACGCCTGCAAATTCATCGCGCCTCTGACGCTTGAGGTGCTTACGAATCACAAAGTGCATACGGATATTTTCGATGAAGAAGTTCCCGGCGAAGTGCTGCACATTGAGATAGCGAAATGGGCGGATATTGCGCTCATCGCACCGGCAACGGCAAACATCATCGGGAAAATCGCCTGCGGCATTGCCGACGATTTGCTTTCAACAATTGTGATGGCACTCCCGCAGAAAACGCCCGTGGCATTCGCGCCGGCGATGAATGTGGAAATGTGGAACAATCCCATTGTACAAAAGAACATTTCCTTTCTTGAAAGCCTCGGAACATATCATTTCATTCAGCCTCAAGAGGGATTGCTCGCCTGCGGGGATGTGGGGAAAGGGAAGATTGCGGATAATGAGATGATTATCGCAGCGGTAAAAACATTGGCAAATGCAGTGAGTGACAAGCTCTAACACCACGTGCCACCACTATCTCTTGTTGCAAAAATTAATTAAGGCGCGCTACTCCCCTGACGTTCGCAATATACTTTTGGGCAGCCATGCGACCACCTTTTTTTTTTACCTTTTCATGAGCGATGAGCTGCTTTTCTACCATAGTTGGCGCAGATAGCAGTGGAAAATGCCTTTCTTTTGAAGCGCGCCGGCTGCGTATCTTCGATTATTGTCACCTCGAATTTTTTTTAAAAATTTTTGGAAAAAAATTGACTTTTTTACGCATGTTTTATAATATATACTATAAGTATATATTATTTATGGGTGTTTGCAAATGGGAAGAGGAATTGGTGCAAAGACCACAATTGCCATCATGAAAACAATACTGGCACAGGATGAGGTCGATGGCGAGAAGTTGGCGAAAAAAATAAGCGAATATCTTGATTTCACTCCCTTCTATGTGCAAGCGGTGTACGTGATGGGAATTGGCTATTTCAATATTGTATCGCTTTTCAAAAAATGGAAATTATTTTACGCGGTTCCTTCTCATGAAGCAATAGCACTTTTGCAATCAATTGAACGCAATTCCTTTGTCGGCAGCATGATGGTGATGGTCTTTAAGTTCTTTTGCACGCTCACCTATTTTGACGATGACAACAGCACCGAACATATTGGATATAAGCATTTGGCACATTGTCGTTGAAGGTAGGCTATGATATACTCCTCACCTGATTATAAAACGCACCACATATTTAGTGCCGATGTGTGTGTAATAGGCAGCGGAGCAGGTGGAGCGGTAGCTGCATACGAGCTTGCCGCAGCAGGATTCAGCGTCATAATTGTGGAGGAAGGGGGATATTACACCACCAGGGACTATGATGGCAAACCGCTTAACAACTTGAAAACCATGTGGCGCGATGGAGGCAGCACCGTTACATTTGGCATACCTCCGATATCACTGCCAACAGGTAAATGCGTGGGAGGCACCACCGCTATAAATTCAGCTACCTGCTTTAGAACACCTGAGCATATCATCGCGCAGTGGAAAAATAACCTCCACGTTGATATGGAGTATGACCGGATAGTACCGCATTTTGAAAAAGTTGAAAAAATGATCAATGTTACGGAATTAAGCTGGGATGTTTTAGGCAATTGTGCAAAGATAGTTAAGCGGGGTGCAGACGCACTGGGTTTGCATTGTAAACCATTAAAGCATAATGTAAGAAATTGCAAAGGGTGTGGGACGTGCCAGTTTGGATGTGTTGAGGGAGCTAAACAGAGCACTGAAATAAGCTATATTCCAAAAGCATTACAGCACGATGCGCTGCTGCTTACTCACTGTAAGGCAGAGAAAATAGTATTTAAAGGCGCCAGAGCAGTAAGCGTTGAATGCACGGTTATTGCTCCTCATAACAAGCGCATTGCCCATTGTACTGTTAAATCCAAAATTGTAATTTCTGCCTGCGGCACAATGTTCACTCCATTGTTGCTGAAGAACAGTGGCATAAGAAATACCCATATTGGAAAGCATTTGCAGCTCCATCCGTGCTCGCGGGTTGTGGCACTTATGGATGAAGAGGTCAATGGCTGGATTGGTGTATCTCAGGGTGCCTACATTGATGATTTCGCAGATGAAGGCATTATGCTGGAAGGAATTTTTGTGCATCCATCCATACTTACTGCCTCACTGCCGGGTATTGGTAAAAGTTTTTTCGAGCTGGCACAGCAGTTCCCCAATATTGCTGCCTTTGGCGTTATGGTGCATGATACAACCGAGGGTTTTGTTTTTAGTTCGCTCCATATGCCTCTCGCATGGTACATGATGAACGCACACGATATTCACACCTTGAAAAACGGCATAGCCTATTGTGCAGAAATTTTTTTAGCGGCAGGTGCCCGGAAGGTATTCACTCCCATAGTGCCTTTTTCAGTTATCGAATCAATGGAAAAGATAACGCAGTTAAAAGCTGCCACTTTGAAACGAGGGCATATTCCAGAAGTCTTTGCATTTCATCCCCTGGGAACATGTCGCATGGCGGGCAATAGCAACCTGGGAGTGGTAAACAGCGCGGGGAAATGTTATGGCACTGAGAATCTCTACATAGCTGATGGCAGCATTGTACCAACATCGCTGGGAGTAAATCCTCAATTAACCATAATGGCACTGGCAACTAAGATTTCTCACTATGTGATGGAACAATTAACGAAAGAAGGTGCACAATGAAAAAAAAGTTTTTATGCAACTTTGTTCTGATTGTGCCGCTTTTGGCAGTGTGTAACCAACGCGTATATCCAGAATATGCAAAATTTAGCGAAGCGGAGATGCAAATATTAAAAGAAGGAAAAATAATTACAAAAAAACAGAAACAAAACACTCCTGAGGGTCATATTGCACGCGTTGTTGGTGCGATACAAATACAAAAGCCTGTTGAAGATGTATGGAAGTGTATATTGGACTGGGGAAAAATGCCACAGTATGTCCCTACGCTTGATTATTATAAAGTATTGGAAACAATTAATCCTTCTATTTCAGTAATTGAAGGTCAGATTCACGTGGCATTTTTGAAGTTTAGATATACCCTATTAGTAAAAAACCAAAAAGACACGTATTACCAGCGATGGCAGTTGTTAACACCATCCCACATCAAAGACTACCGAATACACAGTAAAACACAGCCTCACAGCAGCGGTATCAAAAACATTGAAGGCTTCCAGTACTGCATACCCGTCGATAACTATTCCACAATACTTTATTACGCACCCGTTGTTGAAGTATCCGTGCCGGTACCGGGATTTGTGGAGAATACTTTGACACAAAAAAGTATTAAGGAATATTTATATGGAATTAAGAAATATTTAGATGGGGATAGATAAACACCATAAAGTGTGCTTACGGGGGTTTTTCAATATGAGAAAAGAAAAAATAATTAAAATTATGAAAATAACGGGGCTGTTGTACGGTATTGCATTTATACTTACCACAATTGTATTTATTTTTTTTGATTCATTACTTATAAGTACTATTAATGCAATGTCGCAACACCTGTATACCTCTCTTCCTCTGGCCCAGGAGCAAAGCCAATTTTTCAAGGTACTGGCTGTATCCATGATGGCTGGCGTCACAGCATGTGCCTTCATGATATATAAAAATACTGCATCGTATATTGAGATGAGTATACCTCTGGTGATAATGAAATTTACCTCATCGTTTTGTGGATTGGTGGCATTTATATATGGATGCATCTATCATTACGGATGGAATACTCTGGCCAATCTCATTATTTTTATTACTGATTTTCCTTTAGGTGTGTGGATGTTGTATCTATACCGATTATGCAAAAGAAATTCGTAAATAGTCTTCACGCGGCAAGGTGCGAGTGGCTTTCGCGTTTAGCTGATAATCATAAAAGAGGGAAAAATGAAAAAGGAAGATCTCATCACAACGGCAAATCATACCCGCTATAAAGCAGGAAAAAGCGGCCACTATGAAAGTTTTTTCGTGAGGGCAAACCATCCGCAAAAGCCACTGGCATTCTGGATACGATACACCATTTTTCAACCAGCAGGCAAGCCAGAAAACGCCATTGGAGAATTATGGGCAATTATTTTTAATGGCGAAGATGATACCCATACTGCATTAAAAGCAGAATACCCCATTTCACGATGTAGCTTTTCGCAGGATGATTTTCATCTTGTTATTGGTGATGCAGTGTTGGCGCCTGGATTTTTGCAGGGTTCAATTGCTTATGGCACGCAAAAGATAGAGTGGGATCTGACATTTACGGGCAATGAAGAACCGTTGTTCCTGTTTCCAGTGAAACTGTACACCACAACCTTACCGAAAGCAAAATCTTTAGTGGGGGTACCCAATGCTCTTTTCAATGGCACACTAAGACTGAATGGGACGACACTTAGTGTTAATGACTGGATTGGCAGCCAGAACCATAACTGGGGGTCAAAGCATACTGACCATTACGCATGGGGACAGGTGTGTGGATTTGACAATGAACCATCGGCATTTCTTGAGATGGCTACCGCGCGAATTAAACTTGGGCCGCTGTGGACACCGTTTATGACACCTGTGGTACTTCGTTACAAGGGATATGAATATTCGCTCAATTCCTTGAGCGAAACATTTGGCAGAGGGCATTTCGGGTATTTTTACTGGCACTTTACTGCCCGTAAGAAGGACATTTCTATTAAGGGTTCAATTTTTGCTGCACAGAAAGATTTTGTATGCTTACCATACTATAATCCGCATGGAGGGATAAAATATTGCCTCAACACAAAGATTGCTTCCTGTGAATTGCAGTGCTCCCTTCATGGCACACACATCACATTAAAAACCAAACATCGATGCGCATTTGAAATATTAACTGATGACACCAGGCACGAGCTACAGCCCATAGCCCAGATTGCAGTTTTTAACTTTTAAAACCAATTTTACTCTGCTTCCATCGATACACAGTGTATTCCCCGGTAAAAAGCTGTCACACTTTTAGCAGCAGATGTCATCAACCGCGCACGAAATCTCATTTTCCTGCCCACGTTGTCGTCAGTGTTACCATGCAGTGATGGATTGAAATCCTTCTCACTTACTCGATAAAGCCATTGAAAATTGCTGTCTGCCATTTCCTGGACGAAATAGATGCGCTTTGCCCTTTATGGATCTTTTTAAATACTCCCCAATATGCGACCCATTCACATTGCGGCGTTTTTTTAAATAAGGGTCGGCAGTGCACCGACCCTTCACGCCGAACACTACAGATTTATGAGATACACCGCCCGCACGGTGAATCCATGGAAAAGATCGCTCTCCGAGCCAGAGTCATCAGCCTGCCCGTCCGCATCCTTGACCTTGAAGGTGAAGCGCTGGAACAAATAAACATTTTACAAGAAACCTTTTAAGCTTTTGATTATTAATTGTCAATAAATTATTATTTTTAATTATAAAATAATTGACATTTTTTGCAATATTCAATTGTTATTTAATCACCGTATTAAAACATTGTTTTGGACATATCAACGCGCAGCTAAGAATCCAATAATACTATCAGTCTCCTAATCAATATATGCCAGAAGACCGTTCCAGAGAATCTTAAGCTGAAGCAAGATGGGAAGGTTTACCCCGCGACGAACCTTTCCAGTCTCCTTTAATGGGATATCTACTTTTTCCGAGATGGCACTTTCCTTGCCAGCCCGACTGAGCGACGATACCGCAAAAGCGATCGATGATTTTTCCGAAGGCGCATCAATCACAAAGCTGGTACTTTTTACGGTGGCATGCTTTTTCAATGAACTCCTTTCATCACCAATAAACACATTGTAAGCAGTTACACCACCATGAGCCTTCTCCCAGTGGAGAAAAACCTTCCCTTTTTCATATGCGCCAATCAGGCCGGAGGGCGGCGATAGTTCCCGAAACAGCGGCTCCACCTTATTTTCCAGTCGAATAAGTCCGGTCGAAACTATGTAGGGGGGATTGCTGAATCCAACCATGTCGCGCCGTATTGTTTCCGGGATATCGCGCCCATCAAAGAAGGTAATCATAACCGCAAATTCATGGGATGCGCCGTTAAAGGTGGGAGCCTGGCTGGCATACTGCTGCCCCGAAAGGAGTGCTGCCTGATACCCTTGCCCATTGCTCCATGTCGGCTGGTAGTACTGAGTGCCGAAATACGTACCAAAAGGGTTCATACGGATCGAGAAATCGCCACCGGATCGATGATATTCCATTTTCATGGGACAGAAGGCAAAGTTTGCCAGTACGGTAGTATCCATTGCCACAGCAACACCACCGGTTTTGCCCGCCACGCCAGCATATGAGGAGGTGATGTGGTTGTTTACACAGGCAAGGTTACGGTTTTTATCCGAATGTTTATAATAATCGAGAAGATACGATGATTCTATATCAAGAAAATTTCTACTCAACACCTTAAACGGTGTTTCCATATCGGCACGCTGTGTCAGGAAAAGCTCAAGCGGTGCCACTTCATACCATCCCCTGTCCAGTCGACGAATGAGTTGCGCCTGATCGCTCTTGATGACATCGTTGCGCTCCGTTTCGGGATACTGGATAGCACCCTGGACAAAGAGATATGGAAGCCCTTCCACAAGAGTAAGGTTGTATCGAAATTTCCCAGCAATTACCTTCCCTTCCTTTGCTGGGGGTACCTCACCTTCCCATATAACTGAAGCAATGCCGCCGGTTCCATCGGAGAGGACGCGAACTGAACCCTTCGCAGGGGTGAGCACAGTGTTGGTCGTCTTGTTCAAGTAGTGAATCCGGGGTGCAAGGCTTCCCCCTTCAAGGCGCCGGATACCATTCATCGTTACTTCTTCCACAAGTCCCGCAGCATCGAACTTCACTGCAATACTACCGTTCGTCAAATAATTCGCATCTGCCTTCGCTTTACCTGCACTACCATTGCGCGGCAGCGAATACAAAGAATATACACCATTCTCTAGAGGTTTTCGAGTTGCAAATATCGCATTCACGGCAGTGGCGTTTTTCCTGTTAGAAACCTCAATTACCCGACCAGAGATAGCAGCATTGCCCCGACCTTTAAGGAGAAGCGCATCTCCCTGTTTCAAAGCATGCCTTGTGGTAAACGCAATGCTCAGGCCTGGACACGGCAATGTTTCTTTTCCGATATTCATTATGTAGAGTGAGTCAAGAAATTTTGCTTCGGGACCTTCAGGCACTTTCCCACTTCGCCGTGCTTCGTTTTCCAGAAGCGTCGATGCTTCAACCAGGGCTTTCTCAACCGGCTCACGCATCCGTTGCAGTATTCCCTCAACGACCTGTTCCCTCGCACGTGCCAGATACGGTGCCGCCATTCCAAAGTTTGTAGTAGATAGAAGCCGCAGTCGTTCTTCGTACGAGTTCTTCAAACGGGACTTTTGTATCAGTGTCAGAGGCTTTTTTAGATGAGCATAAATATTCTTCACTACTTCTTCTGCACGGCGTGCTTTCATTGCAGCAGTCCAGTGATAATGGCTTGAAATCTTTTCTGCCCATGAGTTATAGCCATTGAAATTACCGTCTGCCGTATCCTGGCCAAAATAAATGCTTCCTGCGTCCCCATGGGTCTTCAAATACTCCGACAGTGTGGTAAAACGCACATACTCCAAATCTTTTACACCAGCGATGAGCTGGCGCAATCCTCCAGTGTTGGGAAGCCACGATAGGTGCGGAGGCAAATTATACCCATACCAATAGGAATCATCAGCATCGAAATTTATAAAGATTAGGACATCAGAATCAATATTTCCTCTCACCTGTTCGCGGTGTAACTCACGCGCCCACCGCTGAAGGCTCACGTTTTCTATCAGGTCACCTATGTTGTATGTGGGCACCACCCTGATCGATTCGCCTGTAACAGGATCACGATAGCGAAGAGGATTGAAAGTCTCCTTTTTGCTTAGAGGGGGCAGAAACACCCGAAGGCTGTCAAAGGTAATGGCGCTGTAGTAAAGCGAAATCGCATCTATGCCATGCTTCTGATAGA
Organism: uncultured bacterium; assembly: GCA_937921485.1. Classification (GTDB taxonomy): domain Bacteria; phylum Spirochaetota; class UBA4802; order UBA4802; family JAGODF01; genus DYLV01. Next base: position 19,531 of record CAKZSV010000056.1, read on the forward strand.
GTGAAAAATTCCCCGCGGTGGTCATCATCTCCTGAGGCCGGACGATGGGACTCCAGTTTCCAAAGATATCATGAATTCCGCTTTGCTTCGCATTTCGTATCGCTCGTTCAATGGAATCGTTAAACTCATCTTCTGTCAGAGCTGAGGCAAGAGCGTTGTTGTAGGACATGATGATGACCTCGTCACGCCCTTCTTTCACTCGACGCTTAATATTTTTAATAATGTCGGGTGCATACCGGGGAAGCACCTCTTCGAGAGTAAAAAGGTTTTCGATATCCCATACTGCACGGACATCTACACCACTCTTATTGTACTCGTCCAGAACATCGATAATCCGCCGGATTATGCGGATATCCATGCCAAAACCCGCCTCATCGTTGGTATCAATCCGGTAGGAATGATAGAGGTTGGCATGAAAACCGAAGGCTACATAAACTTTATGGTCCGTTGACCTCCCGATGAGGGTCAAACGCGGCACAATGCTCACCAAAAAAAGCCAGAACCCTACCAGCAATACAACAACCGTACACACATGTTTCTTTTTTATTCGTGGTACCATTTAGGCAACCCCCTTCTTGGGTGTGGTTATAACCTTAAAAAACTGCTTTCCCCAGGCATTTCAGACACGCGTTAAAATCCCTGGCCGAACCGCTAATATGTTTACCCTTATTGTACTTATAATAACTACTAATAGCACCATAAAGCCCGTTGATGACGATTTCTTCATCGCCGATAATATGATACGTTTGCCTACCCCCGTGTTCCCTGGATAAAGGTTTGCCTTAGTTTTTCCTATCAGATGGCATCCGGCATCACTTTTGATACCGTAAAAATCCGGTTTATCCACCTTTATGCCGGAATAGATATCACCCGTAAAACCACGCAGAACCATGATATATCCACCGAGGACCTCGTACTTTACCTTCTTTCTCCATTCCTGAATAACAGAAATATTGCTTACTTCAATAGCTGGAGGGGAGGCGGTAGATATCAGGCCGCCCGTTTCAAAAATATCGAAAGATCCTGAGAATAGAGAGGCCTCAGTATAATTGTCATACAAATACTCGTCGAAATCTTCGAAGAAGCTGAAGATATCCCTGCTATCACCGCTTCTCAATACTGATATCATAATCATGGTAAACCTCCTGTATTTCTACGTAAATCAGCACATTCCCAATACCCTACTGGCAAAAAGATCGCAATCACCCAAAGTATGGTATGATACTGGAAATAATGTCAATGGAAAAATACCATTTCGCGAAGGCGCTTCACATCAAAAATAACAATGTGCTCCTCTGTGTATTAATTACAGCGTTTTTGTGCTCCTGGTTATTGCCACTATAAGAGGTAATGAGAAATTTATTGGTGCACATTGTATTTTACCAAAAAATGACAAAAAATTTTACGATTTTGCCATCTGTATCGTATTAATAAATAGAAGCAGCAATCTTTAACAAAGGGGAGAATAGCTATGAATATCCGCACCACCTATGTCATGTGCACAGAAGTGCTCCAGTTGCTTGCAAAAGCGCAGGAGCAAACGAAGCTTTCCATGGAAGAGCTTCTCATTCACGTGATGCAAAAAATGTGCAAAAATTACAGGGCATATCTTATGGATGATGGGCGCATACAGTATCAGAAGCGATATGATGAAATGACAAAACTGCCCATAAAGAAAGTTCGGGTGAAAGTGAAGTTTCTGGAATGCGATTATAACTATTTTCAG